>NZ_WBXN01000004.1:4889555-5555240 GCF_008973465.1 Streptomyces sp. SS1-1 | reverse complement strand
GGTCGCCGAGCGCGCTGTAGCGCCGGCCGTTGCCGAGTTTCTCCATCTCGGCGCTGAAGACGAGGCGCTGCCCGTCGAGGACGGCGACGGCGCCGTCGTGGGAGACCTTGACGCCGCAGACGATCATCGGGCGGTCCCGCTCATGGCCGCGCGGAGACTGGCGGGGCGCATGTCGGTCCACAGTTCGCCGATCCGGGCCAGGCACGCCTCGCGGGCGGCGGGCTCACCGACCGTCGTCCACCCGGCCGGCACCTCGCGGTCGGCACGCCAGATGGAGTACTGCTCCTCCGCGTTGCGCACGATCACGTACATCTCGCCGGTCGTCTCGTCGGTGTCGCTCATGACTGCCCCTCGGTCTCGGTCCGGACGGTGCGCTGCTCCCCGCCCGCGTGGACGCGGCCGGACAGGCTTTCGATCTCGATCTCGACGCCGGCCCTGGCGCCGGGCGGGTCGACGGGACCGGCGGGTTCGACGCGGGCCAGGTGGGCGGTGATCCGGTCTCCCTCGCTCACCGGCCGGAGGTGTCCGCGCACGTCGACGGAGACGGGCCGGCCGGGTGCCGCCGGGTCCGGGTCGAAGACCGCGAGCACCTTGGCGCCCTCCGTGTACGGCGCCGGGTCGGCGCGGTCCAGCACACCGAAGAGGACGCCGTGCCGGCCGCGGGTGCGGTCCAGGGTCAGCGGCAGCCGGGTCACGATCGGGAAGTCGTCGGTCCCGGCGCCGACCAGGGTGGCGGTTCCGCTCCGCTCGATCCGCGCGACGAGCGCCTCCACGTCGTCCCCTTCGGCCGGGAACGCCCGGGACATCGAGCCCCCGTCCTTCACGATGGCCGTGATGATCTGCTTGGACCTGAACGGCAGGAGCGACAGCAGCGTCTCGCCGAGTCCGTGGGACGCCTCCGCGAGCCCCTGGAGGTACAGCCCGCAGGTCAGTTCCTCGCTGGTGCGCGCCCGGTGGTCCTGGGAGACCACGGGCCGGCCGTCCTCACCGAGGTCGAGGTGGGGCAGGACGTCGCGGTAGATCTCCGCGTCGAGCTCGCGCCGGTATCCGGTGGCCAGCACGAGCGCGTCCGCGCGCAGTTCGCGGGACCCGGCGCCGAAGCGGCTGTGCACGCCGACGCGCACGCCCGTGCCGTCGTGGTCGGCCGAGGTCAGACGGGATCCGTCGTGGATGACGAGCCGGGTTCGGCCGCGCACCTCGTCCGCGTAGACGAGCCGGTACAGGTCGTCGAGGAAGCCGGCCTCCACCACGCCGTAGTTGGTGTTGCGCAGGCGGGCGGCGTAGTCGCGCCGGTTCTCCTCGCTGAGGAAGGTGAACCGTTCGGCGTTGGCCTCGAAGAACTGCTCGTTGGCGAACGGGTTGTTGTCGGTGGCGCTCAGCGAGTACCCGGGCAGCACCAGGTGGACGCGGGCGTTGCGGTAGTGCTCCAGCAGGTACCGGGTGATCTCCCCGGCGCTCTGCCCGTCACCGGCGACGGCGAACTCCCAGTCCCGGTCGTGGTCGGTGAACGTGCCGGGGAAGCGGGACAGGAAGGCGCTGGAGTGCAGTACGGCGGGCCCGGTCGACACACCGTCGGGCACGGCGGGCCGGCCGCCGAGGGCGTGGACCACGTTGCGGGCGTGGAACTCGACGACCTCGTCGGTGGCGGTGTCGATGGCGGTCACCCGCCACAGCGACAGGCTGCCGTCGTCGGCACGCACCGGCGACACCGAGGTGACCGCCGATCGGTAGCGCACCACGTCGGCGAACTGCCCGCTCACCCAGCGCAGATAGTCCTGGAACTCCAGCCGGGTCGGCCGGAACTCGGAGAGGTTCACGAACTTCTCCAGCCGCCCCTTCGCCTTCTGGTACGCGAGGAACGTGAACGGGCTGGCGAGGTTGCGCAGCGACACCAGGTCCTTCAGGAAGGAGATCTGCATACGGGCGCCGTCGATGAGCATGCCCTCGTGCCAGCGGACCTCCGGCGAGCGTTCCAGGAACAGGACGCTGCGGTCGGGGGCGATCTCCTGCGCGGCGATGGCCAGCGCGATGTTCGACGGTCCGAAGCCCAGACCGATCAGGTCGTACGGGTCGTCCGTCGTGCCGAGTTCCTTCACGTACCGCTCCTTCCTCGACGGCTGGCCGGCCGGCTCGTCCGGGCGGCGCGCCCCGTGTCCAGGAAGCCGACGAGGGCGGGCACCGGGGAGACCACACGTCCGGCCTCCTCGAACCGCTCCTGGTACTCCTCGGCGACCTCGGGCAGCCGGCTCCAGTGCGTCGCGGGCCGCAGGTGGTGCTCCTGGTGGTAGCCGTCGTTGAAGGTCAGCAGGTTGTACAGCCGGCCGTAGTGGCTCACCGAGTTGGCGTACCGGCTCTCGGGCTCGGCGCCGAAGTGCCGGTAGTAGTTCTGGATGTTGACCAGGGTGAACGCGAGGGCCACCGAGGGCAGATAGCACAGCACGGTCCACTGCCAGGACAGGATTGCGAGGAGCGCCGTGAACGCGAGGAGCGCGAGCCGGTCCCAGCGGATCTGCCGCAGCTCGGCGGCGCGGCGCTCGGGGTGGCGGGCCGCCAGGCTCAGCAGCGTGGTCTCACGGCGGCCGACCGCGCAGCCCCGGCCGAGCGCCACCCAGGTCAGGGCCCACTCCTGGGCGGAGCCGGCGAGTCCGCGCACGAGGTACCACCACAGACGGGCGTGCTCCCCCTCGCGGCCGTGCCGGAAGGTGGAGGTGATGTCGGCGGTGGTCCCGTCGCGCTTGCGGTCGTTGTTGTAGCGATGGTGGTTGCGTACGTGGGTGAGGTGGTAGGCCTGCACGGACTGCGCGATGTTCGCCGAACTGATCCCCGACAGCAGGCTGTTGAGACGGCTGTCGGTGAACCAGGGCTGATGAACGAACAGATGCGTCACCACGATGATCGAGTACGTCATCATGGCCGTGACCAGCGCCGCGGACGCGAGCCGGGGCCACAGGCCGTCCGGGGTCAGCGCGGCGAGCAGGATCGTGCCGGTGAACTGCGTCAGTGTGATGGCCAGCAGGATCGCGTCCGCCGGGCTGTTGCGCCAGAACCGTCGCGGCTTGGCATCGACCATTTCACCAGCACCTTTCGTACGCATGGCGGACCGTCCGGTGATTCACCGCAGTGGTGATTCCCGGCACCTGTGCGCGGGCGCCGGGAAGGGCCGTCGCGGATGTCGGGAATCGGGAAATGGGCGCCATGGATGACGGAGCCCGGGATTCGGCGACGACGCTATCCGCGGGCGTGACTGTCAACGATGTGCCGGCGGTGGCGCGGCCGGTGTCCAACTGTTTCTTTTCGGCACTTGGAATGCGAACGGAAAGGACGGGCACGGGAAGAGGGCACCGGGCGCGGGCACGCCGAAGCGGCGCGGGGTGGACGAACCCCGCGCCGCTCGCGTCGTCCCTGGATCCGGGGCCGGGTCAGCCGGCCAGCATGAAGATCAGCTCGGTGACGGTGGCCTGGCGGCCGGGCGCGAAGGAGTCCTCGCTGCCGACGCGCACGAAACCGTTGCGCTCCAGGACCCGCACGGAGCCGGTGTTGTCCTCCACGACCCGGGCGTGGATCGGCCGGTGCTTCACCTCGGCGAGCAGCCCCGCGACGGCCGCGGAGGCGACTCCCCTGCCCCACCAGTCCTTGCGGATCCAGTAGGTGAGTTCGGTGTCGCCCTCCATCGGGAACGTGGCGACGCTCCCGACGATCTCACCGTCCACCTCCACGACCCGGTTGACGATCTCCTCGTCGGCGAGGATCTTGCGGTACTTCCGCTCGAAGGCGGCGGCGTCGCGGGCGGCTTCGGCGTCGGTGAAGGCGGCCAGCCACTGGGCGTCCTCGTCGAGCTGGATCTCGAAGAGGACGGGGATGTCGTCCTCGGTCAGCGGCCGCAGCGAGATGTCCCTGGCCCCGTTCTCGGTCATCACGCCTCCGCGTGGTCGGCGACGACGGTCGTTCCCCCGTCGGAATCGCGCCGAGGCTAACACGCGCGCACGCGCGCCGGGGTGGGTTCTCCGGGAGCCGGCCGGGAGCCCTTTTACGGGACACGCAGCGCCGGCGGGCGGGCATTAGGTTGCGGGCAGGGTTTCCGGCCGGAGGGCCGCCTGCTGGCGAATGGAGGTCGTCCTTTGGTGCGGCAGACCGAGCTGTTGACGCCCCAGCTGTCCGACTATCTCGATTTCCTGGACCGCGGGGAGATGCGGTACCTGCCGTATCTGATGTATTTCAACCGCCCGAACTTCCGGTCCGCGGCGATCAACACGGACCGGCTCGGGTTCCGGATCTCGCACGGCCCGGACGGCACCGGCTCCGTCGGCGGCGAACGGCTCGAGGGACCCGTGCGGCTGCTCGTCGGCGGCTCGGTCTCCCTGGGGTACGGCGCGACGAGCGACGCGACGACCATCGCCTCCCGGTTGTGGACGAAGCACGCCTCGAGCCGCCCCTGGTTCACCTTCGGCGCCCCGTACCTCAACTCCACCCAGGAACTGCTGCTGTTCATGCTGCACCGGCACCTGCTGCCGCCGGTCGACGAGATCGTCGTGGTCAGCGGCTTCAACACGCTGGTCATGGGGCAGCTGACCGGCGCGGACGTCGGCGAGCAGGAGCCGTTCTTCTTCTGCAACGAGTACTTCGAGAAGATGCAGGAGCTCCGTGCGCGCCACACCGACACGGCCAGGCCCCGGCGGTGGCGGGCCGGGCCCCGGCCCGCCTCGCAGTCGGTCGCGCCGGCGCCGGGCCGGCCGACGACGGCGGGCATGATCCGGACGGCCGTCGACGTGACCCTGCGCAACCTCGACAACTGGCTCGTGATGGCCGCCGCGACCGGCGCCCGGGTCAGCTTCGCCCTCCAGCCGCTCGCCACCTGGGTGCGCGAGACACCGGCACCTCAGGAGAAGCTCCTGTTCGACGAGTTCGACACCGTCTCCGACTACGGCACGTGGGAGGAACGGTACGGCGACGTCGGCAGCATGGAGACGGGAGCCGCCTACGCCGCCGCGCTCGGCGAGGCCTGCGCGCGCAAGGGCGTCCCGTTCGTCGACACACCCGCCCGGCTCGCCGCGACGGCCGGCCCCTCGGACTGGCTCTTCGTCGACCGGGGCCACTACACCGACGACGGCAACGACCTCGTGGCCCAGGTACTGGCGGACGACCTCGGACTGACGTGAGGCCCCGCCCCGACGCGAACTGAGGTGATTTCCATGGCTTTCCTGCGGTCGCTGATCGCCAGGCTGTTCGGCCGTCGCAAGAAGAAGGCGAAGGGCGATGCCTCCATCTACCCCATGTTCTGACCGGGCGGAGCACGACGGGACTGCGGCCCTGCCGGCCCGGACGGTGTTCGCGCGGGTCTGCGAACCCGAGGACACCCCGTTCCCCGACACCCTGCGCTCCGCGCTCGCCGGTGAACTGGACGCCGCCCCTCACGCCGACGCGCTCGGCGGCGGTCCCGCGGCGGTCACGGCGTGGGCCGACGCTCAACGGGACCGGTTCACGGCCCTCTTCGCCGAAGCCGGGCGCGAGGGCTGCGAGGACGTCCTGGTGCGCCGGGCGGTGCTCGCCAGCGCGCCGCTGGCCCTGGTCTCGGGAGCCTGGCTGCAGTGGCTGAGCGAACCCGGCAACGCGGAGGAGCCCGTCACCCTGCGTCTGCTCGCCCAGTTCGCGTCCGATGTCGGCGCCGGGCATCCGGGCGCGTCCCGCGGCGACGCGCACCTGGCGCTGATGCGGCACGTCCGGGTCGCGGCGCACGCGCGTCCGGCCGCCGCGCTGGCCCGTGACCGCCGCGTCGCGGACACCTCCTTCCATCTGCCGGCCCTCGCACTGACGATGAGCCGCCGTCCGGGCCGGTACCGGGGAGAGATCATCGGCCTCGACCTGTGCCTGCGGGCCGCCGGACTGCCGCCCCCGCTCGCGGGGGTGCGGGAGCTGTTCCCGGACGTGGCGGACTGGGCCGCGCTGGACCCGGGCCGGGCCCGGACACCGGGACGGCCCCCCGCTGTGGACGACGCACGCGAGATCGCGGCCGCGTTCACCGACGCGACCGGCCCGGCCGGCGCCGCCTCGGTCGAGCGGGGCTTCGCATGGGCGTTCGCCGCCCTGCGCCGCTGGAGCGAGGAGGCGTACCGGGAGCTGGACGCGGCCCGTGACCCGGCCTTCGAGATGGCCGAGCTGATGCGCGCGCGGGCCCGTGAGGCGTCGGCGTACCACGACCGTTTCGTGCTGCGCGGGCGTCCCCTCAAGGAGTGGCTCATCGAGGCGCGCACCGACCCGGAACCGTTCCTGGCCGCGCTCGCCGGAAGCCGCCTGGTGCGGCCGGGCCGGTCGGGGGCGAGCCGCCTCACCGGCGAACTGGTGTCGGAGAACGGCCGGATGTTCCGGGTCTTCCCCGACGAGGACCTGGCCGTGATCAGACGGTGGATCGACGCGCTGCCGACGGAGCCGGCCGAGCGCGCGCGGCCCCGGCCCGCCGCGTACCGGCCTCCCACCCTCGCCCTGCGTACGGCACCCACCGCGCCGGACGAGGACGGCGGCGCCCCGGCCGGCCCCCGGGAGGCGTACCCGCGCCTGCTGCGCCGCACGCTCACGCCCGCCACCCGGCACTACGCCCTGCGCTACGTCGAGGGATGGCTGGCACGCTCCCGGTACGGCATGGGCAGGACGGACCCGCCGCTGCCCGCGGCACCCCCGGCGGACGGTCTGCGCCCCTGGCTGCTCGACCAGCACGACCTGCACAACAGCGAGTTCCAGGAGGGCACGGACGCGCCGCTGCCGGACCGCGCCTCCCTCATCGACTCGACGCTGCAACTCGCCCCGCTCACCCTCATCGACGGCGCCTGGCTGGCCGGCCACACCGACTACCAGCTCGCGGCCACCGAGCGCGGCCAGTTCCTGTTCGCCACCTACTGGGACGAACTGGGCAACGGCGAGCCGGAGTTGAACCACCCGCTGATCTACCGTGCGGTGCTGCGGGAGATGGGCGTCGATCTGCCGCCGACCCGTTCACCCGAGTTCGCCGCCTGGCCCGCCTTCCGGGACCGGTCGTTCGAACTGCCGGTGTACTGGCTGGCGATCGGCCGCTTCCCGCGCACGTACGAACCGGAGATCCTCGGCCTGAACCTGGCCATGGAACTCTCCGGTGTCGGCGGCAGCTACCGCCGCGCCCGGCAGGCGCTCGCGCACCACGGTTTCAGCACCATGTTCGTGGACGTCCACAACACCATCGACAACGTCGCGACCGGGCACTCCGCGTGGGCCGCCGACGCCGTCGACAGCTATCTCACCCAGCTGCCGCCGACGGCTCGCGCCGACGCGTGGGACCGGATCCGGACCGGTTACCGCTCGCTGAACCCGCCGTCCGGACTGCGGGCCCGCAACGCGGCCCGTCGCGCCCGAGTGGAGGCCTCCGCCCATGTCTGATCTGGTTCTCGGCATCTCCGCCTACTACCACGACAGCGCCGCCGCGCTGGTCTCCGACGGCCGGCCCGTGGCGGCCGCGCAGGAGGAGCGCTTCACCCGCCGCCGCCACGACCCCGGCTTCCCGGCCGAGGCGGTCGCGTACTGCCTGCGGGAGGCCGGCGTCACCCTGGCCGACGTGTCGAAGGTCGCCTACTACGAGGATCCGGCGCTCAAGTTCCGCCGCGTCCTCGCGACCTACCTGGGCGCGGTCCCGTACGGACTCGCGTCGTTCCGTGACACGCTGCCCGGCTGGTGGTCGTGGAAACGGCGGGCCGACGACGTGGTCCGCCGCGAACTGGAGGCCCTGGACCGGGGCCCGGTGCCGCCCGTCGAGGTCCGGCGCCACCACGAGTCGCACGCCGCGTCGGCGTTCCTCGCGAGCCCGTACGAGTCGGCGGCGGTGCTGTGCGTCGACGGCGTCGGCGAGTGGGCGACCACCACGCTCTGGCACGGGCGCGGCACCCGCCTCGAACCGCTGGCGGAGATCCGCTTCCCGCACTCGCTCGGCCTGCTGTACTCGGCCTTCACGTACTTCTGCGGATTCAAGGTGGACTCCGGGGAGTACAAGCTGATGGGCCTCGCGCCCTACGGCGAGCCGCGGTACGCCGACCTGATCCGGGAACGGCTCATCGACGTCAAGGCGGACGGGTCGTTCCGGCTGAACATGCGCTACTTCGAGTTCCTGAGCGGCCAGGTGATGACCGGCGCCGGGTTCGAGAGGCTGTTCGGCGGGCCGCGCCGTGAACCCGAGGGGGAGCTGACACGGCGGGAGTTCGACCTGGCCGCCTCGGTGCAGCAGGTGACGGAGGAGGTCGTGCTCCGGCTCGCGCGGACGGCGCGGGAGCTGACCGGCGAGTCACGTCTGTGCATGGCCGGCGGCGTGGCGCTGAACTGCGTGGCGAACGGGAAGATCGTCGCGGGGTCGCTGTTCGACGAGGTGTGGGTGCAGCCGGCGGCAGGTGACGCCGGAGGGGCCCTGGGCGCGGCGCTGGCGGTCGCGGTGGACCGGGGCGCGGGACGGCCCCATGTGGCCGCCGGACACGACGCGATGTCCGGGGCGCTGCTCGGCCCCTCCTACGACGACGACGGCATCGCGGCCTATCTGACCTCGGCCGGCATCCCCCACCACCGTCTGGACGAGGACGAGCTGACCGCCGAGGTCGCCCGGTCGATCGCCGCCGGCATGGTCGTGGGCTGGTTCCAGGGCCGGATGGAGTTCGGTCCGCGGGCGCTCGGGTCGCGGTCGATCCTGGGGGACGCGCGCGACCCGCGGACCCAGTCGGTGATGAACCTGAAGATCAAGTTCCGGGAGTCGTTCCGGCCGTTCGCCCCCTCTGTGCGGGCCGAGGACGCCAAGGACTTCTTCGATCTGCCGCAGGAGAGCCCGTACATGCTCGTCGTCGCGCCGGTCGCGCAGGCGGCACGCCTGACCACCGAGGCGGCTCCCGGTCTGACGGGCATCGACCTGCTGAAGGTGGTCCGGTCGGTGATACCCGCGGTCACGCACGTGGACCACTCGGCGCGGGTGCAGACCGTGGGGCCCCGGGACAACCCCGGCTATCACCGGCTGCTGACGGCCGTCGAGCGGGAGACGGGCAGCAGCGTCGTGGTGAACACGTCCTTCAACGTGCGGGGTGAACCGATCGTGAACACCCCCCAGGAGGCCTACACCTGCTTCATGCGCACCGACATCGACGTGCTGGCGCTGGGCGGGTTCCTGCTGCGCAAGTCCGAACAGCCCGAGTGGCGCGAGGACGTGGACTGGCGCGCCGAGGTCCCCCTCGACTGACCCCGTCTTTGCCCCGCCGACCCGAACGGAAGGGTTCCCGATGCGCAACGTGCTGCTGACCGTCGTGTACGTCCTGATCGTCGTCCCCGTGGGCCTGGTGCTGCGCGTGGTGCGCGACCCGATGCGCCGCTCGTGGTCGCGGCGCCGGGAGAGCTACTGGCACAAGCCCCTCACGCGGGGCTGAAGACGACCTGTTCGGCGAGGGCGCGCTCGATGGCGCGCACGGCGGTCAGCACGTCCTCGGGGCGCTCGGTGACGCCCTCCACCACGCCGAGCGTGCCGAGGCTGCCCAGCCGCCAGTCGACGCGGTCGCCGGGCTCCGCCGTCAGGACGACCGAGAGGACGTCCGGGCGCTCGGTGAGGCCGGCGAACCCGCCCCACGAGGTCAGCCGCGAGGCCCCCACCGGCGGCAGGATCTGGTAGCAGTAGGCGGCCGCCGAGGGCTCTCCGAGGGGCGCCGAGGGCTCGCGGCCGACGGCCACCTCGAACGCCAGCCGGACCGCCTCCAGGCCGTACGACCGGTGCAGGAGGGTGGCGACGTACCCGCCGAGGCGGGCGTTCACCTCGATCACCACGGGCCCGTCGGCGGTCAGCTTCAGCTCGACGTCCGCCCATCCGTCCTCGATGCCGAGGGCGTGGCAGGCGTCGGCGCTGACGCGGTGCGCCTCCGCCTCGACGTCCGCGGGGAGCAGCCCGGGCATGAGGAAGCCCTGCTCCCGGAAGGGCTCCAGCAGCGGCAGCCGTGAGTTGAGGACCTGGCACACGACCGTGCCCCGCCACAGCAGCACCTCGACCGACACGTAGTCGCCGAGGCCGGGGCCGGCCACCGAGGGGGAGCCCACCAGCATCTCCTCGATGACGAAGGGGTCGGTGGCCCCGGAGGCGAAGACGTGGGAGGCGTGCCGCAGGGCGTCGTCCGGGCCGTCGAGGCGGTAGGTCTGGCGGCTGGCCGCGCCCCTGACGGGCTTGAGCACCGCCGGGGCGCCCACCTCGGCGAGCGCCCGCGTGGCCTCCCGCGGTCCCGTCAGCAGTCTGAAGCGCGGTACGCGCAGGCCGGCGTCGCGCAGCCGCTGCCGCTGGAGGTGCTTGTCGGTGGCGGCGTCCACCGTGTCCTGGGCGTGGTAGCGCAGTCCGAGCCGCCGGGCCAGCCGTGCCGCGAGCGGCAGGTCCTGGTCGGAGAAGGCGACGATGCCGCCCGGGCCCCGGGCGGCGAGCGCCACCGCGCCCGCCGCCTCGTCGGTCACGTCGACGACCTCCCCGACGGCACCCAGCACGTCCACGAGCGCGTCCGGCACCGTGTCGACGGGTACGGCGAACAGCAGGTCGAACCCGTCGGCGTCGGCGGCCAGTTCGAGCGGCGAGGCGGAGCCGGACGTGTAGACGACGATCACCGGCTCGCTCATGCGGCGGCCCGCAGCGCGTCGCCCTGCTCGCGGCGCACGGGCAGGGACCGGTAGATCTCCCCGAGCCCGCCGAGCGCCCCGCCGAGCCGCGGCAGCGCCGCGTACACCGGGTCCCGCCGGAGGATCGCGTCGACCTCGCGCAGCCGCCACATGGGCGTGCGGGGGAAGAGGTGGTGGACCAGGTGGAAGCCCTCGCCGTCGATCTCCCCGAGCAGGAAGCGGGTGCCCCGGCCGTAGACCCGGTTCCAGGACATGTAGATGTCGACGCGGGGCGCGGTCTCGATGAGCGGGAAGTGCTCCATCAGCTCGGCGACCGCGCCGATCCAGACCTGCGTGGTGACGAGCGGGACGAACCAGAGCAGCACCAGCCACGGCCACCAGCCGCCGATCACCGCCCACGCGATGACGGCCGCCAGCAGCACCACGCGCAGGGCCCGTTCGGCCGGCCGCTCCCCCGCCGCCACGATGCGGTGCCGCAGCAGGTACAGCACGTACGAGGCGGTCGCCTTCGGGGTGACGATCCGGTACAGGTACCGGCGCAGCGCCCTGCGGTTGAGGTCGTCCCCGCACAGCGCGTTGTCCTGGTACTGCCGGTAGTCGGGGTCGCGGTCGGGGTCGCCCAGACGTCCGTGGTGCTCGCCGAGGTGGGAGGCCCGGTAGCCGGTGAAGCTCTGCAGCACGGGGTAGCCGCCGAGGGCCGCCCCGATGACGCTGCCGATCCGGTGGTCGGCCATGAAGACGCGGTGGGTGGCCATGTGCAGCATCCCGGCGATGCCGCGCTGCCGCCCGCCGATGAAGAACACCGCCACGAGGTACACGGGCAGCGCCAGCCACCAGGGCGTGTGCTGCCACGACAGCACCGAGGCGGTGCACCAGAACGCGATCCACGCCCAGTGCGTGACGGCCTCCAGCGGGCCGTGCCAGTTGTCCGGTCTGGACACTGCCCGGACAGCGGCCACGATGTCCGGCGCGAAGCGGTACCGCTCGGCTACATCAGATTCGGCCACGAGTCCGTCTCCCCACTCAGCGATGTCCAACTGGTGCCTCTCCCCAGTCAGACATCCGCGCGACGATGTCGGCAACCAGCTCGGCCTCCTGGGCGCGGAGGTAGAAGTGGTCGCCCTCGAAGACCCGCCACACGGCGCGGCCGGAGGTCAGCTCCCCCCAGGCGGCCAGCTCAGCGGGCACGTCCTCGGCGTCGCCGCGTCCGCCGTAGGCGGCGATCGGGGCGCGCAGCCGCACCGGGTCGGCCGGGTGGTAGGTCATCGACGCCCGTACGTCGGCGAGCAGCGCGGGCAGCACCAGCTCGCGCAGTTCGGGGTGGTCGAACACGGCCGGATCGGTCCACCCGGACGCGCGCGCCTCCCGTTCGACGGTGGCGTCGTCGAGCGTCTCCTCGGGCGGTGCGCAGCGGTGGGGGGCGTACTGGCCGGAGACGAAGAGTCCGGCCGGTCCGGGGCCGGGGGCGGCCTCCAGGCGGACGGCGAGCTCGTAGGCGACGAGGCTGCCCATGCTGTGCCCGAACAGGAACATCGGCCGGTCGGTGTAGGGGGCGAGAGCCGGGGCCACCGCGTCGGCGATCTCCACGACGGACGTCATCAGCGGCTCCGCCAGACGGTCGTGGCGGCCGGGGTACTGCACGCCGATCAGCTCGGCGCCGGTCGGCAGCCGGGCGATCCAGGGGGCGTAGGCGCTGGCGGTGCCGCCGGCGTGCGGCAGACAGACCAGCCGGACGGACGGGTCCCGGCGCGGCCGGGGCCGGCGCAGCCAGCGCGCGGCCGCGCCGGTGGTGTCCGATGTCGTGGGTGTGGTCATCGTGGGACTCCCGTCGCTCGCGCGTCTGAGGCCAGAATCCGGGTGTGCTTCTTTGCGAGGGATGTATCTGGGACGGACTTGCGATGGATAGTGCCCCGGCCGACGTGCCCGTCGCGATCGGCGGGCGCCTCGATGCGGCCACCGTCCTCGGTGGCTACCGGCACGGGCTCTTCCCGATGCACGCGGCGACGCCCGCGCACATCGAGGCGAACCACGCGCTGTACGAGGAGTCCGTCGACGCCGGGGCCACCGTGGTGCTGGACTCCCCCCTGCCCGATCCGTACGAGCTGGTCTGGTGGTCGCCCGACCCGCGTCCGGTCATCCCGTACGGCGGGTTGACCAAGCAGCGCAGCCTCATGAGGCTGTTGCGCAACCGGCTGGCGTGGACGACCACCGCGAACCAGGAGTTCGCCCGGGTGCTCGCCGAGTGCCGCCGGGACCGCACCCCCGAGTGGCTGACCACCGAGCTGTGCGCGTGCATGGTGGCCCTGCACGAGCAGGGGTGGGCGCACAGCGTCGAGGTGTGGGAGGGCGAGGAGCTGGTGGGGGGTGCCATCGGCATCGGTACCGGGGAGGTGTTCGTCCTGGACACCTGTTTCCACCGGCGCGACAACGCCTCGAAGGTGGCGCTGCTCGACATGGAGCACCGGCTCACCGGTGCGGGCGTGACCATGCTGGACGTCGAGTGGGACAGCGAGCGCAGCCGGCGGCTGGGTGCGCGGCCGGTGCCCCGCCGCACGTTCCTCGCGGCGCTCGCCGCGGGCGGTGACCGCGTGCCGCTGGCCCGCGGTGTCCAGCCGGCGCGGCGGCTGGGATTCCTCCGTACGTCCGATGCGGCGGGCGTTGCCCCCTAAACAAGTGAGTGCCGCGCGTCCGGCCCGGTGTCCAGGATGACCGGAGACCGTGTGTCTTCGTTCGACCATCGAGGCCGTGACAAGAAACGGAGTTGAGCCAGTGCCGGTCAACACCTCCAGAACCTCACTCGACGCCGGGTCCGCAACCGGTGCGCAGCCGTGCACGCCGACGCTCTCGGACCCTGAAGACGCTGTCGTGTCCCTGCCCCTGTCGGCGATCCGCGAAGGTGACTCGCCGCGATCGGCGGGGGTGGACATGGCACACGCGAGAGCGATGGCGGACGTGGAGGCGGAGCTGCCGCCGATCGTGGTGCACCGCGCGACGATGCGGGTCGTCGACGGGATGCACCGGGTCACCGCCGCCCGGCTGCGCGGGGACCGGGAGATCCAGGCGCGGCTGTTCGACGGGGACGACCACGAGGCCTTTCTGCTCGCCGTCCGGCTGAACGTCTCGCACGGCATGCCGCTGACGCTCGCGGACCGGCGGGCCGCCGCGATGCGCATCATCCGCAGCCATCCGCAGCTGTCCGACCGGTCGATCGCGTTCACGTCCGGGCTCGCCGCGAAGACCGTCGGCTCGTTGCGCCGTGGGATGGGCAGCCCTCAGGTGGAGGCGCGCATCGGCCGGGACGGGCGGCTGCGGCCGATCAACGGGGCCGCGGGCCGGCGGGCCGCCGCGCAGCTGATCGCGGAGCATCCGGACGCGACCCTGCGCCGCATCGCGCAGGAGGCCGGCATCTCGGTGGAGACGGCGCGCAGTGTGCGGGCGCGGCTGCGGGCCGGCGAGGACCCGGTGCTGGACCGGCGCACCCGTCCGGACCGGGGCGAGCGGGAGGCGGAGCGGCAGATGACGGTGAAGCTGCCGGAGGCGGACCCGTCGGCCGAGCTGCGTGCGCTGCTGGACACCATCCAGCGCGATCCGTCGCTGCGGTACACCGAGTCGGGCCGGATGCTGCTGCGCTGGCTCGGCCCGCGGGTGCTGGTGCCCGACGAGATACCGCTGTCGCTCAGTCACATCCCGCCGCACTCCCGGCTCAACCTCGGGTCGCTGGCACGGTCGTGCGCGGCGGCGTGGATCCAGCTGGCGATGGGGCTGGAGGACGAGTACGGCAGCACGGCCGCCGGCGGGATGTCCGGCTGAGGGCGCGGCACACGCTCAGGGGCCGGTGTCCGTCGGGCACCGGCCCCTCACCGTGCGCGGGCCGCCGTGGCGGCCCACGAGACCCCCTGGGGGCCGGTCAGGCTCCTTCCGGTGCGTCGAGGCGGGCGGCGAGGCCCGCCACGGTCGGGGCCTCGAAGAGCGTGCGCAGCGGGACCGTGCGTCCGAGCCCGTCCGCGATCCTGTTGACGATCGCGACGGCCAGCAGCGAGTGGCCGCCCAGTTCGAAGAAGTTGTCCCGCACGCCGACCCTGGGCACGCCGAGCACCTCGGTCCAGATGGCGGCGATCCGCTCCTCCAGCGGGGTGCCGGGGGGTTCGTACGCGGTGGTGCCCGCCCATTCCGTCGCGTCGTCCGGCCGGGGCAACAGGGCCCGGCTCAGCTTCCCGCTCGGCGTGTGCGGCAGTTCGTCCAGGGTCTGGTAGACCGGCGGGACCATGTAGTCGGGCAGCCGGTCGGCCAGGAAGGCGCGCAGGTCGGCGGCGGCGGGCGGGTGGTCCGGGTCGGACACGACGTAGGCGACCAGCCGGCGGTCCCCGTCGCCGTACCGGTGGGCGGCCACGGCGCACTCCAGCACCTGGGGGTGGCCGGCGAGGACGCTCTCGATCTCGGCGACCTCGACGCGGAACCCGCGGATCTTCACCTGGTCGTCGAACCGCCCGACGAACTCCAGTTGCCCGGCGGCGTTCCAGCGGACCTGGTCGCCGGTGCGGTACATCCGGGCGCCGTCGCCGAACGGGTCGGGCAGGAACCGCTCCGCCGTCAGCTCGGGCCGGCCCAGATAGCCGCGTGCGAGGGCGGCGCCGCCCACGAACAGTTCCCCGGTCACTCCCGGAGGCACCGGGCGCAGGCCGGAGTCGAGCACATAGGCCCGTACGTTGTCGAAGGGCCGTCCGATCGGGGGCAGGGCCGGCCATCGCGCGGGGTCGTCGCCGAGCCGGTGGGAGGTGGCCAGGTGGACCTCGATCGGCCCGTACTGGTTGAACAGGGCGCACTCGGGCAGCCGGGTGAAGAACTCCCGGATCGCCGGCGTCGTCTGCAACTGCTCGCCGGCGGTGAGCACCGCCCGCAGGGAACGGGGGAACCGGTCCAGGCGCACGGCCAGCTCGGCCATGCCCCGCAGGGCGACGAAGGGCATGAAGATCCGCTCGACGCGCTCGGTGTCGACGACGTCGAGCAGCCGCTCGAAGTCGTGCCGCACCTCTTCCTCCACCAGCACGAGGGTGTCGCCCGCGGCCAGCGTGGTCAGCATCTCCTGGTAGAAGATGTCGAAGCTGAGCGCCGCCCACTGGAGGGTGCGTCCGCGCCCGCCCGGGCCCTGGCGTAGCTGCCAGCGCACCTGGTTCAGCAGGGCCCGGTGGGACATGGCGACGCCCTTGGGTCGTCCGGTGGACCCGGACGTGTACAGCACCCAGGCGATGTGGGCGGGGTCGGTCAGGTCCTCGGGGCCCTCGGCCGCGGTCTCGGGTCCCACCTCCAGCTCCGGTGCGTCGCCGTCGGCGCCGGGTTCGCCGCCGGGCGGGCGGATCAGCAGGCGCAGCCGCGCGTCCTCGGCGATGAGCCGCCGCCGTGCGGCGGGATAGGTGGGGTCGATGGGCACACAGGCGCCGCCCGCCTTCAGCACGGCGAGGTTGGCCACCAGGACGTCGAGGGAGCGGGGCAGGGCGATGCCGACCCGCTCGTCGGGCCCCACACCGTGCTCGCGCAGGCGGTGGGCCAACGCGTTCGCCCGCCCGTCGAGTTGACGGTACGTCAGCTGTTGATCCCCGAAGACAGCGGCGACGGCGTCCGGGACCGCGGCCGCCTGGCGTTCGACCATCTGGTGCAGACAGAGGTCCTCGTGCGCGGCGCGCGGGCCGTTCCAGTCCTCCAGGACCTCCTTCCACTGGCCGTCGGACATCAGCGGCAGATCGTCGATCGGCGTGTCCGGGGTGCGGGCCACCGCGCCGAGCAGGGTGACCAGATAGCCGGCCACGCGCCGCACGGTCGCCCGGTCGAACAGGGCGGTCCGGTACTCGAGGCCGACGCTCAGCCGGCCGCTCTCCTCGTCGGTGGCGAAGAGGGTGAGGTCGAACATGGCCTTGCGCTCGTCGGGTTCGATCGGGGTGACGGTCAGCCCGTCGAGCATGTCGAACGGTTCGGCCCGCAGGTAGGTGAACAGGACCTGGAAGAGGGGCTGCACGGAAAGGTCGCGCTGCGGCCGGAGTTCGGCCACCAGGCGGTCGAACGGCGCGTGCCGGTGTTCGTAGGCCTCCAGGAGCCTCGGGCGCAGACGGCCGAGCAGTTCGGTGAAGGTGGGCCGGCCGGCGAGGTCGGCCCGGAGCACGACGGGGTTGACGAAGTGGCCGATGTTCGCCTCGATGTCCGGGCGCTCCCGTCCGTCGAGGATCATCCCCACGCTGACATCGCTCTGCCCGCTCCAGCGGTGGAGCAGGGTGTGGAAGGCGGCCAGCAGCACCATGAAGAGGGTGGCGCCCTCCCGGCTCGCGAGCCGGCGCAGCCCGTCGGCCACGTCGGCGGGGACGGGCACCTCGACGGTGTCGCCGTCGAGTTCGGCGGTGGCCGGGCGGGGCCGGTCGGTGGGCAGGTCGAGGGTGTGCGGGGCGTCGGCCAGGCGCCGTGTCCAGTAGTCCATGTGCCGTTGTGTCTCGGCGCCGTCCCGCTGGTGCTGCCACAGCGCGTAGTCGGCGTACTGGAGCGGGAGTTCGGGCAGCCCGGCGTCGGTGCCCGTGCGGTGCGCGCGGTAGAGGGCGCGCAGTTCCCGGTAGAGGTTGGCGTGCGACGGCCCGTCGAGGACGAGGTGGTACGAGCGGAAGACCAGGATGTGCTCGGCCGGCGAGAGCCGGATCAGCTCGGTGCGGAAGTTCCGCGCGACGGAGATGTCGAACCGGTGCTCGGCGTAGAGCCGCTTGCGTTCCTCCAGCCAGGTCCGCTGCTCGGGCCCGGGCAGGTCGGACACGTCCAGGAAGGTGAAGCGGGGGTCGCCGGGCGGGTCCACGACCTGGACGCCGGCCCCGTCGCGGGCGGGGAACGCGGTCCGCAGGATCTCGTGCCGCCGCATGATGTCGGCGACGGCGGAGCGCAGCGCCGTCACGTCGAGGTCGCCGGATATGCGGTGCAGCGCCGTCTGGTTGTAGGCCGCGCCGAGCAGACCCATCTGCTCCAGGAACCACATCCCCTTCTGCTGGTCGGAGAGCGGGACGGCGTCGGGGCGGGTGGCCGGGGCCGGGGGCTGTTCGCCGAGCATCGTGGCGATCACCTCGTCGCGCCGCTCCCGGAGCACGGCGAGGTGTTCCTTGCCGAGCGCGCCGGCCGGCCGGTAACGCAACGTGCCGTTCTGGAGCCAGAGTTGTACGCCGGCCGCGCGCAGCTCTTCCAGGAAGTCGGAGATCGCGATCACGTGCTGCCCCTTCTCGGCGGACCGTCAACGAGTGCTGAGCGGGCGCAGGTCGGTCCAGTGCCGCGCGACGTGGTCGAGGCACGCCTGACGGCTGTCCTCGCCGTGGACGAGCCGCCACCCGGGCGGCACGGGCAGGCGGCTGGGCCACAGGGAGTGCTGTTCCTCGTCGTTGACGAGGACAAGGAAACGGCCTTCCGGGTCGTCGAAGGGGTTCATCTCGACTCCTCACTCATCAGGGGGGTGGACGTTCCGGCCGGGCCGGCCGCGTGGCCGTCCCCGGTGTGTCCGCGGGGGTGGACGAAGGGCAGCAGCAGGCCGGCCATCGCCGTGGTGATCAGCGCCATCAGGACCAGGAGGGCGTACAGGCGCTGGTCGAGCAGGCCGGTCTGGAGACCGATGGCCAGGACCACGAGTTCGGTCAGGCCGCGGGTGTTGACGAGCAGGGCCAGGGCGGTGCTGGGCCGCCGGGCCACGCGGGCGAGCCGGGCGGCCGTGTAGGTGCCCGCCATCTTGCCGCCGACCGCGACGAGCAGGATCAGGAGCAGCAGGCCGAACTCCTGTGCGTCCAGGCCCGACAGGTCCACCGCGAATCCGGCCACCACGAAGAAGGGCGGCAGAAGCACGGTGCGGTCCACGCGCTCGACCCAGGGCAGCACGCGTTCGCGCAGGTCGGAGGCGCCCGCTGCGGGCATCACCGCGCCGAGCAGGAACGCGCCGAAGATCTGGTGCAGCCCCATCCAGGAGGTCGCGGCCGACGACAGCCACAGGGCGCCGGCGAGTGCCGCGGTCAGCCCGGCGGCCGTGGCGATCCGGGCCGCTCCCCCGCGCTCGCGTGCGGCCGGGCGGCGGGCCGCGAGCCGGGCCAGCGCCGGGCGCACCACGCCGACGAGCAGGGCCACATAGGGCACGACGAGCAGCATCCGCAGCGGCGGGGCGTCGCCGTGGGACAGGGCGACCAGCACCGAGAGCACGGACCAGGCCACGACGTCGCCGACGGCCGCGACGGCCAGCGCCAGACCGCCGATCGGCGTGTCGATGAGCCGGCGGTCCGTCAGGATGCGGGCCAGCACGGGGAAGGCGGTGACCGACATGGCCGTGCCGACGAACAGGCAGAACAGCACCGCCTCCCGTCCGGCGCGATCGGCGACGAGTGTGATCGCGAAGAGACTGCCGAGGACGAACGGCACGAGGACGGAGCCGACGGACAGCGGGAGCACGATCCGGCTCCGCCCGCCCAGCGGGCTGTCGGCCAGGTGCAGTCCGACCAGGAACATGAAGACGCAGACGCCGACCTGGGCGAGCGACGAGAGGGCCGGGCGGATGTCGTCCGGGAACAGGGCGCGGGTCAGCGCCCCGTCGAAGAGGGTCGGCCCGAGCAGAATGCCGCCGGCGATCTCGCCGATCACCTGGGGCTGCCCGAACCGCCGGCACAGCCGGCCGAGGGCCCGGGCGACGGCGGTCGTCACCACCAGTGCGAGGAGCAGTTCCGCAGCCGTGCCGACAGCCACCGGTCCGTCCCTCCGCTCGGCCTTCGTGTGAGCGACAGTAGGCAGGACGCCGACGGCGGCGCAGTCACGTGAACCGGCGACAGATTCACGAGGTGGTTCGAAACTCAACCGTTTTCCCGGCCCGGGCGTCACGCGTACTCCCGGAGAAACGCGAGAGGCGAAGCAGGCGATCCTAAGGTCGTCCTGAAGTGGGGGTCCATGTCCCCGATTGGGGCGACGCGCGTACCGGCCTGAAGGATCTGATAATCGCAAGCAGCCGTCGATCACGGCACCTTGTTCGATAAGTTAGACCTTCCGGAGGCCGGTCTTGGGCGGGACCTAGCTCCGCCCTTGCTGGCTGCACGATGGAGAACACCATCCAGGTATCTACGGGGGAACATTGCTTCGCGTCGATGCGCTGATCAGCAGCCCGGTCTATCTCGTCGGCCTCATCCAGATCCTTTCGTCCGAGGGGATCAGAATCGTCTCCACCCGCCGGTCCTCGGCCGAGCAGATCTCCTGGCTCGCCGACGCGGCCCTGATCGACGAGGACGCCCTCGACGGGCCGGGCGGGCTGGACGACATCGCCGAAGCCGCCCGCACGACCGCGGTCCTCGTCCTCCTGAACAGCTGGTCCCTGCCGGCGGAGGAGTACCTGCGGGCCGGAGCGATCGGTGTGATCCACAAGAGCCAGTCGGGCGAGAGCCTGGTGTCGGCCGTGCGCACGGTGACCGCGGGCGATCAGGTGCTGCCCGAGGGACATGCCGCGAACTGCCCCTCCGAGCGCCCCGACCCGCTCACCCTGAACCTGTCGGCGCGCGAGGAGCAGGTGCTCAGCCAGATCTCCCGGGGCCTGACCCACGGGCAGATCGCGACCAGGCTCGGCATCAGCCCGCACACCGTCGACACGTACGTCAAACGCATCCGCGCCAAGCTCGGCGTCGGCAACAAGGCCGAGCTCACCCGCGTCGCGCTGCTCAGTCAGCTGGCGAGTCCGGTGGCCTGACCACCGACCGAGACGATCGCCCCGGAGGCAGCGTGCACCCCCACATCCACACGCCCGACCCACCGACGCTGGCCGCCCTGCACGCCGTCGAGCACCGCAGGCAGCGCGCTCTCGTCGAAGCCGATCTGGCCACGCTGGACGAGATCTTCGACGACACCCTCGTGCACACGCACGCGCACGGCATCACGCACACCAAGGCGCAGCTCCTCGCGCACACCGCCGCCCGGCGGCCCTATCTCGGCATCAGCCGCGGCGAGCTGCTCGTGCGGCTGGTCGGTGACGTGGCCGTCATGACCGGAGCGCAGACCAACCGGCTGCGCACACCGGACGGCGGGGCGCGCACGCTCACCGGCGTCGCCACCCAGATCCTGCACCGCCACGACGGTGGCGACTGGCGGTTCATCAGTTTCCAGATGACCCCCTCCACCGCGCAGAAGTGACGTTTCGTCCCCCGCGCTCCCGACGGCGGGCCCACTCAGGAGGTACGCATGTCCGACACCGGCACGGCTCCCGGTGACCACCCGCCGGACCGAGGCCATCTGCCACCCGTCACGTACGGGGTGCGGCTCGTGGGCAGGACCGGGGTCACCAACCCGTCCGGTGCGGGCCTGGAGCGGCACATCTGCGACGTGGCCGCCCACGGCGACCGCGCCTTCCTGACGGCCTACCGCGAGCCGACCTGCGAGCGCACCGGCGCCTACGTCATCGACATCTCCGACCCCGGGGCGCCCGCCGAGATCCCGGACGCCTTCCTGGAGACGACGCGGGGCAACTACGTGGGCGAGGGCCCGGGCGTCATCGAGATGGACAACGAGCACTTCAGCGGCGTGCTGTTCATCCACGGCAACGAGATCTACGCGCAGGCCCACGCCCCGGACCCGACCGGACCGCGCCAGCGCGGGGGCATCAACATCTGGGACATCACCGACCCGGAGAACGCGCGGCTGCTGACCGCCCACGCCGGCGACTACACGGAGGTCGACGGCTCCCCGCTCGACCAGGCCGTCGAGGTGTACTACGTCTTCCCGTGGACGAACGACCTCACGGGGCGCACGTACGTCGCCGCGGTCACCGTGAAGGTCACCACGGACATCTGCATCATGGACATCACCGACCCGCGCGAGCCCAGGGTGGTCAACCTCCTCGACCTGAGGGTGCCGCCCTTCGGCGTGGCGCAGGAGTCCCCTGCGGGCCTCGACTCGGTGTTCGCCCACGCCGTCGAGGTGCGGCGCAGGGGGGACCGCTACATCATGGGCGCGACCTACTGGGACGGCGGGTACGTGCTGCTCGACGTGACCGACCCGACGCCGGGCAACGTGTCGATGATCGCCCAGTCCGTGTACGCCGACGTCGACGAGGAGCGCGCCAAGCAGGGGGAGCGGGTTCCGCCGGAGGGCAACGCCGAGCACTGCGCGCTCTCGCCCGACACGCGTTTCCTGGTGGGTGCCGACGAGAACTACGAGGCGGTGCGCCTGGTCGGCAGGATCACCTCGGGGCCGCACGCCGGCCTGGAGTTCAGCGCCGCGTGGAGCCCGGACACCGCGCCGGTCGACGAGGTGCACGGCATCTCGGGCACCCCGACCTTCGTCGGCGGCGGGTGTCCGGGCACCGTTCCGGCCGGGCGGGGCATCGCCCTCATGGAGCGGGAGGCCTCCCTGCTGACGGCGGGTTCGAACCCCGGGTGCTCGTTCCAGGAGAAGCTGGACTCGATCGCCGCGGCCGGTTACTCGGCCGGCATCGTCTTCAACCGTCAGGGGCCGGACGCGCTCCACCAGTACCCGACGTCGGCCAAGGGCCCGATCCCGCTCATCTTCGTCAACCGGCTGACCGGCCTGCGCCTGCTCGGCGTCACCGACGTGACCGAGGAGACCGCCGGTTCGACGGCGACGCCGGCCGAACCGGAGGTCGCCTCGATCGACCTGCGGCCGGTGTTCAACGGGTGGGGCTATCTGCGGCTGTTCAGGACGGACGTCCCGGCCGGCGGTCCCGCCGTCCTCCGGCAGATCGACACGTACGCCATCCCCGAGTCACAGGACCCCAAGTACGCGACCGGGTTCGGCGACCTGTCGGCCTCGCACGTCGCGATCGACCCGGACCGGCCCCTGGTGTACGCCACCTTCTACTCCGGAGGGCTGCGGGTGCTGAGCTACGGCGACGACGGCCTGCGCGAGGTCGGCTCCTACTGCGAGCCCGGCGTCGACTTCCTGGGCGTCGTGGTCCACAAGATCGCCGGGAAGACATACGCCCTGGTCACCGACCGGAACTACGGGCTCTACGTCTTCGAGGTGTGACAACGGCACGAGGGGGCGGGTCCCGGCCGGGACCCGCCCCCTCGTGTGCCTGTGCCCGGACCCGGGGTCTACGGCCAGGCGAGGCAGAAGGGGTGGCCGGCCGGATCGGTGTAGACCCGGAACCCGGTGCGGGCGCCGGGATCGTCGGCCGACTTCACCAGTTTTCCGCCCAGCTCCAGCACCCTGGCGTGCGCTGCTTCGAGATCGTCCAGATAGAAGTCGAGATGGACCTGTTGCGAAGAGGCGTCATCCGGCCACACCGGCGGCACATGATGTGGCGCGAATTGAACGGCCAAATGCCAGTCACCGTCGACCCAGATGTTGTGCCAGGTGTCCTTCGCCTCGACCGTGCCCTCGAGAAGTCCCGCCCAAAAGGCGCTTTCCGCGTCAAGATCCGCTGTCTCGAAAACGATGGTCCGGCGTCTGAATTCCACGACCCACTCCCTTTCCGGCCGAGCGATGATCGAGCGGGCATCATTCTGGCGTCCCCGTCCCGTGAATTGCAGCCGTCCCGGTGCCCCACATTCTGGGGAGCCCCGGCGGCGGGCACGGCCCGGGTGATCTCCGGGACGCCGGACGCGGCGGGCCGTTAGGGTCGGCCCATGTCCAGCCCTGGAGACGTACCCGCCGGCATCCTGGACCGGCTCCGCCCCCTGTGCCGGGCCCTGCCCGAGTCGTACGAGGAACCGGCCTGGATCGGCGTGCGCTGGCGCATCCGCGCCCGCACCTTCGCGCACGTCTACAGCCCGGACACCGACCGCTACCCGGTCTACGCGCCGTACGCGGGCCCGGACGAGGCCCCGGTCGTGATGACGTTCCGCGTTCCCGTCGACGACCTGCTCGGGCTGACCGCGCCCGGGTTCCCGTACTTCCGGGCGGACTGGGGACACAACGTGGTGGTCGCCGTGCTCGACGAGCGCACCGACTGGACCGAGGTGACCGAACTGGTCACCGACAGCTACCGGTTGATGGCGCCCAAGTTCCTCGCGGCCCGTCTGCCCCCGCTTCCCTGACCGGCGACGGGCGCGGTGTCCCAGGTTCACGGGGCGCAGCGCGCCTTCCCTTTCGGCCAGGGTTTCCTAGGATCCGATCATGCCTCGACTCCTCGTGCGTTCCCTCGCGTCGATCGCGGTGCTCGGGCTGACCGCGGTCGCCGGCGCCACCGCCCCCGAGGCGTCCGCGGCGCCCCGCGCGCCCCACGTCCGCGGAGTGGGCACGGTGCCGGTCTACTCGTACGCGGACGCGGTGCGGGAGAGCGTCTGGGTGACCACGCCGCTGGACAACGACGAGGACGGCGTGCCCGACAGGATCGCGGTGGACGTGGTCCGCCCCCGGACCGGCGGGACGCGGGTTCCGGTCATCATGCAGGCGTCGCCGTACTACAGCTGCTGCGGCCGCGGCCCGGAGAAGCAGGTCAAGAAGTACGACGCGGACGGCACGATCGCCGGTCAACCCCTGTTCTACGACAACTACTTCGTGCCGCGCGGATACGCCGTGATCGCCGTGGACATGGCCGGGACCGGGCGGTCGACGGGATGTACGGACACCGACGGACGCGAGGACACCCTCGGCACCAAGGCCGTGATCGACTGGCTCAACGGCCGGGCGGAGGCGGTCCACGCCGACGGGTCACCGGCCGACGCGACGGCCTGGACGAACGGCCGGGTCGGGATGGTCGGCCGGTCGGCGGACGGAACGATCGCCAACGAGGTGGCGGCGACCGGTGTCGAGGGCCTGAAGACCGTCGTGCCGATCTCGGCCACCTCCAGCGGGTACGACTACACGCGGCACAACGGCGTGGTGGTCGCGCCGGACTCCAATGAGGAGCTGTTCCACATGGTCAGCTCCCGGCCCGCCGAGGCCTGTGAGCAGGTCCTGCGCTCGCTCGACGCCGGCAGCGACGACGCCACCGGCGACTACAACGCCTACTGGGCCGAGCGCGACGTGCGCCCCCTCGCATCCAAGGTGCGGGCGTCGGTGTTCCTGGTGCACGGGCTCAACGACGGCAATGTGATGACGGATCACTTCGCACGGTGGTGGGTGGGGCTGAAGGTCCCCCGCAAGCTGTGGCTCACCCAGGCGGGGCATGTCGACCCCTTCGACTACCGGCGGGCCGCGTGGGTGCCCACGCTCCACCGGTGGTTCGACTTCTACCTGCAGGGACTGCCCAACGGCATCGACCGGGAGCCACCGGTGAGCAGGGAGACGTCGCCGGGCACCTGGGTCGACGGGCCGTCCTGGCCGGCTCCGGGGACGCGCGAGGTCACGGTCCCGCTCGGCGACGGCGACGGCTCCACCGGTACCCTCGGTGGCCGCTCCGGCGGCGAGCGCGTGTGGACGGACGACCCCGACCTGTTCGAGGACGCGGCGACGGCGGACCCGAACCGCCCGGTGGCCGGCCGTGCCGTCTTCCTGTCCGCGCCGCTGTCCCACGACATGCGGCTGTCGGGACACCCGTCCGTGACCCTGCGGGTGAAGGTGGACCGGCCGACGACCGAACTGACCGCCCGGCTCGTGGACTACGGGACGGCCGCGCGCGTCAACACCGTCTATCCCGCCGAGGGGGTGCGCACCCTGGACACCCGCTCGTGCTGGGGCGCCTCCACACGGGACGACAGCGCGTGCTACCTCGACAGCGCGCAGGACGTGGTGACCAGCGACCGGGGCATCCTCACGCGGGGCTGGCAGGACGCCGCGCACCGGGTCTCCCTGCGCTTCCGGGTGCCGCTGCGGCCGGACCGCTGGTACACGATCACGGTGCCGATGCAGGCCACCGACCAGATCGTCCGGGCCGGGCACGTCCTGGGGCTGGTCCTGCAGCAGAGCGACCTGGAGTACACGACCCCGGCGACCACCGGGGCCACCGTCCGCCTCGACCTGGGCGCCAGTTCGCTGAGCCTGCCCGTGGTGGGGGCCGCACGCCTGCCACAGCCCGGGGCGAAGGCGCCACGGGTCACGGCGAGCGACACCACCGGCCGCCACGACGCCCCGCGGCGGATCCGGCCGGCTCCCTGACACGAACGGCGTTCCCGGGGCGGCCCGCGCGGTGGTGCGGGGAAGGGTGCCCCGGCGCCGCCGTGCCCGGACCCGTGCGGCGTCGTGGCAGGTCATTCCCCCACCCCCGGCGTCCGGGTCTAGCCTGCTGAAGCACTGCTCCAGACACTGTCTGACCGCGCATTCGACACAGTTGGACACGGTGGCGCCGCCCCGTTCCCCGCGCGCGATCCCCGCCCTTTCGGATACGGAGGCAGGCGATTCATGACCCATCCATGCGTACACCGGCTGATCGAGGCGCAGGTGGCACGGACACCGGATGCGCCCGCGGTCGTGTCCCGTGCCGGAGTGCTCAGTTACGCGGGACTCGACGAGCGGGCCACGCGGCTGGCCGGACGACTCACGGCGCGGGGGATCCGCCCGGAGACACGGGTCGCGCTCGCCGTCGAGCAGTCGGAGCGCTGGCTCGTCACGCTGCTCGCCCTGTGGAAGGCCGGCGGGGTCTACGTCCCGCTCGACGGCGCGCTGCCCGCCGCTCCCGCGGCCGCGATGCTCGCCGACGCGGGCGTGGAGCTGCTGCTGCGCTCCGGGGACGGTCCCGTCCCGGCCTCGTCCGGCGTCCCGGTCGTGGAACTGGCCGAGCTCGACGGCGCGGAACCCGCCGCGCCGGCGCCGCCGGAGATCCGGCCGGACAACCTCGCCTACTGCATGTTCACGTCCGGTTCCACCGGCAGGCCGAAGCCCGTCGGGGTCCCGCACTCCGCGCTGGCCGCCCACGCCGTCGCGATCCGGGCCGAACTGGATCTGGGGCCGGCGGACCGCGTCCTGCAGTTCACGTCGATGGTCATCGACGCCTCCCTGGAGGAGGTCCTGCCGGTCTGGCTCGCGGGCGGCGCCGTCGTGCTGCCGGACGGGCCGAGGCCGACGAGCGTCGAGCTGACCGCGCTGATCGAGAGGCGCGGGGTGACGGTGGTGAGCCTGCCGACCGCCTACTGGCACCAGTGGACGGACGACCTGCGGGACGGCGTCGTGACGCTCCCCGCGTCCCTGCGGACGGTCTTCGTCGGCGGTGACAAGATCCGGATGGACAAGTTCGCCGCGTGGACGGACGCCGTCGGCTCCCACCCGGTGCGCTTCGTCGCCGACTACGGCCCCACCGAGACCACGATCAGCTGCACCACGTACTGGCCCGACCCGGACGACCTGCCCGACGGCGTCTCGGCCATGCCCATCGGACGGCCCCTGCCCGGCATGGACGTCCGCCTGCTCGACGAGAACCTGGAACCGGTGACCGGCGAGGAGCCCGGGGACGTCTGGATCGCCGGGGCCGGCCTGGCCCGCGGCTACCTCGGTGCCCCCGCCGCGACCGCCGACCGGTTCTGCCCGGACCCGTTCGGACCCCCCGGCACCCGTATGTACCGCACCGGTGACCGGGCCGCGCGTCTGCCCGACGGGAACCTCCAGTTCCTCGGCAGGTCCGACCGCCAGGTGAAGATCCGCGGGTACCGGATCGAGCCGGGACAGGTGGAGAACGCGCTGCGGGCGTGCCCCGGGGTCCGGGACGCCTTCGTGGTCGCGGCCGACGACCCGGTCGCCGGGGCCCGGCTGATCGCCTACGTGGAGACGGACCCGGCGCCGGGTGCCCGGGACGCCCTGCGCGCCGAACTGGCGGACCGGCTGCCGGCCGTGATGGTGCCGGGCACCCTGGTGCTCCTGGACCGCATCCCCCGCTCCCCGCTGAGCGGCAAGGTGATCCCGGCCCAGCTCCCCGAGGCCCCGGCGGACATCACGGCGGAGCCCGGTCCCGCGACCGTGACGGCCCAGGAGGAGCTCGTCGCGAACCTGTTCGCCGACGTCCTCGGGCGGGCTCCGGGCGTCGGCGAGGACTTCTTCGCGGCGGGCGGCGACTCCCTGCGCGGACTGCAACTCCTCAGCCGTGTCGCGCAGGCCACCGGGGCGGCGCTCACCTTCGACCAGCTGCGCTCGGCGCCGACGGTGGCGGAGCTGGCCGCGCTGGTGGGCGAGGCCCGGGGGCACGCACCGGGAACCGGGGCCGTCACCCCGTCCGGGGAGCACGGCGAGTGGCGGCCGGCGTCCCGCGGCCAGGCGGCGCTGTGGTACCTGGACAAGCTCCACCAGGGCGCGGCCTCCTACTCCGTCCCGCTCGGGTACTGGATCTCCGGTCCGCTCGACGTGGACCGCATGGACGCCGCGCTGACCGAGCTGATGACCCGTCATGAGGCCCTGCGGACCGTGCTGGTGGAACGCGAGGGGCGGGTCCTGGCCCGGCTGCTGCCGCCGGCGCCGGTCCGCACCCGGGTGACGGAGGTTCCCGACCGCGCCACCGCCACGCGCCGGGCGGAGTCGGACGCGGCCCGGCCCTTCGACCTGTCCGCCGGCCCCCTGCTGCGCTCCTCGTGCTACCGCGTCGACGAGGACCGTCACCTGTGGCTGCTGAACGTGCACCACAGCGCCTTCGACGCCTGGTCCCTCGGTGTGTTCTGGCGCGAGTTCGCCGCGCTGTACGAGGGGCGCCGGCTGCCGGAGCCCACCGTCCGGTACGCCGACCACGTGGCCTGGCAGGAGACCTGGCTGGCGTCCGAGGAGGCGGCGGAACAACGACGGTACTGGTCGGAACGGCTGTCGGGGGACGCTCCGCCGCTGGAGCCGGGGCGGCCGACCGGGGCGCCCGGCCCGGCGGGGTTCTCCCTGCCGCTGCGGCTCGGCGGAACGGGTCCGGTCCGGGTGGAGGACGTGGCCCGGGCCTGCGGCTCGACCCCCTTCGGCGTGCTGCTCGCCGCCTTCTTCGCCACGCTGCACCGGATGAGCGGCGGCGCCGACGACATCGTGGTCGGGGTCCCGATGGCGTGCCGGGGCCGGGCGGGCACCGAGGATCTGATCGGGTACCTGGTGAACACCGTCCCCGTCCGCGTCGGCTTCACGCCCGGGATGAGCTTCCGGGACCTGGTGGAGCGCACCGGCACGGCGCTCACGGAGGCGCTGTCGCGCCAGGAGCTGCCGTTCTCCGAGATGACCGACGGCATCACCCAGGGCGGGGACGGCGCGGAGAACCCGGTCTTCCAGACCATGTTCGTGCTCCAGTCCACCCCGGTGGACGACGGCGGCGTGATCGACGGCCTGGAGGTCACCGAGCAGCTCGTCCACTCGGGCACCGCCAAGATGGCGCTGACCTGCACACTGCGGCTGGACGGCGACGGCGTCACCGGTGAGGTCGAGTACGCGGCGCGCCGCTTCGACCGGCCGTCCGCCGAACGCTGGACGGACGCCCTGACGACGCTGCTGGAGTCGGCGCTCGCCCGGCCGTCGACGCGGCTGGCCGAACTGCCCCTGCTGCCGCCCGCCGCCGCGACCGCGCAGCTCACCGCGATCAACGCCGACCACGAGGAGCGCGGCGCCGCCGCGACCCTGCTGCACGACGGTTTCCGCGCGCAGGTGGCCCGCGACCCGTCCGCCGTCGCCGTGCTGGCCGGTGACCGGGCCGTCGGCTACGCCGAACTGGACGCCAGGTCACGGGCGGTGGCAGCCGCTCTGCACGATGCCGGCGCCGGTCCCGAGTCGCTGGTGGGGATCTGCGTGGACCGCTCCGTCGAGTCGGTCGCCGCCGTGCTCGGCGTGCTGCGCGCGGGGGCCGGGTTCGTGCCGCTGGACGCCGGCTTCCCCGCCGAACGGCTGCGCTGGATCGCCCAGGACTGCGCGATGGCCGCGGTCGTCGCCTCCCGGGTGCCGGCCGGGCTGGAGGGCGTGCCGGTGGTCGATCCGGCCACGGCCGCGCGGGCGGACCTCGAGGAGCCCGGACTCCACCCCCGGAACACGGCGTTCGTCTACTACACGTCCGGGTCGACGGGCCGCCCCAAGGGCGTGGTCATCGATCACGGCTGTGCGGCGTCGCGGGTGGAGTGGATCGCGCGGCACTACGCGCTCGGGCCGGGTCACCGGGTGGTGCACAAGACTCCGCTGATCTTCGACGTGGCGATCTGGGAGATCTTCGCGACGCTGGGGGCCGGTGCGACGATCCTGGCCGCCGAGGCCGGCACGGAGACGGACGTGCCGTATCTGGCCGGGCTGCTGGCCGCCCCGGACACCGTCCTGGCGCACTTCGTGCCCTCGATGCTGGACATGTACCTGGCCACGGCCTCCGCGGCCAAGTACCCCTCCCTCGACCGTGTGCAGACGTCCGGCGAGGCCGTGCCCGCCGCGTTGCTGCGCCGCTTCGCCGCCCACTTCGACGTTCCGCTGGACAACGCGTACGGCCAGACGGAGACGTCGGAGGTCGCGCTGTGGAGCGGCCGGGAACGGCCGGACGGCGGCGGCGTCCCGATGGGCCGGGCCGTCAACGGCTACCGGCTGTTCGTGCTCGACGAGGCCCTGCGGCCGGTGCCCCCGGGCGTGGTCGGCGAGCTGCACGTCGCGGGCGTGGACGGTCTGGCGCGGGGCTACCTCGGCAAGCCCGGCCTGACCGCCGAGCGGTTCGTCCCCCACCCCTGGCCGGTGACGCCCGGCGAGCGCCTGTACCGCACCGGTGACCTGGCCGTCCGCGACGAGGACGGCCTGCTGCACTACGCCGGGCGGGCCGACGGCCAGGCCAAGGTGGGGGGCGTACGGGTGGAGCCGGGCGAGATCGAGGAGGTCCTGCGCACCCACCCGGCCGTCGAGCAGGCGGCCGTACGCATCCGCGAGGACCGGCCCGGCGCCAAGGAGATCGTCGCCTATCTGGTGGGACCGGACGCCGAGGTGCCCGCCGTGGCCGAGCACGCCGCCGACTACCTGTCCAGGTATCTCCTGCCGACGGCGTACGTGAAGCTGGCCGCGCTGCCGCTCACCCCGTCCGGGAAGGTCGACCGGCAGGCGCTGCCCGCGCCGACGGCCGAGGACCGGGCGGCCCGCGCCGGCGTCTCGGAGGCGACCTCGCTGATCGAGTCGCAGCTCGCCGAGGTCTGGTGCGAGCTGCTGGGCGTCGAACAGGTCGGCAGGCGACAGAACTTCTTCGAGGCGGGCGGCAGTTCGCTGTCGGCCCTGCAGATGCTGCACCGGGTGAAGACCCGCTTCCGGGTGACGGTCACCGTACGGCAGTTCTTCGGCGACCCGACGATCGCGGGAGTGGCCGAGCACGTGGAGAAGGCACTGGTGGCCGAGTTGGCCGCGCTGTCCGACGAACCCGCCGCGCACCGCGGCGACCAGGAGGAGTGAGCCGATGACCACACTGGACGCGGAGAAGCAGCGAAAGCTCCTGCGGCTGCTGCGCGAGCGCGGCGACGAGCACGGCGGCCCGCACATCCCGCCGGTCCCGCGGGGCACCCCGGTGCCCCTCAACCCGCCCCAGGCGCGGATCTGGTTCTCCTGCCGCCAGTACCCGGACACCAGTGAGTACAGCCTGCCGGAGATGCGGACCGTCGACCGGGCACTCGACCTGCCGGCGCTGCGCGCGGTCGCCGCGGAGCTGATGAACCGTCACCACGCCCTGCGGGTCCGGATGTTCGAGCTGGACGGCGTACCGATGCAGCAGGACGACGGCCCGATCGAGCCGCCGGTGACCTGGCACGACCTGCGGCACCTGCCCGCCGACGAGGCGCAGGCGCGCGCCACGGCCGCCGGCAACGAGGCGGCCCGGCGCCCGTTCGCGCTCGACGGCCCGTGCTTCTTCCAGATCATCGGGTTCGCGCTGCCGGGCGACCGGACCATGCTGGCGCTCAACTTCCACCACATCGTCATCGACGGGCTGTCCCGGGCGATGGTCGTCGCCGAGCTGGACGCGCTGCTCGCCGGCCTGCCGCTCGGCCCCGCCCCGTCCGTCGGCTTCCTCGACTACGTGGCCTGGGAGCAGCGGCAGAACGACGAGGCGGCGGTCGCGGGCGACCTGGCGTACTGGACCGGCAAACTCGCCGGGGACCTGCCGGTCCTGGACCTGCCGAAGGACCGGCCCCGTCCGGCGGTGTCGAAGCGGACCGGGGGCACGGTGCCCCTCTCGGTCACGGCTCCGGTGCTGTCCCGTCTGCGGCGGCTGGCGGCGGACGAGGGCGTCACCCTGTTCGTCGTCGTCATGGCCGCGTACAAGGTCTTCCTCGCCCGGATGAGCGGGCAGCGCGACGTCATCGTCGGCGCCCCGCTCGCCGGCCGGGACCACGAGGTCGCCGAGTCGATCGTGGGGTGCTTCGTGAAGTCGGCGCCGCTGCGGACGGACCTGAGCGGTGACCCCACGTTCCGCGAGGTCGTCCGTCAGGTCCACGAGACCGTCCTGGAGGCCCACGACCACCAGGCGGTGCCCTTCGACCGGGTGGTGGCGGAGCTGGCGCTGCCGAGGCTTCCCGGAGTGCAGGCGGTGTTCCAGACCATGGTGAACGTGCAGTCGGCCGGAGCGGCCGACAGCGGCCTCGGCAGCGAGCTGGACACGAACGCCGCGATGTGGGACCTGGCCGTCAGCCTGTTCACCGACCAGGAGGAGATGAGCGGCGTCCTGGTCTACGACGCGGATCTGTTCGACACGTCGACCGCGGTGCGCTTCGCCGCCCATCTGGAGACGCTGCTGGCCGAGGGCGCCGAGCACCCCGACGCGCGGGCGTTCGAACTGCCCCTGCTGACCCCGTCCGAGCGCGAGAGCCTCCTGCGCGCGTCGGCGGCGTCCGGCGGGCCGGACCTGTGCCACCGGTCGATGGCCGAGCCCTTCGAGGAGCAGGCCCGCTCCACCCCGGACGCCGTGGCCGTGCGCGCCGGCGAGGAGGCCCTCAGCTACGCGCAGCTGGACGCGCGCGCCGACCTGCTGGCGTCCGCCCTGCACCGTGAGGGGGTCCGCCCCGGCGACGTCGTGGCGCTGTGCCTGGCCCACGGCACCGGCGAGATCGTGGCCCGGATCGCCGCGGCCAAGCTCCACGCCCCCTACACGGCCGTCGTGCCGGAGCTTGTGGCGGAGGCGGAGCCCCGGGTGGTGGTCACCGACGGGGTGACGGCGGACCAACTGCCCCCGGGGCCGTGGGGCGTGGTCTCCCTCGCGGACGCCGGGCGGTGGGCCGCGACGGAACCCGGCGGGCGCCCGGTCGTGGACGGAGCCCCCGATCTGCTACGGCTGGTCCGCTCCCCCGGCCTGCCCGGGCCGGTCGCCCAGCCGGTGTCGATGGCGCTCGCCGACGTCGAGGAACTGCGGCGGCGACACCCTTTGGAGGCCGGGGAGACGGTGCTCGTGGACTCCCCCGAGCGGGCGTGGTGGCCGCTGTCGGCCGGTGGCACGGTCATGCTCTGCCCGCCCCTCGTGCACAAGCGACCCCGGCCCGTCGAGGCGCACCTCCCCGCCGACGGCGTCACCACCGTGTGGACGACGCCGTCGGTGCCGTCCACCGATCCGGGCACCGCTGCGCGCCGGGTCCTGTGCGACGGCGAGCCGGTGACCGTCGCCGGGGTCCCGGGCGAGGTCGTCGCCCGGCGCGAGAGGCCGGAGACCGGCGCGCTCGCCCAGGGGGGCCGCCACGCCCTGTACGTGCTGGACGAGTCTCTGGAGCCGGTTCCCCTCGGCGTGGTCGGCGAGTTGTACGTCGGCGGCGGGGAGGAGTGCCTGGCGCGCGGCTACCACGGGCTGCCGGCCGCGACCGCGGAACGGTTCGTCGCCGACCCTTTCGGCGTGCCCGGCGCCCGCATGGTGCGCACCGGCGAACTCGCCCGGCGCCGGGAGAACGGTGTGGTGGAACAGCTCGGACCGGCCGGCCGGCAGATCGGCGTGCACGGCATGCGCGTCGACCGGGCGCTGGTCGAGTCGGCCCTGGCCGACCAGGGGGGCGTGGCGCTGTGCACGGTCACGGCGACCGCGCAGGGCTCCCTCGCCGCGTTCGTCGTGCCCACGGGCGACCGTGAGCTCTCGGCCCGGCGGCTCACCGAGGGCGCCGCCCGGCGCCTGCCCGACTACCTGGTGCCGGACAGCGTCACCGTGGTGGACGCGATCCCCCGCACGGACGACGGGGGCGTCGACGTCGACGCGCTGCTCGCCCTGCGCACCGAGGACGCGCCCGCCGAGGAGGAGGAGTTCACCGCCCCGGCGAACGAGCTGGAGGCCCGGCTCGCCGCGATCTACGCGCGGCTGCTGCGCCGGGACGCCGTGAGTGTCACCGACAGCTTCTTCGACCTGGGCGGCCACTCGCTGCTGGTGTTCAAGCTGATCGAGGAGTGCGCGGCCGAGTTCGGTGTGCAGCCGTCGGTCCAGGACGTCTTCACGAACCCCAGGATCCGCGATCTGGCGGCGACGCTGAGCGCCGCGCAGGCGGCCCCGGTGCCCCGGGACAACCTGGTCGGCCTGGCGGAGAGCCCCGGCGCGCCGCTGATCGTGTTCGTGCACGCGGCCAGTGGGTCCGTGCTGCCGTTCCACGAGGTGGCGCAGCGGCTGCGGGGCGAGTTCTCGGTGTACGCGCTCCAGTCGCTGGCGGACGACCCGGCGGCGACCGTCGAGGAGATGGCCGCGCGGTACGTGGCCGCCGTCGACGCGGTGCGCGGTGTCGCCCCCGTCGTCCTCGCCGGCTGGTCGATGGGCGGCTGTGTGGCGGTCGAGATGGCCCGGATCTGGCTGCTGCGCGGGGAGCCGGTCGCGGCGACGCTGCTGCTCGACACCTGGGCGCCGCCCTCGTTCATGTCCTCGGAACGGGAGGCCGCCCAGGTGCGGAACGCCTGCCTGGCGCTGGACGTGCTGCGGCTGGAGGGCGCGGACGAGGGCGCCGCCGAGGCCCTGGCCGGGCTGACGGACATGGTCGAGCGCAACCGGGCCGCGTTCCTCGACTACTGGCCGGAGTTCTTCCCGGGCGAGGTCGACCTGCTGCGCGCGTGCGACCCGCTGCCCGCGGGTGCGCCCGCCTTCCCGGCGGGCTACATGGACGACGACCGCGGCTGGCGCGCCTTCGTCGCCGGGCTGGACACCACCGAGGTCGAAGGCGGCCACCTGAGCCTGTTCGACACCGAGCACGTGGACGGCCTGACGGCGGCCATCCAGGGCGCCGTCGGCCGCCGTCTCGGCTACGAGGAGATCTGAGACGCGGCTCCGGCCCGCAGCTCGGGGTACATCGAGCCGTCGTACGCGGCGGCGACCTGCTTCATCGGCTCGGCGGCGATGTCGCCGGGCTGGTAGGTCCACCAGTTCACGAGGACCGTCAGCCGTTCCCGGGGTTCGGGAGCGGCCGGCGCCTCCCGGGGCAGTCCGACATCGGCGCGGCTTCCCACGGCGTGCCACAGGTGCCCGGGGAAGGTGACGTACAGGTTCTCGGCGGGCAGGACGAACTCCCGGTCGTCGGCGTCCGGTGAGGGCTCGCTCCCGAAGACGAGCAGCGGCCCGTCCGCCACGTCGTTCAGGTACATGACGCTGGACAGGGTCGGGGACACCAGCTCCCCCGTGCCCGGGTCCTCCCCGATGTCCCGGTGCAGCCCGAACTCGAAGTTCGACGCGTACGGCGACGTGAGCCGCCCGAGCCACCACTCGACCCCCGCGGCCGCCTCCCGCACGCGCGCGGGGATGTGCCGCACGAGGTGATCGCGCACCGCCGTCTCTACCAGGTTGCGCGGCGGGGTCCCGAGCGCGTACCAGAAGGTGTAGTGGTAGGGGTTGCGGCCGCCGAGCCGGTCGGGTCGGGTGGCCATCGCGACGGCCGAACGCAGCTGGTCCAGCGTCTCGTCGGGGAGCGCCTGCGCGGTGTGAGCGATGAGTGCCATGGTCCGCACGTTACGAGGCGGTCCGGGCTGTGGTCGATCAGCCCGGACCGCTATCCCCGACCGGTCAGAAGGGGCAGACCCCGCGGGCGCCGTCCGCCGTCGCACCGGCCGGTGCGGCCTCGGAGGCCCGTCCCATCCCGGCCTCGCGCATCAGGTCGGCCAGGGGCCGGCCGGCACCGCTCTCGTCGGCCTCGTAGCGCCGGATCACCGACTCCTGGACGTCGGCCGGCTTCTCCTGGCTGAACTTGAACAGGCCCTCCACCTCCTCGACGCGGAGGCGGAACGCCCCCACTCCGGGCAGGATCTGGCGGAAGTAGCCGACCGAGGAGGTCTGGTCCCAGCCGGCGCCGAAGCGCTCCTCGAGGCACTGGGCGGTCCAGCGGACGACCTGGAGCGTCTCCTCCGGGTCGTCGATCAGCCGCAGCGGCCCGCACACGTGGACGGCCGCGAAGTTCCAGGTCGGGGCGGACGGGTCGCCGGGGTAGACGGCCGGGGTCACGAACCCGCCCGGCCCGTCGAACATCAGCCGGGCGTGGCCGCCGTCGGTGAGCGCCTTCCAGTGCGGATTGGCGCGGTTGAGATGCCCGTACAGCTCCGTGCCGGCGAGCGGGCCGGTCCGGGGCTCGCCGGGCGCGACGAGGGCGGGCAGCCGCGACGCCCACGGCACCGTGGGTCCGTTGGTGGTGAGCGTCGCCAGCGGATGGCCGTCGATGATCCGCCGGTGCCAGTTCTCGTCCTGGATCCGGTAATGGCTGGGCACGAACATGGAAACCGCCTCAGACGATCGGGGTCAACGGCACACCGCGTACGCCTGGCGGCCGCGCGGGCCGGCCGAGGCCCGCAGGAAACCGGTGGCCGGGTCGACACCGGCGGAACAGACCTTGCCGAGCGTGGAGCGCGGCACCACGTCCAGCCGGTGGCCCCTGCGTTCCAGCTCCGCCAGCACCTCGGCGTCGAACGAGCCCTCCACGACGACCACCCCGGGCCGCGCCAGGCGCGGCGCGAACGACTGGGCGAAGTGGTCGATGTGCCAGGCGGGGAGTTCGGCCGCCGCCTGCGGCTCGAGGCCGAACTCGGCGACCGCGAGGAACGCGTGGAGCGTCCACTGGTCCTGCTGGTCGCCGCCGGGGGTGCCGAAGGCGAGGAACGGGGCGCCGTCGCGCAGCACGATGGTGGGGCTCAGGGTGGTGCGCGGACGGCGCCCGGGGGCCAGCGAGTTGGGGTGCCCCTCGCTGAGCCAGGCCGTCTGGCCGCGGGTGCCCAGCGCGAAACCGAGGCCGGGGATCACCGGTGAGCTCTTGAGCCAGCCCCCGCTGGGCACGGCGACGACCAGGTTGCCCCAGGCGTCGGCGACCGCGACCGTGCAGGTGTTCCCGGCGCCGGCCCGGGGCCCGGCCGGGGTGACCGTGGGCAGGCCGCTGCGCAGGTGGGCCATCCACTCCGGCTCGTTCACGCCGGGCTCCTGCGGTTCCGGCTGCGGGATCCACGGCTCGGCGCCGCCCGGCCGGCCCGGTTGCGGGTCGAGGTCGGCCTCCTCGCCGATGAGGGCACGCCGCCGCGCGGTGTATCCGGGCGCCAGCAGGTCGTCCAGCGGCACCGGGGTGTGGTCCGGGTCGCCGTACCACGCCTCCCGGTCGGCGAAGGCCAGCTTGGCCGCCTCGGCGACGGTGTGGACGTACGCGCCGCTGCCCAGGCCCATGCCCCGCAGGTCGCAGCCTTCCAGCAGCGCCAACTGCTGCAGGAACACCGGGCCCTGGGACCACGGCCCGGGCTTGTGGACGGTGAAGTCGCCGTACGGCAGCGCGCACGCCTCCTCGACGGGCGGCCGCCAGGTGGCGAGGTCGTCGCCGGTCAGCAGGCCGCGGTGCGGGCTTCCCGTCGAGTCGAACACGTCGGTCGTGCGGGCGAAGCGGTCGATGGCCTCGGCGACGAAGCCCTGGTAGAAGGCGGTGTGCGCGGCCTCGATCTGCGCCTCGCGGCCGGCCGACGCCCCCTTCGCCTCGCGCACGATCCGGCGGTAGGTCTCGGCCAGCTCCTCGTTGCGCATCCGCGTCCCGGGCGCGGGTGCCGCCCCGCCGGGCAGGTAGACGCGGGCGGACTCGCTCCAATGGCCGCGGAAGAGCCCGGACATGGCGTCGATGGTCGTCGCGGCGGCGGGCAGCAGCGGATATCCGCGCGAGGCGTAGCCGATGGCCGGTTCCAGGACCGACTCCAGCGGCAGCGTGCCGTATTCGCCGAGCAGGCGCATCCACGCCCCGAAGGCGCCGGGCACCGTCGCCGGGAGCAGACCGCCGGCGGGTATCTGCTTGATGCCCCGGGCGGCGAACGCGTCGATCGTGGCCGCCCGCGGCATCGGGCCCTGTCCGCAGATGACGCGGACCGTGCCGGTCGCGCGGGAGTAGACGGCGATGACGACGTCGCCGCCCGGCCCGTTGGAGTGGGGTTCGACGATCTGGAGGGCGAACCCGGCGGCGGCCGCCGCGTCGAAGGCGTTGCCGCCGCGTTCCAGGACGCCCATGCCGACGGCGGACGCGAGCCAGTGCGTGGCGGCGACGCCGCCGAGGGTTCCGGTCAGCTCCGGTCGCAGGACGGTCATCGGCTCACTCCTCCGTCGTGCCGGGGCGTGGGGCCGGCAGCACCTGGGACGGCAGGTCGGACGCCTGCTGGGCGACTCCGTGCAGGATGTCGACCAGCCCGTTCTCGCACTTGATCACTTCGGCCGTCCGCAGCTCGGCGGGCCGGACGGTGTCGTCGGCCGCGTACAGGTCGTTCGCGGCGACGTCCTGGGCGATGGCCACGAGCCGGCGCAGGAGCTGGGCCACGACCTCGTGCCGGGTGACCGGGGCGCGCAGCGTCGTGAAGTACGCGTCGTAGATGAGCCCGGCGGGCCGGTGCCCGGGGCCGCGGACGGCCGCCTCGCGCAGCAGCGACCTGCCGTTGGCGACGAGCCGCGCGGCGACGCCGTCATGGACGAGGTGCAACAGGCTGATGGACTCGCGCAGTTCACCGGCGTCCGCGTCGGCGGCACCCGGCAGCCGGCGGCGGCGGAACAGATCGCGGATGGGCCAGTAGTCCGGCGCCCAGGCGCCGCTGAAGGCCCGGTGCCGCCTGCGCATGCTCGGCCGGATCAGGGTGTTGTAGAGGTCGGGCGGGCAGGACCCGGTGTACAGCAGCATCGCCGAGTAGCCGTCCACGTAACGGCTGATCAGGGGCAGCGCCTCGGCGGCCGGGCGACGCCCCTCGGCGAGGTCGTCGACGAGCTGGGCGATCAGACGCCACACGATGAAGCAGACCTGATGCCCGGTCAGCCAGCGGAACCAGAACAGTTCCTCCGGCGACTCGCAGGGCGCGACCTCGGGGATGAGCAGCCCCCGCTGCCCGAGCGCGGCCAGATGCCGGCAGCTCCCGGCGTAGTCCGCCGCGGGACCGTCACCGGCCGGGCCGTCGGGTTCGCCCACGCCCGGCAGGACCAGGGGCTCGGTGGCGTAGGCGAAGCCACCGAAGTCCCAGCGCCCCACGGACGGCAGATCGCACAACGCGCCGCTGGTGGTGGCTTTCATGACTGGCCGTCCGGCACGTGGGTGAACTCGAACTCCAGGCCGTTCACGTCGTACGCGTAGAAGCTCCGCACCCCGTCGGCGTCGACGACGATGTCGGTCGGCGGCTCGTCGAGCGCGAACGTGTAACGGCCTGAGCCGTGCAGTTCGATCCAGCGCTCGCGCAGCCGCACCAGGTCCTCGGGAGCGTCCACGCTGAAGCAGAAGTGCTGGAACTGCACGGCGCTCTCGGACGGGTCACTGCTCCGTCCGGGCCGGTCGAAGAGGTGGATCCGGATGTCGCCGAGGACCATCTCGGTCAGCTCGCGGATGCCCGGCAGGCGGCTGCGGGTCAGTTCCGAGAACCGGTCGAGCGACCAGGCCTGCCGGCAGCCGAGGAAGTCCTCGTACCAGCGGACGCTGTTCGCGAGGTCGGTCGTCTGCACTCCGACGTGATGAAACCGCGGTCTGGGAGATCGGACGGGGGCCGCCACGGTGACGGCCGATGGCGTCTCGTTCATGTCTCATCACTCCAGCGGAGGGAAGCACAACCGGACACTTCTGTCGCCCAGTCATGATGGCCGCCGCCGCCGATCCGGAGACTTCCCCGCTTTATGGGACACCTACCTGCGACAACGCCTTCGCCGTACCCGGAGGGCGTGTGCCACGGTGGACGGGGGTGCGCACTGCGCGATGGCTCTCACCACGACGATCAGCCTCCCCGGCCCGATCGCCGGAGCCGGCGGTTCCGGAGACAGCGTGCGACGCGTTCGACGTGCTGCACTTCGGTGAGCAGGTCGACCGATTCCCGGAGCGTACGAGAGTGAGGCGAGACCCCGGGTCAGGAGCGCTTCCCAGCCGGCTCCAGGATCGCCACGCACTCCACGTGATGCGTCATCGGAAACAGATCGAACACCCGCAGCGACCGCACCCGGTACCCCCCGTCCCGGAAGTACGCCAGGTCACGGGCCAGGGCCGCCGGGTCGCAGGCCACGTAGGCGATACGGCGGGCGCCCAGGGACGACAGGTGCTCGACCGTCCTGCGGCCGGCGCCCGCGCGCGGCGGGTCCAGGACGATGAGGTCGACCTCGGTGATGCCGGTGCGCGGCAGGACCGACTCGACCTTGCCCTGCTCGATGCGGACCCGCTCGAACTCGGCCAGGTTGTGCCGGGCGTCCTCCACCGCGCGCTTGCCGGACTCGATGCCGAGGACCGCGCCCTTGTCGCCGAGGCGGTCGGCGAGGGCGCCCGCGAAGAGGCCCACGCCGCAGTACAGGTCCAGGGCCATCTCGCCCTTGCGGGGCAGCAGGCCCTGCATGACGGCCGTCACCAGAGTGTCGGCGGCCTTCGGGTGGACCTGCCAGAAGCCGCCGCTGCCGACGCGGTGCGTCCGGCCGTCGGCGCGCTCGCGGACGAAGGGGCGGCCGTGCACCCGGTGCGTGCCGCCGTCCTTCTCGCCGACGCGCATCACCGAGACCGGGCGGTCGAGCTCGACGATCGGGAGGCGCGCTCCCGGCCGGGGCGTCAGGATGACCTGCCGGTCCTGGGAGCCGGTCGCCGCGATGGCCTCCACCGACGCCATGCCGGACCAGTCCCGCTTCTCGATGCCCAGCTCGCTGACGCCCTCGGCGGCGATCATGCAGTAGTCGATCCGCTCGACCTCGTGCGAGCGGTGCCGGCGCAGTCCGGCGTGCCCGTCGGCGTCGACGGCGTACTGCACGCGGGTGCGCCACTGGGGCACCTGTCCGGCGGGCAGCTTGTCGCCCTCGGCCGGCATCACCGTGCCGTCCCAGCCGACGTCCTCCGGGGACAGCCCGGCGAGCCGCTGGAGCTGCTCGGCGACGACCTCGCCCTTGAGGCGGCGCTGGGCGCCGGGCTTGGCGTGCTGCCAGTCGCAGCCGCCGCAGCGGCCGGGGCCGGCGAACGGGCAGGGCGCCTCGATGCGGTCCTTGGACGCGGTGAGGATCTCCACGGCGTCCGCGCGCAGGAAGCGGTCGCCCTCCTCGCCCTCGGTCACTCGGGCCACGACGCGCTCGCCGGGCAGGGTGTGCCGGACGAACAGGACCTGGCCGGCGTCGGTGCGGGCGATGCAGTGCCCGCCGTGGGCGACGGGGCCGATCTCGACCTCGTACTCCTCCCCCACCAGCGACTTCTTCTCTTCTGCCTGCATGGTGGGGTGACTCCAGATCGAGTGGGGGTGAGGGCCCGGGCACGCGGCTCCCGGTGGGCCCGACAACAGCCCACCAGTCTACGTGCGTCCCGGGGCACCTCGTCCCGGCCCGGTCACTTCCGGGTCTCGGGCTCCTTCGGCCGCTCCTGCGCCGGTCCGCGCCGCACCGAACCGGGGGCGTTCCACTCACCGCGCCGGCGGGCGCGCAGCTTGGCCGCCTCGGAGGACTGCAGCTGGTAGGGCACCGAGGTGACCATGACGCCGGGGGTGAACAGCAGCCGCCCCTTCAGGCGCAGCGCGCTCTGGTTGTGCAGCAGGTGCTCGTACCAGTGGCCGACGACGTACTCGGGGATGATCACGGACACCGCGTCGCGCGGGGACTCCTTGCGCAGCCCCTTCACGTACTCGATGATCGGCCGCGTGATCTCGCGGTAGGGCGAGTCGAGGACCTTCAGCGGTACGTCGATGCCGCGCCGCTCCCACTCCTCGCGCAGCGCCTTGGTCTCGGCCGGGTCGACGTTGACGCTGAGCGCCTCCAGGGTGTCCGAGCGCAGCAGCTTGGCGTAGGCCAGGGCGCGCAGCGCGGGACGGTGGATCTTGGAGACCAGGACGATCGAGTGCACCCGGGACGGCCGTGCGCTGTCGTCGCCGGGCTCCTCGGGGGCGGCGAGCTCGTCGGAGACCCGGTCGTAGTGGCGCCGGATCGCGGTCATCGTGCCGTAGAAGATGACCATGCCGAGCAGGGCCACCCAGGCGCCGTGGGTGAACTTGGTGAGGAGGACGACGATGAGGACGAGGCCGGTGAAGAAGGCGCCGAAGGTGTTGATCGCGCGGGAGCGGATCATGTGGCGCCGCTTGGCCTGGTCCTTCTCCGTGGCGAGCAGCCGGTTCCAGTGCCGGACCATGCCGATCTGGCTGAGCGTGAACGACACGAAGACGCCGACGATGTACAGCTGGATGAGGCGGGTGGAGTCGGCCCCGTAGATCCAGACGAGGAGGGCGGCGGCGCCGGCGAGGAGGACGATGCCGTTGGAGAAGGCGAGCCGGTCGCCGCGGGTGTGCAGCTGGCGCGGCAGGTAGCGGTCCTGGGCGAGGATCGAGCCGAGCACCGGGAAGCCGTTGTAGGCGGTGTTGGCGGCGAGGAACAGCACGAGGGCGGTGGCGGCGGCGAGCACCACGAAGAGGAAGGTGCCCTTGCCGAAGACCGCCTCGGCGACCTGTGTGATGACCGGGTTCTGGACGTAGCCGGAGCCGACCGCGGCGCCGTCCTTGACCAGGTCGACGGCCGGGTTCTCGGCCATGCGGACCTTGGTGACCATGGCGAGCGCGATGATGCCGCAGAACATGGTGACGGCGAGCAGGCCCATCATCGCGAGCGTGGTCGCGGCGTTCTTCGACTTGGGCTTGCGGAAGGCCGGGACGCCGTTGGAGATCGCCTCGACGCCGGTGAGCGCGGCGCAGCCGGAGGAGAAGGCGCGCAGCAGCAGGAAGACGAGCGCGAAGCCCGCGAGTCCCTGGTGCTCGGGTTTGATCTCGAACGACGAGGTGGGTGCCCGCATGGTGTCGCCGAGGACGATCCCGCGGAACGCGCCCCACGCGATCATGACGAAGACGCCGGCGACGAACACGTACGTCGGGATGGCGAACAGCCCGCCGGACTCCTTGACGCCACGCAGGTTCATGACGGTGAGCAGCAGGATCACGGCGACCGCGCACTCGACCTTGTGCTCGACGACGAACGGGATCGCGGAGCCCAGGTTCTCGATGCCGGAGGCGATGGACACGGCCACGGTGAGGACGTAGTCGACGAGCAGCGCGCTCGCGACCGTGAGCCCGGCCTTCGGCCCGAGGTTGGTGGTGGCCACCTCGTAGTCGCCGCCGCCGCTCGGGTAGGCGTGGACGTTCTGCCGGTAGGAGGCGACCACCGTGAACATCAGCACGACGACCGCGGCGGCGATCCAGGGGCTGAAGTGGTAGGCCGACACACCCGCGATGGAGAGGACCAGCAGCACCTCGCCGGGCGCGTACGCCACCGAGGACAGCGGGTCGGACGCGAACACGGGCAGGGCGATGCGCTTCGGCAGGAGCGTTTCCGCCAGCCGGTCGCTGCGCAGGGCGCGCCCGATGAGGATCCGCTTGGGCACGTCGGTCAGTTTGGACACAACAGAGAATCGTATGCCCACGGCCAGGGGCGAAGCACATCCGGGGGATCGCCGTGCGCGGCGCACCGCCGTGACCTGCGTCCGCGCCGTCGGCCGGGGCGGCGGGGCCCGGACGTTACCTTGGACCGTGGGTGCGCGCGGGACCCCGGCGCGGGGACCGCCGGGCCCACGATGCGAACCGCGGGGGATCATCGGCGGGAAAGCCCGGCATGATGTTGCCCAGCGGTCTGCGACCGGACCGCGCCTGTTGCCCGGCGATTCGAGAGAAGAGTTATGAGCGCCACGTTCACGCAAGTCGGACGCCTATCGAGGAGTGCGGGGTAGGACCGTGCACATCGTCATCATGGGTTGCGGCAGGGTGGGCTCCGCTCTGGCGCAGACCCTGGAGCAGCAAGGGCACACGGTCGCAGTGATCGACCAGGACCCCACCGCGTTCCGCCGGCTGGGCCCGGGCTTCGGAGGCCGCCGGGTCACCGGTGTCGGCTTCGACCAGGACACGCTGCGCGAGGCCGGCATCGAGGAGGCGGGCGCCTTCGCGGCCGTCTCCAGCGGGGACAACTCCAACATCATCTCCGCGCGCGTGGCCCGCGAGATGTTCGGCGTGGAGAACGTCGCGGCGCGGATCTACGACCCGCGGCGCGCCGAGGTCTACCAGCGCCTCGGCATCCCAACCGTGGCGACGGTCCGCTGGACGGCCGACCAGATGCTGCGGCGGCTGCTGCCCTCGGGCGCCGAGCCGCTGTGGCGGGACCCCACCGGCGGGGTGCAGCTCGCCGAGGTGCACACCTCCGCGGAGTGGGTGGGCCACAAGATCAGCAGGCTCCAGGAGGAGACGGGCGTGCGGGTGGCGTTCCTGACCCGCCTCGGTGAGGCGATCCTGCCCACCTCGCAGACGGTGCTGCAGGACGGCGACCTGGTGCACGTGATGATGCGCACCGACGAGATCGACAAGGTCGAGGCGGCGTTCGCCAAGGGCCCTGATGAGGAGGGCGGTCACTGATGAGGGTCGCCATTGCCGGTGCCGGCGCGGTGGGCCGCTCGATCGCGGGCGAGCTGCTGGAGAACGGGCACGAGGTCCTGCTCGTCGACAAGGCGCCGACCGCCATCTCGGTCGAGCGCGTCCCGCAGGCGGAGTGGCTGCTGGCCGACGCCTGCGAGATCACGTCGCTGGACGAGGCGGCGCTGCAGCGCTGCAACGTGGTGATCGCCGCGACGGGCGACGACAAGGTCAACCTGGTCGTCTCCCTGCTGGCGAAGACGGAGTACGGCGTCCCGCGGGTCGTCGCCCGGGTGAACAACCCGAAGAACGAGTGGCTGTTCAACGAGGCCTGGGGCGTGGACGTGGCGGTCTCCACGCCGCGTCTGATGTCGGCCCTGGTCGAGGAGGCGGTGAGCGTCGGCGACCTGGTGCGTCTGCTGCGCTTCAGCCACGGCGACGCCAACCTCGTGGAGCTGACGCTGCCGGAGGAGTCGGCCCTGGCCGGCACGCAGGTCGGCGACGTGGAGTGGCCCCAGGACACGTCCCTGGTCACGATCATCCGCGGCACCCGCGTGCTGACCCCGTCCCGGGAGGACTCCCTGGAGGCGGGCGACGAGCTCCTCTTCGTGGCCGCGCAGGCGCGTGAGGAGCAGTTGGAGGACCTGCTGTCGGTCCGCCGTGAGGACACGGCCGGCTGATCCCGCGACTCCTACGGCGACGGAGGGCGCCCCGCGTGTGCGGGGCGCCCTCCGTCGTCTCGGTCCCAGGAATCCCGGGTGTCTCAGGCGTCGCGGCGGTGCCGCCCGCCGGTGGCGGTCCCCCCGGCCTCCCCGGCCGCCCCGGTCCCCCCGGTCTCGGCGGCCGTCGCGGCCAGGCGCTCCTCCTCGGCCTTCTCGGCCGCCTCCATCTCCGCGAAGACGTCGATCGGCGCCGGGGCCTTCGCCAGGAACACCCAGGTCAGCCAGACGGCCAGCAGGAACGGCGGGATCTTCAGGGCGACCAGCACCCAGCCCAGCTGGGTGGTGTCGGCCCACCAGTACAGCGGGAAGAGGATCGCGCACTTGGCGAGCAGGATCGTGCCCCAGGCGTAACTGGCCTTGGCGTACGCCTTCTTGCGGCCGGGGTTGCGGGTGCGCCAGGAGAGGTTCTCCTTGAACACCGGCCCGAAGATCAGCCCGATCAGGGGGACGCCGCACAGCGTCGTGATGATGTAGGCGAGGGCGAGGCCCAGCGTGTAGAGCATGCCGGGCAGGTAGAAGTCCTTGGCGTTGCCGGTCATCATCGCGAAGACGACACCGAAGGCCACGCCGAAGACACCGCTGAAGGCGTGCTTGACCGTGTCCCGCTTCACCAGGCGCACCACGACGAGCACGACGGACACCGCGAGGGCCGCGAGGGCCGACATGTGCAGGTTCTTGTCGATCGTGTAGATCGTGACGAAGAGCAGGCCCGGCAGGACCGTCTCGATCATGCCGCGCATGCCGCCGAAGGCCTCGAACAGCGCGGCCTCCGTCACCGCGCGGGAGTCGTGCCCGGCGTCTGCGGTGGTGTCTTCGGTCGGCTTGTCGAGCGACGTCACCGGCTACTCCCGTCCGAGGGGTCTCAGTTCGTATTTCGGGTTGAACAGCACCCGGCGGCCCCGGCTCATGGCGATCCTGCCGGATGCGATCAGCTTGCGTCCGGGCTCTATGCCGACTATGGAGCGCCTGCCGAGCCACACCACGTCCAGCGCGGCGGTGCCGTCGAACAGCTCGGCCTCCAGGGCCGGGACTCCGGCGCGCGGCCGCAGGGTGACCGTGCGCAAGGTACCAGTAACCGTCACGATCTGACGGTCCCGGCAGTCACCGATCTTGGTGCATCCGGCGGTCTCGGCGTCCTCACGCAGCTCCTCGGACTCCAGGTCCTCCTGCGACGAGGAGAGCCGGTCGAGCATGCGCCGGAACCGGCCCACCGCCTTTTCCGAACGAGGAACAGCAGTCATGTCTTGAAGCGTACCGGGCCCGGCCTCCCGAACCGACAGCCCGCCCCCGGCTCGGTGACGATGCTCACGGGGGTGCCGCCGTACCGCTGGAAGGGCCCGGCGGCGCGCTCCTTCGCCGCGTCAGGGACTCCCGGCCCGCGGGCGGCCGACTGTGCCCCCGCCGGCCGGCGGGGGCGCTGTGGGGCGGGTGAAGCGGCGGCGGCGCCCTTGACGCGGTCCCGGCGCCACCGCCGCCACCCGTGGGGGGTGGTCAGGCCGGGTTGTCGCCGTGGGTGAGGGTCTCCCAGGCGACGAAGAGGTTGTTGGTGCCGGAGGGACGGTTGCGCTGGTTCAGCGCCTCGGTGTTGGTCATGGCGTGGCCGAGCCGGTTGGCCAGGGCGTTGTGCCCGACCTCGGTGACGGGGCCGAGGCCGAGGTGGAGCGATCCGCCGCAGAGCCAGGAGGGCACGGCGGCGCCGAGCTCGTACTTGGCCTGGAAGCCGAGCGCGTGCCGCAGCCGCTCGCCGACGTCGGTGCCGTAGAGGTCCTGGCCCTGGATCCGGCTGGTCTCGGCGACGTGGGAGATCGCGGAGATGCCGTATCCGGTGTGGGTGAGGTCGCGGCAGGTCTCCTGGGTGAGGCCGTTCACGAAGGTGCCCTGTCCCTGCCAGTAGTTGACGATCTTCTGCCGGGTGTCGAGGTTCTGGCTGGGCACCGTCTTCGGCAGGGCGCCGTCGGAGTCGAGGTAGACGTAGGCGGCGGTCCGGGTGCGGAACTTCGCCATGGCCTTGTCGTAGGACGCCTTGTCCTCCAGGAAGACGGAGATGCCGACGGCGGCCTCCATCATCGACAGCTCCCAGTTCCCGTTGGAGTTCGAGCCGTTGATGATCTCGGGCAGGTAGACGGTGCGCAGCATCGTGGCGAACCGGCCGGAGTTCGCCCAGTTCCCGCCGTAGGTGTACTTGATGATCTCGGCGGCCTTGGGCCAGGAGGAGCCGGCCCAGCCGGTCTGCAGGGGCGCGTTGCTGTTGGTGTGGTCCCTGATCACGGCGGACCAGGCGTCCATGAGCTCGATGGCCTTGCGGGCGTGCCGTTCGTCGCGGGTGACGTACCAGGCGAGGGCCTGGGTGTAGGCGGCGATCGCGTCCTCGCGCTCGTCGGTGCAGCCGTTGTTGGGGTTGGAGTACGAGCCGCACTCGACGACGGCACGGGGCTTGGGGGCGCGGTTCAGGTCGGCGTACTTGCTCGCCATCATCCGGTCGTAGGCGCCCTTCCAGGGCTGGGCGCCGGCCTGGACCCGGGAGCGGGCGAAGTCCAACTGGGCCTTGGAGACGGTGACTCCGGGGTGGGTGAAGGTCGTGGGGGCGGCGCCGGCGGGCCGGACGAGGGCGGTGGCGAGGAGGGCGGCGGCGACGGCGAGGAGAGCGGTTCTGCGCATGCGTGGGGGGCCTTCCGTTCTCGTATGTGAACGTGAAGCGCCTTTATGAACAGGCGCGCTGAGCCGAGACGGTAGGTACAGACCATTGGGCCGTCAAGGGTTCACGCATGAGAAGGAGTGCGGGCATGCGAAAGGGCCGCACCCCCGACGGGGTACGGCCCTCGGCCTCCGGCTCAGCGGACCTCGGTGATCTCCGGTCCGCGCTGGAGCTGGCCCATGCCGCCGGAGAAGCGGGAACCCGCCTCCTCCTGCTGGACGCCCTCGGCGACCATCTGCGCGTCGTCGGGCAGCTTGAGGACGATCGGGTCGCGCGGGGCCATCGGGCCCTCGCCACGGACCACGACCGTGTCCCGGAAGATCTGCTCGAGCAGACCGGCCGCCTGCGGCTGCACCGCGCCCTGGCCCGAGATCACCCCGCGCAGGAACCAGCGGGGGCCGTCCACACCGACGAACCGCACGACCTGGAAACCGCCCGTGCCGTCCGGCAGCTGCACCGGCACCTGGGCCCGCAGCTCCCAGCCGAGCGGGCCCTCGACCTCGTCGACGATGCCACCCTGCTGGGTGATGCCCGAGCCGATCTCCTCGCGCACCTCGCCCCAGATGCCCTCGCGCTTGGGGGCGGCGAAGGCCTGGAGCTGGATGGCGCTGTCGCGCAGCACGACGGTCGCCGCGACGATGGCGTCGCCCGCGACCTCCACCCGCAGCTCCATGCCGTCGACGCCCGGTACGAACAGGCCGCCCAGGTCCACCCGGCCCTCGCCGGGGTCCCTCACCTCGGAGCTGTCCCACGGCCCGTCGGGACGCGGTCCCGGCTCGAGCCGTACGCGCTCGCGCGTGCCGTCGTCGTCCGCCTCAGTGTCGATGTCGACGACCTGCTCGGGCTCGCCGGCCGCGTCCTCGGCGGCACCCTTCTTCTTGCGACGTCCGAACACGTCACTGTCCTTCCCGGTCGGATACGACCGAAGCGTATCGATTCCCACCCGTAGCGCCGCCAACGGCGGCCCCATCGCCTGTATCGCTTGTGGCGCTTTCGCCGCCCACCTCGGCATGACCGCCGGTGGACCCGAAGCCCCCCTCGGCCCGTGCCGAGTCGGGAAGCTCCGCGACCTCCTGGAAGCGAACCCTCTCGACCTGCTGGACAACCAGTTGGGCAATCCGGTCGAAGCGCTCGAACCGCACGGACTCGCGCGGGTCGAGATTCACCACGATCACCTTGATCTCCCCACGGTACCCGGCATCAACCGTCCCCGGGGCATTCACGAGGGCGACACCGAGGCGGGCGGCCAGCCCGGAGCGGGGGTGCACGAACGCCGCGTACCCCTCGGGCAGGGCGATGGACACCCCGGTGGGCAGCACGGCCCGCTCCCCCGGCTCCAGCTCGGCGCTCTCGGTGGTCCGCAGGTCGGCGCCCGCGTCCCCGGGGTGCGCATACGCCGGAAGCGGTACGTCCGGATCGACGCGCCGGATGAGGACGTCCAGGGGGGCGCGGCTCACGGGTTCACCTCGAAGGCGCGGGCCCGGCGCACCGTGTCCGGGTCGTTCATGGCCGCCTGGATCTCCTCCGGGCGGCCGTTGTCGATGAAGTGGTCGACCTTCACCTCGATGAAGAGGGCGTCGGCCCGGACCGCCACGGGGCCGTCGGGCCCGCCGATCCGCCCGGTGGCGGTGGAGTAGATCTTGCGGCCCGCGACCGCCGTCACCTCCGCCTCCAGGTGCAGGACCGTGCCGACCGGGACGGGCCGCACGAAGTCGGTCTCCAGGCGTCCGGTCACGGCGATCGTGCGCAGCAGCCAGTTCAGCGAGCCGAGGGTCTCGTCGAGGGCGGTGGCGAGCACGCCGCCGTGCGCGAGGCCGGGGGCGCCCTGGTGGGCGGGCCGCACGGTGAACTCGGCGGTGACGCTGACGCCGTCCCCCGCCCGGGCCTGCAGATGCAGCCCGTGCGGCTGCTCGTCGCCGCAGCCGAAACACTCGCCGTAGTGCGCGCCCAGGAGCTCGCCGGGCGCGGGAGCCTCCGGGTGCCGTACGGGTTCCACGGCGTCGGCCGGAGGCTGAAGAGCTGGGGAAGTACCTCTCACAGGCGCAGACCTTACCCGCGCGTCGGCCGAGTCCCGACACCGTGCCAAGCTTGGATCCATGCAGCTCTCCGCCGCCCCGTACGAAGAACGTCTCACCGCCCCGCGCTCGTGGTGGCTGGTCTCGTTCCTGGTGGGGCTCTCCCTGGCCCTGGTCCTGCTGCCGTTCGGCACCCTGCCGATGCTCGCCGGTCTGGTCGGCGGCACCGCCGCGGCGGCGGTCGTCGCCAGCTCCTACGGCTCGGTCCGCATCCGTGTGGTGGGCGACGCGCTGATCGCGGGCGACGCCCGGATCCCGGTGCGGGCGCTGGGCGAGGCGTGGATCCTGGACCGTGAGGAGGCGCGCGCCTGGCGGACGTACAAGGCCGACACCCGCGCCTTCCTGCTGCTGCGGGCCTACATCCCGACGGCCCTGCGCGTGGAGGTCACCGACCCCGAGGACCCGACGCCGTACCTGTATCTGTCGACGCGGGAGCCGGAGCGGCTGGCGGAAGCGATCCGGACGGCCCGGTCGGCGGCGTAATTCTCGCTTCCCCGAGGCGGGAGTTCGACCGGCCGGTCGCGTTGACGGCTCAGGCCGGACCGCCCAGCCCCCTGTGGCCGCGCTCGGGCAGGATCTCGTCCAGGTCCAGGGGCTGCTCCGGCCGCTCCAGCGGCGGCAGCTGCGGCAACTCCTCCCAGGGCACGCGCACCTTGCGCAGGTCCGCGCGGATGCGCGCCGCGAGCTTTCTGGTGTCCCGGCGGTTCATGACCGCGCCCACGGCGGCGCCGACCATGAAGGGCATCAGGTTCGGCAGGTTGCGCACCATGCGCTTCATGATCTGCTGGCGCAGTTCGCGTTTCATCTGGCCGCCCAGCGCCGCGTTGATCGTGACGGGCTTGAGGGGGTCGATGCCGCGTTCCTCGGTCCACGAGGACAGATAGGCGGTGCTGCGCTCCCGGAGGTTGCCGGGCGGGCGTACGCCGTACACCTCGTGCAGTTCGGCGATCAGCTTCAGCTCGATCGCGGCCACGCCGGTGATCTCGGCGGCCAGTTCGGTGGGCATCGCGGGCGGCACCGGGAGCATCGCCGCGGCTCCGACGCCCGCCCCGACCGTGGAGCTGGCGTTCGCGGCGCCCGCCACGAGCTTGTCCGCGATCTCCTCGGGCCCGAGGCCCGGGAACTGGCGGCGCAGCGTCGCGAGGTCGCGTACGGGGATGCGCGGGGCGTACTCGATGAGGCGGTCGGCGAGGTAGCCGAGGCCGGCTCTGGCGCGGCTGCCGCCCTTGCGGACGCCTTGCGCGGCCCTTTCCCGCATCACCGCCGCCCGGCGCCGGGTCGCGGGAGCCTGCGCCGGGGCGGGCACAGCCAGGGCGGACGCCGGATCGAGCGAGGCTCCCTCGTCGGGTGAGCCCCGCTCGTCGTCACGCGCGCCGTGCGGGCCGTCGGACGGCCCGGGGTCCGCTCCCCGCAGGAAGCGGCGCTTCCGAGGAGGGGTCGAGCCGGTCATGCCCGACCCGTCCTCAGTCGCAGTCGCGGCAGATCGGCTGGCCGTTCTTCTCGCGGGCCAGCTGGCTGCGGTGGTGCACCAGGAAGCAGCTCATGCAGGTGAACTCGTCCTGCTGCTTGGGCAGCACCCGGACGGCCAGCTCCTCGTTCGAGAGGTCCGCGCCGGGCAGTTCGAGGCCTTCCGCGGCCTCGAACTCGTCGACGTCCACTGCGGAGGTCGACTTGTCGTTACGCCTGGCCTTGAGCTCCTCAAGGCTGTCCGAATCGACGTCGTCGTCGGTCTTGCGTGGGGTGTCGTAATCCGTTGCCATGTCGCTCTCCCCCTCTGGGTGTCTGCGGTGTCTCCAGCGCACGTAACGCGTGAGAGGCCGGACTTGTGCCCGACCCGAGGCGGAGATTTTGCCTCACATCAAGGTCTGTTACTCAATCGACACCCAACCGGACTCCTCAAGAGTGATCGGCTTGGATGGCGAACGGGACCGTACACGGTCCTAATGCCGCTGTTCAAAGGCATCTCACCGTGTACTTCCCGTGATCAGGACCCCCGAAAACCCGGATTTTCCCGGCTTTCCGACCGGTCACATGATCACGCACAGTAGATGGCCGGAAAACCGTCCTTGTGATCGATCACACACGGGTTCCCTTCCGGGGCGGTGTGAAAATTCCGCGCAAAGCGAACAAGCCCACGGAGTGCCGTGTGTCGGTCCGTGTCGGTGCACATGCTCTCAGACCGGGAACGTCACCCGCATCACGAGACCACCTCCCTCGCGCGGCTCCGCCGCGATGTGCCCGCCGTGGGCCCGGGCCACGGACCGCACGATGGACAGCCCGAGGCCCACGCCCTTGTCGCTGCCGGTGCGCTCGGTACGCAGCCGCCGGAAGGGCTCGAAGAGGTTGTCGATCTCGTACGCCGGCACCACCGGCCCGGTGTTCGTCACGACGAGCACCGCCTGCCCGTGCCGGACCTCGGTGGTGACCTCGACCCAGCCGTCCTCCGGCACGTTGTACCGGACGGCGTTCTGCACGAGGTTCAGCGCGATCCGCTCCAGCAGCACGCCGTTGCCCTGTATGACCGCTGGTCTGTGCTCGCCGCGGATCGTCACGCCCTTGGCGTCGGCCTCCGCGCGGACCTGGTCGACGGCCTGCTCGGCCACCTCCGCGAGGTCCACCGGCTTGCGCTCGATGATCTGGTTCTCGCTGCGGGCGAGCAGCAGCAGGCCCTCCACGAGCTGTTCGCTGCGCTCGTTGGTGGCCAGCATCGTCTTGCCGAGCTGCTGGAGCTCCACGGGCGCGCCCGGGTCGGAGAGGTGGACCTCCAGGAGGGTCCGGTTGATCGCGAGCGGGGTGCGCAGCTCGTGCGAGGCGTTGCCGACGAAGCGCTGCTGGGCCGTGAAGGCCCGCTGGAGCCGCTCCAGCATCTCGTCGAAGGTGTCGGCGAGCTCCTTCAGCTCGTCGTCCGGTCCGTCCAGCTCGATACGGCGGGACAGGTCCGAGCCGGCCACCGCGCGGGCGGTGCGGGTGATCCGGCCGAGCGGCGAGAGCACACGGCCGGCCATGGCGTAGCCGAACGCGAAGGCGATCACGGCGAGGCCGAGCAGGGCCAGCAGCGAGCGGCTGAGGAGGTTGTCCAGGGCAGCCTTGCGCTCGTGGTCCATGCACGCGTTGATCGCGTCGTTGAACTCGGCGAGCGACAGGTCGCCCGCCGAGTTGAGCGACGAGATCCCCGGGCAGTTGTTGCTGGTGATCTTGAGGCTCTGGAACTGGACGATCTTGAACAGCGGTTCGTTGCCCGTGCGCAGCGCCTGTGCGGCCAGCAGATAGATGATCGACAGCAGCAGGATGCCGGCGATCAGGAACATGCCGCCGTACAGCAGGGTGAGCCGTATGCGGATCGTCGGGCGCAGCCAGGGGAAGGGCTGGTCCGGCTTGCGCGGGTCCCACGTCGGCTTGGGCGGCGTGGCGGGCGGTGCGGGTGTCGCTGCCATCGCCGGTCAGATCCGGTAACCGGAGCCGGGCACGGTGACGATCACCGGCGGCTCACCGAGTTTGCGGCGCAGGGTCATGACGGTCACCCGCACCACGTTCGTGAACGGGTCGGTGTTCTCGTCCCACGCCTTCTCCAGCAGTTGCTCGGCGGAGACGACGGCTCCCTCGCTGCGCATCAGCACCTCCAGGACGGCGAACTCCTTCGGGGCGAGCTGCACCTCCTTGCCGTCGCGGAAGACCTCGCGGCGGTTGGGGTCCAGCTTGATGCCGGCGCGCTCCAGGACGGGCGGCAGCGGCACGCTGGTGCGGCGGCCGAGGGCCCGGACGCGCGCGATCAGCTCGCTGAAGGCGAAGGGCTTCGGAAGGTAGTCGTCGGCGCCGATCTCCAAGCCCTCGACGCGGTCGCTGACGTCGCCGGAGGCCGTGAGCATCAGCACGCGCGTGGGCATGCCGAGTTCGACGATCTTGCGGCAGACGTCGTCGCCGTGCACCAGGGGGAGGTCGCGGTCGAGGACGACCACGTCGTAGTCGTTGACGCCGATGCGCTCCAGGGCGGCCGCACCGTCGTACACGACGTCGACGGCCATGGCCTCCCGGCGCAGTCCGGTGGCCACCGCATCGGCGAGCAGTTGCTCGTCCTCGACGACGAGTACGCGCACGTCGCTTGTCCTTCCTGTGTCCACCCGCGTAGCGCGCGGCGGCGCGCGCGGGCAGGGGTGTGGGTCGGGTCCGTAGGGCTCCATCCTGCCCTTTTCGGCCATAAGTCGGCGGTAAGACGGGGGGACGGCGACGGGGACCGGCGCGAAACCCGGGAAGACGGGGCGGCCGCTCGGGAATGCCAGATTTTTCGCGCGGGTTGAGGTTTCCGAGGAAGACGGCAGGGGGAGGACGGCATGTACACCCCGCGATCACGCTCTGCTTGTGCCGCACCACGTGCGGTACGGGATGATCCGCTTCCGCAGAGTGGTGGTGGGTGTCCGGCACCGTCGCCGCCCGGCTCGGGCAGCGCTGGGCATCCACTGGAGACGTGATCGTCCCTTCCGACGGCACACCCCCGTGCCACCGACCCACGACCCAGGACGAGGGGGCGCAGCATGGACGCTTTCACCGCAGGACTTCTGCAGCGCATAAAGGCGACCGAGTCCGACCTGACGCGGGCCCGCGACGAGGGCGACGAGTTCCTCGTCGAGGTCGAGCAGGGAGAGCTCGACGACCTGCGCCGCCTCGCCGCCGAGCACGGCGTGGAGGTCGGCGCGACCACCGTCTGACCGCCGCAGCGCACACACGAGGGCCCCGGTGAATCCAGCACCGGGGCCCTCGCGCGTGCGGACGGCGGCTCAGTCGTGCCAGGCGCCGAAGTCCTCCAGGAGCCGCTGGAGGGGTTCGAAGACGCCGGGGGTGGCCGCCACCGTCAGATCGCGTGAGGGGCGCTCACCGGGGCGGCCACCGGTCACCGCGCCCGCCTCCCGCGCGATGAGGTCGCCCGCCGCGACGTCCCAGGCGTTCAGCCCGCGCTCGTAGTAGCCGTCCAGGCGGCCCGCCGCGAGATCGCACAGGTCGATCGCGGCCGAGCCCGAGCGCCGGATGTCCCGCAGCAGCGGGATGAGCCGCCGGGCCACCTCGGCCTGGTGGGTGCGGACCTCGCTCACGTAGTTGAAGCCGGTCGACACCAGCGCCTGGTCCAGGGGGGCCGTGGGACGGCAGGTGAGCCGGCGCTCGCGCTCCCACGGGCCGGTCGCCCACGCTCCCCCGCCGCGCACCGCGTGGTACGTCTCGCCGCGCATGGGCGCCGCGACCACCCCGGCGACCGTCTCGCCGTCCTGCTCGGCGGCGATGGAGACGGACCAGGTCGGCAGGCCGTAGAGGTAGTTGACCGTGCCGTCCAGGGGGTCGATCACCCAGCGGACGCCGCTGGTGCCCTCGGTGGCGGCGCCCTCCTCGCCGAGGAAGCCGTCCTGCGGGCGGCGGGCGGAGATCACGTCGGTGATCAGCTTCTCCGCCGCGATGTCCATCTCGGTGACCACGTCGATCGGGCTGGACTTCGTCGCCGCGACGGCCAGGTCGGCCGGGCGCCCGTCACGCAGCAGGTCGCCGGCGCGGCGGGCGGCCTCGCGGGCCAGGGCGAGCAGGTCCGAGGGCTGGGCGTCGGTCACGGGACTCCTCACGCGTAGGGGCTGTCGGCGCCGGCCGCGGCGGGCCTGGGGGTGCGGGCGGGGCAGCAGCCCACCGGGCACAGCTGGTGGCTCGGGCCGAGAGCGCCGAGCGCGCAGGGCCTGACCTCCTCGCCCCGCTCGACCGCGGCCCGCTCCAGGACGAGGTCGCGGACGGCGGCGGCGAAGCGCGGGTCGTCGCCGACGGTGGCGGAACGGCGCATCGGCAGGCCCAGCTCCTCCGCCTTCGCCCTGGCCTCCGTGTCGAGGTCGTAGAGGACCTCCATGTGGTCGGAGACGAAGCCGATGGGGGCGATCACGACCGCGGGGACGCCGGCCGCGTGCCGCTCCTCCAGGTGGTCGCAGATGTCCGGCTCCAGCCACGGGATGTGCGGGGCGCCGGAGCGGGACTGGTAGACGAGCTGCCAGGGGTGGTCCTCGCCGGTGCGCTCCCGGACCGCCTCGGCGATCGTGCGGGCCACGTCCAGGTGCTGCGTGACGTACGCGCCGCCGTCGCCGTGGGACTCGACCGGGCCGGAGGTGTCGGCCGCGGACAGCGGGATCGAGTGGGTCGAGAAGGCGATGTGGGCGCCCGCGCGGACCTCCTCGGGCAGGTCGGCGAGGGACTCGACCACGCCGTCGATCATCGGCTCCAGGAAGCCGGGGTGGTTGAAGTAGTGCCGCAGCTTGTCGATCCGCGGCAGTTCCAGGCCCTCCGCCTCCAGGGCGGCCAGCGCGTCGGCGAGGTTCTCGCGGTACTGGCGGCAGCCCGAGTAGGAGGCGTAGGCGCTGGTGGCGAGGACCAGGATCCGGCGGCGGCCGTCGGCGACCATCTCGCGCAGGGTGTCCGTCAGGTACGGCGCCCAGTTGCGGTTGCCCCAGTAGACCGGCAGGTCCACCCCGTGGTCGGCGAAGTCCTTGCGCAGGGCGTCCAGCAGGGCGCGGTTCTGGGCGTTGATGGGGCTCACACCGCCGAACCCGAAGTAGTGCTCGCCGACCTCCTTCAGACGTTCCCTCGGGATGCCCCGGCCACGGGTGACGTTCTCCAGGAAGGGGATCACGTCGTCCGGGCCCTCGGGGCCGCCGAAGGAGAGCAGGAGCAGGGCGTCGTAGGGGCTGGCATCTCGCGGATCTGGCATGGGTCGATCCTGTCATCCGGCACGGACAGCGGGGCGACCGACCGGGTGCCCCGCTCAGCCGGACGAGTACATTAGGTTTACCTAACTCGTACGTCGTGCCGGACATCCGTGCAGCGTGCCGAGCCTTTCCGTCCGCCGAGCCGCCGCTGTGCGCCGCTCCCGCCCGCCCGGAGTCCGCCGTGCCGAGCCCTTATCGCGCCCTGTTCGCCGCTCCCGGCAGCAAGCGCTTCACCAGCGCGGGCCTCCTCGGGCGGATGCCGCTGTCGATGATGGGCATCGGCGTGGTGACGATGGTCTCGCAGCTGACCGGGCGCTACGGCCTCGCCGGCGCCCTGTCGGCGACCATCGCGCTCTCCGCCGCCGTGGCCGGACCCCAGGTCTCCCGGCTGGTCGACCGGCACGGGCAGCGGCGGGTGCTGCGCCCTGCCACGCTGCTCTCGCTCGCCGCGGCCGCCCTGCTGCTGGTCGCCGCCCACTTCGCGTGGCCGGACTGGGTGCTGTTCGCGGCCTGCGTCGGCATCGGCTGCGTGCCCAGCGTCGGGGCCATGGTCCGGGCCCGCTGGGCCGCGCTGTACGGGGGCACGGAGAAGCTGCACACCGCGTACTCGTTCGAGTCGGTGATCGACGAGGTCTGCTTCATCTTCGGGCCGATCCTCTCCATCGGGCTGTCCACGGCGTGGTTCCCGGAGGCCGGGCCGCTGCTGGCCGGATGCTTCCTGGCGGCCGGCGTCTTCTGGCTGACCGCGCAGCGGGCCACCGAGCCGGCCCCGCACCCCCGGGAGCGCCAGGGCGGCCGCACCGCGCTCGCCGCACCCGGACTCCAGGTGCTCGTGGCCACCTTCGTGGCGACGGGCGCGATCTTCGGGGCCGTCGACGTGGTCACCGTCGCCTTCGCCGAGGAGCAGGGGCACAAGGGCGCGGCGAGCGTGGTGCTCGCGCTGTACGCGGCCGGTTCCTGCGCGGCGGGCCTCGTCTTCGGGCTGCTGCGCTTCGCGGGGGCGCCCGAACCTCGCTGGCTGCTGGGCATATGCGCGATGGCCGTGAGTATGATCCCCCTCCTACTGGTCGGGAACCTGCCGTTTCTGGCCGTGGCGCTGTTCGTCGCCGGCATGGCCGTCGCTCCCACGATGATCACGACCATGTCGCTGATCGAGCAGCACGTACCACGCGCGCAACTGACCGAGGGCATGACCTGGGTGAGCACCGGGCTCGCGGTCGGGGTCGCGCTCGGCTCGTCCGTGGCCGGCTGGGTGATCGACGCGGCCGGAGCGGACGCCGGGTACGTGGTCCCGGCGGTGTCCGGGGCCGCCGCGGTCGCGGTCGGTTTCCTGGGGTACCGCCGGCTCAGCAGGCCGGCGCCACGTCGGGGAGGCACCGTTGGGCAGCACGGCGAGCGCGAAGAACGGCACGTGGCGTAACTGGGGCGGCAATGTGGCGGCGCGCCCCGCGCGGGAGGTCTCCCCGGCGTCGGTGGAGGAGCTGGCCGGGGCGATACGCCGGGCCGCCGAGGACGGCCTGAAGGTGAAGGCGGTCGGCAGCGGCCACTCCTTCACGTCCATCGCGGCCACCGACGGCGTCCTGGTGCGCCCGCAGCTGCTGACCGGCATCCGGAGCGTCGACCGGGAGGCCATGACCGTCACGGTGGAGGCCGGCACCCCGCTGAAGCGGCTCAACATGGCGCTGGCGCGCGAGGGTCTGTCCCTCACCAACATGGGCGACATCATGGAGCAGACGGTCTCCGGCGCCACCAGCACCGGCACGCACGGCACCGGCCGCGAGTCCGGTTCGATCGCCGCGCAGATCAAGGGCCTGGAGCTGGTCACGGCGGACGGCTCGGTCCTCAGCTGCTCCGCCGAGGAGAACCCCGAGGTGTTCGCGGCGGCCCGGATCGGCCTGGGCGCGCTCGGGATCGTCACCGCGATCACTTTCGCCGTGGAGCCGGTCTTCCTGCTCCAGGCCCGCGAGGAACCGATGCCGTTCGACCGGGTGCTCGCCGAGTTCGACGAACTGTGGGCCGAGAACGAGCACTTCGAGTTCTACTGGTTCCCTCACACCGGCAACACCAACACCAAGCGCAACAACCGCAGCGCGGGCCCCGAGCAGCCGGTGTCCCGGCTGAAGGGCTGGTTCGAGGACGAGTTCCTCTCCAACGGCGTCTTCCAGGTGGCCCAGTGGACCGGCCGCGCGGCACCCGCCGCGATCCCGGCGATCGCCCGGATCTCCAGCACGGCGCTGTCGGCGCGGACGTACACGGACATTCCCTACAAGGTCTTCACATCGCCGCGCCGGGTCCGGTTCGTGGAGATGGAGTACGCCGTCCCGCGCGCGGCCGTCGTGGACGCGTTGCGCGAACTGAAGGCCATGGTCGACGGGTCGGGGCTGCGGATCAGCTTCCCCGTCGAGGTGCGCACGGCACCCGCCGACGACATCGCGCTGTCCACCGCGTCCGGCCGCGACAGCGCGTACATCGCGGTCCACATGGCCAAGGGCACGCCGTACCAGCGGTACTTCACCGCCGCCGAGCGCATTTTCACCGCGCACGAGGGACGCCCGCACTGGGGCAAGGTGCACACACGGGACGCCGAGTACCTCGCGAAGGTCTACCCGCGCTTCGGCGAGTTCACCGCGCTGCGGGACCGCCTGGACCCCGACCGCCTCTTCCAGAACGACTACCTGCGCCGGGTGTTGGGAGCCTGATCGGGGGCACCCACCCTCACGGAAACCATTCGCTCCGTTTCTGCGCATCGCGTGAAGTGCGCCACGTCCAAGATCCTCGGAGGGCTCAACGGACGGCCGAGTCACGCTTCTTGCCAGAACTTGGGCGGCGTGCCAATCCCCGCACGTGGCCCAAATGGGCTAGTGTTGCGAGCCCTGGGTCCGGTCTCCCGCCTGGGCGTCCGTGGCCACCAAGGACCGCCGGGAGGGGGCTAGTTGCACAGGGTGACGGAGTTCGTCACTTAGCGTTGCGAATAGGTAACCGTGCCATAACGGCGATCCAGGGCCCTGGCCCGACACGCCGGGCAACTCGGCAAGGTTGTGGCAGGCTGCACCCGGGCAGGCCACACTCGACTAGCGGAAGCAGCGACGCACGTGACGTCGGCAGGCACCACCCGGGAGGTCCCCATGCCCGAACTGCGTGTCGTGGCCGTCTCCAATGACGGCACACGGCTGGTGCTGAAGGCTGCCGACGCGACGGAGTACACCCTTCCGATCGACGAACGGCTGCGCGCCGCCGTGCGCGGCGACCGTCCCCGCCTCGGCCAGATCGAGATCGAGGTGGAGAGCCATCTCCGCCCCCGCGACATCCAGGCGCGTATACGAGCCGGTGCGACCGCGGAAGAGGTCGCGCAGCTCGCCGGCATCCCCGTCGACCGTGTCCGGCGCTTCGAGGGCCCCGTGCTCGCCGAGCGCGCCTTCATGGCCGAGCGCGCCCGCAAGACCCCGGTCCGCCGCCCCGGCGAGAACGCGGCGGGGCCGCAGCTCGGCGAGGCCGTCCAGGAGCGGCTGCTGCTGCGCGGCGCCGACAAGGACACCGTGCAGTGGGACTCGTGGCGCCGCGACGACGGCACCTGGGAAGTGCTGCTGGTCTACATGGTGGCGGGCGAACCGCACTCGGCGAGCTGGACGTACGACCCGCCGCGGCGGCTCGTCCAGGCCGTCGACGACGAGGCGCGCTCGCTGATCGGCGAGTCCGACGACCTCGCCGCGCCCGAGCCGAGCTTCCCGTTCGTGCCCCGGATCGCCCGGCTGCCGCGTGAGCGCACGGAGCGCACGATGGACCGCGCGCTGGACCGTGCGCTGGAGCGGCCGAGCCTGCCCGCGCAGGCGTCCGAGCCGGCCGAGGAGATGACGGAGGAACGGGACTCGCTGACCAGCCTGCTGGAGGCGGTGCCGAGCTTCCGCGGCGACCTGGTGGTCCCGGAGCGGCCCACCGAGCCCGACCCGGAGGAGCCCGCGGCCGAGCCGGAGGCCGAGGAGCCCCCGGCGCCCGCCGCGTCGGCCGGGTCCGCGTACGCGGACGTCCTGATGCCGCGTTCCGTCGGCAGCCACCGCGACCGGCTCATCGGTGCCACGGACCGTCAGGCCGAGGCGGACGGCGTCCGCCCGGGCCGCCGGGCCGCCGTGCCGAGCTGGGACGAGATCGTGTTCGGCACGCGGCGGAAGAAGCAGGAGTAGCGGGCGGGCGGGACGCGTTCACTCGTCGAACGTCTTTGTGTGAGGGCCGCGTCGGACGACGCGGCCCTCGCTCGTCACTGCGGGTCCGGGCCGACCGCCACGGGGCGGGCCGGATCCGCGGACCACTCCGACCACGACCCCACGTACAGGGCCGCCGGGACGCCGGCCACCGCGAGCGCCAGCGCCTCGTGGGCCGCCGACACACCCGAGCCGCAGTACACACCGACGTCCCGGCCCTCGACGGCGCCCAGTTCCTTGAAACGGGCGGCGAGTTCACCGGCGGGCAGGAAGCGGCCGTCCGGGCCCACGTTCTCGTTCGTCGGCGCCGACACGGCACCCGGGATGTGCCCGCCGACCGGGTCGATCGGCTCGACCTCACCGCGGTACCGCTCCCCCGCCCGCGCGTCCAGCAGCACACCGGACCGCGCGAGGGCCGCGGCGCCGTCCGCGTCGAGCAGCCCCGTCGCCGACGGCACCGGCTCGAAGTCGCCCTCCGCCGGGGCCGGTACGGCCGTCTCCAGCGGCCCCTCCCAGGCGGGCAGCCCGCCGTCCAGGACGCGGACGTCGGGGTGCCCGGTCCAGCGCAGGAGCCACCAGGCACGGGCCGCCGCCCAGCCCTGCCCGCCGTCGTACACCACCACGGGACGGGTCGAGGACACGCCCGCCCGCCGCATCGCCCGGCCGAACACGGCCAGGTCCGGCAGCGGATGACGGCCGCGCGGGCCCGGCTCGGACGCCAGCTCCCGGTCCAGGTCGACGTAGACCGCACCGGGGACGTGCCCGGCCGCGTGCGCCGCGCGGCCGTCGAACGGCGGTTCACCGGACGCCGTGGCGAGCGTCAACTGCCAGCGGACGTCGAGCAGCACCGGCGGGTGGTCGCCCGCAAGGGCGGTGGCCAGTTCTGATGCGGAGATGATGGCGTTCATGGTCCCCATCCTCGCGCACAGGGTGGCCGCGACGGCTCGCGCCGGTTAATCTGCCCGCCGGACAGGCCCGATCACGAGGCGTATGGGATCGGGCACAAGCTGTACAGCCGATCGAGATCCGTCGTCCGTCGCACGGGAACGGGCGGTATCGCGCACACAGGCGTCCACGTCTGCCGGCCGCCGTGCGGCGGCGCGCCCGCGTCACGCGCGGCCACGGTGGTGCGAGCATCGGCTCGGGGGTCCGGACAGCGGAAGCGACACGGCCGGCGCCAGCGGCCGAGGAGAGAGTGACGATGACCGAGGCACGGGGGTCGACCGGCCCGCACGGCGCGACACACGCCCGGCACGCGCCCGGCACACCCTGCTGGGTGAGCCTGATGGTGCACGCACCGGACGCCACCCAGGAGTTCTACGGAGCCTTGTTCGGCTGGGAGTTCCAGCCCGGCCCCCGGCAACTCGGGCCCTATGCGCGCGCGCTGCTCGACGGACGTGAGGTGGCCGGAATCGGCCAACTGCCGCCCGATCTCCATCTCCCCGTCGCCTGGACGCCGTACCTCGCCTCGCGGGACGTCGACGCGACCGCCGAGACGGTACGGCTGTGCGGCGGCACGGTCGGGGTGGGGCCGCTGGACGCCGGTGAGGCCGGCCGTATGGCGATTTGCTCCGACCCCGCCGGCGCCGTCTTCGGCATCTGGCAGGCCGCCGCCCACCTCGGCACGGCCGTCTCCGGCGTACCCGGCGCCCCCGCCTGGAACGAACTGTGGACCTACGAGGCCGAGAACATCGCCAAGTTCTACGCCACGGTGTTCGGTTACGAGGAGGAGATGACCGGAGCCGACCACGTCACCCTGCGCGTCGACGGCCGTCCCGTCGCGGACGTCCACGGCCTCGGCACCGCGCTCCCCCGGGACCGGGGCCCCCACTGGCTGACGTACTTCACCGTGCCGGACACCGACGCGGCGGTGGACCGGGTCGTCGCACTCGGGGGGCGGTCGCTGATCCCGTCCCATGACACCGGGCACGGGCGGGTCGCGACGGTGGCCGACCCGGAGGGGGCGCGGTTCGCGCTGGTGCAGGCCGGGCCCCGCGACGGGCGCACCCTCAACGGAGCGCCGTGAAGCGGGCGTCGAGCCGGTAGCGGGACTGCACCGCGAGGGCCGCCGTCATGAGGAGCGCGGGCAGGAGCGTGAAGCCGAGCAGGATGGCCGTGTGCGCGCCGCCGGACTGGGTGACCTCCTCGCCGGCCCGCGCCGCCGCGTAGCCGCCGACGGCGAGAGCGGCCGAGTAGAGGTACGGGCCGGCCGCGGCGCCCGTCGCCTCCGTCGCCGTCCACACTCCCGTGTAGGCGCCGGTCCGTTCGGACTCGCCGCCGACCGCGCGGACGGTGTCCGGGACCATCGAGAACGGGAAGAGCTGGAGGCCCGCGAAGCACACCCCGAGCACCAGGGTGCACAGGACGGGGACGACGGGACCGGCCGCCTTCCCCACCGCGAGACCGAGCGCCCCGGCGACGAAGAAGCCCTGGCACAGCAGCAGACAGCGCTGCTTGCCCCAGCTCCGGGAGAGCCGGAACCACAGGGGCGTGGTGAGCAGGGCGGGGGCGACGAACGCGGCCATGAGGACGGTGGTGAAGCCGGGGCGGCCCAGCTCGTGGCGGGCGTAGTACGGCAGTCCGGCGAGGACGAGGTGGGTCGTGGTGGACACCAGGAGGTAGCAGGAGACCAGGACGCGGAAGGGGCGGTTGCCGCGCAGGACGTCCCGGACCTGGGCGAGGGCGGGGCCGTGCCGGTCCCCCGCCTCCTTCGCCGGGCCCGGCGCGGGCAGCAGGTCGCGGACGCCGCCGATGCCGACGTACTGGAAGACGACGGTGAAGACGCCGAGGACCAGGGCCATGGCCACGTACCGGCCGACCGAGTCGCCCTCCCCCGCGAGCAGCGGGGCGAGCGCGCCGCCGACGAGGATGCCGACGGTGAGGACCACCATCCGGAAGGACAGCACCCGGGTCCGGCCGTGGTAGCCGACCGCCATGTCGGTGGGGGTGGCGAGGTAGGGCACCTGGTACGCGGCGAACAGGGCGTTGGCGACGACGAACCAGGCGGCGACCCACAGGGCCGCGGCCCAGGGGCGGTCGGCCACGGGACCGGGGACGGTGAACAGGGCGACGAACGCGGGCGCGAGGGCGCAGCCCGCCGTCAGCAGCCGCAGTCGGGTCCCCCGGCGGGCGCGTTCCCGGTCGGAGAGGGAGCCGACGAACGGGTGCAGGACGATGTCCACGGCCTTCGGGACGAGCAGCGCCAGACCGGCCAGCCAGGGGGTGACCCCGAGGGTGTCGGTGAGGAAGTACAGGAGCAGTAGGCCGGGGACGGTGACGTAGACGCCCATGCCGGCCGAGCCGAGCGCGTAGCGCACGAGGGCGGGGCGGGGCACGTCCGCGCCGTCCCCGGCGTCCGTCGCCGGGTCCGTGTGTGCGGCGCGGGGGCGGTCGTCGGGGAGAGGGGCTTCGGATCCTGTGGCGGCGTTCATGAATCCCTCAGGTGTTGGATTGCGAGGTCTGCGGATCCTAGCCAGACTGTGCCGGATGAGGAAGAGCAGCGAGACACCCCCCGATCAGCGGCCCGCCCGGCGCGGACCCGGCCGGCCCCGCCGCGCGGAGCGCGACGGTCCCTCCACCCGCGAGGTGATCCTGCGGGAGGCGACGGAACTGTTCGCCGCGCGCGGCCCGGAGGGGACCTCGCTGCGCGACATCGCGGCACGCGTCGGCATCGACGTGTCGAGCCTGCACCACCACTTCCCGGCCAAGGAGGCGCTGTACGACGCCTGTTTCGAGCGGGTGCACGCGGCGGAGCGAGCGGCGCTGGCCCCGCTGGTGGCCGATCTGGAGCGGGCGGCGGCGACCGGCGGCGAGCCTCTCGCCACGGCGCTCCGCGCGCTCGCGGAGGGTTTCGTGGACTTCCTGGAGGAGCATCCGCACACCACGTTCCTGTGGCTGCGCCGGTGGCTCGACCCGACGCGCGGCGCCGGCCTGGACCGGGCGTACGCGCTGCCGTTGTACGGCGAGGTGGAGCGGGCGCTGCTGGAGGCCGCGCAGGCGGGGACGGTGCGCGAGACGACCCCGCATGTGACGGTGCGCAGCCTGGTGTGGGCGGCGCACGGGCATGTCACCGCGCTGGCCGCCGCCTCCCCCGCCGAACGGGAGCGGGAGCGCTACGAGTTCCGCCTGTGGGTCCGCCGCTTCCTCGACGCCCTGTACGGCCCGGGGCGGGCGGAGGCCGGGACGGGGTCTGGTGCCCGCGAGGGAAGTGACGTAATAATCCATCGCACGTTGGAATAACTCCACGGGACAGCCGCGCGGGGCGGCTGGACGGCTCGGGGAAGGGCGCGGACGCGATGGGCGCAGGGCGGGGCACGACGGAACCGGGACGGGTGGCCGTCGTCGGCGGCGGGATCGCGGGCATCGCGGCCGTGAAGGCGCTGCTGCAGGCGGGCGTCGAGGTGTTCGGCGTGGAACGCGCCGGCGAGCTGGGCGGACTGTGGCGGCTGACGCCGGACACGGCCGCGTACGAGGGGCTGCGCCTCAACACGTCGAAGCCCCGCACCGAGTTCGGCGACCACCCGATGCCCGCCGACTGGCCGGACTACCCCTCACGGGGTCAACTCCTCGCCTACGTGCAGGAGTACGCGGACCACTTCGGGGTGACGGGACGCTTCCGCACGGGCACGGAACTGGTCGCCGCCCACCGCACCGGGGACGGCTGGCTGCTCGAACTGACCGGCCCCGAGGGCGCGTACGAGGAGACGGTCGCGCATCTGGTGGTCGCCAACGGGCACAACCACACCCCACGCCTGCCCGAGCCGCCCTACCCCGGCACCTTCGAGGGCACCACCTCGCACGCGCACACCTACCGCGAGCCGTCCGAGTTCGCGGGCCGGCGGGTGCTGGTCGTGGGCACGGGCAACTCCGCGATGGACATCGCGACGGAGCTGGCGGGGCAGGCGGACGAGGTGCTGATCTCGGCTCGGCGCGGTGTGTGGGTGCTGCCGAAGCGGCTGTTCGGCCGCCCGACCGACCAGTGGAACGGCGCGCTCGCGGCCGTCCTGCCGTGGCGGCTGCGCCAGCGGATGTCCCAGACGATGCTGCGACTCGCCGCCCGGGGCGAGGAGGGCCCGGCGCTGCCGCCGTCGCCCGAGGGCGTGCTCCAGGACCATCCGACGCTGAGCGACACCGTCCCCGCGCTGGTGCGGGCCGGGAAGATCGGCGTGCGGGCGGGCATCGAGCGTTTCGAGGGGCGCCGGGTGCGTTTCACGGACGGGCGCGAGGACGAGGTGGACCATGTGCTGTGGTGCACCGGGTACCGGGCCACGGTGCCGTTCCTGGACCCGGCGCTGGTCCCGGACCCGGCCCGCCTTCCGCTCTACCGCCATGTGTTCTCACTGGACGACGACGCCCTGTCCTTCGTGGGCCTGATGCAGTCGACGGGTTCGGCGCTCCCGGTGGTGGAGGCGCAGAGCCGGCTGCTCGCCGCCCATCTGACCGGACGGCTGCCCCGGCCGTCGCGGGACCGGATGCTGGCGTCGGTCGGCGGTGAGCTGCAGTCGGCGCGGGAACGCTGGGGCGACAAGCGCCCGCACATGCGGATCGACGTGGACCGGTATCTGCGCGAGGTGGCGCGGGACCTGGAAGGCGTGCGGAGGGCGACCCCGCTGGCGGGCCGACGCGTGATCGTCACGGGCGCGGCGGGCACCTTCGGGCGGGCCCTCGGGGAACGCTTCACCGAACTCGGCGCCCAGGTCGTCGGATTGGACCTGCACGGCGACGCGTCGGCGCCGGTGCCCGTCGTGGGCTGCGACCTGACCGACCCCGAGTCGGTGACCAAGGGCGTCGAGGAGGCCGTGCGACTCCTCGGCGGAGGCCTGGACGTCCTGGTGAACAACGCGGGTCGGGGCGGACCGGCACCGGCCGAGCTGCGGCCGTCCGAGGAGGTGCACGCACAGCTGAACCTGAACCTGCTGGGTGCCTGGGACGTGACGGCGGCGGCCCTCCCCCATCTCGAACGGGCGCGCGGCCGGGTGGTGTTCATCGCCTCGCGCATGGCGGTGCTGCCGCTGCCCCTGGCCGCCGCGTACGGCGTCTCGAAGCGGGCCCTGGCCGCCTACGCGGACACACTGCGCCTGGAGGTCGGCACGCACGTCGGGGTGACGACGGTGTACCCGAGCATGGTGCGCAGCCCGATCCACGACAGCACGCGGGAGGCGGGCCTCTCCCTGGACGGGGTGTCGCGTCCGGAGCCGCTGGAGGGCGTGGTGGCCGCGGTGGTCTCGTCGGTCACGGCCCGCCGGGCCCCGCGCGACGTGGCGACGACACGGCGCGGCCGGGCGGAGATGGCCCTGGCCCGTCACGCCCCCGCCCTGACCGACCGCATCGTCCGCCGCACGATCGCGACCCGCGTGGCGACGGGCGCCTTCGCGAAGGCCCCCCTGGCTGAGGGACTGCGCCGCCGGCACGGGGGCTAGGAGTCGGTCTCGGACGACGTCGAACTCGTCGCCCGGGCCGAAGGCGCCTCGTCACGGCTGTCGTACGTGGCGCGGGCGGCCTCGATGTCGTCCAGGTAGCGGATGCTCCACTCCAGCAGGGGTGCGGTGGCCTCGCGCAGGGTGGCTCCCATGGGGGTGAGCTCGTAACTGACGTGCGGGGGCATGACGTTGTGGACCGTGCGGGTGAGGATGCCGTCGCGTTCCAGGCTGCGCAGGGTGACGGTGAGCATGCGCTGGCTGATGCCGGTGGTGGCGCGTTTGAGCTCGGTGAAGCGGCGCGGCCCCTGGCTGAGATTGCGGACGACCAGCAGGGACCACTTGTCGCCGACGATGCCGAGCACCTCACGGGTGCGGCAGGGGTCTTCCGCGCGCATGGTTACCTCCAGAGAACCGGGTCACCGAAATGTGCCTTATTGCCCATGGTCGGGGGCGTGCACCACGATGAAAGGGCGGTTCCCGAAGCGTACCGAGGCACGAAAGGGAACCGCTCCCCCCCTGCGTTCTCCCTTCCCGAAAGGCTCCCCTGTGTCGACCTACCTGCTTGTCCACGGCGCCTGGCACGACGGCCGGTGCTGGAACCGGCTGACCCCGCTGCTGGAGGCGGCCGGTCACCGCGTCCTGCACCCCTCCCTCACCGGCTACGGCGACAAGGCGCACCTGCTCGCACCCGACGTCGGCCTGGAGACGCACGTCGAGGACGTCGTACGGCTGATCAAGGACGAGGACCTGACCGACGTGGTGCTGGTCGGCCACAGTTACGCCGGCCTGGTCGTCTCCTCGGCGGCCAACGAGGTGCCGGAGCGCATCGCGCACCTGGTGTACCTGGACGCGATGGTCCCGGAACACGGGGAGTCCGCCGTCGACGTCCAGCCGATCACGCAGCAGCTGATCGACCTGGCCGCCTCGTCGGACACCCCGTGGCGCATCCCCCCGTTGCCGGAACTGCCGCCGCCCTTCGGCCTGTTCGGCGTCACGGACCCGGCGGACGTGGCGTGGCTGCGCGCCACGCTCTCCGACCAGCCCGTGCTCTGCCTCCAGCAGCCGGCCCGCCTCGACAACCCGGCCGTGCGAGCCGTCCCCCGCACCCACATCCACTGCGTCGGCCCGGCCCCGGAGGGCATCACCCGCCGCCCGGTCCCCGCGACCCAGCCGAACGGCTCCCCGTCCCGGGTGCGGGAACTTCCCACTGGACACGACTGCATGATCACCATGCCGGAGGAGCTGAGCGAGTTGCTGCTGGATCTCAGGAGGTAGGTCTCCCGGTGGCCGCGGTCTCCTTGCCGGGCTCCCCCGGCTGATGTGTGAAGACCACGAGATGCCAGGCGCCCTTGTCGCGGGTCACGGTGAAGGTGTCCTGCCAGGCCTCCCCCGCCTTGTCCATGGCCTTGAGCCGAGCCGAACCGGTGTCCGGTCCCATGTCGTGCTCGATCCGGACGTCCTCGATCCGCCAGCCTCGGCCGCCCCTCTCCGCGAGGATCCGCGCGGCCTCCTGCCTCGACCACTTCTCGTCCTCCACACCCCCGACGGCGATCAGCCGGGAGGCGCTGCGCGAGTTCAGGGCTTCCACGTACGCCGCCACCGCCTGGCGCGCCCCGTCCGGGGAGGCCGAAGAGGCCGGACGGCCGGGCGACTCGCTCGCGTCGTCGCCGGACGCGCAGCCGGAGACGAGGGCCAGTGCGGCGGCCAGAGCGGCCGGGGCGGTCAGAAGATGTCGACGTTCCACAGCTCGCTCCTCAGAGGTTCTGCGTTCCCTCGGTCAGGTGGTCGTGACCGGCAACACGTCCGGTGACAACGCCGCCGCCCGCGCCGTCGCCGCTGTCATGCGGCGGCGGTGGTGGCGGCGGCACAGGACCTCGTAGCCGATCGTGTCGGACTGGTCGACGTCGCCGATGACGACCTGGGCGCCCTCGACGACCATCTCGCCGCCTATCGTGCGGGCGTTGTGGGTGGCGCGGGCGCCGCACCAGCACAGGGCCTCGACCTGGAGGACCTCGACGCGGTCGGCCAGCTCCACCAGGCGCTGGGAGCCGGGGAAGAGCTTGGTGCGGAAGTCGGTGGTGATGCCGAAGGCGAAGACGTCGAGGCTCAGGTCGTCGACGACGCGGGCGAGTTGGTCGATCTGTTCCGGGGCGAGGAACTGCGCCTCGTCGGCGATGACGTAGTCCGCGCGACCGCCCCGGGAGAGGTGGTCGACCACGTAGGCGTACAGGTCGGCGCCGTCCTCGACCTCCACCGCGTCGGTGACGAGGCCGAGCCGGCTGGACAGCTTGCCCTCGCCCGCGCGGTCGTCGCGCGTGAAGATGATGCCGGCCAGGCCGCGCGCCGAACGGTTGTGCTCGATCTGGAGAGCCAGCGTCGACTTCCCGCAGTCCATGGTTCCGGAGAAGAACACCAGCTCGGGCATGGGGGGTCGAGCGCCTTTCGGTGAGGGGAAGCGGAGCGTACGAGGAGCGTCAGGAGCGTACTTCGAGCAACGGGACCAGTTGCTCGGCGGGGGTCATCGAGCCGTGGTTGCCGACCATCGCCGACTCCTTCGGCTCCCGTTCGGACGCGATGATCAGGACGTCGTCCCGCGCGGCCGCGATCACGTCGCCGAGGCGGCCGTAGACCCGCTCGTCGATGTGCGGGCCGAACCAGCCCGCCTCGATCGCCTCGTCCCGCGACGCCACCCAGAACTGCTCGCCCAGCACCTCGCGCCAGCAGGTCAGGACGTCCTGCGCGGCACCGGGAACCGCGTAGACGTGCCGGGCGCGGCCCTCGCCGCCCAGCAGGGCGACCCCGGCGCGCAGCTCCCAGTCCGCGTCGAAGTCGATGCGGTGCTCCTCGTCGAAGGGCACGTCGATCATGCCGTGGTCGGCGGTGACGTAGAGCGCGGTGCGCGGCGGGAGCTGTTCGGCGAGGCGCTGGACGAGCCGGTCGACGTACATCAGCTGCCCGCGCCAGGTGTCGGAGTCGACGCCGTAGCGGTGTCCGGCGCCGTCCAGCTCGGCGTAGTACGTGTAGACGAGGGCGCGGTCGCCCGCCGCGAGCTGCTCGGCGGCCAGGTCGACGCGCTCCTCTCCGGCCAGCCGCCCGAGGAAGCTGCCGCCGCTGAGGGCGACCTTGGTGAGCGGGGTGTTCTGGAAGGTGGGGGACGAGACCTGCGCGGCGTGCACGCCCGCGCGGTGCGCCAGCTCGAAGACGGTGGGGTACGGCTGCCAGACGTGCGGCGGGGTCCACGGGTTCCAGCGGAGCTGGTTCATCAGCTCGCCGGTGTCGGGGTTGCGCACGGTGTAGCCGGGCAGGCCGTGCGCGCCGGGCGGCCGGCCGGTGCCGACGGAGGCGAGGGAGGTCGCCGTGGTGGCCGGGAAGCCCGCGGTGATGGGGTGCCCGCTGCCGCCGCGTGAGCCGGCGAGGAGCGACGTCATGAACGGCGCCTCGTCGGGGTGGGCCCGCAGCTGCTCCCAGCCGAGGCCGTCGATCAGGAACACGCAGTTGCGGTCGGCGGCGGACAGCTCGGTGATCACGGCCGTCATGTCCGGTACGCCCATGCCCGCGGCCAGCGTGGGCAGCAGGTCGGCGAGGGATCCGCCGCCGTACTGGGGGACGGGGGCGGAGGCGACGGCGAGGGGTTCCGGGTGGGCGTCCCAGGCGGCGGTCTGGACCATCAGCGGGCGACGTCCGCGGTCGCCTCGGAGAGGGACTGGGCGAAGAGGAGGGCCTGGCGGACGGTCTCCGGGCCGTCACCGGCCTCGCTGACGCGCAGGCTGAGGTCGTCGGCCGTGGAGCTGCCCGTGTAGCCGTGGTCGGCCTCGCAGTTGGGGTCGCCGCAGGCGGCGGGCTCCAGGTCGATGCGGGAGACGGCGCCCCAGCCGATGGTGAGGACGATCTCGCGGGGCAGGGTGCCCGGGGTGTACTGCTCGGGGTTGGCGACGACGCGGCTGACGACGACCGACGAGATCCGGCCGAGCTTGACCGACTCGGTGGACGTCGTGGCGTACGGCGTCGGGGAGGTGCTGTCGGCGGCCTGCTCGTCGGTGTGGCTGACGATGAAGCGGTTGTGGGTGAGGACCAGCACGGTCACGTGCCGGCGCACCTCGTTCTGGTCGAACGTCGTCTCCTGGTGGACCAGGTACGACCGGATGGGCTCGCCGCCCACGGCGGCCTCCACCGCCTCGGCCACGAGGGCCGGGTAGTAGCCGCTGCGCTCGATCGCCGCACGCAGCCCCTGGGTCGTCGTACTGGTCTTGGCCATGACGCCATCCTACGGGGGTGCACCGACTGCGAGGCACCGGTCACCGTCGTCTCAGTAGGCAGGCAGGGTCCGGGGCCCGAGGTCGTCGCGGGCGGGCGGCGGCGCGAGCCGCACGGAGGCCCCGAGGACGCTCAGCCCGTGCGCGGCGACGACCACCGGCTCCAGGGTGACGGCGACGACCTCGGGGTGGTCGTGGACGAGGCGGGACACCCGCAGCAGCAGCTCCTCCAGGGCCGGGGTGTCCACGGGCGCGGAGCCCCGCCAGCCGAACAGCAGCGGGGCGGTGCGGATGGCGCGGACGAGCGAGGCGGCGTCGCGGTCGGTGACCGGGACCAGGCGGTGCGCCATGTCGCCGAGCAGCTGGGAGGCGGCGCCGGCGAGCCCGAAGGACAGCACGGCACCGGCCGCCGGGTCGATGACGGCCCGAACGACGGTGTCCACGCCGCGCGGCGCCATGCGCTGCACGACCGGCCTGAGCTCCTCCGGCTTGCCGAACAGCTCGGCCAACTCGGTGTACGCCCGTCGCAGTTGCTCCTCGTCCGCGAGGTCGAGGCGGACTCCGCCGAGGTCGGCGCGGTGCCGCAGATGGGGCGCGGTGGCCTTGAGGGCGACGGGGTAGCCGAGCGTCCCGGCGGCTTCCACGGCCGCGTCGGCGGTGGGTGCGTGCAGGGCGCGGTGCACATGGACGCCGTACCGGCCGAGCAGCTCGCAGGTGTCGTCGGTGCCGAGCGTGAGGCCCTGGCCGCGCGCGAGCAGCCGGTCGATCAGCTGTGCGGCGCCCTTCTCGTCGATGTCGTCGTACTCGGGGACACGGCCGGGCTCAGCGGCCTCGCGCCGCCACTGGGCGTACTTGACGGCCTCGCCGAGCGCGCGGACGGCCCGTTCGGCGGCCGGGTAGGCGGGGATCAGCCGCGGTGAGCCGCCGGGGTCGCCGTCCGGTCCGGGCGGCGCTTCCGCCGGGAAGTCCAGGGGGCGGACGGGGTGCGGGCGGGGCACGGAGCCTCGGAGCGTGGTGCCGGTCTGGGGCGCGGTGCTGGCCGCCGCCGACAGGGCCTCTGCCAGTCCGCCCAGCTCCACGTGGACGACTAGGACCGGCTTGCCCGGCACCCGCTCGGCCGCCGACCGCAGGGCCTCGGCGAGCTCGGCGTCCCCGGTGGAGGCGTCTCCGATGGCCGGGATCGCCGTGACGACGACGGCGTCGCAGGTGTCGTCGGCGAGCGCGTGCGACAGGGCGGCGTGGAAGTCGGCGGCCGACGCCTGGGTCGTGAGGTCGAGCGGTGGCAGGGGGCGCAGGCCCTCGGCGAGGCAGGCGTCGTAGGTGAGCAGGCCGAGCGACTCCGAGTTGCCGAGGATGGCCACGCGGGGTCCGGCGGGCAGCGGCTGGCGGGCGAGCAGCAGTCCGGCGTCGACCAGCTCGGTGATGGTGTCGACGCGGATCACGCCGGCCTGGCGGAGCAGCGCGGACACGGTGGCGTGCGGCAGGCGGGTGACGCGGACCGTGTGGCCCTGCGGGGCGGCGCCGCCGTGCCGGGCGCCCTGGACCACGACGAGGGGTTTGGCCGCCGCCGTGCGCCGGGCGAGGCGGGTGAACTTGCGGGGGTTGCCGATGGACTCCAGGTACATGAGGGCGACGTCGGTGTCGGGGTCGTCGTACCAGTACTGCAGGACGTCGTTGCCGCTGACGTCGGCGCGGTTGCCGGAGGAGACGAACGTGGACACGCCGGTGACGCCGGTGACGCCGCCGCCGCGGCGGTGCAGTCGGGAGAGCAGGGCGATGCCGATGGCGCCGGACTGGGCGAACAGCCCGATCCGGCCGGGGCGGGGCGTCTCGGGGGCGAGGGAGGCGTTCAGCCGGACCCGGTCGGAGGTGTTGATGACGCCGAAGGCGTTGGGGCCGATGATCCGCATGCCGTAGCTGCGGGCCTGCCGTACGAGCGCGCGCTGCCGCTCGCGCCCCTCGGGGCCGCTCTCGGCGTATCCGGCGGCGAGGACGACCAGTCCCTGGACGCCGTGGGCGCCGCACTCGGCGACGACCTCGGGCACCTGCTCGGCGGGGACGGCGACGACCGCGAGGTCGACCTGCTCCTCGATCTCGCGCACGGACCGGTGCGCGGGCACCCCGTCGATCTCCTCCAGGTCCTTCGGGAACGCCTTGTTCACCGCGTACACCCGGCCGGTGAACCCGGCGTCCGTGATGTTGCCGAGGACGCCTCGGCCGACGCCGCCGGGGGTGCGGCCGACGCCGACGACGGCGACGGAGCCGGGCACGAGGAGGCGCTGCACGGACCGGGCCTCGGCGCGCTGCTCGCGCGCGTACTGCACGGCGAGCGAGCGGTCGGTGGGCTCCAGGTCGAACTCCAGGCGGACGACGCCGTCCTCGAAGCTGCGCTTCTGGGTGTACCCGGCGTCCGTGAACACCTTGATCATCTTGGTGTTGGCGGGCAGCACCTCGGCGGCGAACCGGCGTATGCCGCGCTCCCGGGCGACCGCCGCGATGTGTTCGAGCAGGGCGGAGGCGACGCCGCGTCCCTGGTGGGCGTCCTGGACGAGGAAGGCGACCTCGGCCTCGTCGGCGGGGGCGGACGCGGGCGCCCCGTCGGCGCCGATGCGGTCGTACCGCACGGTGGCGATGAAGTCGCCGCCGATCGTGGCCGCGAGTCCCACCCGGTCCACGAAGTCGTGGTGGGTGAAGCGGCGGACGTCCTTGGCGGACAGGCGCGGGTAGGGCGCGAAGAAGCGGTAGTACTTCGATTCGTCGGACACCTGTTCGTAGAAGCTGACCAGGCGCTCGGCGTCGTCGACGGTGATGGGCCGGATGCGCGCGGTGCCGCCGTCGCGCAGCACCACGTCGGCTTCCCAGTGGGCGGGGTACACGTGCCGGTCCGAGGCGCTCTGCATGGGGCCAGGTTACGGCTCGCGTACGACACCGGCGCGAGGCAGGCTGTTCCCGACGTCCGGCGGGGTGCGGCGGTCGTCGAGGCAGGGGCGCGCGGGCCGTTCCATCGGGCGCCCCCAATGTGTGAAACTGGTCTAGACAACCCTGAACACCGAAGGGCAGCAACACATGGCTGAGCGCCGCGTCAACGTCGGCTGGGCCGAGGGTCTCCACGCCCGCCCCGCCTCCATCTTCGTCCGGGCCGCCACGGCCACAGGCGTCCCGGTGACCATCGCCAAGGCCGACGGCAACCCCGTCAACGCGGCCTCGATGCTGGCGGTCCTGGGCCTGGGCGCCCAGGGCGGCGAGGAGATCGTCCTCGCCTCCGACGCCGAGGGTGCGGACGCCGCCCTCGACCGTCTGGCCAAGCTGGTCGCCGAGGGCCTCGAGGAACTGCCCGAGACGGTCTGAGTGGCCCGAGCGGGTCTCCCGCACGGCACGGAAGCCGCGTCCGCCTTTCCGGCGGGCGCGGCTTCGTCTTTCCGGGCCGGGCTCGCGTGGAATTTCACGGCGGCGGCGCCACGACGGCACCTGAATTACCCCGGACAGTCAAAAAAGGGCAGCATGAATGCGCCGCCCCGGAATTGCTCTTCTTTGTATACGGCGCCTGTGTTAATTCCGCAGGCTCGGCATGTTTACGGCATGTTGCGAATTCCTCACACGCTCCGCGCGCTCGCCCCCGGAGCCGAAGCGCAGCCGGTGCGCGGACAGCCCGCGCTCGGTGTGCAGGGCGGTGAGCGCGCGGGCGCGTTCGCCGTCGCCGCGCGCCACCGCGTCCACGATCGCGCCGTGCTCCGCCCAGGACTCCACGGGGTCGGCGGACGCCTCCACGGCGTACATCCAGGCGATCTTGTGCCGCAGCTGGGTCAGCGTCGAGGTGAGCGCGGTGCTGCCCGAGGCCTGGGCCAGCGTCTCGTGGAACCAGCCGCCCAGCGAGCGCAGATCCTCGCTGTTGCCCCGCCTGGCCCGCTCCTGACCCAGCCTGACCAGGCCCCGCAGCACCTTCAGATGGGCCTCGGTGCGCCGCTGGGCGGCCCGTGCGGCGCCGAGCGGCTCCAGCAGGGTGCGCATCTCCAGGACGTCGGCCGCCTCCTGCTCGGTGGGCTCGGCCACGCACGCGCCCGCGTGCCGTCGGGTCACGACGAAGCCCTCCGCCTCCAGGGTGCGCAGCGCCTCGCGCACGGGGACACGGGAGACGCCGTAGCGGCGGGCGAGGACCTCCTCCGTGAGCCGGCCGCCGCGCTCCAGGACACCGGCGACGATGTCGTCCCGGATCGCGGTGCACACCGAGTGCGCCGGAATACGCATGCCGACCTCCGCCTTAATCCCCGTGAAACGTCGACGAATGACGTGTGTTCAGCGACTCTATGGCAAGAAGCGTGAATTTCCGACGGCGGGCCGGAATCCATGGATATTTTTTGGACAGTCCTTGTCCAGAAAGACCGAAAGCCCCGGCTCGGGAGCCGGGGCCACGTTAAGGCGGACGGGCGCGTCAGAGCGCGACGCCGTGCGAGCGCAGATAGCCGACCGGGTCGATGTCGGAGCCGTACTCGGCGGTGGTGCGCGCCTCGAAGTGCAGATGCGGGCCCGTGACGTTGCCGGTGGCGCCGGACAGGCCGATCTGCTGGCCGGGGGTGACCGTCTGGCCCACCGAGACGCCGATCGACGACAGGTGCCCGTACTGGGTGTAGGTGCCGTCGTTCATCTTGATCACGACGTTGTTGCCGTAGGCCCCGCCCCAGCCGGCCTCGACGACGGTGCCGGCGCCGACCGCGTGCACCGAGGTGCCGCTGGCGGCGTGGAAGTCGATGCCGGTGTGGCTGCCGGAGGACCAGAGGCCACCGCCGGACTGGTAGGAGGTCGACACGTACGACCCGGCGATCGGGGCGACGTAGGACAGCAGGCGCTTGCGCTCGGCCTCCCGCGCGGCGCGCTCCTTGGCCTCCCGCTCCTGCTTGGCCTTCTCGGCGGCCTTGTGGCGCGCGGCCTCCTGGGCGGCCTGCTTGAGGGCCGCGGCCTCGGCGGCGGCCCGCTCCTGGGCGGCGGCCTGCGCGTCGATCTGGGTGGCGATGGAGTCCTCGACGGCGACGACCGGGATGAGACCGGTCTGCTCCGCGGCGGGCTCGGCGGCCAGCGCGGGGGCGGCGAGGGTGCCCACGACGCCGGTGGCGGTGAGGGCGGCGACACCGGCCGCACGGGCCGTGGTGCGCTCGAACCGGCCGGGCTTGCGGTGCTTCCCGGAGGGGCGGTTCTTCCCCGTGGCGCAGCTGAACGCCATGTGGTGGCTGGTCCTTTCCTTCCCTCTCGCCTACCGGGTTAGCTGACGGGTTCGGAGCAGGAAGGTCTCCTACGGACCCCCTCGCGGCTGCGCGGGCGTCCGATTCACCCCAGGGACTGCGGTGGGTCCCCGGCTCCCCTGGCTCGCGCCATACGGGGACTCGGCGATGACTGTCCGGTGCCGCGGGCGCGGCGCACTGCCTGACGAACAGCCCGGAAGACGCTAAGCGGGACAGTGTTCAATTCCCAAACGGAACGCGGCTTTTGTAGCGCATCCCACAGGGCAGACAGGCCGCCTCCGCCCCAATTCGGGCATAAGGGAGCCCTGGTGACGTTGCCGTCACCAGGGCTCCCCCGCGCGCGGGACGGGCCGGTGCTCTAGTCGGCCGTCACGACGGTGACTTCGCCGATGCCGAGGGCCTCGACGGGCTCCCGGATCGCCGACGCGTCGCCGACGAGGACCGTGACGAGACGGTCCGCCGGGAAGGCGCTGACGACCGCGGCGGTGGCCTCGACGGTGCCGGTGGCGGCGAGCTGCTGGTACAGCGTCGCCTGGAAGTCGTCGGGGAGGTGCTGCTCCACCTGGTCGGCCAGCGTGCTCGCCACGGCGGCGGCCGTCTCGTACTTCAGCGGCGCCACCCCGACCAGGTTCTGCACGGCGAAGTCCCGCTCGGCGTCGGTGAGTCCGTCGGCGGCGATCCCGCGCAGGACGGTCCACAGGTCGTCCAGGGCGGGGCCGGTGTTGGGCGTGTCGACGGAGCCGGTGATGGCGAGCATCGAGGCGCCGGTGCCGTCCGGCGCGGAGCGCAGGACCTGCCCGAACGCCCGCACGCCGTAGGTATAGCCCTTCTCCTCGCGCAGGACCTTGTCCAGCCGGGAGGTGAGCGTGCCGCCGAGGCAGTACGTGCCGAGGACCTGCGCCGGCCACACGCGGTCGTGCCGGTCGGGGCCGATCCGGCCGATCAGCAGCTGCGTCTGCACGGCTCCGGGGCGGTCCACGATGACGACCCGCCCGGTGTCGTCCGCGGTGACCGGCGGGACGGGCCGCGGCTCGGCCTGCGAACCGGTCCAGGCGCCCAGGCTGTCGCCCAGCAGGGCGTCCAGGTCGACGCCGGTCAGGTCGCCGACGACCACGACCGTGGAGGTGGCGGGGCGCACATGCCGCTCGAAGAACGCGCGTACGGCCGCGGAGTCGATGCCGGCGACGGTCTCCTCGGTGCCCTGGCGGGGGCGGGACATGCGCGAGGACGCCGGGAACAGCTGCCGGGACAGCTCCTTGGCCGCCCGGCGCGACGGGTTCGCCAGCTCGTGCGGGATCTCGTCGAGGCGGTTGCGCACCAGGCGCTCCACCTCGGCGTCGGCGAACAGCGGCGCCCTGAGCGCGTCGGCGAGCAGGTCCAGCGCCTTCGGCAGCCGGGAGACCGGCACCTCCAGGCTGACCCGGACGCCGGGGTGGTCGGCGTACGCGTCGAGGGTGGCGCCGCAGCGCTCCAGCTCGGCCGCGTACTCCTCGGCGGTGTGCTTGTCGGTGCCCTCGGACAGGGCGCGCGCCATGATCGTGGCGATGCCGTCCAGGCCCGCGGGCTCGGCGTCGAGCGGCGTGTCGAGGAGGACCTCGACGGCGACGACCTGCTGGCCGGGGCGGTGGCAGCGCAGGACCGTCAGGCCGTTGTCCAGGGTGCCGCGCTCGGGGGCCGGGAACGCCCAGGGCCGGGGCGCGCCGGCCTGGGGCTGCGGGTGGAACTCCATGCTCGCGAGTTCGGTCACTGCGCCGACTCCTCGTTCTCGTCGGTGGTCTCGTCGGCCTCGGCGGCGGTCGGCTCGTACACGAGCACCGCGCGGTTGTCCGGGCGCAGCCGGGCCTGGGCGACCGCCTGCACCTCCTCGGCGGTGACGTCGAGCACGCGCTGCACGGCGGTGAAGGCGAGCTGCGGGTCGCCGAACAGGACGGCGTACCGGCACAGTTCGTCGGCGCGGCCGGCGCAGGTGCCGAGCCGGTCCAGCCACTCGCGCTCCAGCTGGGCCTGCGCGCGTTCCATCTCCTCGGCGGTGGGGCCCTCCGCGGCGAAGCGGGCGAGCTCCTCGTCGACGGCGGCCTCGATCACCGGCACCTCGACGTCACCGGAGGTCTTCACGTCCAGCCAGCCGAGGGAGGGCGCGCCCGCCAGGCGCAGCAGGCCGAAACCGGCCGCCACGGCCGTACGGTCGCGCCGCACGAGCCGGTTGTAGAGGCGGGAGGACTCGCCGCCGCCGAGGACCGTCAGCGCCAGGTCGGCGGCGTCGCACTCGCGCGTGCCGTCGCTCGGCAGGCGGTAGGCGGCCATCATCGCGCGCGCGGGGACGTTCTCCTCGACGACCTCGCGCAGCTCCTCGCCGATGACGTCGGGCAGCGAGCCGTCCCGCGGGGCCGGCTTGCCGTCGTGCGCCGGGATGGAGCCGAAGTACTTCTCGACCCAGGCCAGCGTCTGCTCCGGGTCGATGTCGCCGACGATCGACAGCACGGCGTTGTTCGGCGCGTAGTAGGTGCGGAAGAACGCGCGCGCGTCCTCCAGGCTCGCCGCGTCGAGGTCGGCCATGGAGCCGATCGGCGTGTGGTGGTAGGGGTGCCCGTCGGGGTACGACATCGCGGTCAGGCGCTCGAAGGCGGTGCCGTACGGGACGTTGTCGTAGCGCTGGCGCCGCTCGTTCTTCACGACGTCGCGCTGGTTCTCCAGGCCCTCCTCGTCGAGCGCCACCAGGAGGCTGCCCATGCGGTCGGCCTCCAGCCAGAGCGCGAGCTCCAGCTGGTGGGCGGGCATGGTCTCGAAGTAGTTGGTGCGCTCGAAGCTGGTGGTGCCGTTCGGTGAGCCGCCCGCGCCCTGGACGAGTTCGAAGTGGCCCGTGCCCTTCACGCTGTTCGACCCCTGGAACATCAGGTGCTCGAAGAGGTGGGCGAGTCCGGTACGGCCCTTGACCTCGTGGCGGGAGCCGACGTCGTACCAGAGGCAGACCGCGGCGACCGGCGTGAGGTGGTCCTCGGAGAGCACCACGCGCAGGCCGTTGGCCAGGCGGTGCTCGGTCGCGGTGAGGCCGCCGGATTGTGCCTCCGGTGTGGCCGTGTGACCCATGGGCAAGGTGTCCTTCCGGTCGCGTGCGCTGCGTTGTGTCGAGCGGATCCTGCTCAGCTCCTGCCACTGTATGCAGCGTCCGGAGGCTCGGCGAAGTTCCCGGTCGGGACGCCGGGCCGGTCCGGGGCCGGCCGCGGCCTCCGGCGGCCTCCCCCAGGGCCCTCCGCGCCCCTTCGCCCGGCCTCACCGGGCGGATGCGGCGGAGGCGGGCCGTCCGGGCCCCGGCCCGGCACCGTTCGGCTCGACCTGGCATGCTTCCCGTCGATCACCCCTGAGGGTGAACGGTCGCGCGGCACCGGCTTGCCGCCGGCGCCGTGCGCGGTCCCGAGGCCGTCCTTCACGCCACCGCGGTCGCGGGAGGAGACCGGAGTCGGCGACACTTCACCTCGCCGGGCGGGAGCCCAACATCGGGTCCTGGTCGGTGGTTGTCAGTGCCGCGGTCCACAATGGTCCGCGTCAGACCCGTCACACGCTTGCGCCACAGCACACAGAAGGAGCCGGCAGCGATGGCCCGCCGCAGCACGAAGACCCCGCCGCCCGACGACTCGTTCGAGGAGCGGATCCTCGACATCGACGTCGTCGACGAGATGCAGGGCTCCTTCCTCGAGTACGCCTACTCGGTCATCTACTCGCGTGCCCTGCCGGACGCCCGTGACGGCCTGAAGCCGGTGCACCGCCGGATCGTCTACCAGATGAACGAGATGGGCCTGCGCCCCGACCGCGGCTATGTGAAGTGCGCCCGTGTCGTCGGCGAGGTCATGGGCAAGCTGCACCCGCACGGCGACGCGTCGATCTACGACGCCCTCGTGCGCATGGCGCAGCCCTTCTCGATGCGCGTGCCCCTGGTCGACGGCCACGGCAACTTCGGCTCCCTGGGCAACGACGACCCGCCGGCCGCCATGCGGTACACCGAGTGCCGGCAGGCGCAGGCGACGAGCCTGATGACGGAGTCGATCGACGAGGACACCGTCGACTTCGCCCCGAACTACGACGGCCAGGAGCAGGAGCCGGTCGCCCTGCCGGCCGCCTTCCCGAACCTGCTGGTCAACGGCGCGTCCGGCATCGCCGTCGGCATGGCGACGAACATGCCGCCGCACAACCTCTCCGAGGTCATCGCGGCCGCCCGGCACCTGATCCGCCACCCGAACGCGGATCTGGACACGCTGATGAAGCACGTCCCCGGCCCCGACCTGCCGACCGGCGGCCGGATCGTCGGCCTCTCCGGCATCCGGGACGCCTACGCGACGGGCCGCGGCACCTTCAAGATCCGTGCGACGGTCGAGATCGAGACGGTCACCGCCCGCCGCAAGGGCCTCGTCGTCACCGAGCTGCCGTTCGCGGTCGGCCCGGAGAAGGTCATCGCGAAGATCAAGGACCTGGTCGGCTCGAAGAAGCTCCAGGGCATCGCGGACGTCAAGGACCTCACCGACCGCGAGCACGGCCTGCGGCTGGTCATCGAGATCAAGAACGGCTTCGTGCCGGAGGCGGTCCTGGAGCAGCTGTACAAGCTGACGCCCATGGAGGAGTCCTTCGGCATCAACAATGTGGCGCTGGTCGACGGGCAGCCTCTCACCCTGGGCCTGAAAGAGCTGCTGGAGGTCTACCTCGACCACCGCTTCGAGGTCGTACGGCGCCGCAGCGAGTTCCGGCGCGGCAAGCGGCGGGACCGGCTGCACCTCGTCGAGGGCCTGCTCACGGCGCTCATCGACATCGACGAGGTCATCCGCCTGATCCGCTCCAGCGAGAACGGCGCGCAGGCCAAGGAGCGCCTGATGGAGCGCTTCTCGCTGTCCGACGTGCAGACGCAGTACATCCTCGACACGCCGCTGCGCCGGCTCACCAAGTTCGACCGCATCGAGCTGGAGGCGGAGAAGGACCGGCTGGGCCGGGAGATCGACGAGCTGACCCGGATCCTGGAGTCCGACGCGGAGCTGCGCAAGCTGGTCTCGACCGAACTGGCGGCGGTGGCGAAGAAGTTCGGCACCGAGCGGCGCACGGTCCTGCTGGAGTCGTCCGGCACCCAGGTGTCCGCCGTGCCGCTGCAGGTCGCGGACGACCCGTGCCGGGTGCTGCTGTCCTCGACGGGTCTGCTGGCCCGCACGGCGAACGGCGACCCCTTCGCGGACGGCGGCGACGCCAAGCGCTCCAAGCACGACGTGATCGTCTCGGCGGTGCCGGCCACGGCACGCGGCGAGGTGGGCGCGGTGACCTCGGCGGGCCGGCTGCTGCGGATCAGCGTGGTCGATCTGCCGCAGCTCCCGGAGACCGCGTCGCGGCCCAACCTGGCGGGCGGCGCGCCGCTGTCGGAGTTCCTCTCCCTGGAGGACGGCGAGCGGGTGGTCTGCCTGACGACGCTCGACGAGTCCTCCCCCGGCCTCGCGCTGGGCACCGAGCAGGGCGTGGTCAAGCGGGTCGTGCCCGACTACCCGTCCAACAAGGAGGAGCTGGAGGTCATCACCCTGAAGGAGGGTGACCGGATCGTCGGCGCGGTCGAGCTGCGCACCGGCGAGGAGGACCTCGTCTTCATCACGGACGACGCCCAGCTGCTGCGCTACCAGGCGTCCGCGGTCCGCCCGCAGGGCCGTCCGGCGGGCGGTGTGACCGGCATCAAGCTCGCCGAGGGCGCGAAGGTCATCTCCTTCACGGCGGTGGACCCGGCGTCCGACGCGGTGGTCTTCACGGTCGCGGGCTCGCGCGGCACCTTGGACGACTCGGTCCAGACGACGGCCAAGATGACCCCGTTCGACCAGTACCCGCGCAAGGGCCGCGCCACAGGCGGCGTGCGCTGCCAGCGGTTCCTGAAGGGCGAGGACTGCCTGTCCCTGGCCTGGGCGGGCCCCGCCCCGGCACGGGCCGCCCAGAAGAACGGCACCCCGGCCGAGCTGCCCGAGATCGACCCGCGCCGCGACGGCTCGGGCGTGTCCCTGCCGAAGACGGTCGCGGTGGTGGCGGGGCCGTTCTAGGAGCCGCCGGAGCCGAGGAGGCCGCGCGCGTCAGGCGGCCTCTTCGGGCTCGGGGTCGCTGCCCCGCCCCTGCCTTTCCTCGTCCGGGTCCCGGACATAGCGGAGGACGCCCCACATGCCGTGCTCGTCCGCGGTGTGCGGGGCGTCGCTCGCGCACGCCCGCAGGTCCTTCTCCAGGGCGGCCGTGTCGATGCCGGAGCCGATGAGGACGAGCTGGGTGCGGTGGGGCGTCCCGGCGGGCCACCGCTCCGGGTAGAAGCGCAGGAACGGCCCGACGGCGTGCACGGCGTACCGGTTCGCGGGGTCGTACGCCCCGAAGTCCACGTGCCCCTTGATCCGGTACAGCCCCTCGGACCTGCCGTCGAGGAAGCCGATCAGCCGGCGCGGATCGAGGGGGACGTCGGAGGTGAACGACAGGCTGTCGTAGCCGGTGTGCAGATGCCCGTCGTGGTCCTGGCCCTGTCCGGCGTGCTGGTGCAGATCGTCGAACGACAGCTGCCCGACGCGCTCCTCACTGGGACGGCAGTCGAAGAGGAAGCCGGGGTCGATCCGGCCGTAGGTGGCCGGGACGACGGCGGCGTGTTCGGCGAGCTCACGCACGAGACCGAGCACGCGCTCGCGGTCCGCGGCCCGGTCCAGCTTGTTGACGACGACGAGGTCGGCGAGGGCGAGATGCCGGTCGATCTCGGGGTGCCTGCTCCGGGTGGCGTCGAACTCGGCGGCGTCGACGACCTCGACGAGCCCGCCGTACACGATGCCCGGCAGCTCGCTGGCGAGCAGCATCCGGACGAGTTCCTGCGGTTCGGCGAGGCCGCTGGCCTCGATCACGATGACGTCGATCCCGGTGCCGGGCCGGGCGAGCCGCTCCAGATAGCCGTCGAGCTCACTGGAGTCGACCGCGCAGCACAGGCAGCCGTTGCCCAGGGACACGGTGGAGTCGCCGAGCGCCCCGGCGACGGCGAGCGCGTCGATCTCGATGGCGCCGAAGTCGTTGACGATCGCGCCGATCCGGGTGCCTCCGCTGTGATGGAGGAGGTGGTTGAGCAGAGTCGTCTTGCCGGAACCGAGGAATCCGGCGAGGACGACGACCGGAATCTGGTGCTGGCCCTGGCCCGGCTGAGTCACCGTGCGACCTCTCTCGCGCCGACGGGTGCACCGGCTCGTGGCCCGGCGCACGGATGAGAAATGAATGCCGGACCAGGATACGAGCGGTGAGAATCGCCGCGAAGTGAACGATTGTTAGCAGCACTTGCCGGGCAGACGTCTGGCATGGCGCTGGAGTGTGCGACCCTCGCTTCCCTCCGTGCGCCTCCTCTCCGCCTCCCCGCCGATCAGAGCCGCTCGGCACTCTGGGAGACGGCAAGCGCCGCCCACCGCTCGCCGGTCCCCTCCAGTCGACCCACATCCCGACGACCGGCGGACGGCCGCCGCCTGATTCGGGGGTTGACATGGTCACACGGAAACGTTCCACAAGGAGGCTGGGTGCCGCCACGGTCGCGGTCATGACTGCCACCACCGCGACACTGGCGGCACGCCAGTGGCGGACGGAGAAGACGCGTCAGCACGAACGCCGGCTGGAGCTCGAGGTGCGCCGGCTGGAGCTCGAGGAGTTGGCGATCCGCAGGACCGCGCTGGCCCACCAGCAGCGGATGCACTGGGAGTTGCTGTCGAGGGCGATCGACGACCCCTCGCTGGCCGAGGTGATCGACACCTACGACCAGAGCATCCCGCCGGAGAGGCGCCGGCAGTTCTTCTACGCCAACGCCTGGTACGTCCACCTGTACCACCTCTACCAGGCGGAGCTTTACAACCGGGAGGAGCTGTACACCCGCCTACGAGAGTTCTTCCAGAGTCCGGTGTTCCGCGAGTACTGGGAGGCGTCGCGGCACAACCGCGCGAGTCTGGAGGACTCGTCGGAGGAGGCTCAGGTGGGGCGCATGGTCGACGGACTGGTCAAGGAGCTCGACGAGGCCGACACCGACGAGTGGTGGGTGGTCGGCGATCCACCGACCGACTGAGCGCTGAACGCCCGCGGTGCGTCAACAGCACCGCGATCAGGAGGCGTCCGAGTGACTTTTTCGCGGTCCGGCCACAAGAGCCTCAGGAGCACCAGTAACGTGCTGCCCACCACTCTGTCCACCTAGGCTTTTGTTCGCGTAAGGACCCGTACCTTTGAAGATCGTGCGCCGCATCGGTGTGCCTCCAAGCGCCCGAGGCAGTAGTTCAGGAGCTACCTGCCCCGACGTGTTCGAGCTCAGCGACGGCAATTTCGCCGTCATCGGCACCGAGGCCACCGAGGCGCTTGACCCGGAGCTGCCCGCCGATGCCGCCCGCGCCGACTACGAGCGCATCGTCATCGTCAGCCGCGAGACCCTCATCCGCGCCAAGGCAGACATCCCGGACGCCTGAGGCACCTCGCACCGGCACGCGCCCACCCGGACCCGTGCCGTCACGCCCCGGCCGCCGCAACAGTCGAGCGAGCCAGGCATCCGACCCGGCGAGCAGCCCGTACCCCGCCCCTGCTCGATCTTCACCGATGAGGCCTGGAGCCAGAACGGCACCAGGCCACTCGTATGTCAGGACCCCGCCTCGGACGGCGGGGTTCAAGCCGCCACCGGCACCTCGACCGGCGCCCCCGGTCCCACATACCGCGCCGCCGGGCGGATGATCTTCGAGTCCTCCGCCTGTTCCAGCAGGTTGGCGCTCCAGCCGACGACGCGGGCCGCCGCGAAGGTCGGGGTGAACATCTCGCGGGGCAGACCGCACCGCTCCATGACCACGCCCGCGTAGAACTCGACGTTCGTGTGCAGTTCGCGGCCCGGCTTCAGTTCGGCCAGGATCGCCTCCACCCGCCGTTCGACCTCCACCGCGAAGTCCACGCGCGGGCCGCCGAAGGACAGGGCGATCTGCCGGAGCATCCGGGACCGGGGGTCCTCCGTGCGGTAGACCGGGTGCCCGAAGCCCATGATGCGGTCACCGGCGAGGACGCGTTCACGGATCCACGGGTCGATACGGTCCGGCGTCCCGATGGCGTCCAGCGTGTCCAGCGCACGGCTCGGCGCACCCCCGTGCAGCGGCCCGGACAGCGCGCCCACGGCCCCCACCAGGCAGGCCGCGACGTCAGCCCCCGTGGAGGCGATGACCCGCGCCGTGAAGGTGGACGCATTGAATCCATGGTCAATGGTGGAGATCAAGTATTGCTCGACGGCCCGCGCCCGCTCCGGCCCGGGCTCCTCCCCCGTCACCATGTACAGGTAGTTCGCCGCGTAGGACAGGTCGTCACGCGGCTCCATGGGGTCGAGCCCGCTCCCCAGCCGGTGCAGCGCGGCCAGCAGCGTCGGTACGGCCGCCGCGGCGACCAGCGTGTCCCGTCGGCGCCGGCCCGCGTCGAGGTCGTACACCGGCCGGAACCCCTTCGCCGCGCCCAGCAGGGACAGCGCGGTGCGCAGCCCGGCCAGCGGGCCGGAGCGACCGCTGCCCGCGGCGATCGCCGGCAGCACCGCCCGCACCTCCTCCGGAAGCCGTCTCAGCGCGACGGTCTCGGCACGGAACGCGGCGGACCGCGCGGCATCCGGCAGCTCGCCGTGCACGAGGAGGTGCCAGACGTCCTCGAAGGGCCGGGTCCGGGCCAGCTCGACGGCGGAGTACTGACGGTAGTGGTAGAAGCCCTCGCGCCCCCGGACGTCGCCGACCTCGGTGTCGGTCACGACGACTCCCGCGAGCCCGCGCGGGACGTCGACGAGTGTGGCTGCTGACCTGTTGACGGACATGGTTGCCTCCCTGGACTTGATTCGACTGTCCATGCTTGACTGTTTGTCTGTCAATGTTGATTGAGTCAAGTTGGGTCAATGCGAGGATCCAGGTACTGCCGGCTGGATACGGTGACCCCATGCGCGATCAAGAACCCGGCCCGGAGGGGCGGCGGCTCACCACCCAGGAGGCCGCCGAACTGCTCGGCGTGAAGCCCGAGACCGTCTACGCGTACGTCAGCCGCGGCCACCTCAGCAGCCGCCGCGTGCCCGGCGGACGGGGCAGCACCTTCGACGCGAAGGAGGTCGAGACGCTCGCCCGGCGCAACAGACGGGAGGGCACGGCCGGTTCGGGTTCCGCCGCCGACCTGTCGGTGCGGACGGGGCTCACGCTCATCGACGCCGACCGCTACTACTTCCGCGGCGTGGACGCGACCGAGCTGGCCGCACGGCACTCCTACGAGGAGGTCGCCGAGTGGCTGTGGACGGGACGGCTGCGCCCCGGCGTGACCTTCACCGCGCCCGCGGCCTCCGTCGCAGCCGCCCGCCGCGCCGCCGGCGCCCTGCCCGAACACGCCGGCCCGGTCGACCGCCTGCGCGTCGCCGCGGTCGCCGCCGCGGTCGCCGACCCCTTGCGCTTCGACCTGTCGGAGGAGGCCGTGCTCGCCACCGCGCGCAGCCTGATCCCGACGCTCGTGGCGGCTCTCGGCCCCGCCGACCCCGCCGACCGCGAGGAGGGCCCGCTGGCCCGCCGGCTGTGGGGACGGCTCAGCGGGCGCCCCGCCGACGAGGCCACGCTGAACGTGCTGGACACGGCGCTCGCCCTCCTCGTCGATCACGACCTGGCCGCCTCGACCCTGGCCGTCCGGGTCGCCGCGTCGGCCCGCGCGCACGCCTACGCGGCCGTCTCCGCGGGTCTCGGCGTCCTCGAGGGCCCGCTGCACGGCGCGGCCAGCGGCCTCGCCCACCGGCTCCTCGTGGAGGTGCTCGACCGCGGCGACGCCGGACCCGTCATCGCGGAGGAACTCCGGGCGGGCCGGCGCATCCCCGGCCTCGGGCACCGGCTCTACACCGGCGAGGACCCCCGGGCGCGGCTGCTGTTCACGCTGCTCGCGGACCTGCCGCGCTGCGAACCCGCCCTCGCCGCCGCCCACGACATCGTCGCGACGGCCGCCCGCCACACCCCGCTGCACGCCAACGTCGACCTGGCGCTGGCCGTGTTCACGGCGTCCCACGCGATGCCCGCGACGGCGGGCGAGACGATCTTCGCGGTGGGACGGACGGCGGGCTGGATCGCCCACGCCCTGGAGGAGTACGGCGAACGACCGCTGCGGATGCGGCCGACGGGGCAGTACACCGGTCCCAAGCCGCCGCAGCCGCTGCCACAACCACCGTCGCAGCCGCTGCCCGAGTAGGCCCGGCCCGCGGCCGCCGTGTCGTGCGGGCCTGGGAGAGCCGCCCGCGCCGGCCCAGGTTAGGCTCACCTCTGTGAGTACGTGCACGACCGTCTCGCAGGACCTCGACGAGCCCGTCGCGGGAACCGCGGCGACCGCGACGACCTGGCTGCTGCTGGAGCAGCCCGGTCCGTGGGGTGCCAAGGCACTCACCCAGAGCCACCTGGATCCCGCGCTCGGCCGCGCGCTGGAGACCGCCGCGCAGGGCACGGGCGTCCGGATCGCGCTGATCCGCCGGCCCGGCCGGCACGCCGACAGCGGACTCCCCACCGAGCGCCGGGTCTACGCCGCCCACACGGTGCCCGGCGCCGTATGGCTGCGCACCGCCACCGTCCGCGACCCGCGTCAGCTGCTCGACCTGGACCTCGCCGCCCTCGGCCGGGGTGATCACCGCACCTTCGACAGCGCGCTCGGCGGCCGGGCCCACACCGGGGACCCGCTGGCGCTGGTGTGCACCAACGGCAAGCGCGACCGCTGCTGCGCCCTGCTCGGCCGGCCACTCGCCGCCGAACTGGCGGCCTCCGGCGTGGACGGCGTCTGGGAGGTCACGCACCTCGGCGGCCACCGTTTCTCACCGACGCTGCTCGTGCTGCCGTACGGCTACGCCTACGGGCGGGCCGAGGCGGATGTGGTGCGCAGGGTCCTGGACGGGGTCAGGGAGGGCCGCATCATCGGCGAGGGCTGCCGGGGCAACTCGGCGTGGGAGCGGCCCGGCCAGGCCGCCGAGCTGGCGGTGCGCAGGACCACCGGGGAGACGGCCGCCGAGGCGCTGAGCGTCGTACGGACGGAGGGCGCCGCTCCGCGCTGGGCGGTGACCGTGGCCCATGCGGACGGGCGGCGCTGGCGGGTCGACGTGGCCCAGGGTGCCGCCCAGCCGCCGCGCCCCGAGAAGTGCGGCACGTCGGTGCTGGGCTCGCCCGCGCGTATGGACGTCCTCGCCGTACGGGAATTCAGGATGACGGCCACGGCGCTCGCGGGCTGACCCCGCCCCCGGCGCCCCGCCGCTGCACCCTGCACCCTGCACGAGATCCCCGCCACATCCCCCTACGGTCCGCCCCGCACCGCCGCGTACGGTCTGGGGCATGAGCCCCGCCTCCCTCACCCGTCGCCTGCGCCTGGGTCTGCCCCGGCGCATGTTCGCGCAGGTGCTGCTGATGCAGGTGGCGATCGCCGCGGGCGTGGCGGTGCTGGCCACCGGGCTGTTCCTGGCGCCGCTCAGCGACCAGCTCGACGACCAGGCGATGCGCCGTGCGCTGTCCATCGCCCAGACCACGGCCGCGCAGCCGCGGATCGCCGAGGACCTGGTCCGGACCCCGGCGACGGCCGACGGCCCGGTGCAGCGGGAGGCGGAGCGGATCCGCGCGGCGACCCGGGCCGAGTACGTCGTCGTGATGGACCGGCGGGGCGTGCGCTGGTCCCATCCGACCGCGCGCGAGATCGGGCGGCCGGTCTCGACCGACCCGGGGCGGGCGCTGGCGGGCCACGAGGTCATGCAGATCGACGACGGCACGCTGGGCCGCACCGCGCGCGGCAAGGTGCCGTTGCGCGACGGCGACGGCCGGATCGTCGGCGCGGTCTCGGTCGGCATCGCCTACGACAACGTGCGGGCCAGGCTGCTGCACGCCATCCCGGGGCTGTTCGCGTACGCGGGCGGCGCCCTGGCGGTGGGGGCGCTGGCGGCCTGGCTGATCTCCCGGCGGCTCCAGCGGCAGACCCGTGACCTGGCGTTCTCCGACATCTCGGCGCTGCTGGCGGAGCGCGAGGCGATGCTGCACGGCATCCGGGAGGGCGTCGTCGCGCTGGACCGCACGGGGCGTATCCGCCTCCTCAACGACGAGGCGCGGCGGCTGCTCGGCCTCGGGGACGAGGCTGTCGGCCGCTCCCTCGACGAGGCGCTCGGCACCGGCCGGACCGCCGATGTGCTGGCCGGACGGGTCACCGGCACCGACCTGCTGACCGTGCGCGGACAGCGCGTCCTCGTCGCCAACCGCATGCCCACCGACGACGGCGGCGCCGTCGCCACCCTGCGCGACCGCACGGAGCTGGAACAGCTCGGCCGGGAGCTCGACTCGACCCACGGCCTGATCGACGCCCTGCGCGCCCAGGACCACGAGCACGCCAACCGCATGCACACGCTCCTCGGGCTGCTGGAGCTGGAGATGTACGACGACGCCGTGGAGTACGTCGGGGAGGTCGTCGGTGATCACCGGTCGACCGCGGAGGAGGTCGCCGGGAAGATCCAGGACCCGCTGCTGGCGGCCCTGCTGGTCGGCAAGGCGACCGTGGCGGCCGAACGCGGCGTCGCGCTGCGCCTGTCGGAGCGCACCGGGCTCCCGGACCGGCTGGTCGATCCGCAGGGACTGGTGACCGTCGTGGGGAACCTGGTGGACAACGCCGTGGACGCCGTCGCCGGCACCGCGCACGCGCGCGTGGAGGTCGAACTGCGCGCCGAGGGACGCGCGGCGACCCTGACGGTCCGCGACACCGGGCCGGGAATCCCGGTGGAACAGCGCGAGTTGATCTTCACCGAGGGCTGGTCGACCAAGCGGCGCCCGGCCCATCGGGAGCGCGGGATCGGGCTGTCGCTGGTGCGGCGCCTGGCCGAACGGCAGGGTGGTACGGCCCGGGTGGGCGAGGCCGCCGGGGGCGGCGCCGAGTTCACGGTCGTCCTGCCCGAGGCGCTGACCGGGCCGGAACCGGCTCTCAGTACACAGGGTGACGCGCGCACCGGCGCCGAGGAGGAGTCGCGATGATCGAGGTCCTGGTCGTGGACGACGACACGCGCGTGGCGCGCGTCAACGCCGCCTACGTCGAGAAGGTGCCCGGCTTCCATGTGGCCGGTGAGGCGCACACGGCCGCCGAGGCGCTGCGGCAGGTGACCGGACTGCCGCGCCTCGACCTGGTCCTCATGGATCACTACCTGCCGGACGACACGGGGCTGGCGGTGGTCCGGGAGATGCGCCGGCGCGGCCACCAGACCGACGTGATCATGGTGACGGCGGCCCGGGACGTGACGACCGTACAGGCGGCGATGCGGCTCGGGGCGCTCCAGTACCTGGTGAAGCCGTTCGCCTTCGCGGGACTGCGCGCCAAGCTGGAGGCGTACGCGGAGCTGCGTCGCACCCTCGACGGCGGCGGCGAGGCGGAGCAGGCCGAGGTGGACCGCATCTTCGGTGCGCTGTCCGCGCCGTCGGAGCCGCATCTGCCCAAGGGGCACTCCCCCACCACCGCCGAGTCGGTGCGCCGGGCCCTGATGAACGCCTCGGGGCCGCTGTCGGCCCAGGAGATCGCCGAACGGACTGGGGTGAGCCGGCAGACCGCCCAGCGCTATCTGAAGCTCCTGGAGCGCACCGGGCGGGCCCGCCTGACCCTCAAGTACGGGGACGCGGGCCGCCCTGAGCACCGGTATGTGTGGGCGACCCGCGCCTGAGGCACGGCCCCGTGGGGGCGGGGGAAGGAACCGTGCCGCCCTCTCTTACGGACGGAACGTGCCCTGACTCTCAAGGCGACGATGGTCCTGGACCGCCCGTGATGGGCCTGGACAGTCCGTGACGGTCCTAGACCGCCCCCGCCCCGGTCAGCGACCGGACCTCCGTCTCGGCGTGCTTGGCCTCGTCGGGGGCCTCGGGCGAGGTGACCGTGCCCAGCCAGCCGGCGACGAAGCCCAGCGGGATCGAGACGATGCCGGGATTGTCCAGCGGGAAGTACTGGAAGTCGACGCCGGGGAACAGCGACTGCGGACCGCCCGACACCACGGGTGACAGGGCGACGAGCACCATGGCCGGGATCAGGCCGCCGTACACGGACCAGACGGCGCCCCGGGTGGTGAAGTCGCGCCAGAACAGGGAGTAGAGCAGCACGGGCAGGTTCGCGGAGGCGGCGACGGCGAACGCGAGGCCCACGAGGAAGGCGACGTTCAGGTCGCGGGCGAGCAGCCCGAGGGCGATGGCGACGACACCGATGCCCACGGCGGCGAGGCGGGCGACGGTGACCTCGCTGCGGGCCTTGCCGCCCCGGCGGCGCAGGGACGCGTACAGGTCGTGGGCGACGGAGGCCGAGGAGGCGAGGGTGATGCCGGCGACGACGGCGAGGATCGTGGCGAAGGCGACGGCCGCCACGACCGCGAACAGCACCGTGCCGCCGGTGGAGTCGGCACCGCCGCCCAGGTCGAGGGCGAGCAGCGGTACGGCCGTGTTGCCGGCGGCGTTCGAGGCGCGCACCTCCGCGGTCCCCACGATCGCGGCGGCGCCGAAGCCGAGGACGATGGTCATCAGGTAGAAGCCGCCGATGAGGCCGATCGCCCAGACCACCGAGCGGCGTGCGGCGCGCGCGGTGGGCACGGTGTAGAAGCGCGACAGGATGTGCGGCAGCCCGGCGGTGCCGAGGACCAGGGCGAGGCCGAGGCTGATGAAGTCGAACCGGGACGTCCAGTCCCCGCCGTACCGGAGGCCGGGCGCCAGGAACGCCTGCCCGTGGCCGCTGTGCTCGGCGGCGCCGAGCAGCAGCCGGTCGATGTCGCCGTGGAAGCGGAGCAGGACGAGGACCGTCAGCGCGATGGTGCCGCCGAGCAGCAGGACCGACTTGACGATCTGGATCCAGGTGGTGGCCCGCATCCCTCCGAACGACACGTAGATCACCATGAGCGCGCCGACGCCGATGACGGTCCAGGCCTGCGCCGCCCCGCCGTCACCGCCGAGCAGCAACGCGACGAGGGTGCCGGCGCCCACCATCTGCGCCACCAGGTACAGGACGGAGACGGTGACCGAGGACGTCCCGACCGCGATACGGACGGGGCGCTCCCGCATGCGTGCCGCGACGACGTCGGCGAGGGTGAACCGCCCGCAGTTGCGGACGAGTTCCGCGACCAGGAAGAGCACGACCAGCCAGGCCACGAGGAAGCCCACCGAGTACAGCATCCCGTCGTAGCCGAACAGGGCGATCAGCCCGGAGATGCCGAGGAAGGACGCGGCGGACATGTAGTCGCCCGCGATGGCGAATCCATTCTCCATCGGCGAGAAGAGCCGGCCGCCGGCGTAGAACTCCTCCGCCGAGCCACGGCGGTTGCGGCCCGCCCAGGTGGTGATCGCCAGCGTGATGGCGATGAACACGCTGAACAGCAGCAGGGCCAGCGCGCGATGATCCTGTGTCATGCCACGCCCCCCTTGGTGCCCCGCGTCAGCTCCTGGGTGTCCCAGCGCAGTTCGAGCGCGGCGCGGTCGCGGCGCAGGCGCGCGTGGCGGGCGTAGGCCCAGGTGAGCAGGAACGTGCTGAGGAACTGCCCGAGCCCGGCGAGCATCGCGACGTTCACGGCGCCGGCCACGGGCCGGGCCATCAGGTCGGGCGCGGAGGTGGCGGCCACGACGTAGGCGACGTACCAGGACAGGAACCCGGCGGCGGCCGGCACGACGAACCTCCGGTAGCGGCTGCGCACTTCCTGGAAGGCGGCGCTGCGCTGCACCTCGAGGTACACGTCGGCGGCGGCCGGCGGAGCGGTGTCAGGGGCCTCCGTGACGTCCGACTCGCCCCATCCGGCGGCGAGGGCGTCGTACCAGGGATCGTCGTACCGCGGGGTTCTGGCGTCGCGGGGACGACCGTCGCTTGAGCACATGCCCCAGCATGGACAGAACGGAAAGACCGCCGACCGGGCTTCTCGGAGCGTTTCACCCCATCAGGTGATTCAGCAGGCAAAGCCGCATACCAGCAGGGCACGGCAGGAGTCGCGTCCACCGCGGGAAGGGCCCGGAACGACAGGACCGGCCGGGACTCACGCGCCCCGGCCGGTCCCCCGTACAGCGGTCTGCTTCTAGGTGTCGATGCGCGACCGGTCGAGCGTCGCGGCCGAGCTGGAGATGAACTCCTTGCGCGGCGCCACGTCGTTGCCCATCAGGAGGTCGAAGACCCGCTCGGCCGCCTCGAGGTCGGTGAGGCTGATCCGCCGCAGGGTGCGGTGGCGCGGGTCCATGGTCGTCTCCGCGAGCTGGTCGGCGTCCATCTCACCGAGGCCCTTGTAGCGCTGGATCGAGTCCTTGTAGCGCACGCCCTTGCTCTCGAACTCCATGAGCTTGTCGCGCAGCTCGCGGTCCGAGTACGTGTACACGTACTTGTCCTGGCCCTTCTTGGGCTGGACCAGCTCGATCCGGTGCAGCGGGGGCACGGCGGCGAACACCCGGCCCGCCTCGATCATCGGGCGCATGTACCGCTGGAACAGCGTCAGCAGCAGCGTGCGGATGTGGGAGCCGTCGACGTCGGCGTCGGTCATCATGATGATCTTGCCGTAGCGCGCCGCGTCGATGTCGAAGGTGCGCCCCGACCCCGCCCCTATGACCTGGATGATCGCCCCGCACTCGGCGTTCTTGAGCATGTCGGTCACGGACGACTTCTGGACGTTGAGGATCTTGCCGCGGATGGGCAGCAGCGCCTGGAACTCGGAGTTCCGGGCGAGCTTGGCGGTGCCCAGCGCGGAGTCTCCCTCGACGATGAAGAGCTCGCTGCGGTCGACGTCGTCGCTGCGGCAGTCCGCGAGCTTCGCGGGCAGCGAGGAGGACTCCAGGGCCGTCTTGCGGCGCTGCGCGTCCTTGTGCTGGCGGGCCGCGATACGGGTCCGGGCGGCGGCGACGGCCTTCTCGAGGACCACGCGCGCCTGTGCCGCCGCGTCCCGCTTGGTGGACGTCAGGAACGCCTTGAGCTCCTTGGCGATCACGGCGTTCACGATGCGGCGGGCCGCCGAGGTGCCGAGGACCTCCTTGGTCTGCCCCTCGAACTGCGGCTCGGCGAGACGGACGGTGACGACCGCGGTCAGGCCCTCGAGGGCGTCGTCCTTGACGATGTCGTCCTCGGCGACGCGGAGCATCTTCTTGGCGCGCAGCACCTCGTTGATGGTGCTCGCCACGGCGGTCTCGAAGCCCGCGACATGGGTGCCGCCCTTGGGGGTGGCGATGATGTTCACGAACGACTTCAGGGTCGTGTCGTAGCCGGTGCCCCAGCGCATGGCGACGTCGACGCCGAGTTCGCGGGTGACCTGGGTGGGGGTCATCTGGCCGTGCTCGTCCAGGACCGGGACGGTCTCCCTGAAGGTGCCCTGGCCGGTGAAACGGAGGACGTCGCAGACCGGCTTGTCGGTGGCCAGGTACTCGCAGAACTCGCTGATGCCGCCGTCGAAGCGGAAGGACTCCTCGCCCTTGCTGCCGCCCGCGCCGAGACCGACCTCGTCCCGGACGACGATGGTCAGGCCGGGCACCAGGAAGGCGGTCTGGCGGGCGCGCTGGTGCAGCGTCTCCAGGTCGAGCTTGGCGTCCTTGAGGAAGATCTGGCGGTCGGCCCAGTACCGCACGCGCGTGCCCTCACGCGCCTTGGGGATCTTCTTCGTCTTGCGCAGCCCGCTCTTGGCCTCGAACTTCGCCGTCGGGCCGTCGCCGGTGAAGGCACCGGGGACACCGCGCCGGAAGCTGATCGCGTGGGTGTGGCCGCCCCGGTCGACCTCGACGTCCAGGCGGGCGGACAGGGCGTTCACCACGGAGGCGCCGACGCCGTGCAGACCGCCGGAGGCGGCGTACGAGCCACCGCCGAACTTTCCGCCGGCGTGCAGCTTGGTCATGACGACCTCGACGCCGGAGAGGCCGGTCTTGGGCTCGACGTCGACCGGGATGCCCCGGCCGTTGTCCCGGACCTCGACGGAGCCGTCGTCGTGGAGGATCACCTCGATGTGGTCGCAGTAGCCGCCGAGGGCCTCGTCCACCGAGTTGTCGATGATCTCCCAGAGGCAGTGCATCAGACCGCGGCTGTCGGTCGACCCGATGTACATGCCGGGACGCTTGCGCACGGCTTCGAGGCCCTCGAGGACGAGCAGGTGCCGCGCGGTGTAGTTGGAACCGTCCCGGTCTGCTCCTGCCAGCAGCGCTGTGGACGGCACGGACGTATCGGCGGTCACGCGGTTCGCTCCTCGCTGAATTTCACTGGGCGCCCTAGTGGGTACGGGCGTGGCTTCGGTTGCCGCTCAGAGGGTACCGAGGCCTGGTAGAGCCGTTGTAACGCCACCCTCGTCGGAAGTCACCCTAGTCCAGACTCGTATGGATGTTCGATCCCTCGGAGGAGTGAAGCACATATCACGTTCCCTTCCAGGCATGAACCATTTAGGCTCCGGGCACGTCCTCATGAACAAACCGGCAACCCGGCCGGGGAGGACCGACCATGACCGAGAGCGCGAAACCGTAAGCACGACAGCACGCAATACGGCACATTCGCCGCCACACCGGCAGCAGCCCACCACACCCGAAAAAATTTCTCTCTGGGAGAAGCCACGAGCGGGAACGTTTTGGGGCTGGTTGGATGTTGACCCTGGTACGACAGCTCGTCGAGCTAGAGAAGAGGCGACGTGACTACTGTTCTGACCCCCGCGAGCCCCCTGACGGCCGCTGACCGCTGCGACCGTTGCGGCGCCCAGGCGTACGTGCGCGTCGTCCTGCTCAGCGGCGGAGAACTGCTCTTCTGCGCCCACCACGGTCGCAAGTTCGAGCCGGAACTCAAGAAGATCGCCGCCGAGATACAGGATGAGACGGAGCGTCTCACGGCTGCTCCCGGTACGGCGACCGACGAAGAGCGCTGACACCTCGCATCACGACGAGCCAGCATCGGCACAGGCCGACAGACGGGCGGTCCCCCCTGTAAATACTCAGGGGGGACCGCCCGCGCTCTTCTCAGCGGCGCTCAGCCGCTTCCCGCACCCTCCCGCGCCGCGGAGCGCCACCCCGCGGCCCGGATGACGTCGGACACCCGCGTGTAGACGCCGGGGCTCCCCGCACGGCCGCAGCCGTTGCCCCACGACACCAGTCCGATCAGCTTCCCCTGCGCGACCAGGGGCCCTCCGCTGTCCCCCTGACAGGCGTCCCGGCCTCCCTCGCGCTCCCCCGCGCACACCATGCTGTCCGCCAGATACCGCCCCTCACCACCGCCCGGATACGCCTCCTCGCAGAGCGCGTCCGGCAGCACCTGCACCCGCGCGGCCCGCAGCCCCCGCGGATAGTCCCCCGCTCCCGTGACATCACCCCAGCCGTAGACCAGGGCCGGGGTCCCCGGCACATAGGCGGGGTCGCCGGCGCCCGCCATCCGGATCACCGAGGCGGCGGGCAGGGCCTCGGCGAGGGAGACCACGGCGAAGTCACCGTCATTGGTGTCGCCGTCGTAGTCCGGGTTCACCCAGGCGCCCCTGACGGGGATCTCCTTGCCGTGCGTGGACGTCAGATCGGTCCGCCCCGCGATCACTCTGAGGTCGCCCACCTGCTCCGGCGGGGAGCCGAGCACCTCCGGGCTGAGGCAGTGGGCGGCCGTGAGCACGGTGGAGCGCCCCACGGCGACACCCACGCAGAACTGTCCCGCCCGGGTACCCCCGAACCGGTCACGACTGGACAGCGCCACCGTCCAGGGACTCTGGGACACATCGACGGGGAACCCGCCCACGACGACACGGTCGGCGGCCGCCGGGGCGGCCGTGACCAGCGGTATGGCGGCCGCCGCGGCCGCCAGAACCAGCGGCCGGGCCAGCGCCCGGACAAAGGTACGACGCATGACGCTCCTCACTCTCGGGTGGTCATGGCACACCCAGAGTGATTCAGCCGGTCCGGCCCCGCACCCGCGCGAACGACGAGAAGGCCCGGCGCCCCTGAGGGGTGCCGGGCCTTCCCTATGCCTCGGGGCGACCTAGTCGAGGTAGTCGCGCAGGACCTGCGAGCGCGACGGGTGGCGCAGCTTCGACATCGTCTTCGACTCGATCTGGCGGATGCGCTCACGCGTCACGCCGTAGACCTTGCCGATCTCGTCGAGGGTCTTCGGCTGCCCGTCGGTGAGACCGAAGCGCATGGAGACGACGCCGGCCTCGCGCTCGGACAGGGTGTCGAGCACGGAGTGCAGCTGCTCCTGCAGGAGCGTGAAGCTGACCGCGTCGGCCGGGACGACGGCCTCGGAGTCCTCGATGAGGTCACCGAACTCGCTGTCGCCGTCCTCGCCCAGCGGGGTGTGCAGGGAGATGGGCTCACGGCCGTACTTCTGGACCTCGATGACCTTCTCGGGGGTCATGTCGAGCTCCTTGGCCAGCTCCTCCGGGGTGGGCTCACGGCCCAGGTCCTGGAGCATCTGGCGCTGCACACGCGCGAGCTTGTTGATGACCTCGACCATGTGCACCGGGATACGGATGGTGCGGGCCTGGTCGGCCATCGCGCGGGTGATCGCCTGACGGATCCACCAGGTGGCGTACGTGGAGAACTTGTAGCCCTTGGTGTAGTCGAACTTCTCGACCGCGCGGATCAGACCGAGGTTGCCCTCCTGGATCAGGTCCAGGAAGAGCATGCCGCGGCCGGTGTAGCGCTTGGCCAGGGAGACCACGAGGCGGAGGTTGGCCTCCAGCAGGTGGTTCTTGGCGCGGCGGCCGTCCTCGGCGATGATCTCCAGCTCACGCTTGAGCTTGGGGGCCAGCTTGTCGGCGTTGGCCAGCTTGTCCTCGGCGAACAGACCGGCCTCGATGCGCTTGGCGAGCTCGACCTCCTGCTCGGCGTTGAGGAGGGGGACCTTGCCGATCTGCTTCAGGTAGTCCTTGACGGGGTCGGCGGTGGCGCCGGCCGCGGCGACCTGCTGCGCGGGCGCGTCGTCCTCGTCCTCGTCGGAGAGCACGAAACCGGCGGCCTCGGTGCCCTCGGGCTCGTCACCGGGCTTCGCCTCTTCGATGACCTCGTCCTCGACGAGCTCGGCGTCGTCCTTCTTGGCGGAGGTCTTCTTCGCCGCCGTCTTCTTGGTGGCGGCGGTCGTCTTCTTCGCCGCGGCCTTCTTGGCCGTCGTCTTCTTGGCGGCCGCCTTCTTCGCGGGGGCCTCGTCCTCGACGGCGGGTTCCGCGGAGGGTGCCGCGGGCGTGGCGGTGGCGGTGGCCTTCTTGGCGGTCACCGTCTTGGCGGCGACCGTCTTGGTGGCGGTGCGCTTGGCCGGACTCTTCGCTGCGACGCTCTTTCGGGTGCGCTTGGGCTCCGCGGCACTGACCATCAGCGTCACACCCTCTTCCTCGAGGATCTGGTTGAGGCTGCGCAGTACGTTCTTCCACTGAGTGGCCGGGATCTGGTCAGCTTCGAAGGCCCGACGCACATCGTCGCCGGCGATCTGCCCCTCAGCCTTTCCCCGCTCGATGAGAGCCATGACAGAGACGGACTCGGCGATCTCCGGCGGGAGCGTACGGGATGTGCTGGCCGACACGAACAACCTCTCGGAACGTTGGAAAGCGGCTTCCGGCCCCGTCCGGTGCGGACAGGAGCCGACCACCGGTCTGGGGATTGGACCGACGGTGCGGGCGGGGGCCGGGAAGATACACAGCGCCTCTTACGGCGTCCGTATTCCCTTCCTCGGCTGTCACCTCTTAGGTCATCGCGCTGTTTCCCCGAGCGTTACGCCCATTCTGCGTGGCCCGAGTCACATCCCGTAACCGATCAAAGTAAGACATAGCCCGACATAAGCGGTCAGCCTGGGGCCCGATCCGGCACGGTCACGGTGGTCGAGTCCCCTCTTCGCGCCGTCGGACCCGCAGGATCCGTCGTGGATCCTGCGGGTCCGACGGGGAAGGGTGCGCGGACGGGGGATGCCCAGGAGGGGGAGGCATCGCCCGAGCGCGGCACCCGGGGGTGAAGTCAGTGCTCGCGGGGCGCGGGCACCACGCGCTCCACCTCGGGGTGGACGGTGAGCAGCTGGCGCATGGCCGACTCGGCGGCCGCGCCGTCGCCGGCCGCGAGGGCGTCGACGATCCTGCCGTGCTGGGCGAGCGACGCCTCGTTCGGCCGGTCACAGCCGGTCACCGGGCCGCCGGAGACCTGGAGAGCGGCCGAGACGATGCCGGAGAGGTGTTCGAGCATGCGGTTGCCCGCCATCTGGATGAGCAGCGAGTGGAACTCGGAGTCGGCGCGGGAGAAGGTCAGGACGTCGCCCTGTCCCATCGCGTGCCCCATGATCTCGACCATGTCGGCGAGGCGCTGCTGGACGTCGTCGCGCCCGTGCCCGGCGGCAAGACGGGCGGCGAGGGGCTCGATCGTCCAGCGCAGCTCGCTCAGCTCCCGGCGCTGGTCGTCGCGCTGCGGCCCGAAGGCCCGCCATTCGATGATGTCCGGGTCGAGGAGGTTCCAGTCACTGACGGGGCGCACCCGCGTACCGACGTTCGGACGGGCACTGACCAGGCCCTTCGCCTCCAGGACGCGGAGCGACTCCCGCACGACGGTCCGGGAGACCTCGAAGCGCTGGCCGATCTCCTCGGGCACGAGCGGACGGTCGGCGCCCAGGTCTCCGGAGACGATCATCTGTCCGAGCTGCTGAACGAGTTGGCCGTGCAGCCCGCGTCCGCGGCTGCCCGCCGCACGGCGGCCGACGCGGCCGAGTTCGGGATCCGCGCTCTCCCAGGCGGAGGTTCCGACGCGGTCGGCGACGGAAGCCTCGGCGTAGGGGTAGCGGTCGAGTTCGCCCGGGCCGACGAGTCCGGAGTCGGCGGCGCGGGCGGCGGTCATCATGGTGTGCGCAAGGGTACTCACGCATCCTTTGTCGGCGTCGTTTCCAACTCCCTTGAGGTCTTTGGTGAAAAGCACACGAAAGGGTGATCGCTCACCCCGTCGCAATTGACGCCTTATCGGAAAGAAATGAGCTATCCCCGGGGAGTTGCGTTCAACGCCATTCAGAAAAGGGCGAGAAGAGTCGTCATCGGACCTTTCCGCGTAGGGTCGTGAAGAGGAAAGCGCCGAGCAGAGCTGCGAGGGACAACGTCAGCGCGCCACCCACGGGTTGGGCGACCAGGCGGGCCACGGCCTCCACGTACCGCTCCCCGCCGAACGGCCACTGGTTCAGCAGCAGCTCCCGCATCCGCAGCGGAAATCCGGCCGCGGTCCGCACGGACGGTCCCTCCACGACCTTCTGTACGACGGGTACGACGGCCACCGGCACGGCGACCACCGCCGCCAGCCCCGCCGTGGTGGACCGGAACAGCCCGGCCGCGAGCACCCCGGCCCACGCGCAGCCCACCACGAGCCCGAACCAACTGGCGCTCAGCGAAAGCCAGTCCGAGGGCACCTCCGCGAGCTCCCGGCCGAAGACGAGATAGAGCATCTCGATGTCGCAGCCCAGGGTGAGCACCGCGAGCAGCAGGGCGGTGCCGGTGGTGACGAGGAGCTTCGCGGCGAGCAGCCCCAGCCGGCGCGGGACGGTGCCGCGGTCGGTGGCGAGCGCGGGATGGCGGAACTCGTCGCCGAAGGCGAGCGCGCCGAGCAGCCCGGCCCCGAGCGCCGCGGGCGGCAGCGGCAACTGCTGGGGCCATCCGGCCATCAGCCGGGGCCGGGGGGTGTGACCGATCCGCGCGAGGACGACGGCGGTGACGGCGGAGACCAGGAGCACGACCCCGCAGGTGACGAACCCGGTGCCGACCCCGGCCGCGCGCCGCAGCTCGTAGCGCAGGGGGCGGAGGGGGCTGGGTGCGGTGCGCACGGAGATGGGGGGCGGGAGCTCGGGCAGCGCGCCGGGACCCGGACCGGCCTCGGGTACCTCGGCGGCCCGCCGGCGGGGAGCGCCCTCCGGTGCCTCGGTCTTGGGCTCGGCCTCCGTCCGCCGCCGGCCGCCGGAGCGGGCCTGCGGGGTGCGGGCCGCGGTGTCCTGTGCCGCGGCGGACCGCTCACGGCGCTTGCGCGTCGGTGCGGACGCAGGCGCGTCCGGCCCGGCGGACTCCGTCCCCGAGGAGGGCTCGGCGCCGGTCGGACCGCCGGCGCGGGCACGGGCCGCCGTCTGCTCACGGGACCCGGCGGAGCGCGTGGCGGCGGCCTTACGCTGCGGCGCGACATCGGCCCGCGCCGCCTCGCCCGAGGACCGGTCCGCCGCGGCGGCCGGTCCCATGTCGCCGATCTCGTCGGCGAGTTGGTGGACCGGGATGCCGTGCCGGAACGCCGTCTCCCCCACGTCGGCGCACGTACTGCCGTACACCGACAGCCGGTTGCCGCTCTCGCGCACGACCTCGACCGAGCGGTGCGTGGTGCGGGCCTCCTTGGTGAGCAGGGTGGCGAGGCGGGGGGCGTGGGGGGTGCGGACGGCGACCCGGGGGCGCAGCCGGGTGCGGGCGAAGTCGGCGGCCTCCTGGTCGGCGACGATCCGTCCCCGCTCGAGGGTGACGACCTGGTCGGCGGTGCGGGCTGCTTCCTTGGGGTCCGCCGTGGTGAGCAGGACGGTGCCGCCCTGGGCGACGTGTGCCCGCAGCATGCCGTGCAGCCAGCGCTTCTCGCGCGTCGAGAGCCCACCGGCGGGGTCGTCGAGGACGAGGGTGTGCGGATCGGTCAGCAGGGCGCAGGCCAGTCCGAGACGGCGGTCCATGCCGCGCGAGAGCGTGGAGAGCCGTTCGTCGCGCAGACTGACGAGGCCGACCACCTCCAGCACCTCGTCCGCGCGCCGCGCGGGGACGCCGGCCGCCGCGCAGAGCATGCGCAGATGACCGCGGACCGTGCGGGACGGATGCCCCGGCACATCGCCGAGAACCACACCCACCTCGCGTGAGGGATGGGCGATGCGGTGCAGGGGGCGTCCCCTGAAGTAGGTGACGCCTCGGCCCCGTTGGAGTTCGAGCATCAGTCTGAGCACCGTGGTCTTGCCCGCACCCGGGCCCCCGAGCAACGCGGTGACGCGCCCCGCACGCGCCTCGAACGAGACGTCGTCGACGGCGGGGGGAAGGTCCTTGCGAGGGTCGCTGGTCAATCCGATGGCCTGGATCACCCGCAGCAAGATAGCGCGCTATGTCCGTTTTTTCGGGTAGGGCAAGGCCCGCCGGCGGGACCCCTTCCCCGCGATCGGGCCGGGCCCGGCTCCCCGTCTTCGGTCACGCCCCCGACCGGAGCGCCGTGCGGGCCGCCGCGTCAGACCTCGGGGCGCAGCATCGGGGGGTTGAGCAGTGTGGCGCCGCCGGCCCGGAAGAGCTGCGCCGGGCGCCCTCCTTGGCGGGTGGTGGTGCCGCCGGTCGGGACGAGGAACCCGGGTGTCCCCGTCACCTTGCGGTGGAAGTTGCGCGGGTCGAGCGCCACGCCCCACACCGCCTCGTACACGCGCCGCAACTCCCCCACGGTGAACTCGGCGGGGCAGAACGCCGTCGCCAGCGACGAGTATTCGATCTTGGACCGGGCGCGTTCCACTCCGTCGGAGAGGATCTGGGCGTGGTCGAAGGCGAGCGGTGCGACGGGCTCGCCGTCCCGGCCGTAGCCGCCCTGCTGCAGCAGTTCGTCGACCGGGGCCCAGCGCGCGTTGCTCGCGTCGCCCCCCGCCGTCGGCGCGGGCAGGTCGGGGGCGAGCGCCAGGTGGGCCACGCTGACCACCCGCATCCGGGGGTCCCGGTCGGGGTCGCCGTAGGTCGCCAACTGCTCCAGGTGCGCCCCGTAGTCCTGGGCCGGGGCGCCCGGATCGTGGGCCTGCAGACCGGTCTCCTCGGCCAACTCCCGTGCCGCCGCCTGTGCCAGATCCTCGTCGGCCCGCACGAACCCGCCGGGAAGCGCCCAGCGCCCCTGGAAGGGGGGCTCTCCCCTGCGGACCGCCAGCGCGCACAAGGCGTGACGGCGCACGGTCAGCACGACCAGGTCCACGGTGACGGCGAAGGGCGGAAAGGCTGACGGGTCGTAGGGCATGCGGCGATCATAGTCGTCTGCCTGACGATAAACACTCCCTTCTGTGGTCGGGGTGATCGCGGACCGGAGTCACGTCGGGATGCGCGGGCGCCGTCTCACGCGGCCGCACCCCCACCTCCGTCACGCCTTCCGTCGGTCCGGACCGTGGCCCCACGAGCCGGCTTCCTGCGGGGCGCGCGGTCGGCCGCGCCCTTCCTGCCGTTGCCGTTGCCGTTGCGCTTGGGGTCGGGGTTGGGAGAGGACGTGGCCGGGCGCGTGGGTCCGGGGTGCGTGCCGGTGGCCGTACGCGGGCGGGGAACCCTGGCCCGGCGCTCCCGTGCGGGGCTCTTGGTCGCGCGGGAGTCGCCGCGGCGGGCGGCCGAGGGGTGGCGGGACCGGGCGAGGCGGCGGGCTTCAGCGTCGCCCGGCGCTTCTACGGAGGACTCCGCGCCGCTCGGTCCCTCGCCGGGCGCCCCCGCCCTGTCCGGTCCCTCGCCGGACGGCCCCTCCCCTGACGACGACTCCGCTACGTCCGGCTCCTCCCCGGACGACTTCACCCCGTCTGACACCTCTCCGGACGGCTCCGACTCGCCGGGTCCCTCCCCGGATGTCTCCGCCCTGTCCAGCCCCTCCCCGGACGTCTCCACCCCGTCCGGCCCCTCCCCTGACGTCTCCACCCCGTCCAGTCCCTCCCCGGACGTCTCCACCCCGTCCAGTCCCTCCCCAGAGGAGCCCTTCTCGCCCGGCCCCTCCCCCGACGGCTCCTCCCCGGACGGCTCCGCCGCCTCCGCGCTCCTCCGGCCGCGTCCGGTGCGTTCCGCCCGGAGGCAGCGGCGGATCGACTCCGGGTCCAGTCCCTCGTTGCAGGCCTGGTGGAGCAGGCGGGCGAAGAGGTAGTCGGGGTCGGCCGCGAGGGCCATGGCGAAGGCCTCGCGGGCCTCCAGGTCGTCGCCGCTCGACCAGGCGACCCAGCCGGCCAGCGTCAGGGGCGCCGCCGCGTGCTCGTGGTACGGCCGTACACAGCGGCGGGCGAGCGCCCGCCACAGCCGGAGCGCGGGAGCGGCCTCGCCGTCCTCCATCCACTCGGCCACGCGGTCCCGGGTCGCGCGGTCCTGAAGGCCGAGGATGAGCCGCGCCGCCTCGTCGTGGGCGAGCAGTTCGTCGTCGCGGAGGTCCGCGATGAGCGTCCCGGACACGACCGGGGCCTCGGCGAACCGGCGCAGCAGCCGCTCGGCCAGCTGCAGTGTCTCCACCGCGACGCCCGCCCGCGTGGCCACGTCGAGGACCCTGGGGACCAGCTCCAGGGCCACGGTGTCGAGGGCGACCTCCTGCTCCAGTGCCGCACCGGTCTCCAGCGGCTGGAGCCGCGCCCTCAGCTGCCGGAGGGAGCCGCGCACCTGGACCCCCGCGTAGGCGGCGGCCGCCGCCAGGACGGACGTGCCCGGCAGGCCCATGGGCCGGCCCTCGGGCGGGCAGCACTCGTCCCGGTCGCAGCAGTACGACCAGAAGCGACCGTCGGAGATGCACAGCGCCTCCACGACGGGGACGTCCAGGCTGCCGCAGGCGAGGCGGGTCTTCTGGGCGAGGGGGCGAAGGCGCTCCATGACCTGGCGGCCCGTCTCGCCCTTCGCCGGTTCCTGGCAGAGGAAGGCGACCATCTGCTCCGGCCTGGCTCCCCTGCGCTCGCTGCCGGTCACGAGGCCGTGGGCCAGCTGCCCGGCGGCGGACTCCCAGTCGTCGGCGCTCGCGGGGATGCCGAGGCGGGCCCGGCCGCCGAACCGGCCCCGGCCGTCGGCGTCGTGCAGCGCGACCAGCACGATGCTGTCCTCCGGGCGGTACCCCAGCAGATACGGCAGGGCGTCGGCCAGCTCGTCGGGGGTGCGCAGGGTGACCTGGTGCTCGGGCAGGGGGTGCTCCCGCACCGCCGGGACGCGGTCGAGGTCGCCGACCCGCCGGGCGCGCTGCCGCTCGCCGCCCACGGTGTCGTCGTTGTCGGGGGTTCCGGTCGTTCCGCTGTGGTTCGTCATGCGCCGACGATCTCGCGGAACTAAAAACTCCGCTTGGGCCTGTGGATAAGTCCGACCAGGGACACGACAACAGCCGCCGACAGAACCCGCCGGCTCACCCCGTGGCCGCCAGCACCAGCGGAAGCACCTCCCCGCTCCCTGCCCTCCGCAGCAGCCGCGCCGCGACCGCCAGCGTCCACCCGGTGTCGGTGCGGTCGTCCACCAGCAGCACCGGACCGGGCGTGGCGGCCAGTGCCTCGGCCAGGTCCGCCGGGACCGTGAACGCCTGGGACAGCCCCTTGAGGCGCTGCGCGGAGTTGCTGCGCCGGGCCAGGTGCGCGCCGTCCTCCCCGGCGTACGTCAGCGCGCCGAGGAACGGCAGCCGGCCGATGGAGGCGACCCCGCGCGCGAGGGAGCCCACCAGCTCGGGACGCGTCAGCGACGGCACGGCGACGACGCCCACGGGCCGGTCCACGGCGTCGGGGACGTCCGGGGCCCAGCCGCCCGGGGAGCGCGCCCAGTCGGCGAGGACGGCCACCACGGCCTTCAGGACGTCGTCCGGGACCGGGCCGTCGGGCGCGTTGTCGGCGAGCAGCGGGCGCAGCCGGTTGCCCCAGCCGATGTCCGAGAGCCGCCCCAGGGCGCGTCCCGTCGAGCACTGCTCACCGGCCGGGATGCGGCCCTTGAGTTCTACGCCCAGCGCGGGCATCCCGGTCGGCCACATGCGGCGCGGTTCGATCTCCACGCCGGGGCGGTCCAGCTCCTTGGCCGCGCCGGTCAGCGTCTCCGGGGAGACGGACGCGTCGGCCCAGGGTCCCGCGCAGTTGTCGCAGCGGCCGCACGGGGTGGCCCCCTCGTCGTCCAGCTGCTCGCGCAGGAACTCCATCCGGCACCGGGACGTGCCGACGTAGTCGCGCATCGCCTGCTGCTCGGCCGCCCTCTGACGCGCCACGCGCGCGTAGCGCTCGGCGTCGTACACCCACTCGGCGCCGGTCGCCGTCCAGCCGCCCTTGACCCGCTTGACCGCGCCGTCGACGTCCAGGACCTTCAGCATCGTCTCCAGCCTGGTGCGGCGCAGGTCGACCGTCGCCTCCAGGGCGGGCACGGACAGGGGCCGTCCCGCGTCCGCGAGCGCGGCGAGGGTCTGGCGGACCTGCGACTCGGGCGGGAAGGCGGTGTCCGCGAAGTAGCGCCAGATCGCCTCGTCCTCCTGGCCCGGCAGCAGCAGGACGTCGGCGTGCTCGACGCCGCGGCCGGCCCGTCCGACCTGCTGGTAGTAGGCGATCGGCGAGGAGGGCGAGCCGAGGTGCACCACGAAGCCCAGGTCGGGCTTGTCGAAGCCCATGCCCAGGGCGGAGGTCGCGACCAGCGCCTTGACCCGGTTCGCCAGGAGGTCGTTCTCCGCCTGCAACCGGTCGGCGTTCTCCGTGCGGCCCGTGTAGGACGCGACGGCAAAGCCCCGCTGCCGCAGGAACGCGGTGGCCTCCTCGGCCGCGGCGACCGTGAGCGCGTAGACGATGCCCGAGCCCGGCAGCTCGTCCAGGTGTTCCGCGAGCCAGGCGAGGCGGTGCGCGGCGTCCGGCAGCCGGACCACGCCCAGCCGCAGGCTCTCGCGCTCCAGCGGCCCGCGCAGCACCAGGGCCTCTCCGGCGCCGGTGCCCAGCTGCTCGGCCACGTCGGCGGTCACGCGCGCGTTGGCCGTCGCCGTCGTGGCCAGCACGGGCACACCGGGTGACAGCTCGGCGAGCATGGCGCGCAGCCGCCGGTAGTCGGGGCGGAAGTCATGGCCCCAGTCGGAGATGCAGTGCGCCTCGTCGACCACGAGCAAGCCGGTCGTGGCCGCGAGCTTGGGCAGCATCTGGTCGCGGAAGTCGACGGAGTTGAGGCGCTCGGGGCTGACGAGGAGCACGTCGGTCTCGCCGCGCTCGATCTCGCCGTGGATGGTCTCCCACTCCTCGGGGTTGGCCGAGTTGATGGTCCGCGCGCGGATGCCGGCCCGTGCCGCCGACTCGACCTGGTTGCGCATCAGCGCGAGCAGCGGCGAGACGATCACCGTCGGTCCCGCGCCCCGCCGGCGCAGCAGCGCCGTCGCGACGAAGTACACCGCCGACTTCCCCCAGCCGGTCCGCTGGACCACCAGGGCCCGCCGGCGCTCGCGCACCAGCGCCGCCACCGCCTGCCACTGGTCCTCCCGCAGGCGTGCCCCGGGGTCGCCCACGAGCTCGGCGAGGATGGCGTCGGCTTCGGTGTGCAGCTCCTGGTCGTCCATGTCTCCATGCAACCCGATGACCGGGCAGGTCAGCCACTCACAGCAGGTGACAGCCCTTTCACGTGCGGTTTCCTTCGCCGCCCCCGGTCACCGCCGGCTGTCTCCCGACCGCCCGCCGATGCGTCACGGACGGCGTTTCCGGGTAGGGATATAACCCTCGAGCCATCAGATAACGGTCGGCGACGCCAATTGCTCGTTGCCGCAACCAGGTTCGCCAGGAAGAATTGAAGTCCGCTCCCCGCACGGCTCGTCCGTGGTCCGGTAGGGCTCCGCTGCGGTGCGCGCTCCCCCGAATCCGACCTCGCCCTCAGTGTGGGCGCGTAGCCGAAGGGAGGACCGTGACCTTCGGATTCGCTCCGTCCTCCGCGGCATCCACGTCGACGTCAGCCGACCTGCCCGCCGCATCCAACTCCCTGGCCCGCATGCTCGAACCCGCCGAATGGGCCGCCGCGGGAATCCCGCTGCTGCGCAATCCCCGCGAGGTCGTCAGCGGGCTCCACTCCCGGCATCGCCCCAAGCCGTCGACCGCGATCGTGGCCGTCCTCGACGCGGACGAACGGCTGCGGGCGAGCGCGTCGTTCGTCCGCCGCTCGGCGCCCGCCGACGGCTGGATGTTCCGCAACGCCCTGCTGTCCCAGCTCCGTCGCGTCATCCCGCACGACCTGCGCCGCCGCACCCCGGTGCGTACCGCGGTCCTGCTCTACTGCCGCGAGGGCGACGGGCGTTGGACGGAGGAGGACGGCGCGTGGATGTGGGGGCTGCGGGACGCCTGCACCCTGCACGGCCTGCGCTGCGGGGCGTACATCACGCTGACCCGCGACGGCTGGCAGGTCCTCGGGGAGGGCCGTGGCGGCCGCCGCCCGAACACCGACTCGGCGCCGGAGCCGTTCGCCACGTCCGAGTCCCCGCTGCCGATGCCCCGCACAGGTGGCGCGGCGTCGGAGGTGCTGCGGCGCGCGGCGGCCCGCTGAGGCCGGGTCCGAGGCTGCCGACGGTCCCGGTGCGTGGTTCCGGCCACCACCGGGCGCCGTGAGCCCACGCGAAGAACCACCCGGCATCACGATCACCCACGCGCACGACGGTCTCGGCACCGCGGCGGGAACAAGGACCGTCCCGGCACTCGGCACCGCGCCCGCACCCACGCGCGCGAGGAGGCCGGCCCGCCCGGAGGCACACCGGCGTCGCACACCGCGCGATACGGCACCGACGGAGCCGGTGACGTCTCAGACGCCCGCGCCCAGCACCGAGTTGATGCGCTGCGGGTCGCCGCAGACGATCAGCAGGGCACCGGCACGGCCGAGGGCCAGCGGCAGCGCCGTGGCGGCCACGGCGTCGGTCCCGCCGTTCAGCGCCACGACGACGACCTGGCGGGGCGCGGCACGGCCGGCCACGGAGGCGTCGGCGTAGAAGACGTCGTCTCCCGCGTCGTGCTGCGCCCAGTAGGCGGCCTCGCCGAACGACAGCTCGTGGGCGGCCCACGGGTGCTGTTCGCCGGTCGTGATCACCAGCACCTCGCCAGGGGCGCGCCCCGAGTCGAGGAGCAGGTCGACGGCTTCCTCGGCGGCGTCGAGGGCACCCTCGGGCGACGCCGGGATCAGCTGGATCTGCGGGGCGGCCGGAGCCGGGGCGGCGGTGGCGGTCGCGGCCGGAGCCGACGGGCCGGGCTTGGCGGCGGCCACGTCACGCGGGGTGCGTTGCGCCGGCGGCGTGGGCCGCAGGGGCCCGGGGCGGCCGGGGCGCGGCGGAGCCGCGGGGCGGGGGCCGGGGACGGGGCGGGGGGTCGGCGCGGTGCGGCCACTGGCCGGAGTGGCGCGGGGACCCTGGGCACTCTCGTGAATCTGAGGCTCCTCGGGAATGAGAGGCATGAGCTGATTTTTATCAAACGCTGGTCCGGTCGGCGCCAGCGGGTGGCACACAAGTGCGAGCGAAGACGTCAGAAATCGAAGCCGAGCTGGCCCTCGATCGCCGGAACGCTTTCCTCCACCCACGTGCGGACCTTCTTGAGGTGCCGCCACTGGGGCAGCGCATCAAGATACGCCCACGACAACCGGTGGTACGGGGTGGGTCCCCGCTCCGCCAGTGCGGCCTTGTGCACGGGCGACGGATACCCGGCGTTGTCCGCGAAACCGAAGTCTGCATGGTCGACACCCAGTTCGGCCATCATTTTGTCGCGCTGGACCTTGGCGATCACCGAGGCCGCCGCCACCGCCACGCACGACTGGTCGCCCTTGATCACCGTACGGACCCGCCAGGGGGTGCCGAGGTAGTCGTGCTTGCCGTCGAGGATGACGGCGTCGGGGCGGACCGGCAGGGCCTCCAGGGCGCGCACGGCGGCCAGGCGCAGCGCGGCCGTCATCCCCCGCTCGTCGATCTCCTCCGGGGACGCGTGCCCGAGGGCGTAGGACGTCACCCAGGTCCGCAGTGTCTCGGCGAGTTCGGTGCGGCGTCTGACGGTGAGCAGCTTGGAGTCGGTGAGGCCCTCCGGGGGCCTGCGCAGACCGGTGATCGCGGCACAGACGGTGACGGGACCGGCCCAGGCACCACGCCCGACCTCGTCGACACCGGCAATGATCTTCGCTCCGGTCGTGGCTCGGAGGGAGCGCTCGACGGTGTGGGTAGGCGGTTCGTACGGCATGGCGCCCTTAGCCTACGCCGCCCGGAAGCGGCTCCGACACCCGGTTCGCCTCGGCCGGCACACGCCCGGACGAGCGTCCGATCAGGCCTCCGTCTTCCGCAGCAGCGGCATCATGAACTGGTCGATCATCTCCTCCAGATCCCCGTCGCCCCATTCGCTGCCGCACATCTTCGAGCGGTACATCATCATCGCCGGGATGGCGTCGTAGACGTAACCATTGGCCGCGTCCTCCCGCACCTCTCCCCGCTCGATTCCCCGGACGACGACCTCCCGCAGCAGCCTGATGGTCGGCTCGACCAGCCCCTCGAAGATCACGGTGTGGAAGCACTCGGCCTGGATGTCTTCACATTCGTGAATCACCGCACGCAACGCGTGACCGGGGCGCGAGAACATCGCGTCGCGCGCCAGCCGGCACAGGGCGAGCAGGTCCTCGCGCACGGATCCGAGGTCGGGAGCGGACTCCAGCGGGGGCAGCCCGGCCCGCAGCGCGTCGGCGACGAGGTCCTCCTTGGAGGGCCAGCGGCGGTAGACGGCGGCCTTCCCGGTCTGCGCGGAGGCGGCGACGCCCTCCATCGTCAGGCCCTTCCAGCCCACGGTGCTGAGCTGCTCCAACGCGGCGTCCAGGATCGCCCGTTCGAGCACCGCGCCGCGCCGGCGCGGGGAGGCCGGCCGAGCGGGGGCGGCCGTCCAGCGCGAGGTAACCATCTGAGCGTCTCCAACGAACGAGCGAAGCGGGGTACGGGAGGCGCGAGCGCCACGCGGCGACCGAAGGGGGACGCGCCGCGCGACCACGCCCTCCACCAGCATGTCAGGAGAAGGCCGCTCTTTCGATGCCCCAAGCACCGAAACGGCCGGAACCGGCGAGGGAGCCCGCGACGAATCCGACCGGCCCGCACGCCCCTGACCAGCACAGGGACCCATACGCCGGACCACCCCCTTAGAGAACGCTTGTGTTCACTAAGCAGGACTCGCTATCGTCCCGACTAGTGAACGCACACGTTCACTACTTCGTCTTTGGGGGACGTTCTCGTGACGCACGATCAGATACAGGCCCACTCACCCGCGCCCGCTCCACCGGGCCCGGCCTCCCGCCCGTCGCATCCGGGCATCGCTCTCGCGGTCATCGCCGCCTGTCAGCTGATGGTGGTCCTCGACGCCACCATCGTCAACATCGCCCTGCCCGACATCCAGAACGCGCTCAACTTCTCCACCACCGACCTGACCTGGGTCGTCAGCGCCTACACGCTCACCTTCGGCGGCCTGCTGCTGCTCGGCGGGCGGGCCGGGGACATCCTCGGGCGCCGCCGGGTCTTCATCACCGGCATCCTGCTGTTCACCTTCGCCTCGCTGCTCGGCGGACTCGCCCAGGAGCCCTGGCAGTTGCTGGCCGCGCGCGTCCTGCAGGGCATGGGCGGCGCCATCGCCTCACCCACCTCGCTCGCGCTGATCACCACGACGTTCCCCGAAGGCCCCGAACGCAACCGGGCATTCGGGATCTTCGCCGCCGTCTCCGCGGGCGGCGGCGCCATCGGACTGCTGGCCGGCGGACTGCTCACCGACTGGCTCGACTGGCGCTGGGTGCTCTTCGTGAACGTGCCCATCGGCGTCCTCATCGCGGCCATGGCACCCCGCTACATCAACGAGTCCGAGCGCCACCCCGGCCGCTTCGACCTGACCGGCGCGCTCACCTCCACGCTGGGCATGGTCGCCCTGGTCTACGGCTTCATCCGGGCCGCGTCCGACGGCTGGCGGGACTCCCTGACGCTCGGCGCGTTCGGCGCGGCCGTGGTGCTGCTCGCCGGCTTCCTCTTCATCGAGAGCCGCGCCAAGGAACCGATCACGCCGCTGCGGATGTTCGCCGACCGCAACCGCTCGGGCGCGTACCTGATCATGATCAGCCTCGCCGCCGCGATGTTCGGCATGTTCTTCTACATCGTGCTGTTCGTGCAGAACGTGCTGGGCTACTCCCCGATCCGGGCCGGCCTGGCCTTCCTGCCGGTCACCGCGGTGATCGCGGTGGGCGCCGGGGTCTCGCAACGGCTGCTGCCGGTGCTCGGTCCCAAGCCGTTCCTGATGGCCGGGACCACGCTCGCGGCCATCGGTCTGGCCTGGCAGTCCCTGGTCGACTCGGGCAGCTCGTACGTCGGCGGGGTGCTCGGCCCGATGCTGCTCTTCGGCCTCGGCATGGGCCTGAACTTCGTGACGCTCACCGTGACCGCCGTGTCCGGTGTCGCCCCGCGCGAGGCGGGCGCCGCCTCCGCCCTGCTCAACACCATGCAGCAGGTGGGCGGCGCGCTGGGCCTGTCCATCCTCACGACGGTCTTCGGCACCGCCAGCCGTAACGAGGCGACCGACCAGGTCGCGTCGTTCATGACCCAGGCCACCCCGGAACAGAAGGCCGCGTTCGCCGAGTCCGGTCAGCTGCCGGCGCCCTGGAGCCACGAGATCCTGTCGCACGGCATCTCCACGGCGTTCATCCCGGCCGCCGCGATGGCCGTCCTGGCGTTCGTCGTCGCCGCGGTCGTGGTGCGGGTCCGCAAGAGCGACCTGGACGCCCTCTCCGGAACGGCGGGCCCCCTGGCGGGGTGACGCACGGGCCCCTCACCGGGCAGCGGACGACCGGCTCCGGTCCACCAGGACCCGGGCCGGTCATCCGTACGCATCCAGCCGGTCATCCAGGCCCCGGCCCGGTGAGCCGTCCCCGCTACACCGAGGCGTGCACCCACTCCGGAAGCGCCTCGGTCCGGCGCAGCCACTCGGCCGGGACCGGCCCCGCCGTGCCGGAGGCGATCACGCCGCCCACGATGGCGCAGGTCGTGTCCATGTCGCCGCCGACCTGGGCGGTCGTCCAGAACGCCTCCTCGTAGTCACCGAGGGCCCGGGCGGCCGACCAGAGCGCGAACGGCACCGTGTCATGGGCGGTCGTCCGCCGGCCGCAGCCCAGGACGGCCGCCACGGTGGCCGCGTCGCCGTAGTCGAGCATGTCCCGGGCGCGCCGCAGGCCCGCGGCGACCGCGCTCTTGGGGACGAGGGCGACGACGTCGTCGAGGAGCTTCTCGGGGCTGGGCGGTCCGCCCGGAGCCGCGGCCAGCGCCGCCGCGGCGGCGACCGCCATGGCCCCGACGACCGCCTCCCGGTGCTGGTGCGTGGGGTAGGCCGAGATCTCGGCCTGGTGCGTGGCCTGCTCGGGGTCGTCGGCGTACCAGGCGCCGAGGGGGGCGATCCGCATCGCCGCGCCGTTCCCCCACGAACCCTGCCCGTTGAACAGGGCGGCGGACAGCTCGCGCCAGTCGCCGCCCTCCCGGACCAGGCGCAGCAGCCGGTTGACGGCGGGACCGTAGCCCCGGTCGAAGTCGTGGTGCTCGGCGAAGGAGCGGGCGAGGGCGTCCTGGTCGATGCGGTGGTGGGCGCTCAGCACGGCCACCACGGAACCGGCCATCTCGGTGTCGTCCGTCCACTGCCAGGGGCCCTCGGGCAGCTCGCGGCGCTTGAGCAGCGGGTAGTTCACCGGGACGAAGAACTGCGAGCCCAGCGCGTCCCCGACCGCCAGTCCGCGGAGGCTGGCGAGGGCGCGCTCCAGGCGCTCGGCGGAGGAGGAGTCAGCGGTCATCGCCCTGCCACTCTATCCGGTGATCCCGTACGGCTCCGGGTCACGCCAGCGGTCGAACGGCCGGTCCAGGGTGTACTTGCCGTCGTCCCCGAGAACGAGCATCCGCATCTCGGCGTTCCCCGGATTGGACAGGGATTCGAATTCCGCGACCGTCCAGTGGAACCAGCGCATGCAGAACAGCCGCATGGCCAGCCCATGGGTCACGAGCAGCACGTTCGGCGGGTGGTCGGGGGCCTCGAAGCTGCGGAAGAGGCTCTCCAGGAAGCCGCCGACCCGGTCGTAGACGTCGGCGCCGGACTCGCCCTGCGCGAAGCGGTAGAAGAAGTGCCCGTAGGCGTCCCGGTACGCCTTCTGGAGGCGGACGTCGTCGCAGTCCTGCCAGTTCCCCCAGTCCTGCTCCCGCAGCCGGGGCTCCTCGCGGACCCGTATGAGCTCGGGGTCGAGGTGGAAGGCACGCAGGGTCTCGTGCGTGCGGCGGTAGGGGGAGACGTACACGCTGACGCGTTCGCGGCCGAAGACCTCGCGCAGCCGTTTGCCGGTCTCCTCCGCCTGCTGCCGGCCCCGCTCGGTGAGGGCCAGAGCATGGTCGGGTTCACGCTCGTACACGGTGTCATCAACATTGCCGGTTGACTCGCCGTGCCGGACAAGGACGATGCGCCGTGGTCGTGCCATGCCAAAACCCTAGATCGGGTGACCGCTGATCGAGCACTCCTGGGGGCTCCATACGGCGTAGGTCACACATTTCCCGCCCCACGGGTCACATCGGGACGCGTGAAACGCGAACGGGGAGGGTGCCGTCAGACCGTCCAGGTGGGCTCCAGTTCCACGATGTCACCGGTGAGGGCGGCGATGTCGGCCTCCGTCTGGGCCCGCAGGGCCAGCCGCTCCACCCGTTCGGTGCGGTACTTCCCGTGCTCGGCGGCCGAGCGCCACATGGACAGGATCAGGAACTCGGGGCCCGGCGCCTCGCCGAACAGCCCGCGGATCATGCCCGGGGAGCCCGCCATCGCGGGGTTCCAGACCTTCTCCTGCATGAGCGTGAAGTGCTCGGCCCGCTCCTCGTGGACCCGGCAGTGCGCGACCCGGACGAGGTCCGCGTCGGTGAAGCGCGGCTCGAAGCCCGTCTTCACGTCGAAGCGGTAGTCGAACAGCTTGACCTGCGCGTCCTTGAAGGTGCCCGACTGGGTCGCGGCCAGCCGGTCGTGCGAACGGGCCATGAAGGAGTCGTAGAAGGAACGACTCTCCCAGAACGAGAAGACGTGCGCGACCCCCTGCCGTCCCCGGCTCCACCCACCGCCTTGTCCCCTGAACCCCGGCTCCCCCAGAAGCCCCGCCCATTTCCGCTGCCCCCGCTCAAAACCGCGGCGGTCCACCACGGTGCAGCGAATCCACTTGACCAGCACCGCGCCATCGTAAGGCCAGGGGGCGTGGCGCCGGTCACGGTCGGCACAGGTGCTTGGCGGCACGGGCTCCGCTTCGCGTGGCAGGATGGACAACCGGCCTTGTCCGCAGGGCAGTTCGGGTCGAGGCAGTCGCGGTACGGGGAAGGGGAAACCTGGTGAACGCCATCAGCAAGAGCTTCCGGAAGGTCGAGATCTCGGTCAAGTGGGATCCGAGTCCCACCGGGCAGCCACCCACCGACCTGGACATAGTGGCCGCCACCTACACGGCGGACGATCCCTACGGCGATCCCGCCTACGTCGTCCACTTCGACAGCCGCTCCCCCGACGGCACGATCCATCTGAACCGCGACAGCAAGGACGGCCAGGGCTTCGGCTGGGACGAGGTGCTGACCGTGGAGCTCGAGCGGCTCGACGCCCGGTACGCGCGCGTGGTGGTCGGCGTGGTCATCCAGCAGCACCCGGCGCAGCGGACCTTCGTGAGTGTCGTCAATCCGGCCCTGCGCATCCGCGAGGGCTACACGGTCCTGGCCGAGAACGACTTCGGCGGGGTCCTCGGCGCGACGGCGGCGACGATCGCGGAGTTCGTCCGGGAGGGCTCGACGACGTGGGACTTCCGTCCCGGCGTGCACGGCTTCGAGGACGATCCGGCGGCCTTCACCCGGACGATGGGTCACCGCCGCGCCTGAGGCGGGCGGCGGACGGACACGGGAGAGGGGCGCCGGCACGAAGCCGGCGCCCCTCTCGTCACGCGTCAGTCGTCAGCGGGTCAGCTGCAGCCGCTGGTCGAGCCGCAGCCCTCGCAGATGTAGCAGGAACCGGCCCGCTGCATCTTCGTGCCGCAGGAGAAGCACAGCGGGGCGTCGGCCTGGATGCCCAGCTGCATCTCCACCAGCTCGGCGCTGGTGTGGGCCTGCTTCGGGGCGGGCTTGGCCGCCTCGACCTCGGCCTTCGGCGTGGCGACGGCCTTCAGCTCCTGGGCGCGCGGCGCCGACTGGGCCAGGCCCTCGACGTCGACCTCGTCCTCGGAGGGCTCGTACGAGCCGGTCTCCAGGTGGCGCTGACGCTCCTCGGCGGAGTGGATGCCGAGCGCGGAGCGCGTCTCGAAGGGCAGGAAGTCCAGCGCCAGGCGGCGGAAGATGTAGTCGACGATCGACTGCGCCATCCGCACGTCCGGGTCGTCCGTCATACCGGCCGGCTCGAAGCGCATGTTGGTGAACTTCGAGACGTACGTCTCCAGCGGCACGCCGTACTGGAGGCCGACGGAGACCGCGATGGAGAAGGCGTCCATCATGCCGGCGAGGGTCGAACCCTGCTTGGACATCTTCAGGAAGACCTCGCCGAGACCGTCGTCCGGGTAGGAGTTGGCGGTCATGTAGCCCTCGGCGCCGCCGACGGTGAAGGACGTCGTGATCCCGGGACGGCCCTTGGGCAGGCGCTTGCGGACCGGGCGGTACTCGACGACCTTCTCGACCGTCTCACGGATGGTGGCCTCGGCCTTCTCCGTGATCTCGGTCTTCTCCTTCTCCTTGGTCTTGGCGGAGAGGGGCTGGCCGACCTTGCAGTTGTCGCGGTAGATGGCGAGCGCCTTGACGCCCATCTTCCAGGCCTCGAAGTAGACCTCCTCGACGTCCTCGACCGTCGCCGTCTCCGGCAGGTTGACGGTCTTGGAGAGGGCGCCGGAGATCCAGGGCTGGATCGCGGCCATCATGCGGACGTGGCCCATCGCGGAGATGGAGCGCTCGCCCATGGCGCAGTCGAACACCTCGTAGTGCTCCTGCTTGAGGCCGGGGGCGTCGATCACATTGCCGTGCTCGGCGATGTGGGCGACGATCGCCTCGATCTGCTCCTCCTGGTAGCCCAGGCGGCGCAGGGCCTGCGGGACGGTGCCGTTGACGATCTGCATCGAGCCGCCGCCGACCAGCTTCTTGAACTTGACCAGCGCGAGGTCGGGCTCCAGGCCGGTGGTGTCGCAGGACATCGCGAGACCGATGGTGCCGGTCGGGGCGATGACGGACGCCTGCGAGTTGCGGAAGCCGTTCTTCTCGCCGAGGCGCTGCACGTCCTGCCAGGCCTCCGTGGCGGCGGCCCAGATCGGCGTGTCCAGGTCGTCCATGCGGACGGCCGCGGCGTTGGCGTCGGCGTGCTGCTTCATGACGCGCAGGTGCGGCTGGGCGTTGCGGGCGTAGCCGTCGTACGGGCCGACGACCGCGGCGAGCTCGGCGGAGCGCTTGTACGAGGTGCCGGTCATCAGGGAGGTGATGGCACCGGCGAGGGCGCGGCCGCCGTCGGAGTCGTAGGCGTGGCCGGTCGCCATCAGCAGGGCGCCGAGGTTGGCGTAGCCGATGCCGAGCTGGCGGAACGCGCGCGTGTTCTCACCGATCTTCTCCGTCGGGAAGTCGGCGAAGCAGATGGAGATGTCCATCGCGGTGATGACGAGCTCGACGACCTTGGCGAAGCGCTCGATCTCGAAGGACTGGTGGCCCTTGCCGTCGTCCTTGAGGAACTTCATCAGGTTCAGCGAGGCGAGGTTGCAGGACGTGTTGTCCAGGTGCATGTACTCGCTGCACGGGTTCGAGCCGTTGATCCGGCCGGACTCCGGGCACGTGTGCCAGTGGTTGATGGTGTCGTCGTACTGGATGCCGGGGTCGGCACAGGCCCAGGCGGCCTCGGCCATCTTGCGGAAGAGCGACTTGGCGTCGACCTCCTCGATGACCTCGCCGGTCATGCGGGCGCGCAGGCCGAACTTCCCGCCCTGCTCGACGGCCTTCATGAACTCGTCGTTCACACGGACCGAGTTGTTGGCGTTCTGGTACTGGACGGACGTGATGTCGTCGCCGCCCAGGTCCATGTCGAAGCCCGCGTCGCGCAGGGCGCGGATCTTCTCCTCCTCCTTCACCTTGGTCTCGATGAAGTCCTCGATGTCGGGGTGGTCGACGTCGAGGATGACCATCTTGGCGGCGCGGCGGGTGGCGCCGCCCGACTTGATGGTGCCCGCGGAGGCGTCGGCACCGCGCATGAAGGAGACCGGACCCGAGGCGTTGCCGCCGGAGGACAGCAGCTCCTTGGAGGAGCGGATGCGGGAGAGGTTCAGGCCGGCGCCGGAGCCGCCCTTGAAGATCATGCCCTCTTCCTTGTACCAGTCGAGGATCGACTCCATGGAGTCGTCGACGGACAGGATGAAGCAGGCGGAGACCTGCTGGGGCTGCGGCGTGCCCACGTTGAACCACACGGGGCTGTTGAAGCTGAAGATCTGGTGGAGCAGGGCGTAGGCGAGCTCGTGCTCGAAGATCTCGGCGTCGGCGGGCGACGCGAAGTACTTGTGGTCCTCGCCGGCCTTCCGGTACGTCTTCACGATGCGGTCGATGAGCTGCTTCAGGCTCACCTCGCGCTGCGGGGTGCCGACGGCGCCCCGGAAGTACTTGCTGGTGACGATGTTGACCGCGTTCACCGACCAGAAGTCGGGGAACTCGACGCCGCGCTGCTCGAAGTTGACCGAGCCGTCGCGCCAGTTGGTCATGACGACGTCACGGCGCTCCCAGGCCACCTCGTCGTACGGGTGCACGCCGGGGGTGGTGTGGATGCGCTCGATACGCAGCCCCTTGGCCGTCTTGCCGCCCTTGGCGCGGGAACTCCGTGCCGGACCGCTCGCCGTCTCTGTCATGCCGCCTCCCTGTACGGGCGAAAACGCCCTGAAGTGCCCCGATGTTCCCCGTGGCACGTGTTCTGTCCTTCGCCGCGGGCACCCTCTGGTGCCGCCCGCGACACGTCTTTCTTCGCCGCCTCCCGGCCGGATCCGGTCTCTCGACGCCGGTCCGGCCGGCCCTCAGTCGGCGGCTTCGGCGGGCACGGGCACCGGTACGGCCCCCGCGGTCCCGCCGTCGTCCTCCTGGCCCCCCGTGTCCGCGCGCGCCTCGCCGGCGCGGTCGTCGTCCGTGGCGCGGTGGCCCGTCGTCTCCCTCAGCTCCACGATCGCGGCCTCGAAATCCTCGAGCGAGTCGAACGCCCGGTACACGGAGGCGAACCGCAGATAGGCGACGAGGTCGAGCTCCTGCAGCGGGCCGAGTATGGCCAGGCCCACGTCGTGGGTGGTCAGCTCGGCGCTCCCGGTGGCGCGCACCGCCTCCTCGACCCGCTGGCCGAGCTGGGCGAGGGCGTCCTCGGTGACAGGCCGTCCCTGGCACGCCTTGCGCACACCGTTGATGACCTTGGTACGGCTGAACGGTTCGGTGACTCCGGACCGCTTGATCACCATCAGTGAGCACGTCTCCACGGTCGTGAAACGACGGGAGCAGTCGGGACACTGACGGCGCCTGCGGATCGACGTGCCGTCGTCGGTCGTACGGCTGTCGACCACGCGGCTGTCGGGGTGCCTGCAGAAGGGGCAGTGCATGGCTCCGAACCCTCCCTCACAGCAGACTCAACAGCCTCGCCGGGCCACATCGGCCCCGCGAAGCAGCCCCCAGCATAGGCGATCTCCGAGCGTTCGAAGACCGGGGTCGCCACAACTTCTGGGCCGCTGCCGCAATCCAACCACTACATGTGGGGGTTGGCCCATACATCCACGCCGTAGCGCGTGTCGGGCGTGTGTCGTGCCGGACGCGGTGCGCGAGAGGGTCGCGGCCCCCGGGCCGTGTGCCCCGCGGCGGCGCTTTCACGCCGCACATTCGGGCGCACGGCCGTATCGCCCCGGGACATACGGAGATAGCGTGAGCGCCGCACGGAGGGGAGGTGGGACTCCCGGGCAGATGGGGGTCGGTCCACGAGACGGGCGGTCCCGGATGGCAGACTGGGGCAACCACCTACGAGGCCGTGGCCCCGGCGGTGAAGAGTACAACAAGGGGCCCCTTCGCCCGCCGGGAAAACTTGCCAGCCATACACCCCACCCTGTGATCACGTAAGACGATCCGCGATTTTTCACTCGAACGTGTGTTTGGCGCAACCTTTCGAAAGCAACTACCGTTGTGCAGCAGGGAGACCATCGAGAGGGGCCGACGTGACCACCACCGCAGACAGCGCCACCATCACTGCCCAGGACCGCTCCCAGGGCCGACTCGAGCCGGTGCATGCGATGAACGAAACCGTGAATCCCGAGGCGCAGAAGCGCTCGCTCCCGGGCCGACCTCCCGGCATCCGGGCCGACAGCTCGGGACTCACGGACCGCCAGCGCCGAGTGATCGAGGTCATCAGGGATTCCGTGCAGCGGCGGGGATACCCGCCATCGATGCGCGAGATCGGTCAGGCGGTCGGCCTGTCGAGCACGTCCTCGGTCGCCCATCAGCTGATGGCGCTCGAGCGCAAGGGCTTCCTCCGCCGCGACCCGCACCGCCCGCGCGCGTACGAGGTCCGCGGCTCCGACCAGGCCGCCTCGGTGCAGCCCACCGACACCGCCGGCAAGCCCGCCGCCTCCTACGTGCCCCTGGTGGGCCGGATCGCCGCCGGTGGCCCGATCCTGGCCGAGGAGTCCGTCGAGGACGTCTTCCCCCTCCCCCGGCAGCTCGTCGGCGACGGTGAGCTGTTCGTCCTCAAGGTCGTCGGCGACTCGATGATCGAGGCCGCGATCTGTGACGGCGACTGGGTCACGGTCCGCCGTCAGCCGGTCGCCGAGAACGGCGACATCGTGGCCGCCATGCTGGACGGCGAGGCCACCGTCAAGCGCTTCAAGCGCGAGGACGGACACGTCTGGCTCCTCCCGCACAACTCCGCGTACGAGCCGATCCCCGGTGACGACGCGACCATCCTGGGCAAGGTGGTGGCGGTGCTGCGGCGCGTGTGACGGCCGCGGCGGGCACAGCCGACAGCGGCGGCCCCCCTGACCGGGCCCCGGAACCTCTGCGCCGGTTCCGGGGCCCTGTGCTGTCCGCTGCCGAGCCGTCGGAAGGCCCCGGCGCGGATCACTCCGTTCCGTCGGCGTCCACCGGCTCCGCGTCGGCCCCGCCCGCCTCGGCCGCACCCGCCGCCTCGACCGCCTCCGCCGCCTCCGTCTGCCGCGCGGACGCGTCGATCGCCGACAGCGACCGGCGGACCTGGTTGCGGTCCGTCGTGTACCAGAAGTCGGGCAGGGACGCCTTGAGATAGCTCCCGTAGCGCGCGGTGGCCAGCCTCGGGTCCAGGACCGCGACGACCCCGCGGTCGCCGGTGGCCCGGACGAGACGGCCGGCGCCCTGCGCCATGAGCAGCGCGGCGTGCGTGGCGGCCACCGCCATGAAGCCGTTGCCCCCGGCGTCCTCCACGGCCTTCTGGCGGGCGCTCATCAGCGGGTCGTCCGGCCGGGGGAACGGGATCTTGTCCATGACGACCAGCTGGCAGCTGGGGCCGGGGACGTCCACGCCCTGCCAGAGCGACAGCGTGCCGAACAGACAGGTCTTCGGGTCGGCCGCGAAGTTCTTGATCAGCTCGCCGAGCGTCTCCTCGCCCTGGAGGAGGATCGGGAACTCGGGGATCCGGGAGCGCAGCTCCTCTGCGGCCAGCTGCGCGGCCCGCATCGAGGAGAACAGCCCGAGCGTACGGCCGCCGGCCGCCTGGATCAGCTCCGTCAGCTCGTCCAGCATGTCCGCGCGGTCGCCGTCACGCGCGGGGCGCGACAGATGCTTGGCGACGTAGAGGATGCCCTGCTTGCGGTAGTCGAACGGGGAGCCGACGTCCACGCCCTTCCACTCCGGCACGTCGTCGCCCTGGGTGCCCTCGGGGGCGAGGCCGAGGGAGGCGCCGACGCCGTTGAAGTCCCCGCCCAGCTTCAGCGTCGCCGACGTGAGGACGACCGAGCGGTCGGTGAAGAGCTTCTCGCGCAGCAGACCCGACACCGACATGGGGGCCACGCGCAGCGACGCGCCGAACCGGTCGTGCCGCTCGTACCAGACGACGTCCCACTCGGAGCCGTTCGTGATCCGCTCGGCCACGTCGTGCACGGACTCCACCGAGGCCAGGGCCTGCTTGCGGACCGCGTCCTCGTCCTGGACGGACTTGTCACGGGTGGCGCCGATCGCCGAGATGACCGTGCGGCAGGCGTCGCGCAGGGCCATGAGCGCGTAGCCGAGGTCCTCGGGGATCTCCTCCAGGCGTCCCGGGAGGGCGAGCTCCATCAGCCGCTCGAAGCCCTCGGCGGCGGTCTGGAGCTGGTCGGCGGCCTTCTCGTTGACGAGCTTCGCCGCGCGGCGCACCGCCCGGTTGACCTGTCCGGGGGTGAGCTCGCCGGTGGCGACGCCGGTGACGCGGGAGACGAGCTCATGCGCCTCGTCGACGATCAGCACCTCGTGCTGCGGGAGCACGGGGGCGCCCTCGATGGCGTCGATCGCGAGGAGGGCGTGGTTGGTGACGACGACCTCGGCGAGTTTGGCCCGCTCCCTGGCCGCCTCGGCGAAGCACTCGGCGCCGTAGGCGCACTTGCTCGCGCCCAGGCACTCCCGCGACGACACCGACACCTGGGCCCAGGCGCGGTCCGACACACCTGGCGTCAGGTCGTCCCGGTCGCCGGTCTCGGTGTCGTCCGACCAGTCGCGCAGCCGCAGGAGGTCCTGTCCGAGCCGGCTGGTGGGCGCGGCCGCCTCGAACTGGTCGAACAGGCCCTCCTCCTCGTCCTGCGGGACGCCCTCGTGCAGGCGGTGCAGACAGAGGTAGTTCGACCGGCCCTTGAGCATGGCGAACTCGGGGCGCCGGCGCAGCAGCGGATGCAGGGCGTCCACGGTGCGCGGGAGGTCCCGCTCGACGAGCTGCCGCTGCAGGGCCAGGGTGGCCGTGGCCACGACGACCCGCTCCCCGTGGGCGAGCGCGGGCACCAGATAGCCGAGCGACTTACCGGTGCCGGTGCCGGCCTGGACCAGCAGATGGGAATTGCCGTCGATCGCCTCGGCGACCGATTCGGCCATGGTCACCTGGCCGGGGCGCTCCGTGCCGCCGACGGCGGTGACGGCGGCATGCAGGAGTTCGGGGAGTGAGGGCTTCGTCATAGCGCGACCACCCTACGGCCCGGCACTGACAACCGGGCGATCACGGTCGGGGGGAGGGACGGGATCAGGACCGGGGCCGCCTCCGCTCCCGATCGGTCGTGACCGGATGGGGCCGGGGTGACGCACCGAACGGTCCGGGTGTGCCCGGAAGGCGGTCGGAGCCGGCCGGGAAGCAACCGATTCTGTCCGTCACAGCAGGTGCCGCAGATTCCGGTCCCTCACCATGAGGGCGGCCCGCTTGTCCGGCAGGTCGACCTCCGAGGAGAAGCGGAAGCCGGCGCCGAGGAAGGCCGCGACGGACGGCGTGTTGCGCAGGTCGGGCTCCGCCACGATCCGGCCGCACACCGGACGCCTGGCGAGCGCGAGGTCCGCGACCGCGCGCAGCAGCGTCCGGCCCAGCCCCCGCCCGCGGTCGCCGGGCCCGCCGATCAGGAGGTGGACCCCGGTGTCGTGGGGCCGGGCGGGGTAGTATCGGGCCAGCGGGTCGAGGTCGGCCCGGTAGACCTCCCAGTAGCTCATCGGTGTGCCGTCCAGCAGTCCGACGCACGGGACGCTCCGCCCGTCCCCCGTGAGCTGGGCCCGCAGATGTCCCTCCGTGCGGTCCTCGGGTCCGGCGAGCTGCCAGAACTCGGCGACGGCCGGATCGTTCATCCAGCGGCTGATGAGCGTCAGGTCGCGTTCGATCCGGACCGGGACCAGGTGGAACACGCCGGCGGGGGTGCTGACCGGTCCCCAGTCGGCCACCTGGTCGAGGAGGTCGGGCATCCCGCCGGGCGGGGACCCCGGGCCCGCGTCCCCGGCCTCGGCGCTCTTGGGGGCCGAGGCGATGAGGGCGACCAGTTCCTCGGGGAGTTCCAGGTCCAGGGTGTCCTCGGCGTCCGTGTCGGGCGGCGGGGCGGGCTCGGCGTTGGCGCTCGTGTCGGTGGGGGGCACGACGGGGTCCTCTCGGGAGGTGGGGCGGTTCGTCGCCGTCAGAGGTGCAGGGGGTTGGGGATGGCGACGTACACGGACTGGGTGTCGACCGGGCCGACGAGTTCGTCCAGGCCGTGCAGCCGGGTCAGCAGGTTGGCCTTGCAGCGCAGCACCGGGGAGTCGAGCAGCCGCCGGGGGAACGGGCTGCGCAGCCGGGCGGGGCCGGAGGCGACCTCGCCGAGGAAGCGGCGGAGCGCGGCGAGCAGCAACCGCTCGTCGGCCAGTCCCTGCGAGCCGAACGCGCCGACGAGCCCGAGGATGTTGTTGATCCCCAGGTAGTAGGCGAACCGCTCGTCGGTGACCTCGTCCGGGACGAAGGTGTCGCTGAGCGCGCCGATGCCGGGGAGCCGGGCGTCGAGTTCCGCGCGCCGGGAGGCGCGGAAGTAGTAGCCCTGGTTGTCGCGGTACCGGCCGCCCACGGGCCAGCCGTCGGCGTCCAGCAGGACCAGCGTGTTCTGCTGGTGGGCCTCCAGGGCGATCCCCGCCTCCGAGTCCAGCCACAGCACGGGCCGCACGACCTGGTCGAGGTAGCGCAGGAACCACTCGGCGGCGACCGCGTCCCGCGACCGGCCGGTCCGGGCGGCGAGCCGGGTGACGATCGCGGCCAGCCGGGACGGCGCCGGAGGCCGCGTGTCCGGGTGCGCCGGGCCGTGCGGCCGGGGCGAGACGAGACCGGCCACGCAGGTCACGTCGTCCGAGGGCGCGAAGGGGTTGTGCCGGATCATCACGTCGAGCCCGGCCACCGGGGTGCCGTCCGGTGCGTCGACGGCGAGCCACGCCGGGTCGCGCACGATGTCGAAGCCCGGATGCGCGGCCTGCCAGCGCGTTCCGAGGCCGCCGCGCAGCAGCCGGTGCACCTCCACGCCCCGGTGCAGTTCCTTGCGGAGGTTCTCGCGGCGGGAGTTGGTGATGCGCAGGCCGAGGGAGAGCTTGAGCATGGCCGGGGCGCCGGTGCGGTGGACGGTGCGGACGGACGACGTGGGGTGCCACGCGGGTCCGTGGGTGCCGAGGTCGTGGAGCAGCCCGGCGTCGAAGAGGGCCGCCGTGTCGGGGCGCTGCCGGATCGCGCGCAGCTGCCAGGGGTGCAGCGGCAGCGCGGCGCAGCCGTCGGGCAGCGGCAGCCCGGGGCCGGCGAGCCGGGCCGTGAGCTGTGGCGCGGTGACGGGGCGTCCCGCCTCCGTCCAGGCCGAGTCGGCGGCGACGACGTCGGGCGCGACGGCCAGCCAGGCGAGCGGGAAGGAGCCGCGCGTCTCCGGTGAGTAGAGGGCGGCCTCCGCCTCCGACAGCCCCTCACGGCTCTTGGGGGTGGGGTGGAACGGGTGTCCCAGGACGAGGGCCTGCTCGGCGGCCAGGAAGCGGTCGGGCACGTCGGCCGGGTGGGCGCGGCGGTCCTGGATGAACACGGCCGTGCGGCGGACGGAGTCGGCGACACGGCCGACGAGGTCGCCGGCGCTGTCGTCCGCCGAGGGGCGGGCCGCCGCGGCCTCCCGGGCGAGCAGGGCGGCGACGGTGACCGCGTCGAGCGGTGGGGTTCCCTCCGGGGCATCGGCCGGGCGGGGCGGGCCGAAGCGGTGCCATCCCGTCGGCGACCAGTGGTGGACCGGGACCAGCAGGGCGGTGCCGGTGGCGGGCAGCGGGACGCGCAGGACGCCGTCCTGGGGCGCCGGAAGCCGGGTCTCGCGGACGTGGCAGCGGAGCAGGTTCTCCACGGTGGCGGCCTCGGCCGCCTGGCGCGGGTCGGGGTGGTGCAGGGGGTCCGGCGGGGCGGTGTCCTGGCCCGGGGCTCGCGTCTCGGGGAGGGCGGTGGGGGTGGTCGTCACGATGGGTCCTCTGCGGGGGCTCAGGAGTGCGAGGGGGCGCCTTGGAGTGGCCCGAGGCGCGGGGTGCGACTGCGGTGGTGCGGGAGGCGGGGGTGAGCCGTGCCGCGTGACGTGGCTTGGGGCGGCCCTGTGGTGGGGGCCGCCGCCGGGTGGTGGGTGCCGTGTGAGGTGGGGGCCGGTGTGCCGGTGGCCTGTCACGGCGAGGCGAGGGTGCTACGGGGTGCGGGCGGGCGTCCTCAGTCGGTGTGCGCGGACCGGTCGCCCTGCCGTCCTGGAGCGAGAGGCCGCCGGTCCGCCCGGTCGCCGGACACGGCGTCCACGGCGTCGGCGAGCCGGTCCAGCACCGCCGCCGCCTGCTCGTCGGTGACGGTCAGGGGCGGCAGCAGCCGTACGACGCTGGCGTGGCGGCCGCCGAGTTCGACGATCAGCCCGCGGCGCAGGCACTCCCGCTGGACGGCGGCGGCGAGGGCGGGGGCGGCGGGCCGGGGCTGTTCCTCGGGCGGGCGGGCGGTCGCCGCGAGGGTGACGGTCCGCTCGCCGCCGCTCACGGCCGGGGCCCGCGGATCCACCACCTCGACGCCCAGCATCAGCCCCCTCCCCCGTACGTCCCCGAGGCACGCGTGCTCGCCCGCCAGCCGGCGCAGCTGACGCAGCATGTGCGCGCCCAGGTCGGCGGCCCGCTCGGCGAGCCGGTTCTCCCGGACGTACGCGAGGGTCGCCGTACCGGCGGCCATGGCGAGCTGGTTCCCGCGGAACGTTCCGGCGTGGGCGCCCGGCTGCCAGGCGTCGAGCTCCTCGCGGTAGACGATCACCGCCAGGGGCAGGCTGCCGCCGATGGCCTTGGACAGGACCATGACGTCGGGGGTGACCCCGCTGTGCTCGACGGCCCAGAAGGCGCCGGTGCGTCCGACGCCGGTCTGCACCTCGTCGGCGATCAGCGGGATGGAACGGTCGGCGGTGATCCGGCGCATGCGCCGCAGCCAGGCGTCCGGCGCGGGAAGGACACCGCCCTCCCCCTGGACGGGTTCGAGGATCATCCCGGCCGGGTCGGGCACGCCCGACTTGGGGTCGTCGAGGACGGACTCGGTCCAGCGGGCGGCGAGTTCGGCGCCGTGCTCCCCGCCGACACCGAACGGGCAGCGGTAGTCCTGCGGGAAGGGCAGGCGCGCGACCCGTACGTCGGGGGCGCCCCCGGAGGCGGCGAGCGCCCCGCTGGTCATCCCGTGGTAGGCGCCGCTGAAGGCGAGGATGCCGTCGCGTCCGGTGGCGGCCCGGACGAGCGTGAAGGCGGCCTCGACCGCGTCGGTGCCGGCCGGTCCGCAGAACTGCACGCGCGCGCGGCCCGCGAGTCCGGGCGGCAGCGTCTGGAACAGCTCGGTGACGAAGGCGTCCTTGACCGGGGTGGCGAGGTCGAGGACGTGCAGGGGCGCCCCGGAGTCCAGGACCCCGCGGATGGCCTCCAGGACCACGGGGTGGTTGTGGCCGAGGGCGAGCGTGCCGGCGCCGGACAGGCAGTCGAGGTAACGGCGGCCGTCCGCGCCCTCGATGGTCATGCCCCGGGCCCGGACCGGCACGATCGGCAGGGCGCGGGCGTAGGTGCGGGCCGCGGACTCGCGGGCCGACTGCCGTCGCAGGATCCCCTCGTGCGCGCTGCGCGCGTCCTCGGTCCCGGGCGATCCCCCGCACACGGATTCGGTTACGGCCATGGCTCCCTGTCCTCCCGCTGTCCAGGGGCGAGCGGGTCTCGTGTGTCCTCGCCCGTCCCGACATACGCAGCCCCGCGAGCGTCCACTCGAAACTGCGGGGAACCGGGGACCGGGGACCGCGCACGCACGGCCGGCCCCCACCGCTAAAAAGAGCGGGACACGCACCGGGTTACGGGTTGCCGCACAATCTCCGCCCGGCGGAGCCCAGAAGAGGCGTTCCCCGCGGGCGGCGGCGACGGCCCCGACGCCGTTCCGGCTCTGTGACCTGGCCCGGGTCGGCGGGCTGTGGCTGAACCGTTGCCGTTCCGTCAGAACTCGCCCACAGCGACCGCATAGTGTGTGGTGCCGTTCCACCGAGCCGCGAGCCGTACGCGCACGCCGTGTGGCGGACGATCGGCCCGCTGGCCGGACGAGTTGATCGGACAGCGGCCGGCGCACGTATGCGACAGCGGCACAAGTACCGTCACCTCAGGGGGAGTCACACCATGCGATCCATACGGCCGTCGTTCACCGCCCGCAGGGAGAAGAGCGCGCGCCGCGGTGTCTCCCCGCTCTCGGTGGCGGCGCTCGCCGCCGCCCTGGCCCTCACCGCCACCGCCTGCGAGTCCGGGGACGCCGACGCCGGGGGCGCCGCGACCGCCTCCGCGGCGGCCGGAGCCGGCGGCGAAGGAAAGATCACGATCCCGGACGACATCAAGGACAAGCTCCGCGAGCACGGGATCGACATCGACAAGTGGCGGGACGGCGACTGGAAGAACTGGGACCGGGACGACTGGCTGCGCGAGGCCAAGGACTACATCAACCCGATCATCAAGGACCTCTGGGACCCGGACCGGATGCGGGACGCCGAGGACCCGGACCGGGGGGTCGACGAGAACGACCTGTCGGGCGACCAGGGCGTGACCGATCCGACGCCGGACCCGGTGGATGCGCGGGCCGTGGCACCCCGCTACCACGCGAGCGTGCCGGAGGCGGGCAAGGTCTTCTTCGACTCCCCCGAGGGCACGATGGTGTGCTCGGCGACCGTCGTGAAGGACCCCGCGCACCCCGGGAAGTCCAACATGGTGTGGACGGCGGGCCATTGTGTGCACGCGGGCAAGAGCGGCGGCTGGTACCGGAACATCGCGTTCGTGCCGTCGTACAACGACGCGGGCCGCAGCGAGGCCGAGTTGAAGGGCGTCCCCAAGGAGGAGGTCGCTCCCTACGGCATCTGGTGGGCCGACTGGGCGGGGACCTCGAACCAGTGGATCGCGCAGGGCGGCGCGACCGGCGGTGACGGCGCCCCGTACGACTTCGCCGTGCTGCATGTGAAGCCGGAGAACGGGGGCGGCAAGTCCCTGGAGGAGACGGTCGGTTCCGCTCTGCCGGTGGAGTTCGACGCCCCCGCCGTACCGCGGGTGAAGAGCATCAGGGCGATCGGCTACCCGGCCGCGGCTCCGTACGACGGGCAGAAGCTGTACCAGTGCCAGGACCGGCCGGGCCGGCTGTCGCTGCGGGCGTCGGACCCGACGATGTACCGGATCGGCTGCACCATGACGGGCGGTTCGTCGGGCGGCGGCTGGGTCGCCACCGGCAACGACGGCAAGCCGGCGCTGGTGTCCAACACCTCGATCGGCCCGGTGGAGTCGGGCTGGCTCGCCGGTCCGCGGCTGGGCAAGGAGGCCAAGACCGTCTTCGACACAGTCAGCGGCAAGTTCGCCGGGCGCTGACCGGCACGCTCCCGGCACAACGGGAAGGCCCGCTCCCCTCGGGGGGAGCGGGCCTTCCCGTCTGTCCGGTGCCGGACGGCTCAGCCGGCCGGGGTGGGCAGGTACGGCGCGAGATCCGCCGCCAGTTCCTCGTGCACCCGCACCTTGAGCAGCGTGCCCTCCGGGGTGTGCTCCTCGGAGATCACCTCGCCCTCGGTGTGGGCGCGGGCGACGAGCTTGCCGTGGGTGTACGGCACGAGTGCCTCGACCTCGACGGACGGGCGGGGCAGCTCGTTGTCGATCAGGGCGAGCAGCTCGGCGATGCCCTGGCCGGTGCGGGCCGAGACGGCGATGGACCGCTTCTCGATCCGCAGCAGCCGCTGGAGCGTCAGCGGGTCGGCCGCGTCGGCCTTGTTGATCACGACGATCTCGGGCACGCCGGTGGCGCCGACGTCCCTGATCACCTCGCGCACGGCGGCCAGCTGCTCCTCCGGGTTCGGATGCGAGCCGTCGACCACGTGCAGGATGAGGTCGGAGTCGCCGACCTCCTCCATCGTGGAGCGGAACGCCTCGACCAGGTGGTGCGGCAGGTGCCGGACGAAGCCGACGGTGTCCGCCAGCGTGTACAGCCGTCCGCTCGGGGTCTCGGCCCGGCGCACGGTCGGGTCCAGGGTCGCGAACAGGGCGTTCTCGACCAGGACGCCCGCGCCGGTGAGGCGGTTGAGCAGGGAGGACTTGCCGGCGTTGGTGTAGCCAGCGATCGCGACCGAGGGCACCTTGTTGCGTCGTCGTGACTGGCGCTGGATGTCGCGGCCGGTCTTCATCTCCGCGATCTCCCGGCGCATCTTCGCCATCTTCTCGCGGATCCGACGCCGGTCGGTCTCGATCTTGGTCTCACCGGGACCACGGGTGGCGAGGCCGCCGCCCTTGCCGCCGCCCATCTGCCGGGACAGCGACTGACCCCAGCCGCGCAGCCTCGGCAGCATGTACTGCATCTGCGCGAGCGCGACCTGCGCCTTGCCCTCACGGGACTTGGCGTGCTGGGCGAAGATGTCGAGGATCAGGGCCGTACGGTCGATGACCTTGACCTTGACGACGTCCTCGAGGTGGATGAGCTGGCCCGGGCTGAGCTCACCGTCGCAGATGACGGTGTCGGCGCCGGTGTCCAGGACGATGTCCCGCAGCTCCTGCGCCTTGCCGGAGCCGATGTAGGTGGCCGCGTCGGGCTTGTCGCGGCGCTGGATCACGCCGTCGAGCACGAGGGCGCCCGCGGTCTCCGCGAGGGCGGCGAGCTCCGCGAGGGAGTTCTCCGCGTCCTGCACGGTGCCCGAGGTCCAGACGCCCACGAGGACGACGCGCTCCAGGCGGAGCTGGCGGTATTCGACCTCGGTGACGTCCTCGAGCTCGGTGGAGAGGCCCGCGACACGGCGCAGGGCCGCGCGGTCGGAGCGGTCGAACTGGTCGCCGTCCCGGTCTCCGTCGATCTCGTGGCTCCAGGCGACGTCCTCTTCCATCAGGGCATCGGCCCGCAGACCGTCGGGGTGAGTGTGCGCGAAGCGCTTCGAGTCCTGGGAAAAGGAAGAAGAGGAGGTCATTGGGTCCTTACGTCGTTGGGGATTCCGTGGTGCGGCGACGAGGCCGCGGCCTGGACGGCCCGCTCGGTGGTGCGTCGAGAGCTGTTCCGTCACTGGTCACAACGCACGGGTACCCCGGGAGATTCCCGTGGCCCGTGCCGCGCCGACCGGACGATGGTCGCACGGCACGGGCCGTCTCGTCACCGGCTTATCGCACGCCCGGTTTCCCGGCCCGCGCGTGGGCTCCCGTCCCCTGTCCGGCGGCCCGCTTGCCCTTGGCCGCCGGCTTGGCGGGGTCGGCGGCCTTCCAGTCGGGCCGGCCGGGCATCGGCGGGGTCTTCTCGCCGTACAGCCAGGCGTGCAGGAAGCCCTTCAGGTGCCGTCCGGAGACCTCCTCGGCGAGGGCGACGAAGTCGGCGGTGGAGGCGGAACCGTCGCGGTTGCGGCTCACCCAGGCGCGCTCCAGCCGGTCGAACGCGGGGGCGCCGATCTCCTCGCGCAGCGCGAACAGGACGAGGGCGGCGCCGTCGTACACGTTGGGGCGGAAGATGCTGATCTTCTTGCCCGGGTCGGGTGCCTTCGGGGCCGCGGGCGGTCCGCCCGCCGCGCGCCAGCGGTCGGAGGCCGTGTAGGCGGCCTTCATCCGCGCCTCCATCGGGCGGTCCGCCTTCTCGGCCGCGTACAGGGCCTCGTACCAGGTGGCGTGGCCCTCGCTGAGCCACAGGTCGGACCAGGTGCGCGGGCTGACGCTGTCGCCGAACCACTGGTGCGCCAGCTCGTGCACCATGATCGACTCGACGTACCACTCGGGGAACGCGGGCTGGGTGAACAGGTCCCGCTCGAACAGGGACAACGTCTGTGTCTCCAGTTCGAAGCCGGTGGTGGCGTGCGCCATGAGCAGGCCGTACGTCTCGAACGGGTAGCGGCCGACCTTGCCCTCCAGCCAGCTGATCTGGCCGGGTGTCTTCTTCAGCCAGGGTTCGAGCAGCTTCGTGTCCTTCGCGGGCACGACGTCCCGGACGGGCAGGCCGTGCGGGCCGGTGCGGTGCAGGACCTTGGAGCGGCCGATGGAGACCTGGGCGAGCTCGGTGGCCATGGGGTGCCGGGTGCGGTACGTCCAGGTGGTCGACTTCGCCGCCCGGTCGACGTCGGTCCGCAGACCGTTGGCCACGGCGGTGTAGCCGTTGGGCGCGGTGACCCGGATGGTGAAGATCGCCTTGTCGGAGGGGTGATCGTTGCACGGGAAGACGACGTGCGCGGCGTCGGCCTGGTTGGCCATGGCGAGGCCGTCGGCGGTGCGTACCCAGCCGCCCTCGCGCTTCTGCCCGTACACGGGGTCGCTGCTGTGCCGCACGGTGATGCGCATCCAGCTGCCCTCGGGCACCTCCTCGGCGGGGGTGACCACGAGGTCCTCGCCCGCGTTCCGGAAGGTGGCGGGCTCGCCGTCGACGACGACCGAGTCGACCTTGCCGTGCGCGAAGTCCAGGTTGACGCGCTTCAGGTCGGCGGTCGTCCAGGCGTCGATGGTGGTGACGGCCTTGAGGGGCTTGTCGTTGGCTCCGGAGTAGGTGAAGGAGAGGTCGTACGACGCCACGTCGTAGCCGGGGTTGCCCAGGTGGGGGTAGAGCCGGTCGCCGACGCCGAGCGGGGTGGCGGGGGCGCTCGCGGCGAGCAGGCAGAGGGAGACGGCGGGGATGAGCAGGGCGGGCACCTTCAGGCGCCGACGGGGTCCGGATCGGGGGCGAGGAGCGCCAGGGGCCGGTCGCTGAGCCTCGCTGCGGGAGGAGAGCAGCATGGACCACGGCTATCAGCGCGCGGCGACGGGACGTGGACGGCGCGCGACCGCCCCACTCGAACGGGTGGCCCGCGCTGTCCTCGCGCCCGCCGCCCCTTTGCTGGGCCGCCCCTCGGTCCGCTGTCTCCTCAGGCCCGCTGGGCCGGGGCATGCGCCCGGCTGACGTCGTACACGCCGGCGACCTCGCGCATGGCGCGCATCAGACCGGGGAGCCGGCCCGCGTCGGGCAGCTCGACGGTGTAGGTGTGGCGGACGCGCTGCTGGGTCGGCGGCTCCACGGTCGCCGAGACGATCTCCGCGCCCTCCTGCGCCATCACCTCGGTGAGGTCCGCCAGCAGATGCGGACGGACGAACGATTCGGCGACCAGGGTGACCCGGCACTCGGCGGTGTCCCCCCAGCGCACGCCGACCTCCGCGCGCCCGGCGCCCCGCATCCGCGCCACGGCGGAGCACCCGGCGCGGTGGACGGTGACCGCTCCCCCGCGCACGGCGAACCCGGTGATCTCGTCGGGCGGCACGGGCGTACAGCACCCGGCGAGGCGTACGGCGGCACCGGGCCGGTCGGCCAGGACACCGGCGGCGGGACGGCCACCCGGCCCCTCGGTACCGGGCCGGAACGCGGGGCCGCCCTGGCTCCCGGCTCCTTCGGCGGGCTGCCGGAAGGGCGCGCCCCGCCCCTCGTCCTCGGGAGCGGACTCGCCCGGCGCGGGATGGGAGGCGAGCCACCGCTGGATGGCGATACGGGCGCCGGGCGTGTGCGCGTGCTCCAGCCACTCGCGGGACGGCTCGGAGGCCGGGTCCTGCCCCATGAGGAGCTGCACGCTGTCGCCGTCGCGCAGGACGGTGCTGAGGGTGGCCAGCCGGCCGTTGACGCGGGCGCCGATGCACGCGTGCGCGTCCTCGCCGTACTGGGCGTAGGCGGCATCCACGCAGGTGGCGCCCTCGGGCAGGCCCAGGGTGCCGCCGTCGGGGCGGAAGACGGTGATCTCGCGGTCCTGGGCGAGGTCCTCCCGCAGCGTCGACCAGAACGTGTCGGGGTCGGGGGCGGCCTCCTGCCAGTCCAGCAGCCGGGAGAGCCAACCGGGGCGGGTCGGGTCGGCGCGCTCGCCGTCGCCGGCCGCGGTCTGCTCCTCCGCGGGACCGGCGTAGGGGTTGCCGAGCGCGACCACTCCGGCCTCGGCGACCTTGTGCATCTGGTGGGTGCGGATGAGGACCTCGGCGACCTGTCCGTCCTCGCGGGCCACGGCGGTGTGCAGCGACTGGTACAGGTTGAACTTGGGGACGGCGATGAAGTCCTTGAACTCCGAGACCACCGGGGTCATACAGGTGTGCAGTTCACCGAGGACGCCGTAGCAGTCGGCGTCCTCGTTCACCAGGATCAGCAGCCGTCCGAAGTCGGCGCCGCGCAGCCGGCCGCGTTTGCGGGAGACGCGGTGCACGGAGACGAAGTGCCGGGGCCTGATGAGGACTTCGGCCTGGATGCCGGCCTCGCGCAGGACCGTGCGCATCTCGTCGGCCATCTCGGTCAGCGGGTCGTCGGAGCGGGCGGCGTTGCCGGCGATCAGCTCCCGGGTGTGCTCGTACTCCTCGGGGTGCAGGATCGCGAAGACCAGGTCCTCCAGCTCGGTCTTGAGCGCCTGGACGCCGAGCCGTTCGGCGAGCGGGATGAGGACGTCCCGGGTGACCTTGGCGATGCGGGCCTGTTTCTCGGGGCGCATCACGCCGAGGGTGCGCATGTTGTGCAGCCGGTCGGCGAGTTTGATCGACATCACACGGACGTCGTTGCCGGTGGCGACGAGCATCTTGCGGAAGGTCTCGGGCTCGGCGGCGGCGCCGTAGTCGACCTTCTCGAGTTTGGTGACGCCGTCGACGAGGAAGCGGACCTCCTCGCCGAACTGCTCGCCGACCTGGTCGAGCGTCACGTCGGTGTCCTCGACGGTGTCGTGGAGGAGGGAGGCGGTCAACGTCGTGGTCTCGGCGCCGAGTTCGGCGAGGATGAGGGTCACCGCGAGCGGGTGGGTGATGTACGGCTCGCCGCTCTTGCGCATCTGGCCGCGGTGCGAGGACTCGGCGAGCACATAGGCGCGGCGCAGCGGTTCGAGATCGGCGTCGGGGTGGTGGGCCCGGTGCGCGTCGACGACGTGGCCGATGGCGTCGGGCAGCCGGCCGCGCGCGGTGGGGCCGAGCAGCGCGGCCCTGCCGAGGCGGCGCAGGTCGATGCGGGCGCGGGACTTCCTGCGGGGCACGGCGGGCGTCACGGCGCCCGATACCGGGCCGGGCGTCGCGGAATTCGTGGCCTCCGCACTCATGGGCACCTCCGGCTGCGTGGACCGGCGGACGGGGTTCCCCATGACGGACTCGGCACAGGGGATGGCGACTTCTCCCCGTCCGGGCCGGTGCTTGATGCTACCGAGCCCATCACGCGCTTCCGACCGCCTCCGCCCCAGCGTGAAACGGATCACCCATTCGAGCGAGGCTTCGCATGTTTACGGTTTGCGCCAACCTGAAGGGGCGGATGCGCGCCGTCGAACGCGGCGGAACGGCGCTTCCCCGGGAACGGCGGGGGCGCGGGCCGCCCGGACCGGACACCGGAGCGACCGGAACGCCTCAGCGAGCGATCGATTCCAGCCATTCCGCGTCGATTTCGCCCTCGGCCACGATCACCGCGGGGCCGGTCATCTCGATCTCGCCGTCCGGACGCTCGGTGATGACCAGGGTGCCGCCGGGGACGTCGACGGTGTACGTCGCCGGGGCGCCGGTGACGGCCGGGTCGGCGCCGTCGCGGCGGGCGGTGGCCACGGCGACCGCGCAGGCGCCGGTGCCGCAGGAGCGGGTCTCGCCGGAGCCGCGCTCGTGGACGCGCATCGCCACGTGCCGGGGGCCGCGGTCCACGACGAACTCGACGTTGACGCCGTCGGGGTAGGCGGCGGCCGGGCTGAAGGGCGGCGCCTCGAGCAGCGGACCGGCGTCCGCGAGGTCGTCGACGAAGGCCACGGCGTGCGGGTTGCCCATGTTCACGTTGCGGGCGGGCCAGCTGCGGTCGCCGACACCGACGGTGACGTCGCCCTCGGGGAGGCGGGCCCTGCCCATGCCGACGGTGATGCCGCCGTCCTTGTCGATGTGCACGGTCTTCACGCCGCCGCGGGTGGCCACCGCGAGGTCGCCCTCGCCGGTGCGGCCGGCGCGCTGGAGGTAGCGGGCGAAGACCCGTACGCCGTTGCCGCACATCTCGGCGACCGAGCCGTCGGCGTTGCGGTAGTCCATGAACCACTCGGCCTCGGCCGCCAGGTGCCGGGCCTCGGGGTGGGCCGCGGAGCGCACGACGTGCAGCAGGCCGTCGCCGCCGATGCCCGCGCGGCGGTCGCACAGGGCGGCGACGGCGGCCGGGGGCAGCTCGATGACGTTCTCCGGGTCGGGGACGATCACGAAGTCGTTCTCGGTGCCGTGGCCCTTGAGGAAGGCGATCCGCGTGCTCATTCCTCGATCGTACGGTGCGGGTCCGACATCCCGTACGGCGGCGGCGCGGGGGCCCCGGTCAGCGCAGGCGTGCCACGCGCCACACGGCGAGCGCGACGACCGCCGCGAGCAGCAGGCAGTACGCCCCGACGACCCGCCAGTCCGGACGGCGGCCGGAGCCGCGCGGCGGCAGGCCGGGCCAGGTGTAGCCCACGCGGCGGGCGGCCATCATGCCCCAGCCGCCCGCGCAGAGGCAGATGAGCAGGCCCAGCATGGCGATCACGGCACCGCTGTCGCCGAAGTCGAAGGCGAGCGGGAAGGCGAACATCAGGGAGCCGAGCGCGCCCAGGCCGACGATGGGCGCGAGCTGCCACAGGCGGAGCCTGCGCTGCGGGCGGAGCTCGACCTCGACCTCGGGGCCGCCGGTGTACATCTCCTCGGGCGTGGGACCGTCGTCGGTCACGCCACCGTCGGCGTCGGCGTCGTCGGTCACGTCCGGGTCCAGCCGCGCGGCGTCGGGCTCCCGCTCACCGGTGCCGGTGGTGCGGTTCCCCGTGCCGTGTGCGGTGTCGCGAGGGCCGGCCTCCATCGCCACGCGCCCTCCCAACTCGGACTCCACTTGGTCGATCGAAGCTCGATGATGGCACGGTGACGCAGGCCCGGATGACGACCGGAGCGTCCCGATGCCATCACGTGATCAGGCTGTGACCGGTCGTTCGACCAACGCCAGGGCCAGCTGCGGAAGTTCTGTGACATCTGCCGCAGCCCCACTGAGCCAGTGCACCCGCGGGTCGCGTCTGAACCATGAATCCTGACGGCGCGCGAAGCGTTTGGTGGCCCGGACGGTCTCCGCGCGGGCCTCGTCGAGGGTGCACTCCCCGGCGAGCGCGGCGAGCACCTGCTGGTAGCCGAGCGCGCGCGAGGCCGTACGCCCCTCGCGCAACCCTTTCGCCTCCAGTGCGCGCACCTCGTCGACGAGCCCGGCGTCCCACATCCGGTCGACGCGGCGGGCGATGCGCTCGTCGAGCTCGGGGCGGGCGACGTCGACGCCGATCTGGACGGTGTCGTACACGGAGTCGTGGCCGGGCAGGTTGGCGGTGAAGGGCCGGCCGGTGATCTCGATGACCTCCAGGGCCCGGACGATCCGCCGGCCGTTGCTGGGGAGGATCGCCTGGGCGGCGTCGGGGTCGGCGGCGGCCAGGCGCGCGTGGAGCGCCCCGGAGCCGCGCAGGGCCAGCTCCTCCTCCAGCCGGGCCCGGACCTCGGGGTCGGTGCCGGGGAACTCGAGGTGGTCGACGGCGCCCCGGACGTACAGTCCCGATCCACCGACCAGGACGGGCCAGCGCCCCTCGGCGAGCAGGGCGTCGATGCGCGCGCGGGCGAGGCGCTGGTACTCGGCGACGGAGGCGGTGACCGTGACGTCCCAGATGTCCAGCAGGTGGTGCGGGACCCCTTGGCGCTCCTCGGGCGTCAGCTTGGCGGTGCCGATGTCCATCCCCCGGTAGAGCTGCATGGAGTCGGCGTTGACGACTTCGCCGCCGAGTCGCTGCGCCAGGAAGACGCCCAGATCGGACTTTCCGGCCGCGGTGGGTCCGACGACGGCGATGACGCGCGGGGAGAGGGGTGCACTGCTCACCGCCCCAGTCTCGCAAACCCCGAGGGGTGGTCTCGAACGAGTTACGTGACGGCCCGTGTGCGGGGTCGTTGCCTGTTGCGAGGTTTTCGCCGCCGATTCGGTGGGGGCGGCCACCCGGGGGCGCAAACGGACGCACCGGACGACGCGGGATTTCGCCCGCACGAGTACCGTATGGAGTGGATATGGGCGTTTTCGCACGGATTTTTGGCAGGTCGAAGGTCTCGGAGGAGGCGTCGTCCGCCGAGGCCGGGGCTGAGGCCGACACGGAGACGGCCGAGCCCGCGGCTGAGGCGGCGGCTGAGACGGCGGAGCCCTCGGGTCCGTCGGGCGCCGAGGCGGAGGAGACGGCCCCCGCGGCGGCCGCCGGGACCGACGGGAACGGCACCGACGACGGCGTCGAGATCCCCAAGCAGCAGTCCGCCGACGAGGCCGCCGACAGCGAGGCCGGTGAGGGCGCCCGCAGGTAACTGCCCCGCGCGGGAAGGTGAAGCATGGGTCTGATGGACAATCTGAAGGCCAGGATCGCCCCGGCCAAGGACAAGGTGTCCGACTTCGCACAGCGGCACGAGGACAAGGTGCACCACGGCCTCGACAAAGCCGCCAAGGTCGTCGACGAGCGGACCAAGGGCAAGTACACCGACAAGATCCACTCGGGGACGGGCAAGGCACACGGAGCCATGGGCCGCCTCGCGCACAAGGGCGACGACCCGGCGGCGGGCGGAGGCACGCCACCGCCGGACGCACCGCCGCCGACCACCTGACCGGCACGTCACGGACGGCCGCGCAGCCCCCGGGCGCGCGGCCGTCCGCCGTGTCCGGCCGGACCGGGCTCTACGACCAGGTGGCGACCAGGTAGCCGACCCCGTAGGGCGCGTCCTCGTACAGCAGGGCGCCCGCCAGATCGGCGTCCTCGGCGGCTCCCGCCAGGACCTGCCACGGGGCCCGCCCCGACACCTGCAGCTCCCGGGCGAGCGCGACGTCCAGCTCCTTCAAAGCTGGCACGTCGGCCGAACCCAGCGCCCGCGCGACGGACGCGTCGAACGGCTCCGCCCGCTCGTCGAGATAGCCGGGCGCCTTCAGCGTGCGGCAGGCGCTGGCGTCACCCATCACCAGCAGCGCCACCCGGCCGGCCCGGGCGGCGATCTCCCTTCCCGTCTGGATACACCGCTCGGCGGTCGTCGGTTCCCCCACGCCGAGTCCCTCGATCGGGGCGTCCGACCAGCCGGTGCGCTCCAGCAGCCAGGCGGCGACGGCCAGGGACGGCGGCAGGACGCCCTGCGGCTCCGCTCCCGCGGCTCCCGCGCCCAGGCGTACGGCTGCGTCCACCCCGAAGCCCCGGAAGTCGCCCGGCGTGCCCTCCGGGCTCGTCCCGGTCCGATCCGCGGGCCCGACGACCAGCAGCAGGTCGGGCCGGGCGGCGGCGAGCACCCCGAGCGCGTCGGCGCACGCGGCACGCGCGGCGTCCAGCTCGGGGGCGGCGCCCGCCGCGACCTCGGGCACGAGGAGGGGCGGGCACGGGCAGACTGCGGCGGCGACAAGCATGATCGGCAGCCTACTGCGGCGCCGCACGGCGGCCCGGGACGGCTCCCGCGGTGCCGTCAGTCGATCGCGCAGCCCGAGGTGGCGACCGGCAGCGGCTCGGGCACGCCCACCTTGGGCAGGCCCAGCAGCACGCCCGCCGGCTTGGCCTGCGCAGCGGCGTCGCGCTTCTCCCAGGCGTCGCCCGCGCGCGTGCGGCGTACGTCGAGGACGGGGCCCTCGGCGAGGAGGTGGTGCGGGGCGGCGTAGGTGATCTCGACGGTCACCACGTCACCGGGGCGGACCTCCTGGTCCGGCTTGGTGAAGTGGACCAGGCGGTTGTCGGGGGCACGGCCGGAGAGACGGTGCGTGGCGTCGTCCTTGCGGCCCTCGCCCTCGGCGACCATCAGCTCCAGGGTGCGGCCGACCTGCTTCTTGTTCTCCTCCCAGGAGATCTCCTCCTGGAGGGCGACCAGCCGCTCGTAGCGCTCCTGGACGACCTTCTTCGGGATCTGGCCGTCCATCGTGGCCGCCGGGGTGCCGGGGCGCTTGGAGTACTGGAACGTGAACGCCTGCGCGAAGCGCGCCTCGCGCACCACGTGCAGCGTCTGCTCGAAGTCCTCCTCGGTCTCGCCGGGGAAGCCCACGATGATGTCGGTGGTGATCGCGGCGTGCGGGATGGCGGCGCGGACCTTCTCGATGATCCCGAGGTAGCGCTCCTGGCGGTAGGAGCGGCGCATCGCCTTCAGGACGGTGTCCGAGCCGGACTGGAGCGGCATGTGCAGCTGCGGCATCACGTTCGGCGTCTCGGCCATGGCGGCGATCACGTCGTCGGTGAAGTCGCGCGGGTGCGGGGAGGTGAAGCGGACGCGCTCAAGGCCCTCGATGTTCCCGCAGGCCCGCAGCAGCTTGCTGAACGCCTCGCGGTCGCCGATGTCCGAGCCGTACGCGTTGACGTTCTGCCCGAGCAGGGTGATCTCGCTGACGCCCTCGGCGACCAGCGCCTCGACCTCGGCGAGGATGTCGCCGGGGCGGCGGTCCTTCTCCTTGCCGCGGAGGGCCGGGACGATGCAGAAGGTGCAGGTGTTGTTGCAGCCGACGGAGATCGAGACCCAGGCCGCGTAGGCGCTCTCGCGCCGGGTGGGCAGCGTGGAGGGGAACTCCTCCAGCGACTCGGCGATCTCGACCTGCGCCTCCTCCTGCACGCGCGCGCGTTCCAGCAGGACGGGCAGCTTGCCGATGTTGTGCGTGCCGAAGACCACGTCGACCCAGGGGGCCCGCTTGACGATGGTGTCGCGGTCCTTCTGGGCGAGGCAGCCGCCGACGGCGATCTGCATGCCGGGCCGGCTCGCCTTCTTCGGCGCGAGGTGCCCGAGGTTGCCGTACAGCTTGTTGTCGGCGTTCTCCCGGACCGCGCAGGTGTTGAAGACGACGACGTCGGCGTCGCCGTCGGAGCCCTCGGGCGCGCGGACGTACCCGGCGTCCTCCAGCAGACCGGACAATCGCTCGGAATCGTGGACGTTCATCTGGCACCCGTAGGTGCGTACCTCGTATGTCCTGACGCCCACTGCCTGGCTCCGGTCGCTGCTGCTCATGGGACAAGGGTATGCGGTCCCACGGACACCCCAGCCACCCTTCACGAGGGGCCCGGCGCCCACCCCTGGCGGCGCAGTACGGCGCCCACGTCCGGCGCCTCGTAGTGGTCGCCCTTGAGGACCTTGCCGTCGGCCCGGCGGGTGACCTGGCCGTCCGGGCCGATCTTGGTCATGTTGGAGCGGTGGATCTCGGCCAGGACGGCGTCCAGGTCGATGCCGTGCACGAGGGCGGTGCCGTAGGCCACGTACACGACGTCCGCCAGTTCGTGCGCGAGCCGGTCGAGGGGGCCGGTGACGGAGACCTCGGCGACCTCCGCGGCCTCCTCGGCGAGCAGCTCTGCCCGGTGGGCGGCGAGCTCGGGCGCCACCTCCGTCGGGGTGGTGCGGGCGTCGAGCCCGAAGGCCAGGTGGAACCGGCGGACCAGGTCGGCGGGAGAGGCACTCATGCGGCCGACTGTAGCGAGCGGGCGGCGCCGGTCCGGGCCCGGCCTGTGACCCCGGCCCTGGTCAGCGGGTGCGGCGGCTGGCAGGATCGCGGCCATGTCCACAGCTCTCACCCGCATCAGCAGGCGCCGGGCCCTCCAGGGCGGGGCCGCCGGCGTCGTGGCCCTCGGGCTGCTGCTGTGGTGGATGCTGCCCCTGGGCGAGGAGCCGCCGAGCGGGACGATCACGTTCAGCACCGGCACGCGCGCGGGGGTGTACCAGGAGTACGGCGAGCTGCTGCGCGAGGAGCTGGCCAAGGACATGCCGCAGCTGAAGGTGCGGCTGCTGACGAGCGACGGCTCGCAGGAGAACGTGCAGCGGGTGGCGACCGGCCGGGCCGACTTCACGATCGCCGCCGCCGACGCCGTGGACACCTACCGGATCGGCGGCAAGCCGGTCATGGACCGGCTCCGCGGGGTGGCCCGCCTCTACGACGACTACGTCCAGCTCGTCGTGCCGCCCGACTCGGACATCCGCTCCGTCGCCGACCTCAAGGGCAAGCGGGTGGCCATAGGGCTGCCGGACTCCGGGGTCCGGCTGATCGCCACCCGGGTGCTGGAGGCGGCCGGCATCGACCCGGAGAAGGACATCACGCCCCGCTCGGACGGCATCGACACCGGCCCCGAGCGGCTCGGGAACGAGCTCGACGCGTTCTTCTGGTCGAGCGGGGTGCCCACGAACGGCCTGAAGAAGATCGCGGAGACCACCTCGTTCCGGTTCGTGCCGATCGACGCCGACCTGGTCGCCAAGGTGCACGCCCAGGGCGACGCGGCCCACTTCTACCGGGCGACGAACATGCCGGAGTCGGCCTACCCCACCGTCCAGAACGGCAGCACGGTACCCACCATCGCCGTCTCGAACCTGCTGATCACCCGCGAGGACATGGACCCCCGGCTCACCGAATGGCTGACCCGGACGGTGATCAAGAGCCGCGACGGCATCGGCGCGCACGTGCACTCCGCGCAACTGGTGGACCTGCGCACGGCGATCTACACGGACCCGCTGGGCCTGCACGATGGCGCCCGGCGGTACTACCGGTCGGTGAAGCCCTAGGTGGATCGACCCGCAGGGATGTCCCGTCAGGTGACCGGGCCGGTCCTCGGCAGGGTCACCGTCACCCGCAGGCCGTGCGGCTCGTGGTGGGCGTACGCGATCGTGCCGCCGCCCGCCGCGAGCAGGGCCCGCGAGATCGACAGGCCGAGACCGGAGCCCTTGACGTTCTGGTGACGTCCGCTGCGCCAGAAGCGGTCGCCGATACGGGCAAGCTCCTCGTCGGTGAGGCCGGGGCCGCGGTCGGCCACCTCGATCGTCGACATGTCGCCGTCGGACGCGACGGTCACCTCGACGCCCTCGTCCCGCGGGGTGAACTTCACCGCGTTGTCGATCACGGCGTCCAGCGCGCTGGACAGGGCCACCGGGTCGGCCCAGGCGGTGGTGGCCGGGCAGGTCCCGCGCAGCCGTACCCCCTTCGCCTCGGCCGTCGGCGCCCAGGCGGCGACGCGCTCGGCGGTGAGGGCGCCGATGTCGGTCAGCCGGACGTCGGCCTCGGTGTGCTCGGCGAGGGCCAGGTCGAGCAGGTCGTCGAGGACCTGGGCCAGCCGCCGGCCCTCGGCCTGGACGGAGGCGATCTCCTCGTTGCCCTCGGGCAGTTCGAAGGCGAGCAGTTCGATGCGCAGCAGCAGGGCGGCGAGCGGGTTGCGCAGTTGGTGGGAGGCGTCGGCGACGAAGGCCCGCTGCTGTTCGAGGACGTCCTCGACGTTGTCGGCCATCTCGTTGAACGACCGTGCCAGGCGCCGCAGTTCCGGCGGTCCGCTGGCCACCGCGACCCGGGACTTCAGGCGTCCGCTCGCGATCTCGTGCGTGGTGACGTCCAGGACCCGTACCGGTCGCAGCACCCAGCCGGTCAGCCGGAGGGCGGCACCGACGGCCACCAGCATGGCGGCGGTCAGACCGGCGCCGATGATCAGCCAGCCGTCCAGGATCCGGGACCGCATCGGCCCGGTGGGCGAGTCCGTGACCACGACGGCGACGACGTCACCGTCCCGGATCACCGGTGAGGCGACGACCAGCCGGCCGCGCTGCCAGGGCCAGACCTGCTGCGGGTCGTGGCTGCGCCGGCTGAGCAGGGACTCCTTGAAGGCGTCGCGCACCTCGCCGGTCCCGGGCAGGAACCAGGTGCTCGGCCCGCTGGCCAACGGGGTGTCGTTGGGCAGGAAGACTCCGGCGCGGATGCCGTAGACCTCGTGGTAGTTCTCCAGTTCCCGGCTGAGGACGCGCAGGACGTCACGGGAACCGGCGGTGGCCTCGGTGGCGGGCCGCGCGATGGCCGCGAAGTACGCCGTGTCGTCGATCCGGTCGACGACGACCTTCTGTTGCTGGGCGGCGGCCAGGCTCACCGCGAGCGGCACGCCGAGCGCGAGCAGCACGGCCGCCATGAGGACGATGAGCAGCGGGAGAAGCCGAGTGCGCACCCTGGCCCGCTACGCCGCCGGGGCCACGAGCCGGTACCCGACCCCGCGCACGGTCTCGATCAGCGCCGGCATCCGCAACTTGGCGCGCAGGGACGCCACATGCACCTCCAGGGTGCGGCCGGTCCCCTCCCAGCTCGTGCGCCAGACCTCGCTGATGATCTGTTCCCGGCGGAAGACCACACCGGGACGCTGCGCGAGGAGGGCGAGCAGGTCGAACTCCTTGCGCGTGAGCTGAACGGCCGCACCGTCCACGCTGACCTGCCGGGTGGGCAGCTCTATGTGCACGGAGCCCAGCCGCAGCACGCCCTCGCCGCCCGTCGCCGCGTCCTCGGGCACGCTGCGCCGGCTGACGGCGTGGATCCGGGCGAGCAGTTCCCCGGTGTCGTACGGCTTCACGACGTAGTCGTCGGCGCCGAGGTTCAGCCCGTGGATGCGGGAGCGGACGTCGGAACGAGCGGTCACCATGATCACCGGGGTGCTGGTGCGTTTGCGGATCTTGCCGCAGACCTCGTAGCCGTCCTGGTCGGGCAGGCCGAGGTCGAGCAGGACGACGCCGAAGCCGTTGCCCTCCGGGACCAGCGCCTGCAGGGCCTCCTCGCCGCTGCGGGCGTGCGTGACGTCGAAGCCGTGCCGGGCGAGGACCGCGGACAGCGCGGCGGCGACGTGGTTGTCGTCCTCGACGAGAAGCAGTCTCATCCGTGCCTCCTTCGGTTCACCGGGCGTACGGTTCGGACGGGTGCGGGTGCGGTGCGGATGCCGGTTCGGGTCCGGGAGGACCCGAGCGTGCACATGGCAGTCACGCTGATGGACGAGGACGGCGTCAAGAGGGTTCCGGTTGCTCGCTGTTTCCGTTATGCAGCCGGTACGCGCACGTTCGCCGGTACTACGACACGTGTCCGATTGCTATCGGATCGTGATGCTCAGATTCACCTCAGAAGTAATGACGCAGGTCGGGAACGGTCACTACTGTCCTCCGAAACCGAGGAGGACGGAGCCTGAGAGCGATGACCGAAGTATCGGTGGCCAAGGACGACGTGGCCGCGTCCGGCGACCTTGTGGTCCTGAAAGATGTGAACAAGCACTTCGGCGCGTTGCACGTGCTCCAGGACATCGATCTGACGATCGCCCGCGGCGAGGTCGTCGTCGTCATCGGGCCCTCCGGGTCCGGCAAGTCCACCCTGTGCCGCACCATCAACCGCCTCGAGACGATCGACTCCGGCTCGATCACCATCGACGGCAAGCCGCTGCCCCAGGAGGGCAAGGAGCTGGCCCGGCTGCGCGCCGACGTCGGCATGGTCTTCCAGAGCTTCAACCTGTTCGCGCACAAGACCGTGCTCGAGAACGTGATGCTGGGGCAGATCAAGGTCCGCAAGGCGGACAAGAAGAAGGCCGAGGAGAAGGCCCGGCAGCTGCTGGACCGCGTGGGCGTGGGGACCCAGGCGGACAAGTACCCCGCGCAGCTCTCCGGCGGGCAGCAGCAGCGTGTCGCCATCGCCCGGGCCCTGGCCATGGACCCCAAGGTCATGCTCTTCGACGAGCCCACGTCGGCGCTCGACCCGGAGATGATCAACGAGGTCCTGGAGGTCATGCAGCAGCTGGCCCGCGACGGCATGACCATGATCGTGGTCACCCACGAGATGGGCTTCGCGCGTTCGGCGGCGAACCGGGTGGTCTTCATGGCCGACGGCAAGATCGTCGAGGAGGCCGTGCCCGACCAGTTCTTCAGCGCCCCGCGCAGCGACCGCGCGAAGGACTTCCTGTCCAAGATCCTGCACCACTGACGGACTGCGCCCCGCAGCCGACGCCCTGCGTCACCCGCCGGCCCGTCTTCAGGGCACGTGTCTCTTCATCACACAAAGGATGTTCACCATGAAGCTCCGCAAGGTCTCCGCCGCGGCCGCCACGGCCCTCGTCCTCACCCTCACCGCCACCGCGTGCGGCGGCGACAGCGACAGTGAGGGCGGGTCGGGTTCCGGTGGGGGCGGCAAGAAGATCACCGTCGGCATCAAGTTCGACCAGCCGGGCATCGGCCAGAAGACGCCGCAGGGCTACTCCGGCTTCGACGTCGACGTCGCCACGTACGTCGCGAAGAAGCTCGGTTACAGCGAGGACCAGATCGAGTGGAAGGAAGCGAAGAGCGCCGACCGCGAGACCATGCTCCAGCGCGGTGACGTCGACTTCATCGCCGCCTCCTACTCCATCACCCCGGAGCGTCAGGAGAAGGTCGACTTCGCCGGCCCGTACCTGCTGGCCCACCAGGACGTGCTGGTCCGTGCCGACGACTCCTCGATCAAGGCCCCCGCGGACCTCAACAGCAAGAAGCTGTGCTCCGTGACGGGTTCGACGTCCGCCCAGAACGTCAAGGACAAGCTGGCCCCCAAGGCCGACCTGCAGCAGTACCCGACGTACTCCGCGTGCCTGACCGGTCTGCAGAACAAGGCCATCGACGCCCTGACCACGGACGACTCGATCCTCGCCGGCTACGCCTCGCAGGACCAGTTCAAGGGCAAGTTCAAGCTCGGTGGCTTCAAGATGACCAACGAGAACTACGGCATCGGCGTGAAGAAGGGCAGCGACCTCAAGGCCAAGATCAACAAGGCCCTTGAGGACATGGTCTCCGACAAGTCCTGGGACGCGGCCGTGAAGAAGAACTTCGGCCCCGCGAACTACCAGAACGAGCCTGCGCCGGCGATCGGCGACATCAAGAGCTGATGACGTGTGCGCCGCCCGCGAGGGCGGCGCATCGGTCCCAGTCCACACGCGGAAGCGCGGGAGATCGTGTTCGACTTTCTTGAAGGTTATGACCTGCTGGGGGCCTTCTGGGTGACGGTGCAGCTCACCCTGCTCTCCGCCGCCGGCTCCCTGGTTTGGGGAACTGTTCTGGCCGCCATGCGTGTCGGCCCAGTCCCTCTGATGCGGGGCTTCGGCACCGCGTACGTGAACGTGGTACGGAACATCCCGCTGACGGTGATCATCCTGTTCACCTCACTGGGACTCAACCAGACCCTGCAGATCGACCTGGGCGCGCACAATTTCGAGAGCATCAACTTCCGGCTCGCGGTGCTCGGTCTGATCGCCTACACCTCGGCGTTCGTCTGTGAGGCGATCCGCTCCGGGATCAACACCGTCCCCGTCGGCCAGGCGGAGGCGGCCCGCGCCATCGGTCTGAACTTCGTGCAGGTCCTGACGCTCATCGTGCTGCCGCAGGCGTTCCGCTCGGTCGTCGGTCCGCTGGCCAACGTCCTGATCGCGCTGACCAAGAACACGACGGTCGCCGCCGCGATCGGTGTGGCCGAGGCCGCGCTGCTGATGAAGAAGATGATCGAGAACGAGGCACAACTCCTGGCGATCTCCGCGGTCTTCGCCTTCGGCTTCCTGTGCCTGACCCTGCCGACCGGCCTGATCCTCGGCTGGGTGGGCAAGAAGGTGGCGGTGAAGCGATGAGCTCCGTCCTGTACGACGCCCAGGGGCCCCGCGCCAAGCGGCGCAACGTCCTCTTCACGGTGCTGTTCATAGTCGCCCTCGCCGCGATCGTGTGGTGGGTCTACACGAACCTCGCCGAGAAGGAACAGCTCGACTGGGAGAAGTGGAAGCCCTTCTTCCACACCGAGGCATGGACCACGTACATCCTGCCCGGCCTGAAGAACACGGTGATCGCGGCCGCCCTGTCCATGATCATCGCGCTCCCGCTCGGCGCCGTCCTCGGGATCGCCCGCCTCTCGGACCACGCCTGGATCCGCGTCCCCGCCGGAGTGATCGTCGAGTTTTTCAGGGCCCTCCCCGTCCTGATCCTCATGATCTTCGGGCTGGCCCTGTACTCCGAGTACACCAACGTCAACTCCGACGACCGCCCGCTCTACGCGGTGATCACCGGCCTGGTGCTCTACAACGCCTCGGTGCTGGCCGAGATCGTCCGGGCCGGCATCCTGGCCCTCCCCAAGGGCCAGACGGAGGCCGCGCACGCCATCGGTCTGCGCAAGACCCAGACGATGACGTCCATCCTGCTCCCGCAGGCCGTCACCGCGATGCTGCCGGCGATCGTCAGCCAGCTCGTCGTGATCGTGAAGGACACCGCGCTCGGCGGCGCCGTCCTCACCTTCCCGGATCTGATCGCGGCCGTGAGCCCGATGAGCTCCTACTACGGCGCGAACACCATCGCGAGCTTCACCGTGGTGGCCCTGATCTTCATCGCCATCAACTTCGCCCTGACGACGTTCGCGAGCTGGCTGGAGCGCAGGCTCCGGCGCAGCAAGAAGAGCACGGGCGCCGTGCTCAGCGCGGACGACATGGAGGAGCTGAACCCGGCCGGCACGGGTGGGACCTTCGGGACCGGGGCCGAGCACTAAACGGCTGACGGCGTATCGGAGAGGGCAGTGGCTTGATGGCCACTGCCCTCTTTGCTCGCCGGCACCCTTCAGGCGCAGCCGCCCCACCCCGTACGCGATGACATGATCGCCACAGCCTTCCGTCACTTGACGCAAACACTGGCAATGGGTTGCATACGTTCTGTGATCGTGCACCCTGCTCCATCTTCTTGTTCACTCGCGTCCCTCGGGACACCGTTGCGGGCAGGGGGCGCCGCGCCGTGGACCCGGTGATCATCGTCGGCGCGGGGCCCGTCGGGCTCACCCTCGCCCTGGCACTGGCCCGTCAGGAGGTGCCCTGCGTCGTCCTCGACGAGGGCACCGGCAAGGACGAACCCCGTCTCGCCCGCACCGTCGTCCTGCGGGAGGACACCACCGCCCTCGTGGAACGCCTCACCGGCGCCCCCCTCGGCGCGCTCGGCACCCGCTGGGCCGGATGGCGGTCGATGCGGCGCAAGCAGGTGACGCGCGAGGTCTCGTTCGAGGACGCCGCCGCACGGTCCGAGGGCCACCCGGACCCGGCCCCGCTGCACATCGCCCAGCACGTCCTCACCGGCGCCCTGCGCACCGCCCTCGCGAACGAACCGCTCGTCAAGCTCGCCGTGGACAGCCGCCTGGACGCGATGGAGCAGGAGCCCTCCGGCGTCACCGTGCACACCCGCGGCCCCCAGGGCACCTGGTGGCGCGGCAGTTACGTGGTCGGCTGCGACGGCCCCCGCTCGACCGTCCGCAAGCTCCAGGACATCCGCTTCCCCGGCCGCACCGCCGTCGAACGGCACGCCGTGGCCGCACTCCGCGTGGAACTCCCCTGGAAGGGCCACGCGTTGCTCCACCGCATGCCACCGTGGCGGATGTCCGCCCCGTCGGCAGGCGAGATCACCGGACGCCCGCTCCCCGACGGCGTCTGGCGTCTGGACTGGCTGCTGCCGCCGGGCAAGGACCTCGTCACCCCCGAACTGCTGGTCACCCACATCCGGGAGACCCTCGCCGGCTGGTGCGACGGCGCGACACCGCCGTACGACCTGCTCGACACCGGGGTACACACGGTCCACCACCGGCTCGCCCGCCGCTGGCGGGCCGGCCGCGTCTTCCTCGCGGGCGACGCCGCCCACTGCCTCGGCACCCTCGGCACCCACGGCCTCGACGAGGGGCTGCGCGACGCCGACAACCTCGCCTGGAAGCTGGCCCCCGCCTGGCACCACGGTACGCACGAGGCGCTGCTCGACTCCTACCAGACCGAGCGGCGCGCGGCCGTCGCCGCCCGGCTGCGGGCCGCCGACCAGGCGCTTCCGCTGCTGCGCGCGGGCGGCGGGTTGCGGACGCTCGTGCCCGGTTCGGCGCGGGGACACGAGGCCCTGCTGATGGACGGGCATCTGGGTCAGGGCCCTGTCGGAGCGCCGGGGACGTACGCCGACTCCCCGCTCGCCCCGGGCCCGCTCGAGGGCGAGGTCCCCGTCGACACCCCGCGGGGCGCACCCGTCGCGGACGTCCGGGTCACCGCCGAGGACGGCTCCTTCGCCCGGCTCCGGGACCGGCTCGGGCGCGGTGCGCTGCTCGTCGTCCTCATCGCGCCGGGCACCGGTGTGTGGGACCGCAAGCACTGGGCGACCGCCGGCATCATGCCCCGCCTGGCGGCGGCGGTGACGGCGTTGCCGTACCGGGCCGAACTGCTGGTCGCGGAGAGCTACCCGGGCGCGGCCGCGCACTCGGTCCTGCTGGTGCGCCCCGACGGGCACCTCGTGACCGCCCTCGGCGGGGTGCGGCCCGCGGATCTCTACGCGGCGGCCGAGGCAGCCCTCGGCGGACCGGCCGCATCCCAGGCCCGGTCACAGACAGAGGCGCAGGCACAGACGGGTGCGGAGCGGGCCGGAGCCGCTTCCCGCTGAGCCTCGCCGCGTCGCCCGCCGCCATGGCTGCTTCGTACACGGGAGCGACACTCACCGTCACTGTGGGGTCCGCATAGTGACGGTGAGTTGACCGGCCCCGACCGGCGTGGTGTACTCCCGAGCGTGACCGACACCTGTGTGCGCCTGTGGCGGAGGGTCCATATGGACCTCGTCCGCTATGCGGGCTGCGTGTGTCGTCCGTCCTGCTGACTTCGCCTCTTCTCCTTCCGCGCGCCGCGACCTTCGTTCGCGCTGCCGCGCGCTCTTCGCGAACTTCCTTCAGGACGGTGCCCCTTGTCTGTCTCCCCTGCCGCCGTTGCCTCCTCGCCGCAGGACTCCACGGCCGACGTCACCTCCCCGGCCTCCGCGCCGACGCAGGCCGACCTGCTCGACTTCGTCCGGCGCGCCGCCGCCGACGCCGAGTTGATCGCCTCGCTCCCGCTCGACCCCGAGGGCCGTACCTGGGTACGGCTCGAAGGTCCCGGCGGCAGCGAGGCCTGGCTGATCGGCTGGCCTCCCGGCACCGGAACCGGCTGGCACGACCACGCCGAGTCGGTCGGGGCGTTCGTCACGGCCTCCGGTGAACTCACCGAGCACTCCCTGGCCGTCCGGCTCCCGGCCGGCGGCTGGAAGACCCTGGAACTGGCCGACGACGTGGACCGCTCACGCCGGCTGCCCGCAGGCAAGGGCCGCGCCTTCGGCCGTCACCATGTGCACGAGGTCCTCAACGAGTCGACCGAGCGGCACGCGATCTCCGTGCACGCCTACTACCCGCCTCTCCCGCTCATCCGCCGGTTCAGCCGCGGCGGACCGGTGCTGCGCCTGGAACAGGTCGAGCAGCCCGAGGACTGGCAGTAGAGCGAGCGCCGAGCGGAGGGGAACGACGATGAGCGGTACGCGGAGCAGGGGCGAACGGCCCGTCGGGATCGACGCGTTGCTGGAGCGGGTGCGCGCCGGCTACGAGCGGATCGAGCCGCGGGACGCCTACACGGCCGCCGAGGACGGTGCGGCCGTACTGGTCGACATCCGGTACGCGGCCCTGCGTGAGCGGGACGGGCTGATCCCGGGCGCGCTGGTCGTCGAGCGCAACGAGCTGGAGTGGCGGCTCGACCCCCAGGGCAGCCACCGCCTTCCCGAGGCCACGAGCCACGACCTGCGGATCGTGGTGCTCTGTAACGAGGGGTACGCGTCGAGCCTGGCGGCCGAGTCGCTGCACCGCCTGGGACTGCACCGGGCCACCGACCTGGTCGGCGGCTTCCAGGCATGGCGCGCGGCGGGGCTGCCGGTGACACCGGGCGAGGCGGCGGACCAGGGCACCTCCTGAGCCCCCGGCCGGCCCCGGCCGACTCCCCCGCCGATCCCGACGCTGAACGCGAGCCCGTACGCGTCCCCGAAGCCGAACACGAGCCCGTACGCGATGGGCGCCCCCGCGCGTCCACCGTGTGTGGCATGTGTGGCGTGTGCGGCATGTGCGGCGTGCTCAGCACCCCACCGGACATCAGCCCCTCAGCCCCCCGGACGTCAGCCCCCCTCATCCCCCAGAAACTCCGTGTCCTCGCCCTCCTCCTCCAAGGCCTGCCGGACCACCCGCAGGGCCATGCCCTCGGGGTAGCCCTTGCGGGCGAGCATGCCCGCGAGGCGGCGCAGGCGCTTGTCGCGGTCGAGTCCGCGGGTGGAACGCAGCTTGCGCGCGACGAGTTCGCGGGCAGTCGCCTCCTCCTGCTCGGAGTCGAGCTGGGAGACGGCCTCGTCGATCAGCGCGGAGTCCACGCCCTTGGTGCGCAGCTCCCTGGCGAGTGCCCGTCGTGCCAGCCCCCGGCCATGGTGCCGGGACTCCACCCAGGCGTCCGCGAACGCGCTGTCGTTGATCAGCCCGACCTCCTCGAACCGCGACAGCACCTCCTCGGCGGCGTCGTCCGGGATCTCCCGCTTGCGCAGGGCGTCGGCGAGCTGCTTGCGCGTGCGCGGGGTCCCGGTGAGCAGGCGCAGGCAGATCGCCCGTGCCCGCTCGACCGGGTCACCCGGAGGCGTCCCCTCCTCGGCCCTCGACGAGGAAGTGGCGCCACCGTCCTCGCCGGGCGGCTCCGTACGTCCGCGCCGGCGTCGCCCGCGCGGGCCTTCCGGGCCGTCCGCACCCCATGCCCCGCCGCGGTTACGCCCGCGGCGGGCGCCTCCGCGGGAGGCGGCGGCACCGTCGTACGCCGGGCCGCCCTCTTCCTGGGCCCCGCCGTCGAACCCCCCGCCGTCGAACCCCCCGTCCGCGTCAAGGGCCGGGTCCCCGTGCGGGGCCTCCGGGTGGTCGGTGTACTCGGCCCAGTCCGTTCGCCGTGTCACGGATCAGCTCTTGGCAGCCGCGGCCTTGGTCTTGGCTGCCTTGGCCGCCGGTGCGGGCACCGACTTCGCGGCGTCGTCCGAGGTGGCGGCAGCGGCGTCCGCGCCGGGCTCGGCCGCGGGCTCCGCCGGACGCACACCGACGCCCAGCTTCTCCTTGATCTTCTTCTCGATCTCGTTGGCGAGGTCGGGGTTGTCCTTCAGGAAGTTGCGGGCGTTCTCCTTGCCCTGGCCGAGCTGGTCGCCCTCGTACGTGTACCAGGCGCCGGCCTTGCGGACGAAGCCGTGCTCCACGCCCATGTCGATCAGGCCGCCCTCGCGGGAGATGCCCTGGCCGTAGAGGATGTCGAACTCGGCCTGCTTGAAGGGCGGCGCGACCTTGTTCTTGACGACCTTGCAGCGGGTGCGGTTGCCGACCGCCTCCGTGCCGTCCTTCAGGGTCTCGATGCGGCGGATGTCGATGCGCACCGAGGCGTAGAACTTCAGCGCCCGGCCACCGGTCGTGGTCTCCGGGGAGCCGAACATCACGCCGATCTTCTCGCGGAGCTGGTTGATGAAGATCGCCGTGGTCTTGGACTGGTTGAGCGCGCTGGTGATCTTCCGCAGGGCCTGGCTCATCAGACGGGCCTGGAGACCGACGTGGCTGTCGCCCATCTCGCCCTCGATCTCCGCGCGCGGGACGAGCGCGGCGACGGAGTCGATGACGATGAGGTCGAGGGCGCCGGAGCGGACCAGCATGTCCACGATCTCGAGCGCCTGCTCACCGTTGTCCGGCTGGGACAGGATCAGGTTGTCGATGTCGACGCCGAGCTTCTTCGCGTACTCGGGGTCGAGCGCGTGCTCCGCGTCCACGAAGGCGACCTGGCCGCCGGCCTTCTGCGCGTTGGCGACGGCGTGCAGGGTCAGGGTCGTCTTACCGGAGGACTCCGGTCCGTAGATCTCCACCACACGGCCGCGCGGCAGGCCGCCGACGCCGAGGGCGACGTCGAGCGCGGTCGACCCGGTCGGGATGACCTCGATGGGCTCGTTCGTCCGGTCACCCATGCGCATGACCGCGCCCTTGCCGAATTGCCGTTCAATCTGTGCGAGAGCGGCATCCAGGGCCTTCTCGCGGTCGGTTCCTGCCATGGGTTCCACCCGATTTGCTTGAGTCGATCGCTTCACGTCAAAGACGCTAACGCCTGCCACTGACAACGCGCCCCGACGCCCGTCCAGCCTGTGGATAACTCGGGGACATCTCCCACCGAACCGTGGTGAAACGCCCACCGAGTGGCCTGCCGGAGCCTCCATAAGAATGGATGTTCGATTTTCGTGTCAAGCGCGCCACGCCCTCCCCGGGCGCCCCTCAGGAAGCCCCCGGCCCCGGTCCTCCGGGGTTCTCCCCGTCCCCGGAGTCCCCCGAGTCCCCCGAGTCCGAGCCCGACCCCGGCTCCTCCCCCGACTCCGGCCCGGACTGTGCCGCCGAGCCCCCGGTCTGCCGGCTCCACGCCTCGCGCATCCGCCCGAGGAGCCCGCGCCCGGCGCCCCGGTCCCGGTGCCCGTGGACACGCGGGTCGTCCGTGACGTCGTACCGCTTCACATAGGCACCCAGGAACGCCTGCAGCGTGGCGACCGCCGGAATGGCAATCAGGGCGCCCACCGCACCGAGCAGGGCGGTGCCCGCGATCACCGAGCCGAAGGCGACGGCGGGGTGGATGTCGACGGTCTTGGAGGTCAGCTTGGGCTGCAGGACGTAGTTCTCGAACTGCTGGTAGACCACGACGAAGATCAGCACCCAGAGCGCGTACCAGGGATCGACGGTGAACGCGATCAGCATGGGCAGGGCGCCCGCGAGATAGGTGCCGATGGTGGGGATGAACTGCGAGACGAGGCCCACCCACACGGCGAGCACGGGCGCGTACGGCACGTCCAGTCCGGCCAGCAGGACGTAGTGGGCTATGCCCGAGATCAGCGCCATCAGGCCGCGCGAGTACAGATAGCCGCCGGTCTTGTTGACGGCGATCTCCCAGGCGCGCAGCACCTCGGCCTGCCGGGCCGGCGGCAGCACGGAGCACAGGGCCCGGCGCAGGCGCGGGCCGTCCGCGGCGAAGTAGAACGAGAACAGCGTGATCGTCAGCAGCTGGAACAGGCCGCCGAGCACCTGCGCGGAGACGTCCAGGACGCCGCTCGCGCTGTTCTGCACGTAGTTGCGCAGCCAGTCGGAGCGCAGCAGCCCCTCCTGGACGTCCACCCGCCGCAGATCGGTGTTGAAGTGCGTGTTGATCCAGTTGATGACGGAGTCGAGGTACTCCGGGAAGTCCTCGACGATCTTGATGATCTGCCCGGCGAGCATCGACCCCAGCAGGGTCACGAACCCGGCGGAGGCGATCATCACGGCGAGGAAGACGATGCCGGTGGCCAGTCCCCTGCGCATGCCGCGCGACGCCATCCAGCTCACCGCGGGCTCGATGGCGAGCGCCAGGAAGAACGCGATGAGGATGTTGATCAGCAGCCCGGTGAGCTGGTGGAAGGCCCAGCTGCCGAGCTGGAACACACCGACGAGGGTCAGCGTCAGCACCAGGGCGCGCGGCAGCCAGCGCGGCATGCGCGCGTCCGCCCCGCCACCGGCCTCGCCGGGGGGCGGGGTGGGCGGGGTCGTGCCGAACGGGGGGTCCTGCCGGGTGAGCTGCCCGGTCTCGTCAGTGCGTGCCACGGAGCAAGTCTCGCCCACCGCGGTGACAATCGGACCCGGGTCAGCGATCTCTGTGACAGGTCAGCGCTTCTCCGCCGGGACGTCCATGACCTCGCAGACCACGCGCCACACGTCCTTGGCGTCCCAGCCGGCCCCCAGCGCCTCGTTCACGGTGCGCCCGCCGAGTTCCGTCATCACATGGTCACGCGCGAACATCTCGGCGTACCCCGCACCGAAGTGCTCCGCCATCCGCTGCCAGAAGACCGTCAACCGCATGCGTTCTCACTCCATACCCGCCATGAACGGCAAGTTTCCCATGCTCCCCGGCCCCCGCGCGTACCCACGGCAGACCCTGGCTCTCATCGCCACTCCGCCGCCGGTGAAGCCCTCGGTGAACGGGTGCGCCGGCCCCCGATGACGGGAGCCGGCGCCGGAAGAGAACCCGTTACGGGCTGACGCAGCCGATCGAGCCGGCGGGCAGATCGTTGCCGGTGGAGGTGGCGGTGAAGCCGAAGGTGACGCTGCCGTCCGGCGGGATGCTCCGGTTGTGGTCGACGTTCCTGACCGTGACCGTGCCGTCGGTTCCGGTGCTCAGGGTGCCGTTCCACACACTGCTCAGCCGGGTTCCGGTGCCCGGCCGCCATTGCACGGCCCAGCCGTTGAGCGCGGCCGTGTTGTGGTTCATGACCTCGACGGAGCCCTGGAAGCCACCGCTCCAGGAGTTCGTCACGGAGTAGACGGCCATGCAGCCGGTGTGCGGGTCGGTCGGGTCGGTCGGGGTGGGCGTCGGGGTCGGCGTGGGCGTCTCGCCGGAGCCGCGGATGCCCGTCACCTCACCGTTGCCGCCGTCGAAGACGATGTCGGAGCAGGAGAAGAAGTTCTCCTGGCTGTCCGAGCGCACCCACTGGATGAACAGCACCGCGTCACCCGAGCGGCCCGAGGGCAGGTTCAGGTTCCAGTAGTAGTGACCGGACTCGCTGCCCGGCGAGCCCGACTGGGCGGGGTTGGTGACGGTCTGGATCAGCTCCAGGTCGTCCCAGCCCAGCGCGGTGCTGGGCGAGTAGCCGGGCTTGGACAGATAGACCCGGAAGTCGCCCGGGTGCGCCGCCCAGTTGCTGTACCGGACCTGCATGCTCTTCCCGGAGGTCAGATGCGTGCGGGGCCAGTCGGAGCGGGCGGCGTTGTAGCCGGTGAAGTTGTACGGGGAGCGGTCACCGGCGCTGCACAGCTTGCCGTCGGGCACATAGCCCGCGCCGCGCCCACCCGCGTTGGAGTCGAGCACGGCGAACCAGTTGTAGAGCGCCGTCGATCCGCTCTCCGCCAGCGCCGCCTTGCACGCCGCGTTCGTCGGGTCCAGGGCGCCGCTGCCGGTCTTGGCGTCCAGATAGCAGAGATAGGTCCGCGATCCGGGCATCATCGCCACCCCGTGCGCCTGCGCGCTGCCCTGCCCGAGCAGGGCCAGGCCGAGTCCGCTCAGCAGGGTGGCGAGCACCGCCGCCCAGGAGAGGAGCCGGTTTCTGCTTCGAACCATGGTGCCTCCTGTCGTTCCGTGGCTGTCCGCTGTGGGGCCCCCGCCCGCCCGGGGACGCGGTCGCTCGCTCCGGGCGGGCAGGGGAGTCGTGGGGGAGGTACGCGGATCAGGCGGGCGGTGCGCCCCAGGCCAGGGCGCTGCCGAGGTAGCCGGGGATGGCCGGGGCGTCGGTGTAGGTCGTGGCGGTGCCGCGGCTGTGGTCGTCGGTCTCGTCGAACGGAGACCAGTCGGACTTGGCCATCCGGAGCTGGAGGTCACCGGTGTCGCGGCCCGCGGCGAGGGAGCCGGACGTGAAGCCGACCTCCAGGTAGGCGTCCGCGCCCGCGACCGGGGAGCTCAGCGGGACGACCCTCAGCTTGAGGGTGGAGCAGCCGACCGCGGCGTAGTCGCACCAGGCGTTGACCGTGGCCGAACCGTCCCGGGTGAAGTAGTAGCGGGCGGTGACCTGGGTGAGGTCGAGCGCGGTGCTGCCGGTGTTGGTGATCCGCAGGCCGGGGCGGATGGCGTTGTCGGTGGCCGAGGAGTCGTTGTTCTTGTACGCGACCTTCAGCCCGCCGGACGGGTCGGGGTTGCCGCCGCCCGACTCGGTGGTGACGCTCAGCGCTGCGGAGGCGGCGGAGACGTTCCCGGCCGCGTCACGGGCCCGCACGGTGTAGCTGTAGGCCGTGGCGGCGCTCAGACCGGTGTCCGTGTACGTGGTGCCGGTGGCCGTGCCGACCCGGGTGCCGTTGCGGTACACGTCGTACCCGGTCACGCCCACGTCGTCGGTGGCCGCGGTCCAGGCCAGGGAGACGCTGCTCGCGGTCTTGGCGGTGGCGCGCAGGCCGGTCGGGGTGGTGGGTGCGGTGGTGTCACCCGGGTCGCCCGGGTCGGTGCCGCCCGTCGGCACGGCGGGGTAGGCGTTGCGCACCAGCATCAGGAACTGGTTGTGGAACCAGTGGCCGGCCAGTGGTGCGTCGGGCAGCGCACCGGTCTTGTTGTTGCCGGCGTTGGAGGCGGTGTAGTCGGGGTCGCACATCGGGTCCGCGTGCTTGCCCTCCTCGTTGGGGATGTCCTTGCTGGCCCCGTCGGACTCCCCCGGCGGCTTGACCCACAGGAAGGCGTCGAGGTGCGAGTCGGAGTGTCCCGAGGGCGCGGCCTGCGGCGGCTCTCCGAGTCCGGCTCCGCTGGTGTTGCACCACAGTCCGCGGTGGGCGCGGCGGTCGGCCTTGGACTCGCTGACGTAGGTGTCGAGGTTGGTGCTGGTGCTCACCGCGGTGGGCCGCGCGGCGCCGCCCCAGCCGTTGCGGGACGTGTCGATCACCAGGCCGGTGGAGGCGGGCCAGCCCGCCGAGACCAGCGCCCGGTGCACGTTCCTGGTGAAGTCCACCTCGTCGAAGTTCGGGTTCCACTCGTAGAACTTGCCGGACTTGACCGGGTTGCCGCCGACCGACTTGTCGGGGTCGGTCAGGAACGGCTCCTCGAGCGGCGTGTAGTTGGCGACGTTCGTGATCAGCCCGTCGACGCTGCTCAGCCCGGCCGAGGTGCCCCGGGCCACCTCGGTGTACTGCTGCACCGTCTGGGTGAGGTTGTTGTCCCAGCCGAGCCAGCCGGAGTGCGCGTAGTCCAGGTACGTGTACACGTTCGGGATCGCGTGCAGCTTGTCCAGGGCGTACTGGACGCCCTTGACGTACAGGCCGCTGCTCTTGGCCTGGGCGCACTCGGGGTCGGAGGTGTTGGTCACCAGGTTGGGGAGGCTGTCGGGCTCGATGACCGTGGTGATGCGGATGTCCTGGTACTTGGGGTCCTTCATGACGTTCGCGATGACGTCGATGTACTCGCTCTTGTAGCGGTCCAGACCCGCCTGGGTGAGCGGGAGTTCGCCGCTGGAGGCGAGGGCGGCGCAGTCCCGTCCCGGCAGGTCGTACACCACGAAGGTGGCGGTGATCGGCTGTCCGGGCTTCTTCTGGGCGAGCGCCAGGTCGAGGTGGTCGGCCAGGCTCTTGCGTCCCGCGTTGTCCTCACCGCCGTGGACGGCCGCGATCCGGTCCATCCAGACGGCGGTCGGATAGCTCTTGACCTTCTCCATCTTCGCCTTGAGCGTGGCGTCGGAGGTCTGCGCGATGGACGTGTCCACGAGCTCGGCGTAGTCGGGGTTGACGTAGAAGGTCGCTCCCGCGAACGGGTTGTCGACGTGGGCTTCCGCCGCTGCCGCGGGCTGCCCCGCCAACTGGCCCGCCACCCCGAGCATCAGGGTGGCCAGGGCGGTGGCCAGGGCTGCCGGCCCTCGTCGGCGCGTGCGCGGTAACCAGGTGCGGTCGGCTCTGGTCGGTTCGGTCATCGTGCCCTCCTCGGTGGTGGGTGCGGGTGCGGGTGTGCCGGTCGTGCGTCAGGACCCGGTGCACTGCGGAGCGGGGGTGCCCCCGGTCCCGCTCGCGGTGCTGCCGGACGAGGCGGTGGCGCCCGGCGGGACGCCGTCGTGGGCCGCGGGCAGCGGGGGCGCGCTGCCCGGAGCGCGCGAAGGGCGGCGGCCGTCGGGGCCTCACCGGTCGGCGCGCGGGCCGCGGCGCGTGGCGCCGCGACGGCCGGGGGGCCGCGTAACGGGCTCGGGCTCATGAAGGGCGGGCCTTTCCGGGTGCGGGCCGGAGGGGCGGTGGAGGGAGCCTGTCCCGTCGGTGCGGGAGGGCGGGACAGGCCCCGGGGACGGCCGGTGCCGGGCACCGGCGTCGGTCACGCGGTGGTGCAGGCGGTGCCGTTCAGGCGGAATGCGGTGGGCTTGGTGAACGTGCCGCTGTAGGTGCCCTGGAAGCCGAAGGTCTGGGTGCCGCCGGCGGCGATCCGCGCGTTGTGCGCCGCGGGGCTCGCCGTCACCGCGCCCGTGGAGCCGGACAGGTCGGCGTTCCAGGAGCCGGTGACGCGCTGCCCGGAGGGCAGGGTGAAGCCGAGCTGCCAGTTGTCCACGACGGCGGAACCGGTGTTCTTCACGGTGACGTCCGCGGTGAAGCCGCCCTGCCAGACGTTGGTCGCGTAGGTCACCTGGCAGGCCGTGGCGGGCTCGCCGGGGCCACCCGGGTCACCGCCGCCGCCGAGGTTGACGCTGGAGGAGAAGGAGTTCACGGCCAGACCGGCGCCGTTCTGCCAGGGCTCGAACCCGGCCTGCACACTGGTCAGGTACCAGTTGCTCTGCGCCATGCCCCGGGCGACGGCCTGGTCGACGAAGTCCATGACGTCGAAGCTCCAGGAGCTGATCGCCGAGGGGGCGACGAAGGAGATCACGTCGTTGGAGCCGTTGCTCCCGGTCCACACCTCCCAGGAGCGCCCGCCCACGGAGGCGGTTCCGACCGGCGAGCCGATCGGCTGGATCGACCCGACGCGGTTGAACCAGATCATGATCTCGGTCCGGTTGACGCCGTCGGTGCGGGGCGTCGGGTCCAGCCAGATGTCGTACGAGGCGTTGTAGACGGCGTTCGACACGAAGCCGTACGAGATGCTGCTCGGCGCGCTGGAGATGCCGCTGACCTGCGCCGGGAGGGCGGTCCCCGGCGAACAGTTCGTGTAGTGGCAGCCGTTGAACACCGACGGGTACGACTTCGGGGCGCCGTTGGTCGGGACCGAGCCGTCCGCCTGGGTCACCCGGAAACCGGTGTCGGTGTCGGTGACGCACTGGGTGGCGCTGGTGCCCCAGCGGTTGTTCTGGACGACGTAGCGTCCCTGGATGACGGTCGATCCGAACTCCTCGCAGACCTCGGTGTCGGCCTGGGCCGGCTGTGTCGTCACGAGGAGCGCCGCGACGGCGGCGAGAGCGGTGAGCAGGGCGGCCAGCAGGCCGCGCGCGGTGCGAGAGTTGTGGGGTGACGGTCGCATGCGGGTGCCTCTCGGAGGGAGTTCCGGACAGGTCGCGCCTCGGGGAAGGTTCCGGTGGTTCCCGACCGGTGATTCGGGAGCGCTCCCATCGTCCACGTGATGGGAGCGCTCCCACTCACCAGGTCGAGTCCGGACTGTAGGGGCCTCCCATGTCCCTGACAACCCTGTGCGCAAGGACTGGTCGGTGGATTTTTCGAAGCCGCACGTCAGCCTGAGGGTGCGTCAGAGGCTGTCCATATTTTGGGAGCGCTCCCGAAATGTTGCGGACGTCGACCGGCCTCAGGCGGAGCCGCGCACCACCAACCGGGTGCGGAGAATGACGTGCCGCCACGCCACCTCGGGCCGCTCCATCTCCTCCAGCAACAGCCGCACCATGGTCCGCCCGATCTCCTCCATCGGCTGGCGGACCGTCGTCAGCGGCGGGTCGGTGTGCTGGGCGAGCGGGAAGTCGTCGTAGCCGATCACCGCGACGTCCTCGGGCACCCGGCGCCCGGCGGCCCGCAGCACGCCCAGCGCTCCGGCGGCCATGGTGTCCGAGGCGGCGAACACGGCGTCGAGGTCCGGGTGCCGCTCCAGCAGTTCGGCCGTCGCCCGGCGCCCGCTGCTCTCGGCGAAGTCGCCCTCCACGACCAGCGAGGGCAGCGGCTCCAGACCCGCGTCCGCCAGGGCTTCCCGGTAGCCGCGCAGCCGGCACTGGGTGACGTACATGTCGAGCGGGCCGGTGATCGCGGCGATCCGGGTGCGACCGCCCCGCACCAGGTACGTCACCGCGTCACGGGCGCCGCCCACGTTGTCCGCGTCCACGTAGGTGACGTTCTCGTCGCCCGAACGGCGCCCGAGCAGCACCGTGGGCAGCCCGGCCTCGGCGAGCATGTCCGGCAACCGGTCCTCGCTGCGTACGGACATCAGCAGGACCCCGTCCACGCGTCCCCCGCGCGCGTACTCCACGAGGCGCCGCCGCTCGGCGTGGGTGCGGACCAGGGTGAGCAGCAACTGGACGGAGGCGTCGGCGAGGGCGTCGCCGACCGACTGGACGATCTCCGCGAAGAAGGGTTCCCCGAACAGCCGCCAGTCCCGCTCGGTCATGGCCAGCGTCACGGCGTCCGCCCGCCGCCCGGCCAGGGAGCGGGCCGCCAGGTTGGGGACATAGCCCAGTTCGGCGATGGCCCGCTCGACGGTCCGGCGCGTCGAATCCTTCACGCCCGCCGCGTTGTTGATGACCCGCGAGACGGTCCCCCGTCCGACACCGGCCAGGGCCGCGACCTCTTCCAGTGTCGGCGAACCAGGGCGCTGCCTGCCCATAACCACCCCCCAGGGCACCCGATCCTACGGCCCGCCCGCGCGCGTGATCGAGAGCCGGGCGGACCCCGGGTCCGGGCGAGGGGCCGCGGTCCACGGGCGGGCATCCCGTCGCGACCGTCAACCGCGTGCGTCGGGAATCCCGCCCCTGAGAGTGGGCCTGGGCCGGGACCCCTTGCCGAGACCGCTTTCCGCCCTACGGTCTGTCGCATGCCCGAACCAGGAGCCTCCCCGCTCAGCAAGGCGCCTCCCCCGGCGCGCTCGCCGCTGTTCCACGCCGAGCAGTTCGTCTGGCTGACCGCGCGCGTGCTGGAACAACGCCTCTTCGCGTACCACTTCCTGCACGGCTCCGCCGACCCGGTGGAGACCGCGCTGGACGCCTACCGCAACGACGACGGCGGCTACGGCCACGCTCTGGACCCGGATCTGCGGGGCCCGGTCAGCCAGCCGCTGCACGCCCGCCGCGCGCTCCAGGTGCTGGACGCGATCGGCCGGTGCGGCGGACAGCGGGTGGACCGCGTCTGCCGGTACCTCACCTCGGTCTCGGCCCCGGACGGCGCCCTGCCGGCCGTCCATCCCAGCCTGCGCGGCTATCCGGCGGCGCCGTCCCTGCCGGTCGTGGAACCGGCGCCCAGCTCGCTGCTGGCCACGGGGCCGGTGGTCGGGCTGCTGCACCGCAACGAGGTCTGGCACGCGTGGCTGTTCCGGGCCACGGACTCCTGCTGGCAGGTCGTCGAGTCCCTGGAGAAGCCGGATCCGTACGAGGTGGAGGCGGCGGTGGCCTTCCTGGACCGGGTCCCCGACCGCCCGCGCGCGGAGGCGGCCGCCGACCGGCTGGGCCGGCTGGTGCGCAGGCAGCGCCTGGTGAACGGGGGGCCGGGCGGCACCGACGGCTCCCCGCTCGCGGAGGACACGTCCCGCTTCCCGCACGTGTACGCGCCCCGTCCGGACTCCCTCGCACGCGCGTGGTTCACGGACGAGGAGATGAACCGCTCCCTCGACAGGCTCACCGCCGAGCAGCAGGAGGACGGCGGCTGGCCGACCCGCCACCCCGCATGGGCGCCCTGTACCGCCCTGGAAACCCGCCCCACGGCCACGATCGAAGCCCTGCTCACCCTCAGGGCATACGGCCGCCACATCGGCTGACCGGACCGGCGCCCGCGGCCATCGTCAGCCCCCGAGGGCCCGCACCCCCGCCGTCACCAGGACGGCCGCCGCGACGACGAGCAGGAAGGGGGCCCGCAGGATCAGCATGACGGCGGCCGCGGCGAGCCCGCCCACGCGCGCGTCCAGGACGAGTTCCCGCCCGTCGGCGAACGTCTGCTGGGCGGTGAGCGCGGCCAGGAGGGCGACCGGCAGCAGGGCGGCGAGCCGTCGCACCAGAGGCCGCTCGAGGGCGCCCGCGGGCACGAGGAGCCCGATCAGCTTGACGGCGTAGCAGCCGAGCGCGGTGACGGCGATCGCGATCCAGACGTTCATCGTCCCTCCTCCGGCACGTCGCCCCGGCGGCCCCGCGCCCACAGCACGACCGGTGCCGCCAGCGCCGCCACGAGGACCGGCACCCCGGCGGGCAGGACGGGCAGCAGCCCGAGGCCCAGCACCACGGCCAGACCGGCCACCGCGCGCTCGGTCGTGGACTTCAGCATCGGCGCGAGCAGGGCGAGGAAGACCGCGGGTCCCGCCGCGTCGAGGCCCCAGGCGTCGGTGTCCCCGATGGCCTCGGCGCCCAGGGCGCCCAGCAGGGTCGTCAGGTTCCACAGCACGTACAGGCTCAGCCCGGTCACCAGGAACCCGATCCGGGCGCCGCGCCGGGTCGGCTGCGCCAGGGTGACGGCGGTCGTCTCGTCGATCACCCACTGGGCGGCGAACGGCCGTATCGCGCGCGTGAGGCGCAGTACCTGCGACAGGCGCAGCCCGTAGAAGGCGTTGCGCACCCCGAGGAAGAAGGCGCCGGCGGCCGCGGTCAGCGGGCTGCCGCCCGCAGCGAGCGCCCCGACGAGGGCGAACTGGGAGGCCCCCGTGAAGACCAGCAGGCTGAGCGCGCAGGTCTGCGCGAGGGTGAGTCCGCTGCCGGCGGACGTCACCCCGAAGGCGAAGCCGGACAGGCCGACGGCGACGCCCACACCGAGGGCGTCGCGCACCACGGCGGCGTCGGGCTTGCCCCGGCCGTCGTCGGGGTCCGTCTCAAGATCTGTGCTGGGTGCTGCGAGGGCTTTCCGTTCTGACACGTCCGCCACGCTAGGACGGCTCCCGCCAGGCGTCTTGTACGTTCTTGCGCTCGCGCTGGTAGGCGCCGGGCGGCACGCCGACGATACGGCTGAAGTGCCGGTTGAGGTGGGGCTGGTCGGTGAAGCCCACGGCGAGCGCGGCCTCGGCGGGTGAGACGCCCGCGTCCAGCATCCGGCGGGCGCGCCGCACGCGCGCGTCGGTCAGCCAGGTGTGCGGCGGCATCCCGTAGGTGTCCCGGAACGCCCGCAGCAAGGCGAAGGGGCTGGTGCCCAGGTCGGCGGCGAGCTTCTCCAGGCTGGGCGGCCCGGCCATGCGGCGTTCGAGCACCTCACGCGCGCGTGCCGCGACGCGGGCACCGGCCGACCGCACCTCGCGCTGCGGCAGCGCGCCGCCGTTCAGCCGCAGCAGCCGGGTCACGGCGACCCGCAGCAGGGTGTCGGCGGCCAGCGCGTTGCCCTCGTCGGCGGCCCGCAGGACCTGGTGGACCAGGGACACGGCGTACGGGTCGTCCAGCACCGGCCGTACGAACCCGGGCGTCCCCTTGATCGACGTCGTCTCGGCGGCGATCTCCGCGACGACCTGCGGGGAGGGGTAGACCGCCCCGTACCGCCAGCCCTCGGGGACTCCGGCCCGCCCGGTGTGGGGCGTGTCCGGGTTGACCAGCGCGAGCGCCCCGGCTCCGGCGTACTGGTCGGCGCCCCGGTGGTGGAAGACCTCCACGCCGTCGGCGATCGCGGCGATCACGAAGTGCTCGTGGGTGTGCCGTACGAACGCCTTGCGGATGTAGTGGGCGCGCAGCAGGTCGACGTCGGGCAGCTCGGCGTACCGCCAATGCCGTGCCTTCTCACCGTGCCCTGCCATGCCCCCATTGTCCGCGACCCTCGCCCCTCCCTCGTCCGCGCCCGTCCCACCCGTTCGCCGAACGGTGCGAGGGAGCCGCCCGCGGCACCGGCTCGACGGCATCGACGCAGGTCAGCCGTATTGTCAGTCCCCGGGTGCAGGATGGATGCATGGTCAGCGATCCGCAGCGAGCCCTGGACGGCTTCTCCCCCGCGACCCGTGGCTGGTTCACGGGTGCCTTCTCCGCGCCCACCGCGGCGCAGGCGGGCGCGTGGCAGGCCATCCACGAGGGCTCGGACGTGCTGGTCGTGGCCCCCACCGGTTCCGGCAAGACGCTGGCCGCGTTCCTCGCCGCCCTGGACCAGCTGGCCTCGACGCCCCCGCCGGCCGACCCGAAGAAGCGCTGCCGGGTCCTGTACGTCTCCCCGCTGAAGGCCCTCGCCGTGGACGTGGAGCGCAATCTGCGCAGCCCGCTGACCGGCATCCGCCAGGAGTCCGTCCGGCTGGGCCTGCCCGAGCCGGAGATCAAGGTCGGCATCCGTTCCGGTGACACCCCGGCGGCGGAGCGGCGGGCGCTGTCGACGCGGCCCCCGGACATCCTGATCACCACGCCCGAGTCCCTGTTCCTCATGCTGACGTCGTCGACCCGCGACGCGCTGACCGGCATCGACACGGTGATCCTGGACGAGGTGCACGCGGTGGCGGGCACCAAGCGCGGCGCCCATCTCGCGCTGAGCCTGGAGCGCCTGGACGAGCTCCTGCCGAAGCCGGCGCGGCGGATCGGCCTGTCCGCGACCGTCCGCCCGGTCGACGAGATCGCCCGCTATCTCTCGCCGCGCCGGAAGGTGGAGATCGTCCAGCCGGCGTCGGGCAAGGAGTTCGACCTGTCCGTCGTCGTCCCGGTGGAGGACCTGGGCGAGCTGGGCGGCTCCCCGGTGGCCGACGGCTCCGAAGGCAAGGAGCGCCCCTCGATCTGGCCGCATGTCGAGGAGCGGATCACCGACCTCGTCCAGTCGCACCGCTCCACGATCGTCTTCGCCAACTCCCGCAGGCTCGCGGAGCGGCTGTGCAACCGCCTGAACGAGATCGCCTACGAGCGGGCCACCGGCGAGCCCCTGGACGAGCACCACTCCCCGGCGGAGCTGATGGGCGGTTCCGGCGCCGCCCAGGGCGCGCCCGCGGTCATCGCCCGCGCCCATCACGGCTCGGTCTCCAAGGAGCAGCGCGCCCTGGTGGAGGAGGACCTCAAGGCGGGCCGGCTCCCCGCGGTCGTCGCCACCTCCAGCCTCGAGCTGGGCATCGACATGGGCGCGGTGGACCTCGTCGTCCAGGTCGAGTCGCCGCCGTCCGTGGCGTCGGGCCTGCAGCGCGTGGGCCGCGCGGGACACCAGGTCGGGGCCGTCTCCACGGGCGTGGTCTTCCCGAAGTACCGGGGCGACCTCGTGCAGGCCGCCGTGGTCACCGAGCGCATGCGCACGGGCGCCATCGAGTCGCTGCGCGTCCCGGCGAACCCGCTGGACGTCCTGGCGCAGCAGCTGGTCGCCATGACGGCGATGGACACCTGGCAGTTCGACGACCTCCTCGCGCTGGCCCGCCGGGCCGCCCCCTTCGCGTCGCTGCCGGAGTCGGCGTTCACGGCGGTCCTCGACATGCTCGCGGGCCGCTATCCGTCGGACGCCTTCGCGGAGCTGCGCCCGCGCGTGGTGTGGGACCGGGTCGCCGGGACCGTCACCGGCCGGCCGGGCGCCCAGCGCCTCGCGGTCACCTCGGGCGGCACGATCCCCGACCGGGGCCTGTTCGGGGTGTTCCTCGCCGGTTCCGACCCGAAGAAGGGCGGCGGCCGGGTCGGCGAGCTGGACGAGGAGATGGTCTACGAGTCCCGTGTCGGCGACGTCTTCACGCTGGGTACCAGCTCGTGGCGCATCGAGGACATCACGCGTGACCGGGTGCTGGTCTCCCCCGCTCCGGGTGTGCCGGGCCGCCTGCCCTTCTGGAAGGGCGACCAGCTGGGCCGTCCGCTGGAGCTGGGCCGCGCGGTGGGCGCGTTCCTGCGCGAGGTCGGGTCGCTGTCGAAGGAGGACGCCCGGCTCCGCCTGGTCACCGCGGGCCTGGACGCCTGGGCCGCGGACAACGTGCTGTCGTACCTGGACGAGCAGCGCGAGGCGTGCGGTCACATCCCGGACGACCGCACGATCGTCGTCGAGCGCTTCCGGGACGAGCTGGGCGACTGGCGGGTGGTCGTGCACTCCCCCTTCGGCGCCCAGGTGCACGCTCCCTGGGCGCTCGCCCTGGGCGCGAAGCTGTCCGAGCGCTACGGCATGGACGCGCAGGTCATGCATGCCGACGACGGCATCGTGCTGCGCCTGCCGGACGCCGACCTCATGGGCCTCGACCTGCTGGACCAGGAGCCCCGCAAGGCCGGCACGGAGTACGACGGCGACCAGGCGCCCGTCGGCGCGGCGGACGTCGTCTTCGACAAGGGTGACGTCGACCAGGTCGTCACCGACCAGGTCGGCGGCTCGGCGCTGTTCGCGTCCCGCTTCCGCGAGTGCGCCGCGCGGGCCCTGCTGCTGCCGCGCCGCAACCCCGGCAAGCGCACCCCGTTGTGGCAGCAGCGTCAGCGTGCCGCGCAACTGCTGGAGGTGGCCAGCGAGTTCGGTTCGTTCCCGATCGTCCTGGAGGCGGTCCGCGAGTGCCTGCAGGACGTCTTCGACGTCCCCGGGCTCGTGGAGCTGATGGGCGACCTGGAGTCCCGCAAGGTGCGGCTCGTCGAGGTCACCACGCCCGAGCCGTCCCCCTTCGCGCGTTCCCTCCTCTTCGGGTACGTCGCCCAGTTCCTGTACGAGGGGGACTCGCCGCTCGCCGAGCGCCGCGCCGCCGCCCTGTCGCTCGACTCACGGCTGCTGGCCGAGCTGCTCGGGCAGGCGGAGCTGCGGGAGCTGCTGGACGCCGAGGTGCTGACCGAGCTGGAGCGCGAGCTGCAGTGGCTCACCGAAGACCGCCGGATCAAGGACGTCGAGGGCGTCGCGGACCTTCTGCGCCTCCTCGGCCCGCTCACGGACGCCGAGCTGGCCGAGCGCGGCGCGGACCCGGCGTGGGCGCGGGAGCTGGCCGGTGCCCGCCGCGCGATCAAGGTGCGCATCGGCGGCGCCGACCACTGGGCGGCCATCGAGGACGCGGGCCGCCTGCGCGACGCGCTGGGCACGGCGCTGCCCGTCGGTGTCCCGGAGGCCTTCACCGAGCCGGTCAAGGACCCCCTCGGCGACCTCCTCGCGCGGTACGCCCGCACCCACGGCCCGTTCACGTCGGCGACGGCCGCGGCCCGCTTCGGGCTGGGCGTGGCGGTCACCGAGGGCGCGCTGCAGCGGCTGGCGGCGAGCGGGCGCGTGGTGCAGGGCGAGTTCCATCCGGCCGGCATCGGTCAGGAATGGTGCGACGCCACGGTTCTGCGACGCCTGCGCCGCCGCTCCCTCGCCGCGCTGCGGCACGAGCTGGAGCCGGTGCCGCCGGGCGCGCTCGCCCAGTTCCTGCCGCAGTGGCAGCACATCGGCAAGGGCCACGGCCTGCGCGGGATCGACGGACTGGTCCGTGCCATCGAGCAGTTGCAGGGCGCCTCCGTGCCCGCGTCCGCGCTGGAGAAGCTGGTCCTGCCGTCGCGGGTCGCCGGGTACCAGCCGGCCATGCTCGACGAGCTGACGGCCGCCGGTGAGGTCGTCTGGGCGGGCGCGGGCTCGCTGCCGGGCAAGGACGGCTGGGTCTCCCTCTACATGGCGGACACGGCGCCCCTGCTGCTGCCGCAGCCCCACCCCCTGGAGCTGACGCCGCTCCACCAGTCGGTCCTGGACACCCTGTCCGGCGGCTACGGCCTGTTCTTCCGTCAGATCGCCGACCAGGTCCGCGCCACCACCCACCCGGAAGCGACCGACCCGCAGCTCGCGGACGCCCTCTGGGAGCTGGCCTGGTCGGGCCGGCTGACCAACGACACGCTCGCGCCGATGCGTTCACTGCTGGGCTCGGGCCGCACCGCGGGCTCCACGGCCCACCGCGCCAAGCGCACGGTCCCGCGCGGGCGGTACGGCTCACTGACCGCCGCTGCCCGCACGGCCTCCCGTACCGGCCCGCCGACCGTCGCCGGCCGCTGGTCCCTGCTGCCCCCGCTCGAACCGGACCCGACCGTCCGGGCCCACGCCCTGGCCCGCACCCTGCTGGACCGGCACGGCGTGGTGACGCGCGGCGCGGTCGCCGCCGAGGGGGTCGAGGGCGGCTTCTCGGCGGTGTACCGCATCCTGGCCGCCTTCGAGGAGAGCGGCCAGGCCCGGCGCGGTTATGTGGTGGAGGGGCTGGGCGCCGCCCAGTTCGCGATGGACGGCGCGGTGGACCGGCTGCGCGCGGTGTCCAACGCCCGCGACCGCGGGGAGGGCCTGCCCGGCCCGCCCGCGCCGGGCACCGACGGCTTCGGCGGCCCCCCGGCCGGCCCGGACGCCCCGGACGGCGACCCGTCCTACGACATCCCCGACCTCGACCACGACTTCCTCGACGCGCACCTGGACCGGCTCAAGCCGGACGAGTACGTCTCGCCCCTGGACCGCGCCGCCGGCGACCGCCGGGGACCGAACGCCCCGTGGCGGAACGGCGCCCGCCGCAACCGCCCCGCCCCGGACACCCGGGCCGTCGTCCTCGCGGCGGCCGACCCGGCGAACGCGTACGGTGCGGCCCTCCCCTGGCCCGAGCCGCCCACCGGCGCCGGGCACAAGCCGGGCCGCAAGGCGGGCTCGCTCGTGGTCCTGGTCGACGGGGAGCTCACGCTCTACATGGAGCGCGGCGGGAAGACCCTGCTCGCCTGGCCGTCGGCCCCGGAGACCGAGCCTTCCGACGACCCCCGGCTGCGGGCCGCCGCCGAAGCCCTGGCGGCCGCCGCCTCGGCGGGTTCCCTCGGCACGGTCACGGTGGAGCGGGTGAACGGCGCCCAGGCCCTGACGTCCCCCGTGGGCACGCTCCTGGAGGCGGCGGGCTTCATCGCGACCCCGCGAGGGCTCCGCCTCCGTGCCTGACCACCCGGCCACCCCAGGCACCGCCGGCACCGCAACGACCACAGGCACCGCGGGACCGGCTCCCCGGCATGCTCCCCGCCCCCTCGTGTCACCCTTGAGTCATGCCCGAGGGTGACACGGTCTGGCAGGCGGCGAAGCGGCTCCACGCCGCCCTCGCGGGCCGTGTGCTGGCCCTCAGCGACTTCCGGGTGCCGAAGTTCGCCCTGGTCGACCTGTCGGGCCGTACCGTCCTGGACGTCACCGCGCGGGGCAAGCACCTCCTCACCCGGGTCGAGGGGGGCGTGACGATCCACTCGCACCTCGGCATGGAGGGGTCCTGGCGGATCTTCGCCGACGGGGAGCGCTGGACGGGCGGTCCCGTGCACCAGATCCGGGCGGTCCTGACCACCGCTCCCGCCCCGGACGCGGCCACCGCCGAGGCACGCCCGGCCCGTACGGCCGTCGGCTACCGCCTGCCCGTCCTGGAGGTGCTGCGCACCGCCGAGGAGGACACGGTGGTCGGGCACCTCGGCCCGGACCTGCTGGGCCCGGACTGGGACCCGGACCGCGCCCTGGCCAACCTGCTCGCCGACCCGGACCGAGCGCTCGGCGAGGCCCTGCTGGACCAGCGCAATCTCGCCGGGGTCGGCAATGTCTACAAGAGCGAGATCTGCTTCCTGCTGCGGGTCACCCCCTGGCTGCCGGTCGGCGCGCTCCCCGCCGAGCACACCGCCCAACTGCCTCTGCTCACCAAGAAACTGCTGGAGGCAAACCGCGACCGCCCGGTCCGCAAGACCACGGGCCTGCGCGGCCAGGACCTCTTCGTGTACGGCCGCGCGCGGCGTCCCTGTGTGCGCTGCGGCACCCGGATCCGGGTGGCGCAGCAGGGCGACGGCTCCCGTGACCGCCCCACCTACTGGTGCCCTCACTGCCAGGCGGGCCCGGCCCCGGCCGGCACACCCCGGCGCCCCGGAGACCGCGACCGCACGCGTAGTTGACGACCCGTCAGATACGTCTCATCGGTCCCCTCTTGTCCGTCACGGCGTACGACCTCACCGGCCGCACCGCGTTCGTCACCGGTGCCGCCGGGGGCATCGGCCGCGCCTCGGCCGTCCTGCTCTCCCGGGCCGGTGCCACCGTGCACCGCGCCGACCGCGATGCCCGCGGCCTGCGCGAGACGGCGGACCTGATCGAGGCGGCCGGCGGCAGCGCCCGCATCCACCCCTTGGACGTCACCGACCGCGCGCGGCTCCACGATGCCGTCGCCTCCTGCGAACGGCTGGACGTGCCGGCGGCATTCGCCGGGATCATGCAGCAGCCCCATCCTGGACACCCGTGACGAGGACCTGGACCGGGTGCTGGACGTCGATTCCATGGGCGTGCTGTACGCCTGCCAGGAGGCCTCCCTCGCCATGCCCGATCGGGGCGCCGGCGGCAGCTCGTCACGATGGCCTCGGGCGCCGTGGACACCGGGGCGCCCGGCCCGCTCGCGTACGGCGCGGCCAAGGCGGCCGTGGTCCAGCTGACGAAGACCCTCGCGGCGGAGCCGGGCCCGCACGGCATCCGTGTGAACGCGCTCGCCCCGGGCTGGATCCGCACCCCCATGACCGACCGGCACGACGACGCCGTCCAGGCGCGGACGGAGTCGTCCATGGCGTGGCTGTCCCCGCTGGGCCGCGTCGGGCAACCGGAGGTCGTCGCGCACACGGTGCTTCATCTGGCGTCCGACGCCTCGTCGTTCACGACGGGGCAGATCCTGCGCCCGAACGGTGGTGTGGCGATGCCGTGGTAGCGCGGCCCACCCGCCAGGCCCGCACCCACCGCTTGGCGTCGACGGCGCCGTCCGCCTGGTCCTTCGGCTCGCAGTGCACCGGCAGCACGCTCAGACCCCAGCCACCGGCGGCGACGGCCGCCTCCAGCGCTCCCGCGCCCGGTACGCACACGAGCCGCACCACGGCCCACCACCACAGCGCCGAGCCCCCCAGAGCCACCCCCCAGCGCGCTATGGGCCGTGCCATCCGCTCACCTCCAGCCCGGCGCCGGACCGCGCCTCGCGCCACCAGGGGGCGTACACGGCGCGGGCGACCTCGTCACCGCGCGTCGATGCGCCGTCACACGTCCACCCTGACCGGCGCACGGCACCTCGGCAAGCGCGCCCCGGCGGCGCACGGGAGCCCGGACAGCACGAAACCCCGACCCGCACTCTCCAGATCCGACTGGAGGAGCCCTGGCCGGGGCCTCACACCACACCTCAGCGCATGGTCAGTTCACACGCACGAGTGGCACCGTCACGCGGCGACCACGTCCACCGCTTCGGACGGCGCCTTGATGGTCACCCGTTCCGGTGGCACACCGGTCACCGATACGGAACCCAGCATCGGACGGACCGACGTGGGAACAGGTTCGCTGGGGGTGGCCGCAGCAGACTGGGCCAGCTCGGCGAGGGCGAGCTCGTCGCTCACTTCCCGCATGAGCTCGGACATCCGTACGTCCAGCGCGTCGCAGATCGCGGCGAGCAGCTCGGAGGAAGCCTCCTTCTGCCCCCGCTCCACCTCGGAGAGATAGCCGAGCGAGACTCGGGCGGACGAGGAGACTTCGCGCAGAGTACGGCCCTGGCGCTGGCGCTGCCGACGCAGCACGTCACCCAGCAGGCGACGGAGCAGAATCATCGGTGGCTCCCTCCTCGGACCGCGTAGCCGCATCCTTCACGCCCCACCGTACCGCCTCGCGCCGCGGCCGTGCGGGGAGCGATGTCGTGTTCACTCAGGGCTGCAAACATCAAAACCCCCCGTTCCGTTCCGTATCCTGTGTCCGCTCATTCCCACTGTGTTCGCCCGCCAGCTCCCTCAGAAGCAGTGCGAGCACGCTCCGTACACTCTCCATACGAATTTCCGCCCGGCCGCCGTTCAACCGCAGGGCCTCCACTTTTCCGCCACCGGCGGAACCGGAACCCGGACGGACGGGGCCGTCCACGGCCACGAAGACGGTGCCCACGGGCTGTCCGTCCTGCGGATCGGGCCCGGCCACACCCGTCGTGGCGATGCCCCAGTCGGCTCCCAGCGCCTCGCGCACGCCGGCCGCCATCTCCGCCGCGACCTGCGCGTCCACCGCTCCGCGCCGCTCCAGCAGGCCGGCGTCCACGCCGAGCAGCCGGTGCTTGAGCTCGGTGGCGTAGGCGGTCACCGAGCCGCGGAAGACCTTGGACGCTCCCGGAACGCCGGTGATGTCCGCCGCGACCAGGCCGCCGGTCAGCGACTCGGCGACGGCAAGGGTCTCGCCCTTCACCGTGAGTAGTCGCACGACGTCCGCGGCGCGAGAGTTCACGCTTCGGTCTCCTCCAACGCCGCCCTGCGCTCAGCGATTCCCTGCCGCCTCAGCACAATGGCCTGTCTCACATAGTCGAGTCCGGTCACCACCGTCAGCACGACGGCGGCGGCCATCACCCACCAGCGCAGCGTCGCCAGCCACCCCGTCAGCGCCAGGATGTACATGCCGACGGCCACGCCCTGGGTGAGCGTCTTCAGCTTGCCACCGCGGCTCGCCGGGATGACGCCGTACCGGATGACGATGAAACGCAGCAGGGTGATCCCGAGTTCCCGGCCGAGGATGACGCCGGTGACCCACCACGGCAGATCGCCGAGGCCGGACAGGCAGATGAGGGCGGCCCCCATGATCGCCTTGTCCGCGATGGGGTCGGCGATCTTGCCGAAGTCCGTGACCAGGTCGTACGCCCGGGCCAGATGCCCGTCGAACAGGTCGGTGATCATGGCGATGGCGAAGGCGGCCCAGGCGAACGAGCGCCAGGCGGGGTCGTAGCCGCCGTCGGCCAGCATCAGCGCGACGAACGCCGGCACGAGGACCAGCCGGAGCATGGTCAGCAGATTGGCGATGTTCCAGATGCTCGCCTGGTTGACGGCCGCGGCCGCGATCTTGGCGCCCCGCGGGGTCCTGCCGTCGCCCTCGGCACCCTGGTCGGCGCCCGCGGGCCGGGGCGCACCGGCCTGGGACGCACCCGTCGGGTTCGCCTTCCCCGTCGTACCCACCGCGCTCACCTTGCCCGTCGCACCCGCCGGGGAGGGGCCGCCCGCGGCGGACGCCGGTACTCCGGTCATCTGCCCGACTCCTCACTACACGCGAGCGTGCCCGGGAGCGGTTCGGCCACCAGATCGACACCTTCGGTGCCGACCACCTTCGCCTCGACCATACGACCGATGCTCAGACCCGCGCCGCTCGTGAGCAGCACCTGGCCGTCCGTCTCCGGCGCCTGGTGCGCACCGCGCCCGTGCACGCCGTCCTCGTCGATGGACTCGACGAGCACCTGCACGGTCTCGCCGAGGCGCTCCTCGGCGCGCTGCGACACCAGTTCCTCGGCCAGCCGGGACACCCGGGCCAGCCGCTCGGCGACGACGTCCTCGGGCAGCTTGCCGTCGTAGGTGGCGGCCTCGGTGCCCTCCTCGTCGGAGTAGCCGAAGACGCCGATCGCGTCGAGGCGGGCCCCGGTCAGGAAGCGCTCCAGCTCGGCGAGGTCGGCCTCGGTCTCGCCGGGGAAGCCCACGATGAAGTTGGAGCGCACTCCGGCCTGGGGCGCCTTGCCGCGGATGGTGTCGAGCAGTTCCAGGAAGCGGTCGGTGTCGCCGAAGCGGCGCATCGCGCGCAGCACGTCGGGCGCGGAGTGCTGGAAGGACAGGTCGAAGTAGGGGGCGACCTTCGGCGTCGACGTCAGGACGTCGATCAGACCGGGCCGCATCTCGGCCGGCTGGAGGTAGCTGACGCGGACCCGCTCGAGGCCGTCGACCTCGGCGAGCTCGGGCAGCAGGGACTCCAGCAGCCGGATGTCCCCCAGGTCCTTGCCGTACGAGGTGTTGTTCTCGGAGACCAGCATGATCTCCTTGACGCCCTGCTCGGCGAGCCACCGCGTCTCGTTCAGCACGTCGCTCGGGCGGCGCGAGATGAAGGAGCCGCGGAAGGACGGGATGGCGCAGAAGGAGCAGCGCCGGTCGCAGCCGGAGGCGAGCTTCACGGAGGCGACGGGGGCACCGTCGAGGCGGCGGCGCAGGGGCGCGCGCGGACCGGAGGCCGGGGCGAGCCCGTCCGGAAGGTCGGCGGGCGCGTGTCCGGGCAGCGCGACGCCGGCCGCGGACTCCTGCCGCTCGGCGGGGCTGATGGGCAGCAGCTTGCGCCGGTCGCGCGGGGTGTGCGCGGCGTGGATGCCGCCGGACAGGATGGTCTGGAGGCGGTCGGAGATGTCGGCGTAGTCGTCGAAGCCGAGCACGCCGTCGGCCTCGGGAAGGGCCTCGGCGAGGTCCTTCCCGTAGCGCTCGGCCATGCAGCCCACCGCCACGACGGCCTGGGTTCTCCCGTGGCCCTTGAGATCGTTGGCCTCCAGGAGGGCGTCGACGGAGTCCTTCTTGGCGGCGTCGACGAAGCCGCAGGTGTTGACGACGGCGACGTCCGCGTCGGCGGCGTCCTCCACGAGGTCCCAGCCGTCCGCCTCCAAACGGCCTGCGAGCTCCTCCGAGTCCACCTCGTTGCGGGCGCAGCCAAGAGTGACGAGTGCGACGGTACGGCGTTCAGGCATGGGCTCAAGACTACTTCGTCCCACTGACGGCCCACGTCGACGGGGTTGGCCGATCCCGGCCAACCCCGTCCACGGCTCACCCTGTCGTCCGTATCTATCCGGCCTGCGGGTCGCCCTTGGTGTAGGTCAGGCGCTCCACGGCGCCCGGCTGCCAGTCGTCCTCGATCTTCTTGCCGTTGACGTACAGGTCGATCGCGCCGGCGTCACCGAGGACCAGGTTGATCTTCTCGCTGTCCTGGAAGGTCTTGCTGTCGCCCCGCTTGAGGAGGCCGTCGAAGAGCAGCCGCCCGTTGTGGTCCTTGGCGGCCACCCAGCTGCGTCCGTCGGCGGCGCTGACCTGCACGGTCACCTTGTCCTGCGGGACGGCGGCGATGGCGCTGTCGGAGGGCTCGGGCTTGGGGTCCTTCGGCTTGTCGGCCTTCGGGGTCGGCGTGCTCTTGTCGGCCGACGGCGTCGAGCCGCCCTCGGCGACGGCGGACTTCCCGCCCTCGTCCTCGCCGCCCTTGAAGGCGGTGAAGCCGACGAACCCGACGACGGCGACGATCGCGGCGACCATGGCCGCGGTCCAGTTCGGCCCGCGCCGCTCGGGACGGATGCGCTCCGCCTCGAACAGGGGGGCCGCCGGGGTGGGCGCCGGCCGTCCGCCGTGGGAGGCGTCGTACTGCGCGAGCAGCGGGGCCGGATCGAGGTGGACGGCCTTGGCCAGGGTCCGGATGTGGCCACGGGCGTACACGTCGCCACCACAGGGGGCGAAGTTGTCCGCCTCGATGGCCTGCACGATGGCGATGCGGACCCGGGTGGCGGTGCTGACGTCGTCGACGGTCAGCCCGGCGTCGAGACGGGCCTGCCGCAGGGCATGCCCGATCGAGGGCCGGGAGTCGTCGGACTCGTCGTCGAACGGACGCTCGTCTTCAGGGGAGTTGCCGATGGACACGGGGGCGCCTTTCGAGCGTTGAGCCACCTGTGCTGGAGGTTCAGTCTAGGGGGGCGACAAAAGGGTGGGGCAAGCGGGCGGTGGGACTTTGTACGCCATCGGAAGGGCCGGACACGCCGATGGCGGCCAAGAGTTTGTCGTTTCGCTCAACTTGACGTACGTCGAAGGGAAACGGTTGCTCAATGATCCCCTACGGGTGAGTCACGATCAGGCATCGACTCATCGCCTACCCGGCCCGCTCGCCACCAAGGGTCCGCTTTTCCCCGGGGGACACATTCAAGCCTCCCCGCGGATCACCGCGAGCACGCCGTCCAGCTCGTCGGCCTTCACGAGGACGTCCCGTGCCTTCGACCCCTCGCTCGGCCCCACGATGCCGCGCGACTCCATGAGGTCCATCAGGCGCCCCGCCTTGGCGAACCCGACCCGCAGCTTGCGCTGGAGCATGGACGTCGAGCCGAACTGCGTGGACACGACCAGCTCGGCGGCCTGACAGAGCAGGTCGAGGTCGTCGCCGATCTCCTCGTCGATCTCCTTCTTCTGCTTGGTCCCGACGACCACGTCGTCCCGGAAGACGGGCGCCATCTGGTCCTTGCAGTGCTGGACGACGGCCGCGACCTCCTCCTCGGTCACGAACGCGCCCTGCATACGGGTCGGCTTGTTCGCGCCCATGGGCAGGAACAGGCCGTCGCCCTTGCCGATCAGCTTCTCGGCGCCCGGCTGGTCGAGGATGACCCGGGAGTCGGCGAGCGAGGAGGTGGCGAACGCGAGCCGCGAGGGCACGTTCGCCTTGATCAGTCCGGTGACGACGTCGACCGAGGGCCGCTGGGTGGCGAGCACCAGGTGGATGCCGGCCGCGCGCGCGAGCTGCGTGATGCGCACGATGGCGTCCTCCACGTCCCGCGGCGCGACCATCATCAGGTCGGCGAGCTCGTCCACGATGACCAGCAGGTACGGGTAGGGCTGGAGCTCGCGCTCGCTGCCCTCCGGGGCCTTCACCTTGCCGCTGCGGACGGCCTGGTTGAAGTCGTCGATGTGCCGGTAGCCGTAGGCCGCCAGGTCGTCGTACCGCAGGTCCATCTCGCGGACGACCCACTGCAGGGCCTCGGCGGCCCGCTTCGGATTGGTGATGATCGGCGTGATCAGGTGCGGGATGCCCTCGTAGGCGGTCAGCTCGACGCGCTTGGGGTCGACCAGGACCATGCGGACGTCCTCCGGGGTCGCCCGCATCATGACCGAGGTGATCAGGCAGTTGATGCAGGACGACTTTCCGGAACCGGTCGCACCGGCGACCAGGACATGCGGCATCTTGGCGATGTTCGCCATGACGTAGCCGCCCTCGACGTCCTTGCCGAGCGCGACCAGCATCGGGTGGTCGTCCTCGGCGGCCGCGGCGAGCCGCAGCACGTCACCGAGGTTGACCATCTCGCGGTCGGTGTTGGGGATCTCGATGCCGACGGCGGACTTCCCGGGGATCGGGCTGATGATCCGCACGTCGGGGCTGGCGACGGCGTACGCGATGTTCTTGGTGAGCGCGGTGATGCGCTCGACCTTGACGGCCGGCCCCAGCTCGACCTCGTAGCGCGTGACCGTCGGCCCGCGCGTGAAGCCGGTGACGCGGGCGTCGACCTTGAACTCGGTGAAGACGGTCGTGAGCGACGCGACGACGGCGTCATTGGCGGCGCTGCGCGACTTCCCCGGACCGCCGCGCTCGAGCAGGTCGAGGGACGGCAGCGCGTAGGTGATGTCCCCGGACAGCTGCAGCTGCTCCGCGCGCGGGGGCAGATCGCGGATCTCGTCGGGTACGGGCGCGGCCTTGGTGAGGTCGGGGACCTCGGTCCTGGTGACGTCGGCGGCGGGCTTCGTCCTGGGCAGCCGGTCCTGCTCGGGCCGGGCCGCCGGGACCGGCGTCGGCACGGGCGTGGTCTCCTCGCGGTCGCCCGCGCTGACGCCCTGGGTGAGGTCGGCGACGATCGGCGAGGGCGGCATGCCGTGCATCACGGCGCCGTCGAGCGCGGCCGCCGCGGCGGCGGCGACGTCCACGGCGTCCATGGGACGGTCCATCTCGGGCTGGGGCACCGCGGAGCGCCTGGGACGCCCGCGACGCCGCGAGAGGGCCTCCTGCTCGGCGCCCTCGGGGTCGTACGCCTCAGGGGCGCGGCCCCTCCTGCGCCCGCGCGCGGCGGGCAGCGCCTCGCGCCACTGCTCGTCGTAGCGCTCGTCGTCCTCGGTGTAGTCCTCGTCGTCCTCGGGGTCGGGCAGCAGGCCCAGCTTCACACCGAGCAGCCGCAGCCGCTGCGGGATCGCGTTGACCGGGGTGGCCGTGACGACCAGCAGACCGAACACCGTCAGCAGCACGAGCAGCGGTACGGCCAGGACCTCGCCCATGGCGTACGTCAGCGGGGTCGCCGCACCCCAGCCGATGAGCCCGCCGGCGTCCCTTATGGCCTGCATGCCGGCGCTGCGGGCGGGCGAGCCGACCGCGATGTGGACCTGGCCGAGCACGCCGATGACGAGCGCGGACAGGCCGATGACGATACGGCCGTTGGCCTCGGGCTTCTCGGGGTGCCGGATGAACCGCACGGCGACGACCGCGAGCAGGATCGGCACCAGCAGGTCGAGCCGGCCGAAGGCGCCGGTCACGATGATCTCGACGAGGTCCCCGACGGGGCCCCGCAGATTGGACCAGGTCCCGGCGGCGACGATCAGGGACAGGCCGAGCAGCAGGAGGGCGACGCCGTCCTTGCGGTGGGCGGGGTCGAGGTTCTTCGCGCCCTGCCCTATCCCGCGGAACACGGCGCCGACGGCGTGGGCGAGCCCGAGCCAGATCGCGCGCACGAACCGGTACACGCCCCCGGTGGGGCTGGGCGCCGGCTTGGGCGGGGGCGCGGCTTTGCGGGCCGCTACCTTCTTCGCCGGCGCCTTCTTCGCGGGGGCTTTCCTGGCGGCGGCCTTCTTCGCCGGAGCCTTCGCCGAAGCGGCCGCCTTCTTCGCGGGCGGCTTCTTGGCTGCGGAGGAACGTGAGGCCATGGAGGTGAGGTTACCGGTGGAGGAGACAGTGGACACGTGTGCCCACTGCTTCACCCGTTCGTGTCGCCCGTGCGGAGGCGGCGAACTGACGCCTATTCACACATCGGGACATAGCGCCGCCCGTCATCAACCAGGGCCGCCCCACGGTCAGTTCTGCGACGACACCGACGACGCGTTGCCGGCGCCCGGCTCCAGCGCGTCCAGCGCCCGCCGCAGACCCGTGAGTTTGCGTTCGAGATGGGCCGCCGTGGCCACCGCGGCCGCGTCGGCCGAGTCGTCGTCGAGCTGCTTCGAGAGCGCCTCGGCCTGCTCCTCGACGGCCGCGAGGCGCGCCGACAGCTCGGCGAGCAGCCCGGCGGGCTCCTTGGACTCGGCGCCGGCCGCTTTCCCGCCGTTGCCCTCCAACTGGAGCCGGAGCAGTGCCGCCTGCTCGCGCAGCTGGCAGTTCTTCATGTACAGCTCGACGAACACCGAGACCTTCGCCCGCAGCACCCAGGGGTCGAACGGCTTCGAGATGTAGTCCACCGCGCCCGCCGCGTATCCGCGGAAGGTGTGGTGCGGACCGTGGTTGATCGCGGTGAGGAAGATGATCGGGATGTCCCGGGTCCGTTCCCGTCGCTTGATGTGCGCCGCGGTTTCGAAACCGTCCATTCCCGGCATCTGGACGTCCAGCAGAATGACCGCGAAGTCGTCCGTCAGCAGTGCTTTGAGCGCTTCCTCCCCGGACGATGCCCGCACCAGGGTCTGATCGAGCGCAGAGAGGATCGCCTCCAGCGCCAGCAGATTCTCCGGCCGGTCATCGACCAGGAGGATCTTGGCCTTCTGCACCATGGCCCGCCCTCCTCGCCCCGGCAGTGCACCGGGCTCCGCCCCAGGGGACAGCTCCCTTACGCCGTCCGCCCTCGTGCCGGTCATGGTAGCCGCACCCCGCCTGTCGCCACACCCTGTCACCGCGATGTCACTGTGCACGTAGCAGAAACGTAGCGGGAGACCAGAAGGTTCCCCGAATCCCGCACTTCTACACAGCTTCGAGCACCCTGAGTCAACAAAACCACGGCACCCCGGTCCGTTCCTGTCACTGCTCCCTCATCCACTGGTTCATCACCGTGAGCAGGTGATCGGGGTCCACCGGCTTGGTCACGTAGTCGGACGCGCCCGACTCGATGGCCTTCTCCCGGTCGCCCTTCATCGCCTTCGCGGTGAGCGCGACGATCGGCAGCCCGGCGAACTGTGGCATCCGCCGGATCGCCGTGGTCGTCGCGTACCCGTCCATCTCGGGCATCATGATGTCCATCAGCACGACCGCCACGTCGTCGTGCTGCTCCAGGACCTCGATGCCCTCCCGGCCGTTCTCCGCGTACAGCACGGACAGCCCGTGCTGCTCCAGCACGCTGGTCAGCGCGAAGACGTTACGGATGTCGTCGTCGACGATCAGCACCTTCTCCCCGCCGAAGCGGATGCCCCGCTGCGTCCGGCCCGTCGCGCCGGCGTCGGTGATCGCCGCCCGCGGCTCCGGCTGCGCGGGACGCTGCTCCAGCTCCGCGGCCCGGCGCCGGCGCCGGAAGAGCGCGGCGGCCCCGTTCTGCGTCTCCCGGTACGACCGCACCTCGGCCGGCGTCTCGATCTCGGCGTCGGACAGCTCCGACAGATCGGCCGCCGACGCCACCAGGTCACCCGGGTCCAGGGGCGGCAGCTGCTGCTGATACCCCTGCGGGGGCAGTTCGCTGGGGTGCAGGGGCAAATACAGCGTGAACGTCGATCCACGCCCCGGCTCGCTCTGCGCGTGGATCTCCCCGCCGAGCAGCTGGGCGATCTCCCGCGAGATCGACAGCCCCAGACCCGTACCGCCGTACTTGCGGCTCGTGGTGCCGTCGGCCTGCTTGAACGCCTCGAAGATCACCCGCATCTTGCTCGCGGCGATCCCGATGCCGGTGTCCGTCACCGAGAACGCGATCAGCGGGGCGCCGGCCTCGCTCAGCGACCCGGCCTCCAGCAGCTGCTCCCGGATCGACTGCGGCACGTCCGAGCCCGCGGGCCGGATGACCAGCTCCACCGACCCGGAGTCGGTGAACTTCACCGCGTTGGACAGCAGGTTCCGCAGCACCTGCAGCAGCCGCTGCTCGTCGGTGTGCAGCGTCGCCGGCAGCTCGGGCGAGACCCGCACCGACAGGTCCAGGCCCTTCTCCGCGGTCAGCGGCCGGAACGTGGCCTCCACGTAGTCCACCAGCTGCACCAGCGCGATCCGCGTCGGCGAGACGTCCATCTTGCCCGCCTCGACCTTCGACAGGTCCAGGATGTCGTTGATCAGCTGGAGCAGGTCGGAACCGGCCCCGTGGATCGTCTCGGCGAACTCGACCTGCTTCGGGGAGAGGTTCCCCTCCGCGTTGTCGGCGAGCAGCTTCGCCAGGATCAGCAGCGAGTTGAGCGGCGTGCGCAGCTCGTGCGACATGTTGGCGAGGAACTCGCTCTTGTAGCGCATCGACACCGCGAGCTGCTCGGCGCGCTCCTCCAGCACCTGCCGCGCCTCCTCGATCTCGGTGTTCTTCACCTCGATGTCGCGGTTCTGCTGGGCCAGCAGCTCGGCCTTCTCCTCCAGTTCGGCGTTGGACGCCTGGAGGGCCTTCTGCCGGTTCTCCAACTCGGCCGAGCGCTCCCGCAGTTGCTCGGTCAGCTCCTGCGACTGGCGCAGCAGCACCTCGGTCTTGGTGTTCACCGAGATGGTGTTGACGCTGGTCGCGATCATCTCGGCGATCTGGTTGAGGAAGTCCTTCTGGATCTGCGTGAACGGCGTGAACGAGGCCAGCTCGATCACACCGAGCACCTTGCCCTCGAACAGCACCGGCAGCACGATCACCTGCGCGGGCGGCGCCTCACCGAGCCCGGAGGAGATCTTCAGATAGCCGCTGGGCGCGTTCTCCACCAGGATCGCGCGCTTCTCCAGGGCGGCCGTCCCGATCAGCCCCTCGCCCGGCCGGAACGAGGTCGGCATCGACCCCATCGAGTAGGCGTACGACCCCAGCATCCGCAGCTCGTACTGGTCCTCGCCCTCGGCGCTGATGTCCTTGCCGTCCACCAGGGGCATCGCCAGGAAGAACGCGCCGTGCTGCGCGGAGACCACCGGCGTCAGCTCACTCATGATCAGCGAGGCCACGTCCTCCAGGTCCCGGCGGCCCTGCATCAGCGCCGAGATCCGGGCCAGGTTGCCCTTGAGCCAGTCCTGCTCCTTGTTGGCGATCGTGGTGTCGCGCAGGTTGGCGATCATCTTGTTGATGTAGTCCTGCAGCTCCTGGATCTCGCCGGACGCGTCGACGTCGATCTTCAGGTTCAGGTCGCCGCGGGTCACCGCGGTCGCCACGCGCGCGATGGCACGCACCTGCCGGGTCAGGTTCCCGGCCATCTCGTTCACGGACTCGGTCAGGTCGCGCCAGGTGCCGTCCACGTCACGCACGCGTGCCTGGCCGCCGAGCTGCCCCTCCGTGCCCACCTCGCGGGCGACGCGGGTGACCTCCTCGGCGAACGACGACAGCTGGTCGACCATCGTGTTGATCGTGGTCTTCAGCTCCAGGATCTCGCCCCGGGCGTCGATGTCGATCTTCTTCGTCAGGTCGCCCTTGGCGATGGCCGTCGTGACCATGGCGATGTTGCGGACCTGACCGGTCAGGTTCGACGCCATCTGGTTCACGGACTCCGTGAGGTCCTTCCAGGTGCCGGCCACACCCGGCACATGCGCCTGACCACCGAGGATGCCGTCCGTGCCCACCTCACGGGCCACCTTGGTGACCTGGTCGGCGAACGAACTCAGCGTCTTCACCATCGTGTTGAACGTGTCCGCGAGCTGCGCGACCTCGCCGCGCGCCTCGATCGTCACCGTCCGCGTCAGATCACCGTTGGCGACGGCGGCGGCGACCTGCGAGATGTTCCGCACCTGCATGGTGAGGTTCTTCGCCATCAGGTTCACATTGCCGCTGAGGTCCTTCCAGATGCCCGTGACACCGGGGACGTGCGCCTGCCCGCCCAAGATGCCCTCGGTGCCCACCTCGCGGGCCACCCGGGTCACCTGCTCGGCGAACGACGACAGCTGGTCGACCATCGTGTTGACCGTCGTCACCAGTTCGAGGATCTCGCCCTTGGCGTCGACGGTGATCTTCTTCGACAGGTCGCCCTTGGCGACCGCCGTCGTCACCTCGGCGATCTGGCGCACCTGGATGGTCAGGTTGTTCGCCATGAAGTTCACGGACTGGGTGAGGTCCTTCCAGGTGCCGGAGACCCCCTGCACCTCGGCCTGACCGCCCAGCTCCCCCTCGGTGCCCACCTCACGGGCGACCCTGGTGACCTCCTCCGCGAACGACGACAGCTGGTCCACCATCGTGTTCAGCGTGTTCTTCAGCTCGAGGATCTCCCCGCGCGCGTCCACGGTGATCTTCTGCGAGAGGTCACCGCGCGCGACCGCCGTCGCGACCTGCGCGATGTTGCGGACCTGGGCGGTGAGGTTGCCGGCCATGCCGTTCACGGAGTCCGTGAGGTCCCGCCACACACCGGCGACACCGGGCACCTGCGCCTGCCCGCCGAGCCGTCCCTCGGTGCCCACCTCACGGGCCACCCGGGTCACCTGGTCGGCGAAGCCGGACAGCTGGTCGACCATCGTGTTGATGGTGTTCTTCAGCTCGAGGATCTCCCCGCGCGCGTCCACGTCGATCTTCTGCGACAGGTCACCGCGCGCCACCGCCGTCGTCACCTGGGCGATCTGCCGCACCTGGGACGTCAGGTTGCCGGCCATGAAGTTGACGGAGTCGGTGAGCTCCTTCCAGGTGCCCGACACCCCCGGTACGACGGCCTGACCGCCGAGGCGGCCCTCCGTGCCCACGTCCCGGGCCATCCGCGTCACCTGGTCGGCGAACGACGACAGCTGGTCCACCATCGTGTTCACGGTGTTCTTCAGCTGGAGCATCTCGCCGGACACGTCCACGGTGACCTTCTGCGACAGGTCGCCGTTGGCGACCGCCGTCGTCACCTGCGCGATGTTCCTCACCTGTCCGGTGAGGTTCCGGAACGCCGTGTTGACGGAGTCCGTCAGGTCCTTCCACGTCCCCGCGGCCCCCGGCACCTGCGCCTGGCCGCCCAGCTCACCCTCGACACCGACCTCACGGGCGACCCGGGTCACCTCGCTGCCGAACGACGACAGCTGGTCGACCATGCCGTTGACGGTGTTCTTCAGCTCCAGCATCTCGCCGGCCACGTCGACCGTGACCTTCTGCGAGAGGTCACCACTGGCCACCGCGGTCGTGACCGCCGCGATGTCCCTCACCTGAATGGTCAGATTCCGGAACACCGTGTTGACGGAGTCCGTCAGGTCCTTCCAGGTGCCGGCCGCGCCCGGCACATTCGCCTGACCGCCGAGCTGCCCCTCCGCGCCGACCTCGTTGGCCACACGCGTGACCTCGTCCGCGAAGATCCGCAGCGTCTCGGTCATCTGGTTGATCGTGTCCGCGAGCTGGGCGACCTCGCCCCGCGCCGACACCGTCACCTTCTGCGACAGATCACCGTTGGCGACCGCCGTCGTCACCTGTGAGATACCCCGCACCTGGGCCGTCAGATTGCCGGCCATCAGGTTCACCGAATCGGTGAGGTCCTTCCACACACCCGCCACACCGGGCACCTGCGCCTGGCCGCCCAGCTCGCCCTCGGTGCCCACCTCACGCGCGACGCGCGTCACCTCGGACGAGAACGACGACAGCTGGTCCACCATCGTGTTGACGGTGTTCTTCAGCTCCAGCATCTCGCCGGCCACGTGCACGGTGACCTTGCGCGACAGATCTCCCTTGGCGACCGCCGTCGTCACCAGCGCGATGTCCCGCACCTGAGCGGTCAGCCGGTACGCCATCGTGTTGACGGAGTCCGTCAGGTCCTTCCACGAACCCGACATGCCCCGCACCCGGGCCTGCCCGCCGAGCTTGCCCTCCGTGCCCACCTCGCTGGCCACGCGCGTGACCTCGTCGGTGAACGTCGACAGCTGGTCGACCAGGTTGTTGACGGTACGGCCGACCTTCAGGAACTCGCCCCGCAGCGGATGCCCCGTACCGTCCGGGGCCTGCGTCCGCAGCTCCATCCGCGGCGACAGATCACCCTCGGCCACCGCCGACAGCACCCGCCCGACCTCGGACACCGGCCGGACCAGGTCGTCCACCAGCGCGTTCGAGTTGTCGATCGCGGCCGCCCAGGAGCCCTCACAGGCCCCGGTCTCCAGCCGCTCGGTCAGCTTGCCCTCCCGGCCGACCATCCGGCGCACCCGCGCCAGCTCACCCGTGAGGTGGAGATTGCGGTCGGCCACCTCGTTGAAGACGGCCGCGATCTCCGACATCACGCCGTCGCCGGACACCGTGAGCCGCTTGCGGAAGTTCCCGTCGCGCATCGACACCAGGGCCGCCATCAGCCGGTTCAGGGCCGCCGTGTCCACGGCGGTGGTGCCGCCGCGACTCTTGCGTTCGCTCCTCAGGGACTGTCCGCCTTTCGCGCGCGTCCCAGTGCCCCGCGTCGCTGCGCCAGACTCCACTGTGTCCCTCCCGCAGGGGTCGACCATCACTGTCGTGCTCGGTGCTGCTGCTTCCGCGTACCCGTTGTCCACCGGGTGGCCCGCCCGGACGAACCGGGCCGCACCACGGGCTGCTGCCCACCGGACGCGCCTCACACTCGGCCTGCCCGGACCTTCACCAGAAGCCTGCCCAGTGTTTCACCCCGGCTGAACCCGGCCATAACAGTTCGGCAGCTTCGCACATCGTCCGCACACCCTCCGGACGGAAACACTGCAGACCGGCATCCGCAGGGACCGCGAAGGTAAGTAACCTTGCATGCGGCTGTCCAGCCGCGCCGGTCCGTCCGGCCTGGGCGGTGGCAGGAGGAGCACGAGCGGGCAACGGAGGGGCGGCCGGACATGACCACCGGACTGATTCCGGGGGCACCGACCCCGGACGGGCCGACGGGCGGACAGATGCCGCACCAGCGGCACGGCCCGGCCGGGCGCGAAGCCCTGCACGTCGACGACCGGACGAGGAGTTCAGTGATCACCGCGCGCGCGGCAGCCAGCTTCGAGCCCGTGGGGCGGTCCGTCGCGAGCGCCCGCTCCTTCGTCCGCGACACCCTTCAGGGATGGGGCTTCGCCGACATCGTCGACGACGCCGTGGTCCTCACCAGCGAACTGGTGACGAACGCCGTCGTCCACGCGGGCACCTCCGCGGACGTCCTGTGCCTGCGCAGCGAGGACGGCGTACGGATCGAGGTCGCCGACCGCTACCCCGAGCGCGAGATCCCGCTCCAGGGCTCCCCCGTCAACATGGGCAGCCCCGACCGCGAGGGCGGCCGCGGCCTCCAGCTGTGCGCGGCGCTCGCCGGCCGCTGGGGCGTCGACTACTCCCCCACCCACAAGCAGGTCTGGTTCCAGCTCGACCTGCCCGAGCGCCCCGTCGGCACCCGCGCCGCCGGGCCGTCGCTCCCCCTCGACCTCCTTCCGCTCGCCGACGGCCGCGTCCGCGTCGCCGTCGTCCAGATCGACCGGACCGGCGCCATCTCCTCGTGGAACGAGGACGCGGAGGACCTCTTCGGCTACGCCGCGGAGCAGGTCGTCGGCAAGCCCCTCACCGACTTCGCGGCCTGGCCGCACACCCCGGGCACCAGCACCGGCATCGCCGAGGCCCTCCAGCTCTCCCGCTGGGAGGGCAGCTACGGCATAAGGGGCGCCGACGGCCGCGTCACCCCCGTGTACGCCTCCCACCTGCGCGTCCGCGACACCGAGGGCGAGCCCTCCACGGTCTGCCTCCTGGTCCGCAACCACGAGCGGGCCGTCCTCCAGACCCCCCTGCGCATGCCGGCCGGCGACTCCGCCTCCGAGTCGTCGAGCACCGACCCGTTCGAGGTGTTCATCGGCTCCCCCGCCCCGGACGACCTCGACGGCCTCCTCCAGCGCACGGTGGAACGCGCACGCGACATGCTCGACGGTGACTCCGCCTTCCTGCTGCTCGCCACCGACGACGAGACCGAACTGGAGGTCCGCGCCTCCACCGGCCTGCCCTCCGCCCGCCAGCGCTTCGCCCGCGTCCCCGTCGAGGCCGGCCCCGGCCGCTACGGCTCGGCCCGGATGCCCGCGGTCCACGAGGACCTCACGATGGTGCCCGGCGCCGTCCCCCTGCTGCGCGGCACCGGCATGCGCTCCGTCGTCACCGTCCCCCTCAAGGTCGAGGGCCGCCTCACGGGCTCCCTCGGCGTCGCCGCGGAGGGCCCCGGCCGGTACTCCAACGAGGAGGCCCTGCGCCTCCAGTTCGCCGCCGACCGCATCGCCCTGGCCGTCGAGTCCGCCCGCCTCGGCGAACTCGAACGGCTGCGCAGGGGCTCGCTCAGCTTCCTCGTGGAGGCGTCCGACCTGCTGGCCGGCACCCTGGACCGCGACCAGACCCTGGCCCTCATGGCCCAGATGACGGTCCCGACGCTCGCCACCTGGTGCGCGGTCTACACGATCGCCGACCAGGCCTCCGAGCCCTACCTCTCGTACGTCCTGCACGAGGACGAGGAACTCATCGACGGCATCAAGTCGTTGCTCTCCAAGATCCCCCCGCCGGACCCGGTACCCACGCCCGGCGCCCGCGTCTGGTCGGCCCCCGCCGAGTCGGCGCACCAGGCCGCCCTGCGCACGTCCATGCGCAGCCTCGGCCTCGGCGAACCGGTCCGCCGCGTCAGCTCGGGCATCGGCCCCACGCTCGCCACGGCCTCCGCGGTCGGCGGCGAGACGGTGGTCCTGCCCCTGGTCGCCCGCAACCGCGTCATCGGCATGCTGACGCTGGGCAAGCCCACCGACGAGCACTTCCGCCAGGAGATCCTCGAACTCGCCGAGGACCTGAGCCGCCGGGCCGCCCTCGCCCTGGACAACGCCCGCCTCTACTCCGAGCGCACGGCCATCAGCCAGTCCCTCCAGCGCAGCCTCCTGCCGCCGGAGCTGCCCGAGATCGACGGCGTCGAGGTCGAGGTCATCTACCGCGCGGCCGGCGAGGGCAACGAGGTCGGCGGCGACTTCTACGACCTCTTCCCCATCAGCGACGGCGCCTACGGCTTCGCCATCGGCGACGTCTGCGGCACCGGCCCCAACGCCGCCGCCGTCACCGGCCTCGCCCGGCACGCCCTGCGCCTGCTCGCCCGCGAGGGCCTCAGCGGCCCCGCGGTCCTGGAGCGCCTGAACTCCGCCATCCTCGACGAGGGAGCCCGCAGCCGCTTCCTGACCCTCCTCTACGGCGAGATGCGCCCGCAGGAGGACGGCAGCGCCGAGCTGAAGGTGGTCTGCGCCGGCCACCCGCTCCCCCTCCGCCTCCGCCAGGACGGCACCGTCGAACCGGCGGCCGAACCCCAGCCGCTCCTGGGCGTCATGGAGGACCTGGAGCTCTACGAGCAGACGGTCACCCTCGACCCGGGCGACGTCCTGCTCTGCGTCACCGACGGCGTCACCGAACGCCGCGAGGGCACCCGCATGCTGGGCGACGACGGTCTCGCCGACGTCCTCACCACCTGCACGGGTCTCACGGCCGGCGCGGTCGCGGCCCGCATCATGCGCGCGGTCGAGCGCTTCGCCTCCGACGCCCCCTCCGACGACATGGCGATCCTGGCCATGCGGGTCCCGGAAGTCCACCAGGCATGAAAAAGGCCCCGCCCGAAAGGGCGGGGCCTTTTGCTATGGAGCCCCCAAACGGAATCGAACCGTTGACCTTCTCCTTACCATGGAGACGCTCTACCGACTGAGCTATAGGGGCCTGCTGCCTTGCGGGGTTTCCCTCGCGGCAACGAAAGAGATCGTACCCTGAACGCGCCCGTGCTCCCAAATTCCGTCAGAAGGCCGCCTGGAGCAGTCCGCCCAGCGCATTACAGGCCGACACCACGCGCTGCAACTCCCGCTTGGTGAGGCAGACGTCGACGGGCAACGCCAGCGTCTCGTCGGCGGCCCGCTCGGTCTCCGGCAGGGACACACACCGCCGGTACCCGGGCAGCCGGTGCACCGGCGTCTTCACGGGCACCCGGCACTCAACTCCCCTGAGCCGCACGGCCCGTGCGAAGGCATCCCGATCGGGCCGCCCATTCCCGGGCACCCGCACCACATACTGCTGATAGGTGTGCCCGTCACCCCCGTCGGGCACCAGCACACCCTTCAACTTGGCGTCCAGATAAGCCGCCCGCTCCCGCCGCCGCGCCACCTCGTCGTACGGCGCCTCGGACTCCCCCTGCTCCAGCACCAGTAGCCCACGCCGGCGTCCGACGGCCCACAGCCCCGGCACATCGGCCACCCGTCCGAAGCGGTGCACGGCGACGACGGCGGCCGTCCGCGGACCGGCGACCGCGTCCACGGCAGCGGCGTCCAGGCAGTACGTCAGCGGATCTATGTCGGCGAACACGGGCAGCGCACCCGCGAGGACCACGGCCTCGGCCACCTCGACGTTCCCGAAGGCCGGTACGACGACCTCGTCACCGACGCCGATGCCGGCGGCCCGGAGCATTTCAGCAGTACCCATGTCACGGATGCTGCGCGCGACACGTGAACGCCGGATGACGGGAAACAAAAAAGGGCTGGACCCAAAACCTAAGTTCTGGGTCCAGCCCTCTAATAATTGTTCGGCGGTGTCCTACTCTCCCACAGGGTCCCCCCTGCAGTACCATCGGCGCTGTAAGGCTTAGCTTCCGGGTTCGGAATGTAACCGGGCGTTTCCCTCACGCTATGACCACCGAAACACTATGAAACAATCAACCGCACCATGTGTGGCACATGGGGTTGTTCGTGGTTTCAGAACCAACACAGTGGACGCGAGCAACTGAGGACAAGCCCTCGGCCTATTAGTACCGGTCACCTCCACACATTACTGTGCTTCCAGATCCGGCCTATCAACCCAGTCGTCTACTGGGAGCCTTACCCCATCAAGTGGGTGGGAGTCCTCATCTCGAAGCAGGCTTCCCGCTTAGATGCTTTCAGCGGTTATCCCTCCCGAACGTAGCCAACCAGCCATGCCCTTGGCAGAACAACTGGCACACCAGAGGTTCGTCCGTCCCGGTCCTCTCGTACTAGGGACAGCCCTTCTCAAGACTCCTACGCGCACAGCGGATAGGGACCGAACTGTCTCACGACGTTCTAAACCCAGCTCGCGTACCGCTTTAATGGGCGAACAGCCCAACCCTTGGGACCGACTCCAGCCCCAGGATGCGACGAGCCGACATCGAGGTGCCAAACCATCCCGTCGATATGGACTCTTGGGGAAGATCAGCCTGTTATCCCCGGGGTACCTTTTATCCGTTGAGCGACGGCGCTTCCACAAGCCACCGCCGGATCACTAGTCCCGACTTTCGTCCCTGCTCGACCCGTCGGTCTCACAGTCAAGCTCCCTTGTGCACTTACACTCAACACCTGATTGCCAACCAGGCTGAGGGAACCTTTGGGCGCCTCCGTTACCCTTTAGGAGGCAACCGCCCCAGTTAAACTACCCATCAGACACTGTCCCTGATCCGGATCACGGACCCAGGTTAGACATCCAGCACGACCAGACTGGTATTTCAACGACGACTCCACCCGAACTGGCGTCCGAGCTTCACAGTCTCCCAGCTATCCTACACAAGCCGAACCGAACACCAATATCAAACTGTAGTAAAGGTCCCGGGGTCTTTCCGTCCTGCTGCGCGAAACGAGCATCTTTACTCGTAGTGCAATTTCACCGGGCCTATGGTTGAGACAGTCGAGAAGTCGTTACGCCATTCGTGCAGGTCGGAACTTACCCGACAAGGAATTTCGCTACCTTAGGATGGTTATAGTTACCACCGCCGTTTACTGGCGCTTAAGTTCTCAGCTTCGCCGAGACGAATCTCGACTAACCGGTCCCCTTAACGTTCCAGCACCGGGCAGGCGTCAGTCCGTATACATCGCCTTACGGCTTCGCACGGACCTGTGTTTTTAGTAAACAGTCGCTTCTCGCTGGTCTCTGCGGCCACCCCCAGCTCGAGCAGCAAGTACTCTCACCAGGTGTGGCCCCCCTTCTCCCGAAGTTACGGGGGCATTTTGCCGAGTTCCTTAACCATAGTTCACCCGAACGCCTCGGTATTCTCTACCTGACCACCTGAGTCGGTTTAGGGTACGGGCCGCCATGAAACTCGCTAGAGGCTTTTCTCGACAGCATAGGATCATCCACTTCACCACAATCGGCTCGGCATCAGGTCTCAGACTATGTGTCAGGCGGATTTGCCTACCTGACGTCCTACACCCTTACCCCGGGACAACCACCGCCCGGGATGGACTACCTTCCTGCGTCACCCCATCACTCACCTACTACCAGCTCGGGTCACCGGCTCCACCACTCCGACCTCGTCCGAAGACTCAGCCGGCGGCTTCACGGGCTTAGCATCACTGGATTCGATGTTTGACGCTTCACAGCGGGTACCGGAATATCAACCGGTTATCCATCGACTACGCCTGTCGGCCTCGCCTTAGGTCCCGACTTACCCTGGGCAGATCAGCTTGACCCAGGAACCCTTAGTCAATCGGCGCACACGTTTCTCACGTGTGAATCGCTACTCATGCCTGCATTCTCACTCGTCAACCGTCCACAACTCGCTTCCGCGGCTGCTTCACCCGGCAGACGACGCTCCCCTACCCATCCCAGAAGGCGTTGGCCCTATATTCTGGAATGACACGACTTCGGCGGTACGCTTGAGCCCCGCTACATTGTCGGCGCGGAATCACTAGACCAGTGAGCTATTACGCACTCTTTCAAGGGTGGCTGCTTCTAAGCCAACCTCCTGGTTGTCTCTGCGACTCCACATCCTTTCCCACTTAGCGTACGCTTAGGGGCCTTAGTCGATGCTCTGGGCTGTTTCCCTCTCGACCATGGAGCTTATCCCCCACAGTCTCACTGCCGCGCTCTCACTTACCGGCATTCGGAGTTTGGCTAAGGTCAGTAACCCGGTAGGGCCCATCGCCTATCCAGTGCTCTACCTCCGGCAAGAAACACACGACGCTGCACCTAAATGCATTTCGGGGAGAACCAGCTATCACGGAGTTTGATTGGCCTTTCACCCCTAACCACAGGTCATCCCCCAGGTTTTCAACCCTGGTGGGTTCGGTCCTCCACGAAGTCTTACCTCCGCTTCAACCTGCCCATGGCTAGATCACTCCGCTTCGGGTCTAGAGCGCGCTACTACATCGCCCTATTCGGACTCGCTTTCGCTACGGCTTCCCCACACGGGTTAACCTCGCAACACACCGCAAACTCGCAGGCTCATTCTTCAAAAGGCACGCAGTCACGAGACACCAGCAAGCTGATGTCCGACGCTCCCACGGCTTGTAGGCACACGGTTTCAGGTACTATTTCACTCCGCTCCCGCGGTACTTTTCACCATTCCCTCACGGTACTATCCGCTATCGGTCACCAGGGAATATTTAGGCTTAGCGGGTGGTCCCGCCAGATTCACACGGGATTTCTCGGGCCCCGTGCTACTTGGGTGTCTCCCAAACGAGCCGCTGACGTTTCGACTACGGGGGTCTTACCCTCTACGCCGGACCTTTCGCATGTCCTTCGCCTACATCAACGGTTTCTGACTCGTCGACCAGCCGGCAGACTGATCAAGAGAGATCCCACAACCCCGAATACGCAACCCCTGCCGGGTCTCACACGCATACGGTTTGGCCTCATCCGGTTTCGCTCGCCACTACTCCCGGAATCACGGTTGTTTTCTCTTCCTGCGGGTACTGAGATGTTTCACTTCCCCGCGTTCCCTCCACACTGCCTATGTGTTCAGCAGCGGGTGACAGCCCATGACGACTGCCGGGTTTCCCCATTCGGAAACCCCCGGATCAAAGCCTGGTTGACGACTCCCCGGGGACTATCGTGGCCTCCCACGTCCTTCATCGGTTCCTGGTGCCAAGGCATCCACCGTGCGCCCTTAAAAACTTGGCCACAGATGCTCGCGTCCACTGTGCAGTTCTCAAACAACGACCAACCACCCATCACCCCGAACCGAAGCTCGAGTGCACTGGGGCCGGCACTGAAGGCGACCTCGCGGCCGTACCCTCAGACACCCAACAGCGTGCCCGACACAGTCAGTCGACCAGATCAGCGTTCCACGCTCCGAAGAGCAGTACTAGCGCCTGGTCCATCCTGGACCGTGCCGAGTAGTCAACGTTCCACCCATGAGCAACCAGCATCAGACATTCGCTGATGTACTGGCCTCTGACCAACCGAAGTTGGTGAGAAGTGCTCCTTAGAAAGGAGGTGATCCAGCCGCACCTTCCGGTACGGCTACCTTGTTACGACTTCGTCCCAATCGCCAGTCCCACCTTCGACAGCTCCCTCCCACAAGGGGTTGGGCCACCGGCTTCGGGTGTTACCGACTTTCGTGACGTGACGGGCGGTGTGTACAAGGCCCGGGAACGTATTCACCGCAGCAATGCTGATCTGCGATTACTAGCGACTCCGACTTCATGGGGTCGAGTTGCAGACCCCAATCCGAACTGAGACCGGCTTTTTGAGATTCGCTCCACCTCGCGGTATCGCAGCTCATTGTACCGGCCATTGTAGCACGTGTGCAGCCCAAGACATAAGGGGCATGATGACTTGACGTCGTCCCCACCTTCCTCCGAGTTGACCCCGGCGGTCTCCCGTGAGTCCCCAGCACCACAAGGGCCTGCTGGCAACACGGGACAAGGGTTGCGCTCGTTGCGGGACTTAACCCAACATCTCACGACACGAGCTGACGACAGCCATGCACCACCTGTACACCGACCACAAGGGGGCGCCCATCTCTGGACGTTTCCGGTGTATGTCAAGCCTTGGTAAGGTTCTTCGCGTTGCGTCGAATTAAGCCACATGCTCCGCCGCTTGTGCGGGCCCCCGTCAATTCCTTTGAGTTTTAGCCTTGCGGCCGTACTCCCCAGGCGGGGCACTTAATGCGTTAGCTGCGGCACGGACAACGTGGAATGTTGCCCACACCTAGTGCCCACCGTTTACGGCGTGGACTACCAGGGTATCTAATCCTGTTCGCTCCCCACGCTTTCGCTCCTCAGCGTCAGTATCGGCCCAGAGATCCGCCTTCGCCACCGGTGTTCCTCCTGATATCTGCGCATTTCACCGCTACACCAGGAATTCCGATCTCCCCTACCGAACTCTAGCCTGCCCGTATCGACTGCAGACCCGGGGTTAAGCCCCGGGCTTTCACAACCGACGTGACAAGCCGCCTACGAGCTCTTTACGCCCAATAATTCCGGACAACGCTTGCGCCCTACGTATTACCGCGGCTGCTGGCACGTAGTTAGCCGGCGCTTCTTCTGCAGGTACCGTCACTTTCGCTTCTTCCCTGCTGAAAGAGGTTTACAACCCGAAGGCCGTCATCCCTCACGCGGCGTCGCTGCATCAGGCTTTCGCCCATTGTGCAATATTCCCCACTGCTGCCTCCCGTAGGAGTCTGGGCCGTGTCTCAGTCCCAGTGTGGCCGGTCGCCCTCTCAGGCCGGCTACCCGTCGTCGCCTTGGTGAGCCATTACCTCACCAACAAGCTGATAGGCCGCGGGCTCATCCTGCACCGCCGGAGCTTTCGAACCACTTGGATGCCCAAGTAGATCAGTATCCGGTATTAGACCCCGTTTCCAGGGCTTGTCCCAGAGTGCAGGGCAGATTGCCCACGTGTTACTCACCCGTTCGCCACTAATCCCCACCGAAGTGGTTCATCGTTCGACTTGCATGTGTTAAGCACGCCGCCAGCGTTCGTCCTGAGCCAGGATCAAACTCTCCGTGAATGTTTACCCGTAATCGGGTGCACACGTCACGAGAGCGGAACATCGGGAGGAATGATCCCGATGTTCACAGCGTCCTCGCTGTGTTTATTTCAAAGGAACCTCGCCCCAGCAGAAGCTGGAGACGGGGTATCAACATATCTGGCGTTGACTTTTGGCACGCTGTTGAGTTCTCAAGGAACGGACGCTTCCTTTGTACTCACCCTCTCGGGCTTTCCTCCGGGCGCTTCCCTTCGGTCTTGCGTTTCCGACTCTATCAGATCTTTCCGATCCGATTTCCTCGGTGCTTTCCAGGTTCCCGCTTCCGCGTTTCCCTTTCCGGCGGTTCCGACTTTATCAGAAGTTCTGAGTCGGATTTCCCGCCCTCTGCGGGGCGGTCCGGGCACATGAAGTGGCCGGGTTCCCCTCGGGCGGAGCCGTAAACGTACTGGAGCGGGGCGCCCCGATGCAAATCGAGGCGCCCCGCTCCTGCGTCACGCGGCCGTGGGCCGACGGGTCGTCAGACCTCCACGACCACCGGGAGGATCATCGGCCGGCGCCGGTAGGTGTCCGAGACCCACTTGCCGAGCGTCCGGCGGATGAGTTGCTGCAGCTGGTGCGGTTCGACCACACCGTCCTGGGCCGAGCGTTCCAGCGACTCGGTGATCCTCGGGATGACGTCCGCGAAGGCGGAGTCCTCGATGCCGGAGCCGCGGGCCTGGATGTGCGGGCCACCCGTGATCTTGCCGGTGGAGGAGTCCACCACCACGAAGACCGAGATGATGCCCTCGTCACCGAGGATCTTGCGGTCCTTCAGGGCGGGCTCGCCCACGTCACCGACGGAGAGGCCGTCGACGTAGACGTATCCGGCCTGGACCTTGCCCGTGATCTTGGCCTTGCCCTCGACGAGGTCAACGACGACGCCGTCCTCGGCGATGACGATGCGGTCGTGCGGGACGCCGGTCAGGGCGCCCAGCTCGGCGTTGGCGCGCAGGTGGCGCCATTCGCCGTGGACCGGCATCAGGTTCTTCGGGCGGCAGATGTTGTAGAAGTACAGCAGCTCGCCGGCCGAGGCGTGGCCCGAGACGTGGACCTTGGCGTTCCCCTTGTGGACGACGTTGGCGCCCCAGCGGGTCAGGCCGTTGATCACGCGGTAGACCGCGTTCTCGTTGCCGGGGATGAGCGACGACGCCAGGATCACGGTGTCGCCCTGGACGATGCGGATCTGGTGGTCGCGGTTGGCCATCCGGGACAGGGCGGCCATCGGTTCGCCCTGGGAGCCCGTACAGACGAGGACGACTTCGCTGTCCGGCAGGTCGTCGAGCGTCTTGACGTCGACGACCAGGCCCGGCGGGACCTTCAGGTAGCCGAGGTCGCGGGCGATGCCCATGTTGCGGACCATCGAGCGGCCGACGAAGGCGACCCGGCGGCCGTACTCGTGGGCGGCGTCCAGGATCTGCTGGATGCGGTGGACGTGGCTGGCGAAGCTGGCCACGATCACGCGCTTGCGGGCTCCGGCGAAGACCTGGCGCAGGACGTTGGAGATGTCCCGCTCGTGCGGGGTGAAGCCCGGCACCTCCGCGTTCGTGGAGTCGGAGAGGAGAAGGTCGATGCCTTCTTCGCTCAGACGCGCGAAGGCGTGCAGGTCGGTCAGCCGGTTGTCCAGCGGGAGCTGGTCCATCTTGAAGTCGCCGGTGTGGACCACCATGCCCGCGGGGGTGCGGATGGCCACGGCGAGAGCGTCCGGGATGGAGTGGTTGACCGCGACGAACTCGCAGTCGAAGGGGCCGATGCGCTCGCGGTTCCCCTCGGACACCTCGAGGGTGTACGGGCGGATGCGGTGCTCCTGGAGCTTGGCCTCGATGAGGGCCAGGGTCAGCTTGGAGCCGATCAGCGGGATGTCCGGCTTCTCGCGCAGCAGGAAGGGGACACCGCCGATGTGGTCCTCGTGACCGTGGGTGAGGACGATGCCCTCGATGTCGTCGAGGCGGTCCCTGATGGACGTGAAGTCCGGCAGGATCAGGTCGATTCCGGGCTGCTCCTCCTCGGGGAAGAGCACTCCGCAGTCGACGATCAGGAGGCGGCCGCCGTACTCGAAGACGGTCATGTTCCGGCCGATCTCGCCGAGGCCGCCGAGCGGGGTGACCCTCAGTCCGCCATCGGGGAGCGGCGGGGGCGGGGCCAGTTCAGGATGCGGATGACTCAAAAGACTCTCCTCACCACACGCGCCACGTACCGGTTGGGCACGTGGCGCGCATGACGTTCGTGCAGAAGCAGTTGTCGTTGTGGGGTGCGGGCACCGGTGGCCCGCCTATTCAGTTGTGAAGTCAGGTGCGCGGCTCGCGCGCGAAGTCTGTGTTTAGAGCTGTACCCCGCCGGCGGCAAGATCGATCTTGAGCTGCTCGATCTCCTCGGGCGAGCACTCCACCATGGGGGCGCGCAGCGGTCCCGCGGGCAGGCCCTGGAGGGTGAGCGCCGCCTTGGTCGTCATGACGCCCTGCGTGCGGAACATGCCGGTGTAGACCGGAAGCAGCTTCTGGTGGATCTCGGTGGCCTTCTGGACGTCACCGGAGGTGTACGCCTCGATGAGGGCGCGCAGGTCCGGGGTGACGACATGGCCGACGACGGAGACGAAGCCGACGGCGCCCACGGAGAGCAGCGGCAGGTTCAGCATGTCGTCGCCGGAGTACCAGGCGAGGCCGGAGCGGGCGATGGTCCAGCTGGCGCGGCCGAGGTCGCCCTTGGCGTCCTTGTTGGCCACGACGCGCGGGTGCTCGGCGAGCCGGACGATCGTCTCGGTGCTGATCGGGACGCCGCTGCGGCCGGGGATGTCGTACAGCATGACGGGCAGGCCGGTGCTGTCTGCGATGGCCTTGAAGTGCCGGTACAGGCCCTCCTGCGGGGGCTTGTTGTAGTACGGCGTGACGACCAGCAGGCCGTGGGCGCCCACCTGCTCCGCGTCGTGGGCGAGCTCCAGGCTGTGCCGGGTGTCGTTGGTGCCGACCCCGGCCACCACGTGCGCCCGGTCGCCTACGGCCTCCAGCACGGCGCGTACGAGGTCCTTTTTCTCCGCGTTGCTGGTGGTGGGCGACTCACCGGTGGTGCCGTTGATGATCAGGCCGTCATTGCCTGCGTCCACCAGGTGCGTGGCGAGCCGCTGCGCGCCGTCGAGATCGAGTACGCCGTCCGCCGTGAAGGGCGTGATCATGGCGGTGAGGACCCGCCCGAAGGGGGTCTGCGGAGTCGAGGTCGGAGCCATGGGTTACACGCTACTCGTTGTGCACGGCCGGGTCTGCCCTCGGGGGGTGCGGCAAAGTCAGGACAAATAAGGAGCCCGGCACTGCCTGCTCGGGGGTTCAAGCAGTGCCGGGTCCGTTTGATCAGGCTAGATGAACTTCTCTAAATGCCGCAATACGGACACTTCGCGAGGCTGACGCCGCGCTGCCGTACCGACCGCTCCAGGGCGGTCGGATCACGGCGCCACCCGGCCGTTCGCGTTGAAGGCGGCGTACGTAAGAGGCATAAGCTTGGCCCACTCCGCCTCCATGCGCTCCCCCACCATCTCGATCTCGCGCTGCGGGAATGACGGCACCTTGGCCAGCTCGTGCTGGGTGCGCAGGCCGAGGAAGTGCATCAGCGAGCGTGCGTTGCACGTGGCGTACATCGAGGAGAACAGGCCGACGGGGAGGACGGCGCGGGCGACCTCGCGGGCCACGCCGGCGGCCAGCATCTCCTGGTACGCCTCGTACGCCTGCCGGTAGGAGTCCTCCATGGCGCGGCCGACGAGCTCCTGCTGGGCCTGGGTGCCCTCCACGAAGACGTACTTGCCGGGGCGGCCCTCCTGCACGAGCTTGCGGGACTCGTCCGGGACGTAGAAGACGGGCTGGAGCTCCCTGTAGCGGCCGCTCTCCTCGTTGTACGACCAGCCCACGCGGTGCCGCATGAACTCGCGGAAGACGAAGATCGGGGCGCTGATGAAGAAGGTCATCGAGTTGTGCTCGAAGGGGCTGCCGTGCCGGTCGCGCATCAGGTAATTGATCAGGCCCTTGGAGCGCTCCGGGTCCTTCTTCAGCTCGTCCAGGGACTGCTCGCCGGCGGTGGAGACACGGGCGGCCCACAGCACGTCGGAGTCGGCCGCGCTGTGCTTGACCAGCTCCACGGTGACATCGCTGCGGAAGCTGGGCTTGAGGTCGGCGGCGGGGGTGTCGGTCACGGCTGGGGAGGTCCTTCCATCACGGCTTCGGGCGGCGCCCACTCTACGGCCCGGCTCTGACAACGGGGCGATCGGTGCCGGGTCCCGACATACGTCCGCGAATTTCTGTGAATTCGGTGAAACCGGGCACCGATTGAGGCGTTCGTTCGTCTGTCCTGATGACGATCACCCCTACGTATCCGAGAGGAGACGATCCCGATGCTTCGCCGGCGTGAGCCCGTTCCCTTCGCCTTCGTCGCCGAGGCCGACCGGTTCCGCAGCAATGTCGCTCCCCCGCCCCGTGAGCGGCCCACGCTCGGGCAGCTGGCCGGGCGCGCGCTGCTCGGTCTCACCCTCGTCGCCGGTCTCGTCGGCTCGCTGGTGATAGGGACGCCGGCCCTGTCGACCGACACCCACTCCGACACCCAGCAGTCGCAGGCGTCCGAGGGCCGCTGACCCCTTCGGACCCTCAAGGGTGGTGAGTGCTCATCCGTCTCGGTAGCCTCACCGGGCACACCCCTGCATGGATTGAGTGAGGACCAGCCGTGCCCCTGCCCTTCCTGACGGCCGACCGCGCGTTCGAGGCAGCCGACGACGTCGCGCTGCCCCACGACGACCACGAGCGCTGGCGGCGGCCCTACCGACCCGGGCCGTGGCGGGTGGGCGCGGCGGCGCTCTGGCTGCTGCTCGCCTCGTACGTGCTGTTCGCCGCGGTCATCATCGCCCTGACCGGCACCCTGACCGCGTCCGCCACCGTGTTCGGCATCGCGCTGGTCATCATCGCCGGGGCGCTGCGCCTGCTGCGCATCGGTGTGTGGGTGAGCTCCCGGGGACTGCGTCACGTCCGGTTCCTCACCACGCGTACGGTGCCCTGGCAGCAGGTCGCCACCGTGCGGACGGTTCAGCAGCCGGTGCGCTGGCTGGGGCTTCCCCGGACCGTGCAGGGGCAGGCGCTGCTCCTGGTGCGCCAGGGCCGTGGGGCGGCGGACGACATGCCGGTGCTGATGACCACGCACAGCGCGGACTTCCTCGCCCGTCTCGCCGCGTTCGACCGGGCGACCGACGCCGTCGAGGCGTGGGCCGCGGAGAACGCGCGCGCCTGAGCCGTACGCGTGAGGGGCCGGTCCACGGTGGTGGACCGGCCCCTCACGCGTACGGCTCAGGCGTCGACGGTCCTGCCGTCGTGCAGGGCGATGGCGCGCTGCATGGCCTTGCGGGCCCGTGGGGTGTCACGGGCGTCGTGGTAGGCGACGGCGAGGCGGAACCAGCTGCGCCAGTCGTCGGGCGCGGCCTCGGTCTCGGCCTTGCGGCGGGCGAAGACCTCGTCGGCGGAGTCGCGGTCGATACGGCCGCCGGGGGTGCGCCGCAGCTCGTCGACGGGCAGCCCGCCCTCGGCGTCGAGCTCGGCGGCCAGGGCGTTGGCCCGGCGGACGAACTGGGTGTTCTTCCACAGGAACCACACGCCGATGACCGGCAGGATCAGCACGGCCACACCGAAGGTGACCGTGATGACGGTGCCGGACTGGATGAGCATGACGCCCCGGCTGCCGACCAGGACGAAGTAGACGACCAGGACGGCGGCCGTCACGGCGTAGGAGATCTTCGCGCGCATCAGTGGGTCTCGTGTCAGCTCAGGTCGAGGAAGTGCTCCAGGCCGAAGGTCAGGCCCGGAGTGGTCACCACCCGCCGCGCGCCGAGCAGGATGCCCGGCATGAAGCTGCTGTGGTGCAGGGAGTCGTGGCGGACGGTGAGGGTCTCGCCCTCGGCGCCGAGGAGGACCTCCTGGTGGGCGAGCAGGCCGCGCAGCCGGACCGAGTGGACCGGGACCCCGTCGACGCTGGCGCCTCGGGCGCCGTCCAGGGCGGTCTCCGTGGCGTCCGGCGCCGGTGCCGTGCCCACCGCGCGGCGGGCCTCGGCGATGAGCTGGGCGGTGCGGGTGGCGGTGCCGGAGGGGGCGTCGACCTTCTTCGGGTGGTGCAGTTCGACGACCTCGACGGACTCGAAGTACGGCGCGGCGAGCTGTGCGAACTTCATCGTGAGGACGGCGCCGATGGAGAAGTTCGGCGCGATGAGCACGCCCGTCGTCGGGGAGGCGTCGAGCCAGCCCCTCAGCCGCGCGAGACGGTCGTCGGTCCAGCCGGTCGTGCCGACGACGGCGTGGATGCCGTGGCCGACGCAGTACTCCAGGTTGGCCATCACCGAGTCCGGCGTGGTCAGTTCGACGGCGACCTGGGCACCGGTCTCGGCGAGGGTCTCCAGCTGGTCGCCCCGGCCCAGGGCGGCGACCAGCTCCATGTCCTCGGCGGCCTCGACCGCCCGTACCGCCTCGGAGCCGATCCGGCCCTTGGCGCCGAGGACCGCCACGCGCAGCTTGCTCATCTCTTGTGCTTCCTTCAACCGGGGATGGTCAGGCGACGGCGTCGTGCAGCCGGGCCGCCTGCTTGTCCTTGAGCGGGCCGATGACCGACAGCGAGGGCCGTACGCCCAGGATGTCGCGGGCGACCGCGCGCACGTCGTCGGGGGTCACGGACGCGATGTGGGACAGCATGTCGTCGACGGACATCTGCTCGCCCCAGCACAGCTCGCTCTTGCCGATACGGTTCATCAGCGCGCCGGTGTCCTCCAGGCCGAGGACCGTGGAGCCGCGGAGCTGGCCGATGGCGCGGTCGATCTCGTCGTCGGACAGGCCGTGCTCGGCGACCTGGTCGAGCTCGTCCCGGCAGATCTTCAGCACGTCGTGGACCTGCGAGGGACGGCAGCCGGCGTACACCCCGAACAGGCCGCAGTCGGCGAAGCCCGAGGTGTACGAGTACACGCTGTAGGCCAGGCCGCGCTTCTCGCGGACCTCCTGGAAGAGCCGGGAGGACATGCCGCCGCCGAGGGCCGTGTTGAGGACGCCGAGCGCCCAGCGGCGCTCGTCGGTGCGGGCCAGGCCGGGCATGCCGAGGACGACGTGCGCCTGTTCGGTCTTGCGGCCGATCAGGTCGACGCGGCCGGCGGCCCGGACGGTGCGCCGGCCGTCGCGCGGGGCGACGGGGACGGCCGCCGGGTCCTTGAAGGCGCCCGCCTTCTCGAAGGCGGCGCGGACCTGCCGGACGACCTTCTGGTGGTCGACGTTGCCCGCGGCGGCCACGACCAGGTGCGTCGGGTCGTAGTGCTTCTTGTAGAAGCGGCGGATGCGGTCGGCGGTGAGCGCGTTGACGGTGTCGACGGTGCCGAGGACGGGGCGGCCGAGGGGGTTGTCGCCGAACATGGTGTGCGCGAACAGGTCGTGCACGCAGTCGCCCGGGTCGTCCTCGGTCATGGCGATCTCCTCGAGGATCGCGCCGCGCTCGACGTCGACGTCCTCCTCGCGGATCAGCGAGCCGGTCAGCATGTCGCAGACGACGTCGATGGCGAGCGGCAGGTCGGTGTCGAGCACGCGCGCGTAGTAGCACGTGTACTCCTTCGCCGTGAAGGCGTTCATCTCGCCGCCCACCGCGTCGACCGCGGCGGAGATGTCCAGGGCGGACCTGCGGGCCGTGCCCTTGAACAGCAGGTGTTCCAGGTAGTGCGTGGCGCCGTTCAGCGCGGGCGTCTCGTCGCGGGAGCCGACGTGGGCCCAGATGCCGAAGGTCGCCGAGCGGACCGAGGGCAGGGTCTCGGTGACGATGCGCAGACCGCCGGGGAGGGTGGTCTTACGGACCGTGCCGATGCCGTCGCGGCCCTTGATCAGGGTTTGGGTACGGGCGACGGCCCGCGCCTCCGAGGAGGTGCGGGCCGTCGCCGTGGAGCTGATCGACGTCACTTGTCGGCGTCGTCCTTCTTGTCGGCGGAGTCCTCTTCGCCCTCGATCACGGGGATGAGGGAGAGCTTGCCGCGGGAGTCGATCTCGGCGATCTCGACCTGGACCTTCTGGCCCACGCCGACGACGTCCTCGACGTTCTCCACGCGCTTGCCGCCGGCGAGCTTGCGGATCTGCGAGATGTGCAGCAGACCGTCCTTACCGGGGAGCAGCGAGATGAACGCGCCGAAGGTCGTCGTCTTCACGACGGTGCCCAGGTAGCGCTCGCCGACCTCCGGCATGGTCGGGTTGGCGATGCCGTTGATCGTGGCGCGGGCGGCCTCGGCGGCCGGGCCGTCGGCGGCACCGATGTAGATGGTGCCGTCGTCCTCGATCGTGATCTCGGCGCCGGTGTCCTCCTGGATCTGGTTGATCATCTTGCCCTTGGGGCCGATGACCTCACCGATCTTGTCGACGGGGATCTTCACGGTGATGATCCGCGGCGCGTTCGGGGACATCTCGTCCGGCGTGTCGATCGCTTCCATCATCACGTCGAGGATGTGGAGGCGGGCGTCACGGGCCTGCTTGAGGGCGGCGGCCAGGACGGAGGCCGGGATGCCGTCCAGCTTGGTGTCGAGCTGGAGGGCGGTCACGAACTCCTTGGTGCCGGCGACCTTGAAGTCCATGTCGCCGAAGGCGTCCTCCGCACCGAGGATGTCGGTGAGGGTGACGTAGTGCGTCTCGCCCTCGATCTCCTGGGAGATCAGGCCCATGGCGATACCGGCGACGGGGGCCTTCAGCGGCACACCGGCGTTCAGCAGCGACATGGTGGAGGCGCAGACCGAGCCCATGGACGTCGAGCCGTTGGAGCTCAGCGCCTCGGAGACCTGGCGGATCGCGTAGGGGAACTCCTCGCGGGTCGGCAGGACCGGGACGAGGGCGCGCTCGGCGAGGGCGCCGTGGCCGATCTCGCGGCGCTTCGGGGAGCCGACGCGGCCGGTCTCGCCGGTGGAGTACGGCGGGAAGTTGTAGTTGTGCATGTAGCGCTTGCGGGTCACCGGGGAGAGCGTGTCCAGCTGCTGCTCCATGCGGAGCATGTTGAGGGTGGTGACGCCCAGGATCTGGGTCTCGCCACGCTCGAACACCGCGGAGCCGTGCACGCGCGGGATGGCCTCGACCTCGGCGGCGAGCGTACGGATGTCCGTGACGCCGCGGCCGTCGATGCGCTTCTTCTCCTTGATGACGCGCTCACGGACCAGGGTCTTGGTCAGCGAGCGGTACGCGGCGGAGATCTCCTTCTCGCGGCCCTCGAACTCCGGGAGGAGCTTCTCGGCGGCGAGCGCCTTGACGCGGTCCAGCTCGGCCTCGCGCTCCTGCTTGCCGGCGATGGTCAGCGCGGAGGCGAGCTCCGGCTTCACGGCGGCGGTGAGGGCCTCGAGGACGTCGTCCTGGTAGTCCAGGAAGATCGGGAACTCGGCGGTCGGCTTGGCGGCCTTCGCGGCGAGGTCGGCCTGGGCCTTGCACAGGACCTTGATGAAGGGCTTCGCGGCCTCGAGCCCGGCGGCGACGACCTCCTCGGTCGGCGCCTCGGCGCCGCCCTTGACGAGCTGGATGGTCTTCTCGGTGGCCTCGGCCTCGACCATCATGATCGCGACGTCGCCGTCCTCCAGGGTGCGGCCCGCGACGACCATGTCGAAGACGGCGTCCTCGAGCTCGGTGTGCGTGGGGAAGGCGACCCACTGGCCGTTGATCAGCGCGACGCGGACGCCGCCGATCGGGCCGGAGAAGGGCAGGCCGGCCAGCTGCGTCGACGCGGACGCGGCGTTGATCGCCACGACGTCGTACAGGTGGTCGGGGTTGAGCGCCATGATCGTGGCGACGACCTGGATCTCGTTGCGCAGGCCCTTCTTGAAGGAGGGGCGCAGCGGGCGGTCGATCAGGCGGCAGGTGAGGATGGCGTCCTCGGAGGGACGGCCCTCGCGGCGGAAGAAGCTGCCGGGGATCTTGCCGGCCGCGTACATCCGCTCCTCGACGTCCACCGTGAGGGGGAAGAAGTCGAGCTGGTCCTTGGGGTTCTTGGAGGCGGTGGTGGCCGACAGCACCATGGTGTCGTCGTCCAGGTACGCCACGGCGGAGCCGGCGGCCTGCTTGGCCAGGCGGCCCGTCTCGAAGCGGATGGTGCGGGTACCGAAGGAGCCGTTGTCGATGACGGCCTCGGCGTAGTGGGTCTCGTTCTCCACTAGCGTTTTCTCCGTTACTTGTCGTCTTTCGTCCGCCGGCTGCCCGTGTGGCAGGGGGACGGTGGCGGAGAAGCGCTCCGTGCGGTGCGGGCCGGTCTTCGATCGAAGCACCCGGGGATCGCTTCCCCCCGGGGGCCACTACCGAGGACCGGCGGCGGCTAGGCGCGCTTCTCCTCGTGCCGTGGACCACATCGTTCCGTGTTCCACGTCATGCGTTGTGCTACCACACTACAAAGCGTGAGTGACAGTCCGCATGTTTCCGCACGTGCGGGGGTTTTCCGCATGTACGGCAAAGGGAGCGGCCCCCGAGTCGTCGGGAACCGCTCCCCTCATGGCGTCTTACTTGGCGCCCGCCGCACCGCGGCGGATGCCGAGGCGGTCGACCAGCGTACGGAAGCGCTGGATGTCCTTCTTGGCCAGGTACTGCAGCAGGCGGCGACGCTGACCGACCAGGATCAGCAGACCACGGCGGGAGTGGTGGTCGTGCTTGTGGGTCTTGAGGTGCTCGGTCAGGTCGGAGATCCGACGGGAGAGCATGGCGACCTGGACCTCGGGGGAGCCGGTGTCGCCCTCCTTCTGGCCGAACTCGCTGATGATCTGCTTCTTCGTAGCGGCGTCGAGCGGCACGCGTACTCCTTGGGTGTCTTCTGTTGCCACCGAGTGCCCCTGGTCTGCATCTCAGGGGAGCTTCCGTGACTCGGGAGGCGGGGATCCGCTGGGCGCAGCCCCCAGGTGGACCGGGGGCGCGTACACAAACGGCCGTCACACAGCGTACCAGCCCCGAGGCACCCCTCCGGACGGGGCCCTCCCCCGACCGGACCGGGTCAGAATCCGCCGCGGACCTCGGCGTACACGTCGAGGACGGCCAGGCAGATCGGCACCAGGGAGAGCAGCACCAGGGAGTCGGCGAGGTCGAGCATGCGGCCCCAGAAGGGGGACAGGCCCTTCTGCGGGACGATCAGGGCGATCGCGATGAGCAGGAGGACGCCCGCGCCGACGGAGGCGCCGAGCCACAGGGTGCGTACGTCGACCGGTCCGGAGTTGCCCTGGAGCAGGTCCATGATGATGTCGGCCGGCGGCGATCTCACGCGGCTCGGCCTCGGTGAGCACCCCGCAGAACACGGCGAGCGTGCCGATCGCGGAGGCGAGGGCGGCGGCCACGAACGGGGCGTCGCCCTGCGGCAGCAGCATGATCAGGACGACGGAGACGAGCAGGACGGCGACACAGCCGACCAGGAACTGGATGCGTCCCGGCCCCTCCCCCGCGTCCTGCGGGATGGCGCCGGAGCCGGCGATCAGCGCGTGCGGCAGCGCCGAGATGCCGAGGGCGACGGCGGAGCCCCGGTCGTCGTAGACACGGGCGCGGACACCGGCGAGGGCGGTCAGGGCGATCGCGGTGACACCGGCGAGGATGCCCTGCAGTCCGTGCATGTCGTGCCGGACCGGGTCGGCGAACCAGAACACGAAACCGAGCATGACCAGCAGCAGGGACCCGGCGACGAGACCCGCGAGCCGCATCAGGTTGTCGTTCCAGCTGCGCAGGTCCTGCTTGACGGCGGCGGCGATGGCGTCCACCACGTCGTCGTGCACGGCCGGAGGCAGCGAGTCCGCGAAGGTGCGCAGCAGCAGCACCTCGCCGTCCCTGACCCGGTGCTCCAGCAACGAACGGCTGGCGTCGAGCACCTGACCCTCACGGGTGACGAGGTGGTAGCCCGAGGGGCTGGTGTCCGACTGGACCAGGCCCGAGAGCCTCACGATCTCGGGAAAGAGGTCCTGGATCGGCAGGTCCTCGGGCAGCGCGACGTCGACACGGCTGTCCGGTGCTGCGATGGTGATTCGGCAGAAACCTGTCGAAGTCCCCGTGCTCACCTGGTGTTCCCCCTGCTAGACAAGGCTTCTTCGCGTCGCTCGTACGACGCGGTTGGCCACCCTATCCGTTGTGGCACCCCCCTCAGGGGGCACCTCCCGCATTCCTCCCAGGACCTGCGCCGCATCTCCATCCTCCTGGCTCCCTGGGGCCCTGCCCGCATCAGTAGGATCGACGCCTACGCGAACGACGCCTACGCGAACAGAACGTCGCGGTACACGGGGGCGTCAATGCCAGGACGTATCAATCGCGAAGGATGAGTGCATCGGTGAGCGTCGTCATCATCAAGCGACCACCGCGGACAGTGCCCCCGGCCGTCCCGGACGGCGAGGTCAAACTCGAGACGCCGCCCGAGATTCCGCGCGAGGGCGACGAGAGCATGCTGATGAACCTGCTGCCCATGATGGGCATGCTGGGTTCGGTCGGCTTCTTCTTCATGCCCAACCTGCCCTCGTACATGAGGGTGGTCGGTGGTCTGATGCTGGCCTCGACGGTGGCCATGGCCATAGCCCAGTTCGCCAAGTCGCGGCAGGGCGGCGGCGCGGGCATGGCCCAGGACCGGCGTGACTACTTCCGCTATCTGGAGCAGGTCCGCAAGGACGTGCACAAGACCGCCGAACTCCAGCGGCAGAGCCAGCTGTTCCAGCATCCGGACCCGGAGCAGCTGTGGGCGGTGGCGGCCGACAGCAGGCGGCTGTGGGAACGGCGCCCGACCGACGGCGACTTCGCCTCCGTGCGCATCGGCCGCGGTGTCCAGCAGCTCAACACCCCGCTGGTGGCGCCCGAGACGGCGCCGAAGGAGGAGCTGGAGCCGCTGACGGCGGCCGCCATGAAGGCGTTCCTCGACGCCCACGGCAGCCTGTCCGACCTGCCCGTCGCGATCTCGCTGCGCGCCTTCTACCACGTGACGGTCTGCGGTGAGACCGAGACGGTCTACGGCAACGCGCGCGCGGCCCTCGCCCAGCTGGCGACGCTGCACTCCCCCGAGGACCTGATGATCGCCGTCGTGGCGCATCCGTCGTCGGCGGAGGAGTGGGACTGGATCAAGTGGCTGCCGCACAGCCAGCACCCGAAGTCCAAGGACGGCGCCGGCTCGGCGCGGCTCCTCTTCGACGACCTCGGTGAGCTGGAGGAGTCGCTGGCGGACCAGCTGGACGACCGGCCGCGCTGGAACCGCGAGGCCAACCCGGTCTACGACCAGCCGCACCTGGTCGTCGTCCTGGACGGTGGCACCGTGCCCCCGGACTCCGAACTGGCCAGCAGCGAGGGCCTGCAGGGCGTCACCTTCCTGGAGATCGCCCCCGGCGAGCTGGAGGAGGAGCTGCGGGCGGGCCTCACGGCGTATGTGAAGCCGCAGCGGATGCGGCTGTTCGTCGGCCACGAGTCGGCGTACACCGGCCGCCCCGACGTCCTCAACGTGGCGCAGGCCGAGTCCCTGGCCCGCCAGCTCGCCCCGTTCCGGGTGGGCTCGGCGGAGGAGGGCGAACCGCTGCTGTCCAACCTGGACTTCACCGACCTGATGGGCATCGGCGACGCCGGTACGGTCGACGTCTCCCGCACCTGGCGGCCGCGCACCCTGCACGAGCGGCTGCGTGTGCCGATCGGCGTCGGGGAGAGCGGCGAGCCGGTCATGCTCGACCTCAAGGAGGCCTCCCAGGAGGGCATGGGCCCGCACGGCCTGTGTGTCGGCGCGACGGGTTCCGGCAAGTCCGAGGTGCTGCGCACGCTGGTGCTGGGTCTCGCCGTCACGCACTCCTCGGAGACGCTGAACTTCATCCTCGCGGACTTCAAGGGTGGCGCGACCTTCGCCGGTATGGCGGACATGCCGCACACCGCGGCCGTCATCACCAACCTGGCCGACGACCTCACCCTGGTCGACCGCATGCGCGACTCGATCATGGGTGAGACGCAGCGCCGCCAGGAGCTGCTGCGCTCGGCGGGCAACTACGCCAACCTGCACGACTACGAGAAGGCGCGGGCGGCGGGCGCCGCGCTGGAGCCGATGGCCTCGCTGGTGATCGTGCTCGACGAGTTCTCCGAACTCCTCACCGCCAAGCCCGACTTCATCGACATGTTCATCCAGATCGGCCGTATCGGCCGGTCGCTGGGCATCCACCTGCTGCTGGCCTCGCAGCGTCTGGAGGAGGGCAAGCTCCGCGGTCTGGACACCTATCTGTCGTACCGGATCGGTCTGCGGACGTTCTCCGCCGCCGAGTCCCGTACGGCGATCGGTGTGCCGGACGCCTACCACCTGCCGTCGATCCCCGGCTCCGGCTATCTGCGCTACGACACCGACACGATGGTCCGCTTCAAGGCCGCGTACGTGTCCGGGCCGTACCACGGCGAGGGCCCGTCCCGGGTGAGCCGTTCGACGCAGCTGCGCCCCGCGCTGTTCACGGCCGAGCAGGTGGCGCTGCCCCCGCAGCCCGTCGTGGAGGAGCCGGAGCCCGAGAACCGCGTCGACGACGCCCTCGCCGACACCGTCCTCGACGTCCTCGTCAGCCGTATGGTCAACCAGGGTCCGCCCGCCCACCAGGTGTGGCTGCCCCCGCTGGAGGAGGCGCCGTCCCTGGAGCAGCTGCTCCCGCAGCTCGCCGTCACCCAGGACCGCGGTCTGACCGCGCCCGACTACACGGCCCTCGGCCGACTGAACGTGCCGGTCGGCCTCGTCGACAAGCCGTTCGAGCAGCGGCGTGACGTGCTGTACCGGGACTTCTCCGGCGGTGCCGGTCACGGTCTGTTCGTGGGTGGCCCGCAGTCCGGCAAGTCGACCCTGCTGCGCACCCTGATCTCGTCGTTCGCGCTCACCCACACGCCGTCCGAAGTGCAGTTCTACTGCCTGGACTTCGGCGGTGGCGGTCTGATCTCGATGGAGGAGCTGGCGCACGTCGGCGGTGTCGCCAACCGTCTGGACGCCGAGAAGGTGCGCCGCACGGTCAGCGAGGTCGAGGGCATCCTCAACGCCCGCGAGGAGTACTTCCGCGCCCACAACGTCGACTCGATCGCCACGTTCCGTCAGCGCCGAGCCTCGGGCCAGCTGCCCGACCAGCCCTGGGGCGACGTGTTCCTGGTCGTCGACGGCTGGGCCACCTTCAAGACGGACTACGAGCAGTTGGAGGCGTCCGTCACCGAGATCGCGACGCGCGGCCTCGGCTTCGGCGTGCACGTCATCCTCACCGCGAGCCGCTACACCGAGGTCCGGCCCGCGCTCAAGGACATGCTCCAGAACCGCATCGAGCTGCGGCTCGGCGATCCCACCGAGTCCGAGATCGACCGCAAGGTCGCGCAGAACGTCCCGGCGACCGTGCCGGGCCGCGGTCTGACCCAGGACAAGCTGCACTTCATGGCGGGCCTGCCGCGTGTCGACGGCTCCTCGGAGACGGAGGACCTGTCCGAGGCCACGTCCATCCTGATCCGCGGCATCAACGACAACTGGCAGGGCAGCCACGCCCCGGCGGTGCGCCTGCTGCCCACGATGATGCCGGCGGACCGGCTGCCCAAGGGCTTCGAGCACCCGGACCGCGGTGTCGCCATCGGCATCGACGAGTCGTCGCTGTCGCCGGTCTTCGTGGACTTCGAGACCGACCCGCTGTTCATCGTGTTCGGTGAGAGCGAGTCCGGTAAGTCCGCGATGCTGCGGCTGCTCATCAAGCAGATCACCGAGCGGTACACGCCGGACCAGGCGAAGATCGTCATGGGTGACTACCGGCGCGCCCATCTGGAGGGCGTGCCCGAGTCCCACCTGTCGCGCTACTGCGCGGCGGCGCCCGCCCTGACGGAGACGCTGGAGGGCCTGGCCGGTTCGATGCACCGCCGGATGCCCGGCCCGGACGTCACACCCGAGCAGTTGCGCAACCGCAGCTGGTACAGCAGCCCGGACGCGTTCGTCATCGTCGACGACTACGACCTGGTCGCGACCGGCGTGAACCCGCTGGCGCCCCTGCTGGAGTACCTGCCGTTCGCCCGTGACATCGGTCTGCGCGTGATCATCGCGCGCGCGTCGGGCGGCGCCAGCCGGTCGCTGTACGAGCCGGTGATGCAGCGGATGCGGGAGCTCGGCGCCCAGGGTGTCGTGCTCTCCGGCGACCGCTCCGAGGGCGCGCTCCTCGGCAACATCACGGCGACGCAGCTGCCGCCGGGGCGTGGGTACTTCCATACGCGTCGGCGGGGTGGGCAGTTGATCCAGACGGGGTGGCTGCCGAACCGGTTCTGAGGCCTGTTGGCCGGTTCGCGTGAGTGGGGCGGTACCCGAAGGGGTGCCGTCCCTCCGCCGTTCCGGGGCCGTCCGGGGGGCTGGGTCTGTGGCCGGGGCCCCGGTTATGGTGGCGGTGGGACAGAAATGCCGAGCCACGGGGGGCAGTTGTGTCATCGGACTACATGGACTCCGATCCCGCGGTCCTCAAGAGCGAGGGCTACACGATGTTCAGCGCCGGCGTGGACTTCGCCAAGGCGGTGAAGGCGCTCCAGACCGGGCTGACCGCGCTGGAGAAGGGCGACACCCCGCCCTGGGGCGACGACGACATCGGCGAGAAGTTCGGCGTCGTCTACGAGGGCCTGCGCGACGGCATGTACGAGTCGATGGGCAGCCTCGCGGAACGTATCGCCGGCATGGGCGTCGCATTCACCAAGATGGGCCTGGCCCACGAGAAGAACGAGGCCGAGCAGGACGCGATCTGGCGCGACACGATGGCCGACTACGACGGCCAGGTGAAGGTGCCGTCGGGGGTGGCGCAGGGGCAGCTGCACACGCGGCCGTCGAACTGATCGCGGTTCGGCGTCCTCACCCCGGACCACCCGCCCGGGCGACGAGTGCGCGACCGCCATGTGGGGGACCCCTGGCGTCAGTAGGGTGAGAGCCGTACGTCGTTCGCACGTCAGGAAGAGGCCCAGCGGCATGACCGAGGCACGCAACAACGAGGCCGGGACCGCGGCCGAGGACCCCAAGGCGCGCAAGGAGCGGGAGCGGGACGAGCTGTACGCCCTCGACATCTCCGGCGTCGAGTGGCACTGCGCGCCCGGCACCGAGCAGGACGAGGAGCGCGTGGAGATCGCCTACCTGCCGAACGGCGCGGTCGCCATGCGGTCCTCCCTGGACCCCGGCACGGTGCTGCGCTACACCGAGGCGGAGTGGGAGGCGTTCGTCCTGGGCGCACGGGACGGCGAGTTCGACCTGGAGCCGGCGCCGGGCGAGTAGGCGGGACGGGAGGACGACGGGGGCTCCTGCCCGTACGCCCCCGCCCTCGTGTCCGTTCCCTGTCCGGCGCCTAAGATCGGGGCCGTATCGATTGCGTCCGCGACGGCGGAGGACGGGGACCCATGACCGGCTCGACCGAGGACTACGCACCGCACCCCCACATAGGTGGCCGTACGGCGGCGTTGCGCGCGCTCGCCGCGTGGCGGGCCGCGGCGCCCGGCGCCCCGCGCGTGGTGGTGCTCACCGGCGACGCGGGCAGCGGGCGTTCGCGACTGCTCACCGGGTTCCTCATGCTGTGCGAGCCGGAGTACCGCAAGCGGCTCCCGCTGGACGCGATGGACCCGTCGACGGTGCCGCCGGAGCTGCCGCCGCCCGCGGTGCCGAGCGCCGAGGGGCTGACCGCGGCCCAGGTCCTGTGGCTGATCGCCGACCACTTCGGGCTGAGGGCCACCGGCGTCGAGGGCGTGTACGCCGAACTGGCCGCACTGGACGAGCCGGTGACCGTCGTCGTCCCGGACGTCGACCGAGCGGGCCCGGTGCGCGCCGCCGGCGAACCGGCCCGGCTCGTACGGGAGGTGCTGGCCCCGCTGGCCGCCACCGAGACGGTACGGCTGATGGCCGAGGTGCCGCGTCCGCTCGCGGCCGAGCTGGTGGCCGGGCTGCCGCAGGGCACCGCGCAGATCATCGACGTCGACGAGCCGGAGTGGGCCGACCCGGACGTGCTGGTGCGGTTCGCGCAGGCCGCGCTGAACCCGGAGTTCGGCGCGCCCGAGCTGCCGTTCACCGTGGATCCGGCCGTCCGGCTCGCGCTGGGCGCGGCGATCGGACGGCGGGCCGGTAGTCCGCTGGTCGTAGAACTCGCCGTCCACTGCGCCCTCATGGCCCCGGAGGGCTTCGACCCGGCCGACGAGCGGTTCCTGCCGACGTCGGTCGGGTCGGCCCTGGACCTGCACGCCCGGCGGCTCGGCACCGACTCGCAGACGCTGCGGCTCCTGTTGGCGCCGCTGGCGCTGGCCGAGGCGGACGGGATACCCGTCCAGCTCTGGCCGCGGCTGGCGAGCGCCGTCGCCGGGCACGACATGAGTCCGGCCATCGCGGGGGGCATGCTGCTGGCGGGGCCGTTCGTGCAGCCGGTGGAGGTGCCGGGGCCGGGGGCGGATGCGGACAGCGACGGTGCCGACGAGGGGCGCACGCTGTTGCGGCTGCTGCATCCGGCGCTCGCCGAGGAGATCCGCGCCGGGCTGCCGAACGTGGCGGCCGCCCAGACGCAGATCGCGATGGCCCTGCTGGAGGCCGTGCCGGACCAGGACTGGGGCAAGGCCGACCCGTACGTCCGCGACCACATCGCCGGTCACACGCTGGAGGCCGGTCTGCTGCCCCAACTCCTCACGGACCCGGGGCTGTTCGTGCACGCTGATCCGGTGCCGCTGCGGGCCGCCGTCGAGGCCGTACCGCTGCAGCAACTGGGCGCGCCGGCCCGGACGTATCTGCGGACGGCTCCCCTGCTGACCCGCACCCAGGCGCCCACCCTGCTGCGGGCGGCGCTCCTGGAGACCGCGTTCGTCGAGGACGGGCTGCCCGAGTACGCCGAGGCCATCCACGGACGGCTCGGCCTTGACCTGCCGTGGCAGACGCTGTGGAGCCTGCCGGTGGCGGGCGGCGTCAGTGCGGTGACGGTGGGCAGCCTGCCCGGCGCGGAGGGGGCGGCGGCCACACCGGTCGCCGTGCTGGTGGTGCCGCCGGGGACGCCGGGGGCACGGCCGGTCGGGGCCGGTACGGAGGGTGCGGTGAGTACGGCGGGTGCGGAGGGCGCGGTCAGTTCGGACGGCCCGGTGCGTTCGGAGACCGGGCCCGCGGCGCTGGTCCACGGCCTCGTACAGCCGGGTCTGCTGGACGACGCCGATCTCGACCGGATCGTCCGCCCGTCCGAGGAGGAGCGCGCCGCCGCGCCGCTCGGCCTGAGCCGTGGCGGGGACTATCTGCGGGTCTGGAACCGGGCGGACCAGGAGGTGGTGGCCGCGCTGATCTCGGACACGCCCTTCACGGCCGCCGACCTGTCCCCCGACGGCATCCTCCTCGTGGCCACCGAGCGAGGGGCGAAGGCCCTCCGGATCCGGGCGGCGGGCGCGGGGATAGCCTCGTAGGCAGAGGTTCGACCGCCCGTCGTCTCCTTTCTTTGCTCTCCTCTCCTTTCTCAGCACCGAACAGACCGATCGAAGGAGCCTCCCCGTGACCAGCCAGGAGCAGGCGCTCGCCGTCGCCGACCGTTGGCTCAACCCGGAAGGGTCGACGGAGCCGCGCCGCGAGGTCCGGATGCAGGAGTTCGACCTGGGCTGGGTCGTGTGGGCGGCCCCCGCGGCGCCCGAGCGTGACCCGGAGACCGGGGAGCGGCGGCCGCCCTCCGAGATCGGTGCCGCGTGCGGGGTCGTGGACCGCCGCACCGGCGAACTGACGGTCTGGCCGTCGGTGCCGGTCGACGAGGTCGTGCGGATGTACCGGGAGAAGCACGGGGGTGCCGCGGGCGCCTCCGGTGGCTCCGGTGGCTCCGGTGGCTCCGGTGGCTCCGGGGATGGCGGGCGTCCGGTGACCGGTCCCGGCAACACGGCCGTCTTCACGTTCGTCGACCCGGCGAACGGCGAGGAGACCACCCTCTTCCGCACCTCCGCCCCGGGGCAGCCCCCCGCCGAGTACCAGGCGTGGTCCGAGCTGCGGCGCATGCAGGTGCCCGTCGAGAACGTGGTCGCCGTCCACACGGACCTGCGCCCCAGCCTGCTGCCCGGCGGCTACACCGCCGAGCTCCTCAACACCTTCCGCAACGCCCAGCTGTCCTGCTCCCAGACGTACGGTGCCCGTGCCGAGACGCGGGCCGAGGGCATCGCGGCGCTGGTCGAGCAGGTCGAGACGACGCACCGGATCGCCGGCCAGCAGCCGCCGCCCCGCCCGCACCGGGTGCCGGTGCCGGCCCAGGTGGCGCCGGCCACGCCGATGTCCGACGAGGAGCTCGGGCGGTATCTGGTCGAGGTGTTCGGCGGGGAGGGCGTACGCCGCTACGCCGCCGAGGCCCTGGCGGGCAGCGCGCTGCCGGAGACCGCCGCGTCGACGCTGATCTCGGCGGGCCTGCCCGACGACCTCCCGCTCTTCTTCACGGCCGACCGGCCCGACGCACCCCCGGCCGGCGGCCTGTTCACGGACGTCTCGACCAACCTGCGCGAGCGGCGCAGCCCGGCCGGCGAGGAGAAGATCGCCGCCCTGTCGTACCTGGTCCGCATGGGCTTCGACGGCGTCGCGGTCATCGCGGTGCAGTGCCTGCCCGGCACGGGCCAGCCGGACGGCCTCGGCGCGCTCTGGGCGGTGGACCCGGTCACGGCGACGGCCCGCTACGTCAACGTCTCGACGGCCGCCTTCGCCCGCTCCCTCGCCCTGCTGACGACGGCACGGCAGCGCATGCGGGGCCTGGACCCGGTGGCGGCCGGCGCGGAAGTGGCCGCGCTGCAGGAGCAGTTGGTGGCGGTGGACGCGTCGGCGCTGACGGATCCGGACGCGTGGTGGTCGCTGGTGGTCGAGCAGATGTGGCACGGGTTGTTCTGACGGTTGACGGTTGACGGTTGACGTCTCGGAGGGGGGCGGCGGTCCAGTTCGTGGTGAGACGTGGTGAGTTCATGTCCGACTCGGCTCCGGCCACTGAGCGTGTCGCGCCGGACCAGGCGGTCGCGCGGGTGTGTGACTGGTGGGGTGAAGGTGCGCAGGCGAAGGGACATCTGACTGTCGTCGGCTTCGGTGGTGGGGGTGCGGCGGTTCTGGAGGAGGTGCGCCGGCAGATCCCCGCGAGCGTGGTGGTCGATGCCACGGGGGCTGACGCGGAGGGCGTGTTGCGGCGTGCTCTTTCGCTCCTCGGCGTTCCTGACGACGCGTTGCCCTACGCCTGGGCCAGGGCCGCGTCCGAACACGGCGCCGGCAAGCTGGTTCTGATCGCCCACACCGCGCGGGCGGGACTGACACGCAGATCTGCGCAGCCCCTCCTGGTCCTCGAGCATGTCGCGGGGACGCTCGCCGCCCGAGGGCTGAGCGTCGTGCTCGACACGCTTCCTTCGGTGATGGAGGGGTCGCCGTTCGACAGGCCCTGCGTCCGGCTGGACGGTGTCCCGTCGGACGTTGGCGCGGCTGCTTCGCAATCCCTGCCGATTCGTGCGCTGGCTCTGTCCGAGCCGAGGCGGGTGCCGTGGGAGGTGTGGGGCGAGCTGGTCCGGGCCGCCGGGTCGGTGGAAGCCGATGAGACGGCACTCCGCGCGTTGGCCGCGCGGTTCCCCGATGTCCTGGTGACGACCGACGACGACGTGGCGTTCATCGACGAGTCCGTGGCAGACGCGCTGCGCCGGGACACCTCGGCGGAGTTGAGCCGACGGGTGAACAGCCACATGGTCGCCTGGCTGCGCGGATCGGCACCACGACTGCGCCACCCGGACGGCTGGGCCGCCTCCGGCCCCCTGGGCCGCTACGCCGCGCACGGTCTGGCCATGCACGCCGTGCAGGCCGGAGAGTTCGACACACTCCTGCGGGACGGCGAGGTCCTGGCCAACCTTCCATCGTCCGCTTTCCTGGACGCGGCGCACTGCGCCCACGACGGCTCGGTCCCCGACACGAACGCCGCTGCGGATGCCGTCCATCTGCACATGTACGGGGTGAGCCCTGCCGAGCAGGGCGAGTGGGCGGCGTGGCTGCACCTGATGGCCACGGCCCGCCACGACACCGAGCTGTGCACGTCCATCGAGCGGGCGGGCGTGGAACTTCCCTGGAAGGTGCGCTGGACCCACTGGCGCCCACCAGGCGGATACGACCCGAGCTACCTCGAGCCCGGCCCCATCTCGTCACTGTTCGACGTGCGCTGGCACGGCCGTCCCGCGATCGTCTCCAGCACCTACCCCCATGGCATCCGTGTCTGGGACGCCGAAACCGGCGACCTGCTGGCCGGGCCCTGGTACGGCGACGACCTCCCCGCCGAAGCCACCGCCGCACTCACCTGGCCGACAGCACCGGGCCAGGCACCTCCCACCACCCCCAAGGAACTCCGGGCATTCGACGCCACCGAGGAAGGACCCGACTACGAGTTCCTCCCCGCGCTCCTGCGCAGCGGGTCTCTGACCGTACTCGCCGGACCGGACGGGCTCTTCGCCGTGGAAGGCACCAGCCCCTCACCTCTGCCGGGACCACCGATCCTGGGCACCAAGACCGCGGCCGGCCCCGCCCTCCTCACCGACGCCACGACCACCACGGCAGCCGCCCTACCGCAGCTCTTCTCCACCGCCCGTGTCCTGCGCACCCCGCCCGAGTCCCTGCCGCCGGGACTCACCGACGTGACCGCCCGCAGCGTCCTCACCGACATCGGGCTCCCGACCATGGAGGAGAAGGGCATCCGACTGGAACCCGACTACGACGAATTCCTTTGGGAACTGCCTTGGACCGAGGGCCTGCAACCGCCCGCGGAAAACGGCCCGTTCTTCCGGATCGGCCTCTGGTCGGGCGCCGAACTCGTCGTCGACGGCCCCACCGGCCACGTCCTGCGCATGCCTCGCAGCACCGACGAAAGCGGCCTCGACGGCTACCTCGTCGCCACCGACCTCGACCGCTTCCTCGCCATGGTCACCTGGTGGATCACCGGCCGCCGCATCCTCAACACCATCGAGAACCGCGACGAGGAACACCTCTTCCGACAGCACATCGAAGACGCCGTCTGGATCATCGACGACGCCGGCTCCCGCGCCAAGATCTGGATCTACGCTCTCTACAACGACTGAGCAGGAGGCGAACGCTGATGCGAGGAGCGGAGTGGAACTGACTCCCGAGCGAGCACTCGAACAGGCTCGGGCCTGGCTGGCAGAGCCTCATCGTCTGTACCGAACCCTCGCCGTCCGGGGTGTGCCGGGCTCCGGAAAGACCGCCTTTCTCGGCGAGCTCGCGTCTCGGATCCCTGACGCTGTCCATGTCGATTGCCGAGGCAGGAACGCGGACGACATCGCCCGTGACCTCCTGCGCGCCTGGGGCGTCACCGATGCTCCGGTCTCTCTCCTTTCCGGCGCCCAGCGCATGCGAAGCGGCGGCGTGGCCCTGCTGAGCGACGTGCAATGGGCCGGCGCATTCGTGACCTCGGCCGAGGCGGGCAGAATCTGCGGCCGCGTGATCAGCACCCTCAGTCAATTCTCGCGGGCTCAGGTGCAGTTCGTCGTAGAGCGTTCGTCAGACAGACCATGGGTGGCCGCACCCAAACGGAATGACATCGTCCTGACCTCGCCGGGCGACGAGGAGGAGCAGTCCCGGGAGATGCTGGACCTTCTCACCCGGCACCCCGCACTCCTCGGTCTGGCAGCGGCAGAACTCCGTACCGTCTCCCTTCCCGTCTGGAGGGAGCTCTGCAGGTGCCTGGGCATGCAGGTCTCCTCGGCCGAACTCACCGACCTGGCACGGTCCTTGACCGATCGCCTGGTCGTCACAGAAGCATCCGGTGGTCCGGACGACTCGTTCGGCTTTCGCTGCGAATCGGATCGCCATCTCATCAGGCGGCTACGGCCTGTGGACCATGGTCGTCTGATGTCCGCGCTCCTGAAACCATTGAGGTCGCGTGGCGCGACGGCCTGGACGGACCTCGGCCCCGTCGGCACGTATGCGGCGCGAGCAGTCCCCCTCCATGCCTCTCATGCCCGGCTCGTCGAGTCAATACTGGCTGACGGGCAGGTCCTCGCGAACCTGGACGCGACTGGGCTGTTGCAGGGCTTGGCCGCGACCTGGCCCCGGGGGATTCCGCAGGGCGGCCTCGCTCTCGACGCCCACTATCTCGAGCAACTGGGACTGGCTGCCGCACCGCACACCGAGTGGGTTTCCTGGCTGCATCATGCGGCGCTCAACCGAGGGAAGAAGTCCTTGGCGCGGTCGATGGCCACGGAGTCCGGGCTCGAGCTTCCCTGGCACACCGTCTGGACCAAGTGCCGTCCGTTCGGCGGCTTCGGACGGCTGGAAGAACTGGAAGAGCTGGAAGAGCTGGAAGAAGCAGAGGCCGCACGGGCGGGCCAAGCACCCACAGCTTTCGGTACGCGGCAATTCCCAGAACTCGTGGACAGCCATTCCTGGCGTCTCCGTGCCACCGGGCCGCCAGTGCGCCACATCTTCGACCGGCCCGGCGGCGCTTCCCGCCCCTTCAGGTCCCAAGCCCTGTCGGACCCACAGTGGCTCATCTCAGGCGCGACCGGCCCCTTCGTCGTGGACGTGAGGACCTGTCCTCGGGAACAACCGCACCTGGAAGCCCTATCGGAGCCGTTCGTCGGCCCGATCACGGAGGCGGCTCTCTGGCGCTGTCCTGCCCCGGCCTTCGCCGAGAACGCGCCTTCCCGGGCATGGCTGGAAAGCTCATTCGGGCCGGGTGCATGCCGGGTGCTCTCGGAGGTCGAACTGCCGCAAGGCCTCGTCGACCCGGGCAGTCGGCGATTTCTGACCGACGTCGGGTGGCCCCACTTGACCGGCCAACTGCCCTTCCTGCGCACGACGGATCTGGCAGAGACCGGTCTGGTGGAAGTCCCCTGGCCGGACGACGTGGGCCCGCCGGACAGTGCCGGCCCCTTCTACCTCTTGGGCGAATGGACAGGCGGCCAGGTGCTGCTCGACGGCGGTACCGGTGCGGTCGTCCACGACTACGCCACCGGATACGCCTCCTGGACCTTGGCCACGGGACTGCGCCAGTTCTGCATTCTCGTCCGTCTCTACCACGCACTCCTGACCGGTCCGTTCCTCACCCCCGCCGAACGCAAGGACGCCCTTCGCAGCTTGTGGCAGTGGGCGGCGGACATCGACCCGGCCACGGAGGACGCGGACCACTGGGAGCATGTCTTCGACGGAGATCTGGACTTCTGGGGCACCGAATAGGGTTACGTGGACGCCACCGGGCTCACCGCCGAGGAGGTCCTGGGGAAGATCCTCGACGCGTTCGGTGTGCCCGATCCATGGCCCGTGCGGGTGGATTGGCTGGGGCAGCGCGAGTGGGCGGGAGTGAACGGGATGCCACTCCTCGTCGCCAACTCACAGCGGGCTGGGCGTACGCGCGACCTCGTACTCGACGTGTTCGACCCGGAAAACGCCCCGTTGGTGACCGAGGACCAACTGCCCGCCGGTCTGACCCACGAGCCGACCCGCCGCTTCCTCACCAACACCGGCTTCCCCGCCGTCAACGACTTCCTCAGCCTCAACACCCACAACCTCGCCGGCACCGGCTTCACCGAACACACTTGGCAAGGCACCAAAGACTTCAAAACACCCGTCCAAGACGGCCCTTCTACGAACTCGGCACCTGGATCGGCGGCAGCCTCGACGGAGACGACCTCATCGAAGAACTCAAGGCCTGGATCGCAGGCATCGACCCCGCCGCAGCAGCCACCCGCAGCTGGGGACACGTCACAGAAACCGACGAGTTCTACTACCTGTGACCATCCAGGAAACTGAGCCGCTGGGTAGGCCGCCGTAAGGGACCTACGGGGGCGGACGTCAGTACAGCGAGAAACCACCGCTGTGCCGGCCGCCCCCCGGCTTCTGGCCACGCGGCTCCGAAGGCGCGCCCTGCGCGTCCTTCTGCCCGGCCTCAGCGTCACTCTGCAAGGGCTCGCCGTGCCTGAGGCGGTCGCGCTCCTCCTCGGACAAGGACTCCCACTGGCCGCGCAGGGACGCCAGTCCCCCGCTGCCGAACGCCCGGGCGAACGCCGGGTCGTCCAGGGCGTCGCGCAGGGCCAGCCGGCCGGACAGCATGCGCTTGGCGGACTCCTGGAGGTCCTTGCTCACGTTGTCGGTCTGCGACAGCTTGCGCAGCGCGGCGTTCAGGGACTTGATCTGCTCGGGCTCGAGGGCCTCGTCGAGCACGCCGCGCTCGGGCGACGCGCCCTGCGGGTTCGATGAGTTGTCGGGCTGCCGTGCCATGTCGCATCTCCTCGCTGTTCCGGTCCGCTCGTCGGCCCCCGCAGTATCTCGTGATCTCGTGCGGGATGTTCCGTGGGACCGCATGGCTGCTGCAGTGGCCACCCCCACCGTACGGGCACCGCCACAGGCAGCCGTACGGCCGTCCACAACAGCCTCACATCCGGACACAGCAGTCTCACGGGGGCAAGCGGCATGTACCCGTCCGAGCGACCCGGCGACCAGCCGCCCCCGGTGGTCAGGGCAGCGCGTTGCCCAGTGTCGCGCCGACCGCGCCGACGATGGTCGCCATGAGAGCCCAGCGGGTGCGTCCGCGCCGGGCCAGTTCGACGCCGGGGGTGGCGGACGCGAGGCCTATCGCGTAGGCCACTGTCCAGGCTCCGGCCTCCGTACCGCCGTTCAGCCGCCCGACGATCGCGAAAAGGCACGCCACCGCGACCAGCGCCCCTATGGCCATGAGGCCGCCACGAGCGCTCCGCGCCTGCTGCGAGCGCTCGCTCGGCGTGCTCGGTTCCGTGAGCCTCTGAGGACGCGCCCGCAGTTCCTGTACGTCGTCCCGGACCGGACTGTCCGCGCCGCGTTCCGCCAGCATTTGTTCCCCATCACGCGTCGTCATGTGCAGGCAGCGTAGCGCCCGCCGGGCCGTACGCGAACGGCGGGCGCACCCCGTGACTTGAGCACGCGGATCGCTCGTCGCGTGGGTTTCGCGGCAGGCGTCAGCCCCGTGCTTCTTGCGGAGCTCCGAGCGAGCCGTTCCGGCAACGGCCCGGTCCTGAAACGGACTTGTGACAGCACCACCCTGAGTCGGTTCGACGGTGATTCCGTAAACTTTGCGGACGGCTGTACTCCTGTGTGATTTCCCTGGACGGGTGAGGGAGTTGTACGGCCGTTCGGTCTGACGGGGGTGCTTTCTGCTGTGTCGATGATGCTGCCTGACGAGCTCGAGTGGGTGCTCGAGATGCTGGGCTACCGATGGCCGACAGCGGACGAGGACAAGCTCAGAGACTGTGCCGAGGTGTGGCGGCAGTTCGGCGAGAAGGTCACCGAGCTGCACGGCACGGCGAACGGCGCCGCCCGGCAGGTCACCGCGCACAACGCCGGTGAGTCGATCGACAAGTTCGTCAAGACGTACGAGAAGTTCGACGGCGGTGGCGGCGGAGACGGTTACCTCCGCAACGCCGCCGAGGCCGCGTTCCTCATCGCAAACGTGCTGGAGGCCTGCGCCTACCTCGTCGAGTTCGCCAAGTGGGCGGTCATCGCCCAGCTGATCGCCCTGGCGATCGAGATCGTCGCCGCGCATGCCGCAGCCCCGTTCACCTTCGGCCTGTCCGAGGTCGCCGGCCTCGGCGCCACCCAGGTCACCCGTCTCATCGTCCGCCGCCTCCTCGACGAGCTGAAGAAGGCCTTGATCGAGGCGATCGTGGAGACGATGAAGGAACCCGCCATCTCGGCGATCGAGGCCATCATCACCGACCTCGTCCGCCAGACGGTGAACGTCGGCTTCGGTGCTCAGGAGGGCTACGACGTCGGCGCCACCCTCAAGGCCGGTGGTACGGCAGGTCTGGACGCGCTCAAGCAGAGCCCGCAGACGTTTGCCGAGGGCGTCCGCGACAGCCTGGGCCAGAAGGCCGGCAGCCGGGCCCGCCACGCGATCGACAGCCGTATCGACGGCTACGACGGGGGGTCCGGACTGCCCGACGGTGACGTCGGCAGCGACTCCGGTTCGGACAGCGGCTCCAGGTCGTCCTCGTCCTCCGACTCCTCGTCCTCCTCGTCCTCGACTTCCTCCAACTCCTCGTCGTCGAACTCGGACTCCGGCTCCGGCTCCGGCTCCAACTCCAGGGGATCCGACTCGAGTTCGAACGGGTCGGATTCGTCGACGACCACGCGCTCGGGCAACGGCAACAACGTGCCCGGCACGAACATAGGCAACGGCATATCCGCCGACACCGGCGGCAACAACATCGGCGGACCCAACGTGGGGGCGGGTCCGGACTCCGGTTCCGGGCCGGGTTCGGACTCCAGCAGTCCGTCCTCCTCGGACACGCCGTACTCGCGGCCGACGCAGTCGCCGTCCGACTCGTCCCTGTCCGACTTCGACGATCCCTCGCCGGGTGGACGCTCGCCCGGCGGTTCCGACAGCCCCGCCGGCTCGTCCGGTTCGCCGAGCACGGCCGGCCCGTCGGGCCCATCGCACAGCGGCGGTTCCCCGGTGTCCGGGCTGTCCTCCCCGTCCCCGCAGTCGGCGCCCACGCACGCGACGTCCAGCACTCCGTCGTCCTCGCCTTCAGGCGGTTCAATCGGCACGCAGGTCGACAGCCTGGCGGCGACCGCGCCCACGCAGTCCAACGCGGCGCCGACACCGACGGCCGGCGACTCGTCCCCGACCGGTTCCGGAGGCCGTCCCGACGGCGGGTCGGGTGGCATGCCGACGTCGCCCACCGCGGCCTCCCCCGCCGGTACGGCCCCTGCCTCGGGCCACAGTTCGGGCGGCCCGTCGGGCGGCGGTACGTCCCCGACAAGCCCGGCCGCCAACTCGGGCCCGGCGAGGAATCCTTCCGCCAGCACGCCTGGCACGGCACCCGCAGCCGGTACGGGACCGGCCTCCACCCCGCGCCCCACCTCTCCTACGGTGCCTCGGAGCACGCCCACTCCCGACGGCCGCGTCCCCGGGGCCGGGGACAGCCGTACGCCGGGCACGCCCGACGGCCGAATACCGGCGCAGCGCCCCGGAGGCACCCCCACGGGAGACGCCGGCACCACGCCCCGGAACACCCCGGGCACACCTCCCGGCGACCGCACCGCACCGCGCGGCAACCCCACCACGGGCACGGACGGCAACACACCCCGTCCCCGCACGACGACCACGACGCCCACGACGCCCACCGACGGCACGGCGTCCCGCACCAACACGAGCTCGACGCCGCACGACACCTCGACGTCCCGGAACACCCCGGGCACGAGGCCGAGCGACGCCTCAACGCCCCGGAACGCCCCGAGTACGACACCGGGCGACAGCTCGACCTCCCGCAACAACCCCGGTACGACGCCGAGCGACACGTCAGCGCCCCGCAACAACCCGAGTACGACACCGAACGACCGCGGCGACCGCACGCCGCACCGCACCACCACCCCGAGCACACCTCCCCGGAGTGACAGCGCCCCGCCGCGCAACGCGCCGGACCAGCCCGGGAACAGCCGTACCCCCACCGCGGGCCAGAACCCCGCCCAGTCGACGCCTCCCAGGACGACACCGCCGTCGACGACGTCACCGTCCACGTCGGCACCGAGCGGCAGCACACCCCACTCCCCGTCGACGTCTCCGGGTCCCGCCCGGCACAACCCCACGCCTCAGGGCACGCCCGGCACCCCGAACCAGCCGGGCAGCACCAACACCACCCCGTCCCGCCCGCCCCAGCAGCCGGCGGGCAACATTCCGAACCAGCCCGGCCCCCAGCCCCAGCCGCCGCACACCCAGCAGCCCCCGGCGAGCACCCCGAACCACCAGCAGCAGCCGCAGGTCACACCGGTCCCGATCCACCACACGACCACCACGCCGAGCGGGCAGCCCACCCCCTCGGCGCCCCACACCCCGGACTCGGGCCCCACCACCCCCGACCACCAGAGCACCCCCGACACCCCGAAGCCGAGGGACGTCCCGACGCCGGCCTCGGAGACGCGCAACACGAACCCCCCGGGTGGCGTGACCGACCCCAGCCGGGCCGAGCAGGATGCCTTGGAGAACTCGGTCCCCCGGGACGAGAACGGCGACCCGACCCGGCCGCCGGACCCGGCGGACGGCCCGTGGGTGCAGCACATCAACGGCGAGGGCCCGGACGCGCCGGGCCGGAGCAACAACTGTGTCGACACGGCCCTGTCCACCGTCGACACATACGCCGGCAACCCGACGGCCGCCGGCGCCCGTACCCCCGACCTGGACGCGGATGGCAACCCCTCGGACCGCGGCGAGAGGGGCGGCCGCGACCGCATCGAGAACACCCTCGGCGCCCGCTTCAACGACATGGGCAACGGCCGCGACGCCTTCAACCGCCTGGAGAACACCCTCCGCGACAGCGGCCACGGCTCCCAGGCCGTCATCATCACGCAGGACGCCAACGGCCGCGCCCACGCCTGGAACGCCGTCAACCACAACGGCAAGATCACCTACATCGACGCCCAGACGGGCCAGCAGAACCGAAACCCGCTCCACAACGGCGACCACGGCGTCTTCGCCATCCCCCTGGACTCGAACCGCCAGCCCATAACGCCGAGCACGGTCATACCCACATCCCGTCCTGACAGTGCACGCAGTGATGACCGTGAAACCTCGAGCACCTCGGGCGAAAGCAACCGCCGACCACCGCTTGACCCTGCCGGGGCCCCGGAGGGAGAGCCCCGTCCGCACCCCGAGCGGGAGAGTCCGACTGAGCGGCACAGTCAGCAGCCCCCCGACGAGAAGCAGGCCGAACTACGCGAGACTAACCCGGTATATCGCGTCGAGCATGACCACGTCGACCAGCAGATGCGCGACTGGGCCACAAACGGAAACCTCGCCGAGGCCTTGCGGATCGCTGCGGGAGATACCCCTCATCCCGATGGGGAAGGGGCATACAACCCTAGGGTTCTCACTGACAGACAGTTGCAGGATGTGCTGCCCGGATTTGAACAGCTGAACCGAGGCGAGCGAATGGCAGTGATCTCCACGCTCGCTCGACTGAGTCACACCTTCCATCAGGAATATGGCGTCACGTCGAACCCCGTACAAACGGACGGAAAATCCCGAGGAGGAGAGCTTCATGAGAATCGTGGTCCGGATTTCGCTAAGGCCCTCCTGGCCGCGGTCAGCAACCCCTCAGAGAATGTTGGAAAGCATACACCCGACCTGACTGGTCGCAACTACGCCGTCCTTGAGACCGTTGACTCAGGCGGTAATGTCAGATACGTAGTGGACTCGAGTGAAGGACAAGGAGGAAGCCACTCAGAAAGAAGCCTCCTTAACTGGATGGAGCAGGCAAACAAGACCGAAAACAAATTCAAAGTAACCGGTCTGTACACCGAACGGGAGCCTTGTGGCGACAGGAAGGGCGCCCTAGGCGCACAGAAGAACTGCTCGAAGCTCTTGAGTGACCGACTCACCGGCACTCCTGTGTACTACAGCACGACGTATCGGGCTCACGAGGCTGCCATCGACGAAAGGATGCGCCGCGGCAACGAGTTGAGGCGCGAGGAGAAGAAGGCTCTTGGGGTGACGAAGCTTGACAGGGCAACGCGGGAAGCGATCAAGGCTGAAGTGGATGAGCTCGTCCAGTCCGACGCTGAGCGTGAGATGGAGGCACAGTTCCAGGCTAGGGTCGATCTTGCCCAGGAGCTCTGGTTGAAGATCGCCGAACAGGTTTAGAAGAAAGTACAAGTAGTTTGCTCGAAGGGGAACCCTCGAGCAGCTCGAAAGGACGTCATGGCCCCCGCTCCCACGCCCCCCGCAGCGCCCGCAGATCAGTGCTTCTCCCGAATTCAGTCATGGTGGGAGGATCGCGGCACCGAGCGGTCCGTGGCGGTATCCGGCGCTAGCGGGAGTGGAAAAACCGAGGTACTCCTTCGCCTGCGGGACGCACTGCCCAACCCCGTGTATGTGGATGCCACCGGGCTCACCGCTGAGGAGCTTTTGGGGAAGATTCTCGACGCGTTCGGTGTGCCCGATCTGTGGCCCCGGCGGGTGGATTGGCTGTGGCAGCTCGAGCGGGCGGGAGTGAGCGCCAGGCCACTTCTCGTCGCCAACTCCCATCGCGCCGGACGTACGCGCCGATCGATGCAGCCCAGCCGTGTCCTCAAGCGCGTGCTGGACCCACTGGTGCGCCATGCCGGGGCCAGGGTGATCGTCGAATCGGGCCCGGAGGCGGACCACGCGCCTCGGAACTGGCTGAGCCTCCAGCTTCAAGCATCGGCAAGCGTGCCTCCTGGCGTCGACGCCGTGTCCCGCCAGCCTGCTCTGCGCGCGCTGGCCTTCGCGGAGTTGCGGTCGACGCCCTTGCCGGTGTGGGCGGCGTTGGTGCAGGCCGTTACGGGCGAGCTTGTCGATGAGGACGCCCTGGCCACCCTCGCCCAGGACCTGCCCGACCTGGTCGAAACTATCGAGGACCAGGTGCGGTTCGTAGACGAGCGGATCGTCGATGCGATGCGGGCGGAGACGACGGCCTCGGACCGGCGCCGGATCAACGTGCGCCTGATGACACGACTGCTCGCCCTTGCGGAGCAGTTGACGTCGCCGGAAGGCTGGGCGGCAAAAGGGCCGGTCGGGCACTACCTGGCTCATGCTCTCCCCGCCCACGCCCTTCAAGCTGAACAGTTCGATGACGTGAGTGTTGACGGGCGTCTGGTCGCGCATATCGCCCCGACCGCCCTCCTCGACGCGGCGAATCAGCGGGCCGCGGCGATTCCCAGCGAGACCCTCGTCGGTGATGCCGCCGCGCTGTGGGTGGCCGGGGTCGGGTCGGTCCGCCAGCCCGAGTGGGCGGCGTGGCTCCACCTCATGGCCACCGTACGCGGCGAGTCGCAGGCGGCACAGGCACTGGAACATTCAGGGATCGCCCTGCCCTGGCGCACCCGTTGGGCGCATTGGCGCCCTCCGTACGGTTGGCGGACGAGGTACCTGCGCGGTGGCTCGGTGACGGAGATCAGCGAAATGGAGGCCGGTGGACGTGTCGCCGTAGCGGCGAAGGGCCGATGGGACCGGCGGGTTCGACTGTGGGACGCCGATTCCGGTGACCTCATCGCCGGGCCGTGGAGCGACGGCATACCAGAACCAGGGCAGTCGGAGCCGCTCTGGCCGCGCGGCGAGGACAATGGCCTGGCACAGGGCTGGACGGAGTTGAACGCATTCGGCAGCAGTCTGGCCGGCCCTCAGTTCACCGAGGTCCTGCGGGTGGGCGATGGTGTGGTGCTGGCCGGGATCGGTGGCGTGGTGATGGTCGCACCCGGTGAACCGGACGCGTTCAAACAACCGGAGCCGACCCATGGATCCGCACTGCTCGGCCACTTCGGGCTGGTCGACAACAACGCACAGGACTTCTGGGACGAACCCGACCGCACGGTTCTCGAAGAGCTCTTCGAGCCACAGGCGGTACAGCGACTCGAAGCGACGGGGCTGCCACCGGGGCTACGGAACGAGGACGCCCGGCACGTCCTCCGCGAAGTGGGCCTGCCCGCCTTCACGGGCGCCGAGATGAGTCTCGTGGCCGTGGCCGAGGAAGGACTCACCGAACTCACGGCGGAAGAGGTGTGGGGGGAAGACGACGGCAGCGGTACGTACTACCTCCTCGGAACCTGGCTGGACGGCCGCATCGTCGTCCATGGCGACAGCGGCACCGTCCACCGCCTCCCCGCGGAGGGCGAGGAGGACGACTCGGGCCCCCAGGTGGCCTCGACCTTGGGACAGTTCGTGACCATGCTGCAGAACTACGTGCTGGGACGCTGCCTGCTGCCGATGGCGTCGAGCCGCACGGAACGCGAGGATGTCCGCGACGAGATCGAGGACTCGCTGACCGCGATCGACGAGGATGGCGGAGCCTCCCGAGCCTGGACGTATGCCCTCTATGACAACGACTGAAGCAATGCCCCCAGCCCCATCCGCCGTGTCTCCCGAGCAAGCCTTGGCCGAGCTCCTGGAGTGGTCGGAGAACGGGACCAAGAGTGTGGCCGAGGTGACCGGCCCCCTTGGGTCCGGGCGGACGGAGACGCTGCTGCGGCTGAGTGAGGCCCGCAGCGAGGCAGTGGTCGTGGATGCAACCGGGCTGACGTGTGAGGACGTCATCGAACGGGTCATGAGCGCCGCAGGATGCGCCGATCTGCCGGAGAAGCGGGCAGACTGGGGGTGGGAGCTGGAAGGCTCCCCGCTCGCGGGCGGGCTGGTCATCATCCTCAACGCCCACCGGGCGGGCCGTACTCGGCGCTCCAGTGAGCCGGAGCGCATGGTGCACCGCTTCACCGTCGAACTGGCTGTGGCCGGCCGTCTCAAGGTCCTCATCGAGCGGGACCTGCCGGATGTCCGTCGGGCGCATGGTCACCTGGTCGTGGCACTGCGACCCAACACCGCCGACGGCCCGGTGAGACTCCTGCCGGACGGCTTGGACAGCGAGGCGATGCGTGCCCTCGCGCTGGCCGAGGTCCGTCGTGCTCCGATGCCCGTCTGGACCGCCCTGGCGCAAGCATTGGCACCTCACGTGGGCCGGTCTCTGGATGTTGCCGCAGCGCTGGAGGCTTCCGGGGACCTCCTGGAGGTGGACGGAGAAGGCTGGGTCCGCTTCCGCGACGAGCGCCACGCCGAGGCGCTGCGTCGGAGCACCGGCGCCGAGGTCGTACGGGCTGTGAATGGGGAGTTGGTCGCATGGTTGCGCGACCAGGCTGCGGGCGGGCCGACGGGCCAGTACCTGGCACAGGGGCTGGCGATGCACGCCGTACAGGCAGGCGAGTTCGACGCGGTTCAGCGCTCCGGCAGGCTTGTCGCCCGGATCGATCAGGTCCCCCTGATCGACGCGGCTCACGCCGACGACGCATATGCCGTCAGCGGAACGTCTCCAGCCGGTGACGCCGTCAACTTGTGGATGTGCGGAGTCGATTCACTCGCGCAGGGTGAGTGGGCGTCGTGGCTGCACCTGATGAGTACGGTGCGGGGCGACGCGGAGACCGCCACCGAGATCGCCTCGTCCGGCGTGCCGCTGCCGTGGAAGGTGCGCTGGGCGCACTGGCGGCCGCCGGGTGCCCTGAGCGCCACGTACGTACGGCCCGGGCCACTGGGCGACCCCGACATCGCTCCCGAGGACTACCTCCCCGGCCGCCACGCCGTTGCCGCTCCGGGCGAGTGGGACGGGCGGCACCGCGTCTGGGACGTGAAGACCGGCGAGGAACTGGCCGGCCCCTGGCCGGAGCCCCTCCCGGCACCGGGGCAGCGCGAGCCGCTCTGGCCCACCGACGCCGAACGCAACGTCACACCCGACTGGGACGACCTGACCGTCTTCGAAACCCTGGAACCTCCATTCGTGTCGGGGCAGGTGAGGGTCGGCGACCTCCTGATCGTGACGGGGCTCGGCGGCATCTTCGCGGTCGAGATCCACGACCCGTCCGTGAGCGAGGGCATCAGCAAGGTGCACGGGGAACCGCTCTTCGACGACTCCGGTCTCGTCCCCGCACTGCACCGGGGCCTGACAGCACCACCCAGAGGCACGTACGACCCCCACCTCTTCGAACCGGGCGTCGTGCGCCGCCTGCCCGCCACCCTGCTGCCCGACGCCGTGACAGACCCCGAAGCACGCCGCATCCTCACGGACGTCGGACTACCCGCCTTCCAAGGCGCCTCGCTCCGGATCGAGGCTTTGGACAAGGTGGGCCTACCCTTGCTCTCCCTCGACGACCAGCAGGAAGACGGCGCCGCCACCGCTGGCCCGTACTTCCGAATCGGTGCGTGGGGCGACGGTGACCTGGCCATGGAGGGCACCACGGGGCGGGTCGTCGTATTGGGCGCCACCGACTGGGGTCATGTGGAGGACGACTTCGACTCCTACTTCGATGACGAGCCCGACGAGGCCGAAGACGAGGAGCAGGAGACCAGCGCTGCGGTGGTCGCCGGCAGCCTGGTTTCGTTCATCGACCGGCTCCAGCACTACCTCGTTGCCCGCTGCATGCTGGCCTCGGCGGGGAGCCGTATCGAGCGCACCGCGATCAGAGACGACCTCGAGTCCTCGCTACCCGACGACGGCACTGCCACAGACATGTCCTTCTGGACGGCAGCGCTGAGATCTACCGACTGACCTCGGCCCGAGGGATCGGAATTGGTGCGGACACCCTTCGGAGCTGAAGGAAGAGAAAAACTGACCCATGGACCCCACCCCGACGCCGTCCGCAGTCATGGCTGAACTCGCGCTCACCCGCGCCCTCCGCTGGATCGACCGCCCCCGCGACACCAGCGCCTGGATGTGGATCGGCGGGCAGGCAGGCAGGCAGCGGTAGAACGGCGCTGCTGCGCGAGGTCGTCGCCCGTCACCCGGGAGCGGTGTACGTCGACTGCGCCGGCAGCTCCGCGGAGGAGGTCGCCCGGGACCTGGCCATGGCCCTCGGCATCCCGGCCACGGACTCGTTCAAGGGCAACTTCGCCACCGTCGCCTACCAGATCACCAATGACCCCGTTGTCGTACTCGCGAACACGCAGTGGGCCGGACGGCTGCGCACCACGCGTGAACCGCAGCGCGTGCTCGGTCGGGTGGTGCGCGCGCTGATCGAATACCATCGGCGCGGCCTGCGGATTCGCCTGCTGGTCGAGGTGGACGACGGTCCGGGCCGGGCCGCCGAGTGGCGCGGACGGCAACTGACGCTGGAGGGCGGCTTCGAGCCCGGGCCCGCCCTCCCGTCACCGGACGACGACGCTCCTCTGGCGTCCGCCCTTCGCGCGCTGGCCCTGGCCGAGCACCGTTTCGTTCCCCTCCCCGTGTGGTCCGTTCTCTGTTCGGCCCTGGGCCAAGACATGTCGGAGGCCATGCTCGAGTCACTGCTCGGCAACGCGGCGGCCACCGAGTGGATCTACCCGACCGACGACGGGACTGGCGCTCCCCTGGTCTCCTTCAAGCAGGAAGCGGCCGCCCGGCACTTGCGTGCGCAGTTGCCCGCCGACGAGGCCAAGCGCTGTCACGCACGCATCGTCACCGCCCTGTCGGCCCCAGACGCCTCCGATCCCACGCGCTGGTACGCCGAGCGTGCCCTGGCCGGTCACGCTGCCGCAGCCGGCCGGTTCGAGGCATTGCTCGAGGACACCGAGGCAGTCGCCAGGGTCGGGTTCGCCTCGCTCTTCGAGGCGTTCGAGGCCGCCTTCGATGGGCAGCCCATCCCTCAGGGCACCGCGGCGGCCCGTCTCCGCTACCTGGTACGCCGTGGCGGGCACCCTTCGTCACAGGGCGAGTGGCTGGCCCTGTCGCACCTGACCTTGATGGAGGCGGGACCGGCGGAGCGAGCGGCGGCCGATCGGCTCCTGGCGGCGGCCGGACCCGTGGCCCTGCCTTGGCGGACGCTCTGGGCGCGAGGTGTCGGCGCCGGTGAGTTCAGTACAGACGCCGTGGTCAAGCGCCCGATCGTCCAAACCCTCCAGATCACGCACACTCCTTCCGGTGACGTGGTCACCGCCCGCACCCGTCGCGACCACGTCGGCCCCTGGGATCTCGCCACCGGCGCACCACGCTCCGAGCCGGGCGAGGCCGCGGGTGCGCCGAGCACCACGTCAGCGGATCAAGGACCCCGCGGATGGCGCCCTGCCGGAGCCGCGGACGGAGAAGTGGATCTGCCCCGCATGCCCGAGTACGTTCGTCAAGGCGAACGCCTGGGCCGGCACCTTGCATTGGCCTCTACGGACGCAGCGTTCGTGATCGAGATCGATCAGGGCGCAGAACAGGCGCCCCCCTCCGGTCTCCTCAAGCGGCTGGTGGGCACCGGAACGACTCTCGCTCCGGCGGACCTGCCGGCCACGGCCTCGGCCCCCACAGCCGAAAGGCTGACGGATCTCTGGGGCCCTGCGGCGGTACAGCGCTTTCCGAAGGAGACTCTGCCGTCCGCCCTGTCGGACGTCGGCGCGCGCGAGTTCCTTTCCTCAGTCGGCTTCCCCTGCGTCACAGGCTTCCTCGAACTCGACACCACCGGCCTCGCCGACACGGGCCTCGCCGACACCGGCCTGCGCCCCGCCTCCGAGCCGGCCGAGGAGGAAACCGCGTACTACTCGCTCGGCTGGTGGCAAGGAGCGCGTCTGCTCCTCGACGGTCGCGACGGGCGGGTGCTGCAAGACGGTTCGTCCGGGCTCGAGGACGCGCTGGCGGGGAGCAGCCTCAGCCAGTTCGTCGCCATGGTCCGTCTCTACTACTGGTGGTTCGCCTCCGACTGGTCGGTCGAGGACACGGCGTCGGACGTGCGTCGCTGGCTCGAACTCGTCGACCCCGATGCCTACCGGACAGAGGGGTGGCAACGGGTCTTCGAGGACTACAACTTCGCCGACCGAGTCTGACGGGACAGGTCGAGGGTCCGGGGTCGTACGTGGCGCGTACAGGCCTCGCCCGGGTTACGGCATCCCCCTCGTACACGCGCCGCCGCGCCGAGTCAGTAACGTCACGGACCGCACCACCAGTCACGGAGGGGGATCACACGAGTGCCCGAGATCGACGCTGAGGACTGGGCCCGCATCGAGGCCTGGCGGGAGCTGCCCGCACGGCAGCGGCGGGTGTTCTCCGTCCTCGGCCCGGCGCTGAGCGGCAGGAGCGCGTATCTGCGGGCTGTCCAGGACCGCTGGCCCAGCGCCGTGCTCATCGACTGCCGGGGCATGAGCGCCGACGCGGTCGCCACCCGCATGCGCGAAGAGTGCAGCACCGCTCCCGCCGGTCACCCATGTGTCCTTCTCCTCGCCAATGTGCAGTACGCGGGTGAGGTGCTGACGTCTTCCGAACCGGCTCGCGTGGCAGAGGTCCTGGCTCCCGGGTTCCGGCGGTTCCAGGGGCGTGAGGTCTGGGTCACGGCGGAGTACGACCCTGGCGTCGTAGCAGCTCCGCGCTTCGCCGAGTACGAAGTGACCCTGTCCGCACCTGCCTTGATCGCGGGTGACGGCGAGGAGGAGCCGACCGCAGTCGGCTGGCTGGGCGCACTGGCCGCTGCCGAGCTGCGTCAGGTGCCGTTGTCCGTCTGGCAGTTGCTGTGCTCCGCGATCGGCGTGCCCACGGAGGCGCGACCGCTTCTCACTTTCGCGGAGGAGCGCCCGGACGTCCTGGTCGTGGACGAGGACCGGTCGTCGGTCGCCTTCCGGTCGGAGGCCTTCCACCATGCGTGGCGGCACAGGCAGCCGATGGATACGGAGGCGCAGGCCCGCGTCGTAGGCGCGTTGATGGCCGCAGCGGTGGACGGCGACGGACCCGGGCTCTGGTCGGAACAGGGGCCGGTGAGGCAGTACGCCGCTCGCGCACTTCCTCTGCACGCGGCCCTGGCCGGCACCCTCCCCCACCTCCTGGACGACGGACGTCTGCTGGCCCAGTTCTCGCCCGCCGCACTGCGTGAGGCCCTCGCCGTCGCCCACCCCGACGGCGTGCCGTACGGCAGCGTGGCGGCGATGCTCCACTATCTGGAGGTTCAGGGCGTCACTCCCCCGTCACAGGGTGAATGGGTGGCCTGGCTCCACCACGCCGCGCTCAGCTCGGGCCGCACGGAGCTGGCCGACGGGCTACTGGCCGCTGGTGTCCCGCTGCCGTGGCGGACGACGTGGACGCGCTGGCGGCCGGCGGGCATCTTCGGGCGTACCGAGGGCGACGCCGGTCGGGTCGACGAACTCGGTGTGGTGGTCGGAGAGTCGGGGCTGACCGTCGTCACGGCCCGGGACGTGACAACCGGCAAAATCGCGTACCCGAAGTACCGGTACCTTCGCCAGGAGTGGAGCCCGACGACCGGGGAGCCGGTCTCGACTCCGGTCGAGGTGCACGCCTCCCTCTCGGACGACCCGCTCCCTTGGAGCAGCCCGCGAGGCTCCGGGAGGCACGAAGCACCGGACATCACATTCGCCGAGCACACGGACACCGGCTGGAAGCTGGATATACCCACCGTGCCTGCCCCGCCCACCTGCCCCCAGGCCGTGACGAAGGGCCTCTACATCGACGACGACGGGCACTGGGTACTCGCCGGCACCGCGGGCCTCTTCGCCGTATCCGTCCGGGCGACGGCCGACACCGCACACGACACGTACCCCCAGCGCCCCCTGATCGCCGCACACACCCGCCCCGCCCCCTGGCCGCTCCCTCCATCCGCCACGGCCGCCCTACGCGGTGAGGGCATGAGGGACTGGCTCGAGCAGACCTTCGGCGCAGGGACCTGCCACCAGCTCGCCGACGAACAGCTCCCCCAGGGCCTCACGGATCCCGCCGCACGGGGCTTCCTGACCCGGACAGGTCTGCCGGAGATCGGAGACTTCCTGCACCTGAACATCACGCCGCGCGTGGACAGCCCCCTGGTCGAGGTGTCCTGGCCCGGCCAGGACCGGAACGTGCCCCGGCAACACCGCGCCAGGAGCGGGGCGCCCAGCAGCGGCCCGTTCTACGAGCTCGGCACATGGATGTCCTCCAGGCTCCTGCTCGACGGCAGCACCGGCCGCCTGTACCGGGACACCACGGGCGGCTCTCCCGACCCCGTCGCCGGCACCAGCCTCGCCCAGTTCTTCACCATGGTCCGGCTGTACGACGAGTTCCGCAGGACCCACTTCCCGTACGTCACCGACCACAAGGACGCACGGGACAACCTCGCCAGGTGGTGCGAGCAGATCGATCATGCCGCTTCCCGGGCCGAGACCTGGACGCTCATCCTCGAGGGCCACGACTTCGAGGACAGCACGTGGGACCTGGCGTCCTACGGACTGGAATGGGTCTGAGTCGTAGTTCAGCCCTGCTGTCCGACAGCGACAGTGACTCGGGGTCGCGCAGCCGTACCAAGAGGAAGGACGAGGTCACCTTGCATGCTCCACTCGGCCCACAGGAAGCATTCGACCAGCTTCGCGCTCGACTGAACCACCTGAAGCCTACGCACGGCTTTGTGTACCTGGACGGCCCTTCTGGCGCTGGGAAAAGCCGACTGCTCCAGGAGTTCGCCGGTGCGACGCCCGGTGCCGTGCTCATCGATGCCGCCGGCTGTACCGCTGGGCAGATAGCGGATCGCGTGATGAGCGCTGTCGGCGTCCCCTACGACGATCAACGGTCCCTCTTCGATCTCTATATACGAGCGACGCAACAGAACCTCAGCCACGTTGTGGTCTTGACGAACACCCAGTGGGCTGGCACAACGCGGCTCACGCACGAGCCCGAACAAGTCGCCCTCAGCGGTGTCGTAGAAGAGTTCGGCTTCAAGTCCCAGCAAGTCGGCGTCAAGTTCGTCATCGAAGTCGACACCGAGGTGTGCGGCCTCAGTCCTCGATCGCGTCCCGTCGTACTCGCGTCGGCGCCTGACGCCACCCGTTGGTCCCCCGACTCGCTCCCACCTCGCGAGCGCGCCGCCCTCACCGCCCTGGCCCTCTCGGAACGGCATCACGTGCGCTTCGACGAGTGGCAGGCCCTGTGCTCAGCGTTCGGCACCGACCTCGACGAGGAATACCTGCGTACCATCGCCGCGCAGTCGTCTCACGTCACGGTCGACCCGTCGGCGGCACACCCCGTCGGCTTCGCTCACGAGCGCGACGCCCGGGAACTGCGCAGCCGCGTACCCTCCGAGGCGTACCGGACCTTCCAGCACGCCATCACTGACTGTCTCTTCGTCTGCACGGACGACGATCCGCTGGTCTCGCATCTCGCCCATTCCCTTCCGGCTCATGCCGCAGCCGCCGACCGCTTCGACGCGTTGCTGGCCGATCCCCGTCTCCTGACCAAGTGCACCCACACCACGCTGATCGACGCCCCGTCGCTGGCGTTCCCTAGTCGCATCGCGGCGGGCAGCACAGCCGCCGACCTGTACTACCTCGCCAATCTCGAACTGGCGCCGTCCTCGCAGGCGGAGTGGGTCTCCTTGCTGCATCTCGTGGCCCTCAGCCAGGGAGATACGGAACGCGCTGAGGCTCTGGTCCAAGCCGCGGGCCCCCTGCCATGGCGCACCGTGTGGACCCACTGGCGAGCCCCCGGCCACGTCCGTCCCGTTCTGCCTCAGATCGACGGAGTCACCGCGCTGCGATCCACCCCAGACGGCAGCACCGTCACCAGCTCCACCAGGGACGGCCACGAACAGTCCTGGGACGCCGCAACCGGCCGACTCCTCTCACGCACCGCGGAGTTGACGGGAGCCGAGGGATCAGCCGTCGAGGATGTCACCCCGACCCCGCCCACGTCGACTCGTTGGAAGGCCGAGGCATCCTGGGATCTCGTTCGCGCGGCCGTGGTGGGCAACCCCTCCTCGCTCCGAGTGATTCAGGCGCCCGCGGTCGACCAGGCCGCCTGCGTCGGCGATCTGATCGTGCTCGGCGGCACCCGGGGGATCTATGCGATTCAGCCCAACCCGGACTACATCGATGAGACTCCCCTGCCCGCGCTCCCCGCCATCACCTGGCACAGGGAAGTCACACCACGTCCCTACGACGAGGCCGCCTGCCGCCCCACCCGCGACCTGGTACTCGACGTGTTCGACGCAGACATCGCCCCGCTGCTGACCGAGGACCAACTGCCGGCCGGCCTCACCCATGGGGCCACCCGCCGCTTCCTCACCGAGACCGGCTTCCCCGCCGTCAGCAACTTCCTCACCCTCAACACCCACAACCTCGCCGGTACCGGGTTCATCGAGCACACATGGGAAGGCACCAAGGACTTCGAAACTCGCGTCGGAGACGGCCCGTTCTATGAACTCGGCACATGGATCGGCGGCGTCCTCCTGCTCGACGGTCCCACCGGCCGCGTACTACGGCAGTCACGGAAGAACGCCGTGGACGGCGACCGGCCCGGCGACCCCCTTGCCAGCACGTCCCTTGCCCAGTTCACCGCCATGATGTGTCTGCAGTGGAAATACATGTGGGCCTACCACACAGGCGGCGGCGTAGACGGAGACGACCTCATCGAAGAACTGAAGGCCTGGCTCGCCGGCATCGACCCCGCCGCCGCAGCCACCCGCAACTGGGGACACGTCACAGAGACCGAAGAGTTCGATTACCTGTACTGAAGCCGCACGCAGCGACCGAGGCAGTATGCGCGAGGGAGTCGGCAGTCGACTGCTGACGGCATCTCAGGCCCGGCATGCCGGTGGCCTGGTGTGGAGCACGAAGTACATCGAAATGAGGAAGGCAGGAGTGACCCCAGACAGGGCCCTGGAGCAGGCGGAGAACTGGCTCGCGACCCCTCATCGCTTGCACCCGGCGCTGGCGATTCGCGGTCCGGCCGGTGCCGGCAAGACCGGCTTGCTGCGGGCACTCGCCGAACGGCTGCCGAACGCCGTCTACGTGGACTGTCAGGGCCTGCATGCCGCTGACATCGCCCGGCACCTCCTCGAGGCATGGGGCATCGCGCACAAGAGGCTGTCCCTACCTGACGCCGCACGGTCGATCCAGCAGGACGGGATAGCCCTGCTGGCGAACGTCCACTGGGCCGACAGTCTCGTGACCTCCAATGAGCCGAGTCGGATCACCCAGGACATGGTCGGCCACTTCCGTCGCTCCGCACGGCCCACGATCCGGTTCGTCATCGAACGTGAGGCGGACCAACCATGGGTCCTTCTGCCGTCCGACAATGAGCTGGTCCTCCAACCGCCCGCCGACGCACAGGCGGACGGCGAAGAATTGCACCGACTGCTCAACGCCCACCCAGCCCTTTGGGCGCTGGCCGCTTCGGAGCTGCGCGTTACGCCGCTCGCAGCCTTGACGGACCTGTGCAGCATTCTCGGCATCGAGTCGTCAGCGGCCCACGGCCTGGTAGGAGCGGCAGAGCGCCTCCCGAACCTACTCGTCACCAGCGCCGACGAGACAGGGGAGATCACGGTCGCCTTCCACGCGGAGTCCCTCCGCCATCGGATCCGACAACTGCGCCCGGTCGATCACGGGACCATCGTCACGGCTCTGACCCCCTCCCTCCGTCGAAGGGCCACCGACGTCGTAAACGTGCCAGGCGCTGTCCAGCACTACGCAGCGAGAACTCTGGGCGTCCATGTCGTCCAAGCCGGCCGACTCGACGAGGTGCTGAGCGACGGCTCCGCCCTCGCGCATCTCACGCCGACCGGACTCCTGCGTGCCCTCGCCGTCCGCTGGCCCGGCGGCATCCCGCAGGGCGGCATCGCGATGGACGTCCACTATCTGGAGGAGTTGGGCCTGGCCTCGGTGCCGCACGAGGAGTGGGCTTCCTGGCTGCACCACTGTGCGTTGAGCCGTGGCGAGGAGCGGCTCGCAGAGGACATTGTCAGAGAAGTCGGAAACCGGATGCCGTGGCGGACGACTTGGTCGAACTGTCGTCCCTTCGGGATGTTCGGCCGCTTCGGGAAATCGAATGTCGGGGCCTTGGGCCACCCCTCCACCGGAGGGACCGAGGAAAGGGTGCGTGCTGCACTGACGGAGGGGAGCCGCGAGGCAGCGGGTCCTGAGTCGCGGCCGCCTGTCCGGCACATCTTCGACCGCGGCCGCGACGACATCAGCCTGTTCGAGTTCCAGCGCTTGCCATGCGGAGATTGGCTGCTTGACGGCGCGTCCGGGCTTTTCGTCATTGAGGCGGGTCTTGATACCCAACAGCGACCCCGTCCGTCTCCGTTGGCGGAGCCGTTCATCGAGGAGCCCATTACTCAAGCCGCCGTATGGGAATGCCCCGCCCCCGCCTTGGCCCCGGATGCCCCGAGCCGCGAGTGGCTGGAGGCGACCTTCGGTCACGGCACCTGCCGAACACTCCGCGAGGATGAACTGCCCACCGGACTCGTACATGCCGACAGCCGCCGATTCCTCACGCGGACCGGACTGCCCTTCCGCCCCCACCACCTGCCGTTCATGAGCACGATCGACGCGGCCGCAACAGGGCTCGTCACCACGCCGTGGTCGGGGTACACGACATCACCCGAAGCCCCGGGCCCGTTCTTCCACCTGGGCCAGTGGACCGGAGGCGACGTCTTCCTCGACGGACGGGCGGGCGCGGTCGTCCAGGACGGCAGTACGGGCTATGACGAGGTGGTCGTAGCCGGCAGCCTGCGCACGTTCCTCATCCTGCTCCGCCTGTGCCACGAGTTCCTGGTCAGCGACTTCGCCACCAACAACGAGCGTGAGGACGCCCTCGAAGGTTTGCAGGAGTGGGCCAAGACCATCGACCCCGCCACGGAGGAGTCGCCGATCTGGGAGGAAGCCCTCGACACGGACCTGTGCGGCTGAGTGGCGATGTGACCATGCGGGGACCTCAGCGCAGGAGTTCTTTTCCAGAGATGATGCCCGCCGCTGCTGAACGCACCGTCAATGACTGGCTGACCGAGTCTCGGAGACGCGGATCGGTGCTGCCCGTGCTGGGACCCGCCGGGGTGGGCAAGACCGCATTTCTGAAAAGGTTGCACGAGCGGTTTCCGTCGTCCATCTACATCGAGTGCAGTGGCCTGACCGTGGACGAAGTGGCCCGTAGGCTCCTCGCGGAATTCTCCATCGACGCGGTCGACCTCTGGAGCAAGGACCCCCTGTTCGACGCCGTCGTGAAGATACGCAGGGACGCGATCATCCTGCTGGCCGACGTGCAATGGGCCGGTCCGTTGTTCACATCACGGGAGCCGGACCGTATCGCGGGCTCGTTGGCCACGACGTTCGCTGCCCACAGCCACGGATGTGTGCGCGTGGTCGTCGAGGCCGACTCGCCCCGTGATCGAGTGAGTGTCCGACGGGCGAACGAGATCATCCTGGATGAGGAGCCCACCACCTCGGATCGCCTGACGACGGCCGCCTCGTCTTCCGAACTACGCGCTCTACGCGCCCTCGCCGCGTCCGAGGTACATGACACCCCGCTGGCGGTCTGGCAGCACCTCTGCTCCGCACTGGGCGAACGTACGGACGCAGCCTCTCTTCGGCGGCTGGCCGAACAACTCCCGGACACCGTGCACCTGCACGAGACCGCAACCGGGGCCGGTGTGCGATTCACGTCACGTTCCCTCAAGTACGACATCAGGTCACACAACCCCCTGACCGCCACCGAACACCTCGCCATCGCCGAAGCCCTGCTCACCTCAGCCCGCGCCGAGGCGACCACGCCGGTCCGTGCCTACGGGGCCCGTGCCGCAGCCCTCCACGCCGCTCTCGGCGGGGCCCTGCCCCGGCTTCTGGACGAGCGCCCGGACTTCGTGGCCCTCTGCGACCGGACCGGGCTGCTCGAGGCGCTCTCCGTGGCGTGGCCGAAGGGTGTGCCCACGGGCGGTACCGCCACTGACGCGCACTACCTGGATGTCGAAGGGGTCGCACCGCGGTCCCATCGCGAGTGGCTGGCGTGGCTGCACTGGGCCGCCGTGAACCGCGGACGTACGGACTGGGCCAACGCCCTCGCCGAGACGGTACGGCTACCCTGGCGCACCGCATGGTCGCGGTGGCGTCCGTACGGCCTCTTCGGGAAGCACCCGGGCACGAGCGGGGCCGTGGACTACGTCGAGCTCGGACTCAGCGACGACGTCCCCGTGGTGACCACCCAGCGCGAGCTCCCGCTGCCGGCGGACGACGAGTCGGAGGAACGAGGGGACGAGCGGTATCGGGAACGGGTATGGCGTCTGACGGACGGTGCCGAGATCGCCGCCCCGTCCGTCGTGGACGTCTACCTCGGTGCCGGCGGCGAAGTCGACCGCGTGGTGGGCCGTACGGTCGACATCCAGCCGCCCGCTCCCGCGCATCCGGACGTCCCGCGGCCGCAAGTGCCCCGTAGCGTCCGGGATATGCAGCGGACCGGCGACAGTCGCTGGGTTCTGGGCGGGTACGGAGGCGTCTTCGCCCTGGACGTCCTCGAACCCGACGAAGTGGCGGAAGCCCCGAAACGCTGGCCCAGCCCACTCGTCGCACCTGTCCGTCGTACGGCGGTCTGGCCGATGCCGGGCGGGCGCCTGGCGGCTGAGGGCCCCGACCGTTCATGGTTCGCGACCGCCTTCGGTGAGGAGATCCTCCGCCGACTGGAGCCGTCCTCCATCCCAGCCGGCGTCGTCCACCTGCAGGCGCGCGCCACCTTGACCAGCATCGGCTTCCCCGCCCTTGCCGGGGGTGAGCCGAGATTCCTGACCACCGTGGACCTGGACCGGGCCGGCCTGGAGCCAGTCGACGTCCCGGCCCACATCGAGCCGACGTACCGTCTGGGGTTCTGGCTGGGCGAAGAAGTCGTACTGGAGGGTGGCTCCGGCCGTGTCCTGTTGGCGTCCGTCACAGGCGTGCACCTCCTCGGCAGCACCCTGCGTCAATTCATGACCCTGGTCAGCCTCTACGTCACACTGCGTCGCAGCGAATTCTCCACGCGCTACGAGGAAGAGGACGCGCGTCGCAGCCTCACAGCCTGGGCCCAGCAGATCGACCAGTCGGCAGGCTCTTCCCCGGCCTGGACGGCAGCCTTCGACGGAGACCTGGATGTCCCAGAATCACTGTGAAGCCGCACGCGGCCGAGGCCAGGTCAAGAGCTGCACAGCTGAAGTTGTCCCGCCTCACGCCCCCTCGAGCACCGCCAGCCCGAGCGACAGCGGCAAGGCGCCCACGGCGAGCACCAAGCCGATCACCGCCAGCCCGGGCCGGATCTCCCGGTGGCCCCGGAACGCCAGGTAGGCGCCGATCGGCGGCAGGATGCAGCAGAGCAACAGGCTGAAGTGCCACCCCTCTTCACGGATGAAGAAGATCATGAGTACGACGCACACCGGGACCAGACCGATACTCATGATCCGGGCACGCCCGAGGAAGAGATCGAGGCCCCCGGTGCCGTTGAAGAAACTCATTCCGCCCGTCCAGTTCCGTGAAAAATCCGCAGCCGACAGCCGGCCAGTGCCCTTGATCTAGACAGCCGCGTGGTCATAGCCGCCGGTACCCACCTGCGGGAATCCGTCCGCGGCGGCGAAGCCGTTCACGGCCGTCGACATGACCAGACCGAGCGCACTCAGCGCCGACGCGAACGTGTCGAACGCCTTCGACGCCTCGGCCCACAGCTGCATGAGCCTGATGGCCTCGGCCGCCGCCAGTGCGAACATGGCCGCGGAGGCGACCTGCCCGCCGACCGGGATGAGGTTGACGGCCTCCGCCGCGAGCAGGTTGACCAGCCAGATGACGAGCAGGTCGCTGAACATCACGAGGAACGACTTCAGGAACTCCGCGAACTGGAACGCCATCTGCGCGGCCTGCGCATAGCAGCGCTGCAGGGACGTGAACGTCTCCTTGATCTCCTCGAGCTTCTTGGTGAACTCGTCGAAGTACACGGTCGCCGCATTCGCCGCGTTGCCGTCCCAGGTCAGACCGACGTTCTGCGTGCCCTTGCGCACATTGGCGGCCACCGCGTCGCAGAAGGACGCGAGGCTGCCCCAGACGTCAGAGCAGTCGTTGTAGCCGTTCCAGTCCCCGAACACCCAGTTCGTCACTTCGGCGAAGGGGTCGAAGTCGAAGAGCAGCTTGGACGCCTCCACGGCCATCGCCGAAGGGCTGCCCAGGTCCAGGAAGCTGCCCAGTGTCTTCTGCACCGGGCTCATCTTGTAGTCGTCCGCGTGCCCGGACAGGTATTTGACGAGGGGGTTGCTGGGGTCCCCGGGCGCCTTCAGCCGGTCCACGGCGTCGCTGGCGTCGGAGAAGTCGTGCGGGTCGCCGCCCGAGTCCCCGCCCGAGACCTTGGAACCCGGGTAGGTGGCGTCGAGCTTGGCCGCCTCGTCCGTGTCGGTGGTCCTGTAGTACTTCGCCGTGCCCGTCAGCTCCTTCTCGGACGCCTCCAGCAGGCTCTTGACCTTCTCCAGTGCCTTCTTGGCTTCGCTGACGTACCGGTCGTGCTCACCCGCGACGAGGTCGAAGGCCGCCCCACCGATCGTCTTGTCGATCTTCGCGTTGTTGCCGACGAACGAGACCGCCTGCGCGCCGCCGTCCGCGGCACGGCCGACGAGCTTCGAGAAGCCGTCGATCGCACCGGGTTCCACCCGAAAGTCCACTACTCCCCCATCGCCGGGATCAGAGCCGCGTACGGCCGCTCAGTTCAGGGCCGGCCACCGCTCAGTACGGGAACCGGCCGGTCGCATCTCTTACAGGGACCGGCCAGTCGCGTTCAGTACAGCGACCAGCCACGCCCGTCGTGACGCCGATTTCCGCTGGAACGGTTCTCCGACTCCGCGCGCCGCTCCTCCTCGAGCTTCCGGCGCTCGTCCTCCAGCCGGCGCTCTCCCTCCGCGGCGAGCGCCTCACGCTCGCTGTCGGACATGGCGGCCCACTTCTCCGCCAGCGGCGCCGACCGCTGCACGGCCTCCTCGGCGTACGCGGAGACGTCGGCGGCCTCACGCAGCCCCATGCGCCCGGACAGGACCTCCTGGGCCATCTCCTTGAGGGCCGGACCGCCCAGTCCCGAGGCGAGGTGTTCCAGGGACTGCCGCAGGATCCTGGCCTGAGCGGGGTCCTGCTGGGTCATCTCCAGAAACTCGGAATCGTCGACGCGTTTGTCGGAACTGTTCTCGGCGCTGTCCAAGGGAAACCTCATCAGGGAGGGAGGGTCGGCGGGTCTCGACCGGCGTGAACCTACCAACGCATCTGCGAACGCTTCAACACACGTTCCCGGGGACATAGCCCACGCGCATACGGACGTGCCCCGAGCGGATTCGGACGGACACCGATCGCTGAACACAACCCTTACTGGCGGACGTGGAGTTGAAGTGACCCGGATCATGTGCGGGGATCATGCGCGGGAAGCCCGTGTGAATTTTCCTGGGAGAAATCGCCACAAGCTCTTGAAGTGCGCCCCGCGCAGGTGTCAGCGGCTCACCCGAACTCGTTCCGCGCCCAGTCGTCGCCGGCCCCCGACGCGGCCGGGGGGCGGGAAGGACGGGAGCCTGCCGTGGACGCCGCACCCGCCGGTGCCGTCCTCGCACTCGTACTTGTACTTGTACTCGAGTCGCCGGAAGAAGCCGAGTCGCCGGACCCCCCACTCCCCTCGCCCTGCCCGCTCGTCCCGCCTTGCCCGCTCAGCGCGTCGACTCCCCGCTGCACGCGGTCACCGGCCGCGCCCGTCACCGCCTCGGTCCCGGCGTCGATGTACGTGTTCGGATCCAGGTAACCGGCGACCGACGAGCCCTCTCCTCCCGTGACCTCCTTCTTCAGGCCGTCCAGGTACTCACCGCCCGCCTTCTTGGCGACGTCGACGGTCTCCCCGACGTCGATGCCGGAGCGGGCGTCGAAGTAGGCCTCGATGCTCTGCTGGCCGACGTTCTGGGCCATGCCGACGGCGGCCTCGCGGGCCTTCTCCTTGGCGGCGTCGACGACCTTCTCCTGGACGATCTGCTTGACCTGGTCCTTGACGACCCGCTTGGCGGCCTTCTTCAAGGCGTCCACGGTGGCGTGCTCCATGGCCTTCGCGGCGGCCTCCAGGACCTCCTTCTTCAGGCGGTCGAGCAGCTCACGGACGATCAGCCGGGTGGCCTGCGTCGCGCCCATCGCCCCGAGTTCGGACAGCCCGAAGGTGAAGGGCGCCGCGGCCTGCGCCGCGATGATCTCGATGGCCAGGGCGATGAGCTGGGCGATGACGGACAGTTTGGCCGTGAGGACGGCGATCGCGGCCGCGTCGAAGGCGAGGGCGATCACCTCGCACGCGAGCTTCGCGTCGGGCAGATACCGGTCCTCGCCGTTCGCGCCGGTGTAGGCGCCCCAGTCCTTGCTGAAGCCCTCGATGGCGGAACCGACGTTGGCGGCGACGACCGTGCGGGCGAAGCCTTCGCCCTGCGCCTCGATCTTCTCGAGTTGGGCTCCGAAGCCGCGCCAGGTCTCGGCGACCTGGTGGAGCGCCTCCTCGTCGGCGTCGGGCCAGCTGTAACCGAGCAGGTCCAGCACCCAGGCCAGCTCGTCGGGCAGAGTGAGCGACATGTGAAGTACCCCCGCCCGACTCAGAGTTGACCGGCGATGCCGCTCAACAGCCCACTGTTCGACGTATCGGAGGCGTCGTACGTACGGGCGTTGTCCTGAAGTGTGTGCCCGATCTGCTGCATCCGCTCGGCGAGACTGTCCAGCGAGGCGAGGATTCCGTCCCGGATCGGCGTGTAGATCTCACCGAAGACATCTCCGAAATCGGCGTCCGACCAGGGCTCTCCAAGCCCTTCCAGAGCACTTGCCAGTTGTTTGGACGCCTTGGCGAAATCGCCTCCGAGGTCGGTGAAATTCTGGCCCTGCTGTCGCAGCACAGCCGTATCCACGTCAAATCCGCCGAACGTCATCGCATCTCCCCCGAACTCCCGCTCCGGCACGTCATATTGCACGACAGGCCGGTAGCTTAGACTCCTCGCGCACGACCCGGAAAGTCGATGGGTCAAGAGATCGTCAAGTTGACCAAAGGACCCCCAAGTGGTGACGTCACCGCCGCATCACCCCAGCTCAGCCAGCCTCTGGACGGGACGGCTCATAGGGCTCGGAGCACTCCTCGCGGCCATCGTGATAGCCGCGGTGGCGATTCCGGAACTGCGGAGTGAACTCGCCGGAGAAGGAACCGAGGGAACCCTCACGGTTTCTTCATGCGAGGCACACACGAAGACCCGTTACGGCGGCGCGCACAGGCGTTCCACCGAACTCCGGTTCAACTGCGCGGGCACCTGGACCGCGCAGCAGAGTGACCTTTCTTACGAAGACGTGAAAGTGGACACTTCCTCGCGTTTCGAGACAGGTTCGAAGATCCCCGTGGTACAGGTCGGCGACACGTTCGAACTCCCCCAGGACCGCGACGCCGGGGACGACGCGGCCGTGGTCGCGCTCTGCCTCTCCCTGCTGGCCGCGGGCGTCTACTGTCTGCTGACCGGCTTCGGCGCCCGCAACGGCCTCGGCTTCGCCGCCTCCTGGCAACGCCTCCCGGCCGCCACCATCACCGGCCCGCTGCTGGGCGGCCTCTTCGGCCTAGGTCTCCTGGCGGCACTGGTCTGCGCGCTGGTCCTGTGACGACGTCCACTTCCGGGGCGGCCCGTCCCGCACAAGGGCTTCAACCCGTGGCCGTGGCCGCCCCCGCCGCCATCCCCACCCCCGTAACCGCACCGTGAGGAGCACCCCCATGGCACAAGCACAAGCGAGCTCCACCTCGTCGGGATCGAGCGCGGGCGGCCCCGGCCGGCTGATCGGCGTCGGGCTGCTCCTGGTGAGCGTGGTCCTCCTGGCCCTGGGTGCCTATCTCGGGCCGTACGCGTACGCCACGTCCACCCCCGGCAAGCTGACGGTCGAGACCTGCACGGTCGACTACAAGTACCGCAGCAGTTCGTCCAGCAGTTCGCGCAAGCGCACCAAGACCAGGTGGTGCTATGGCACGTTCACGGCGAACGACGGCTCGGTCAAGGACCTCAACGCCGAACTGCGCACCCAGTCCCTGCACCAGCGGGGCGAGGTGATCGAGGCCCTGAGGACGGGTGAGACGTCGTACCAGCAGGACCGCGGCTGGGTCGGCTCGATCGCGGTCGGCTGCGCGTGGTGGTTCGGCGCCCTGATCCCGCTCGCCCTGGGCCTCCTGTGCACCGCCACAGGCTTCGCCTTCGGCGGCGCGTCCGACTTCAACCGCGCCAAGCGGGCGATGGGACACGGCCTGCTCAACACGTTCGTCACGCTGATCGCGGTCGGCGTGATCGGCTTCGTCCTCAGCCTGCTGGTGACCTTCCTGGCGTAGCCGGAGTGCCGCTCCGCCCACACCGGAGAAACCTCACTGCCCTCCGTACGGCGGCTGCTGCTGCCCGTAGGGATTGGGCTGCTGGGGCTGGGGGGCGTGTCCCGGCTGGGGCGGATACCCGGGGGCGGGGTTCTGCTGGTACGGGTTCGGCTGATGCGTGTTGGGCGAATACGACTGCTGCCCAGGAGGCGAGTACGGCTGCTCGGGGGGCGGGTAGGCCGACTGCTGGGGCGGATAGCCCATCTGTGGATGGCCGTGCGGGCCGGGGCCGACCTGACCGGCTCCGGCTCCGGCTCCGGCTCCGGCTCCAGAGGAACGCCGGCCACGCACCACGGCGAAGACGACTCCAAGGCCGATCAGCACGACGAGGCCGACCATGAGGGCGATTGCGCCCATGGAACGTTTCCCTTCTTGATTGAACTGATCCCGGTCGCTCCGCCGTCTCAGACCGGTGGCACAGGGCGCTGCCGCGCACCACCGCACTTTCTCATTGCAGCGCAGCGAGAGTCACAAGGCACAACAGCAGGGCGGCGACGTGAATCGTGGCGCCGGACCGCTTCAGCGAACGGCTGTCGCGGCGGTAGCCGACGAGCATGAGGGCCAGACCCACGTGTGTACAGACGAAAGTCAGCACCGTGAGCCACAGGAACTTCCCGGACATGATCGACATGATGAGGAGCAACCAGGGAGCCACCACTGCGATGCCGAGCATCATGTTCGAGAAGTACCGCGCAGTATGCGCTGTCATCTCATCGGTAGCGGACTGCGTGTTCAGATCAGGCAGTTCCGAGCTCACAGGCTCTCCCGTTCGTATTCGTCGACGTCAGTAGACACTCCAGCCGCGGGCACTATGCCGGGTCGACGGCCCGCGCCCAGCCCGGTCATCCGCACGCCCCCTCCGCTCCTCCTCCTGGATCTCCTCTCGCTGCTGGTTCAGGACTCTCGCCCCTTCCGACTCTGCCTGGGACCTGTCCGACTCGGACATCTCGTCCCACTGGCGTCCGAACCTGTCCGCCGCTGCCAGCAGTTCGTGCTCGTAGGGGCCTACGCGAACCGCGTCGCGCAGACTGATCCTTCCGGAGAGGACCTCTTTGGCCATCTCGGCGAGAACAGCGCCTGCTCGCCCGTCTGCCAAGGTTTCCAGTTGCTTGCGGAGCAGTCGAGCTACGGCGGGGTCTCGACCCATACTGATGAATTCCTCATCGCAAGCACGACGTTCACCGTCACGGGTGGTCCCGTCTTCGCTCATCTTGCGCTCACCGTCCATCATCAAGTGAAACAGTTGCCTCACACACCAGGGTGGTCATAACCTGCGCCCGGCAGAGGGAACTTGACCATGTTGGCCTGATGCAGATGTCCGATCTGCTCGACCAACGCGGTCGCACCGCTCACAGTGGTGCCCACTTCCATGATCACGGTCGTCAGTCTCGTCCAAAGATTGATCATCGCCACGACCTCAGCGGCGACGGCGCCGGCTGCGATGACCGGTCCGACCGCCGTCCAGCTGGTGCTGGCGCCGGCGGCCATGGTGATACCGATGATGATGGCCAGATCCAGCATTCCGCCGAGGAGGTCACCGCTGGCTTCAGCCGCATTCCACACGCCGTCCGTGACGATCTCATACTGCCGCGCCAGCTCTTCGAACGAGTCCTTCATGGCCGCGATGTCGTTGGACAACGTCTCCATGTAGACATACGCGGCGTCAGCGGCGTTCCCGGACCATGTTGCGTCCAGCGATTTGTTACCGGCCTTCACGTTCTGCGCGAGATCGTCGCAGAAGGAACCCAGGGCTTGCCAGGCTTTCGCGCACTCGGCGTATTCCTCCCAGTTTCCTCCCAGCGCGTTCTTAGCCTCATCAACGGGATTGACGCCGAGGAACTTTTCGAACACCCAGCTGGCGATGGCTGACGGGCTGAAGACATCGCCGTACGACGTGAGCTCTCGGTACGGCATGCTCGGCTCGTCGCTGTCACCGTTCAACTGCGGCGCCTTGAGACGCTCTACCGGATCAACCACGTCGTGGAACACCACAGTCATCTCCCCCGTGAAGGCCAGGTCAGCGCTTCGACTCCGGATACTGCGCATCCAGCCTCGACGCCTCTCCTCGGTCGGTCGCCCTGTAGTACTCGGCACACCGCGACATCTCGGCCTGCGACGCCTTCAAAATCTCATTCATCTTAACCAGGGCAGCCCGGACGTTTTCCATGACGCCGTCCTGCCCGCCCCCGAACATGCTCGCGATGGCCGAGACGGGCCCCGCGCCAAAAGTGCCTACGGAACATTCGCGCTCCATATAGGACTTGGCCGCGCTCACATCCTCAGCTGCTCGACCGAGTTGCTTGGAGAACGAAGCCAGGTCGTCCGGCGTGACGTGGAACGTCATCCAGTACCTCGATTCTGAAACTGCGAACACAGACCGTCAGCGGATGAGCCGGCCAAGCTCAGCACTGAAGGACTGCGCTGAGCATCTACTGCCGCCACTGCGGTGGCTGCGGCGAACCCGATCCCGGGTAATGCTGTTGGCCGGACGGGTACGTGCCGGGCTGCGACGGGTAGCCGCCTGGGGCAGCACCGCCAGGGCCGGGCCCGCCGTTGTTGCCGTTGTTGCGGCGGTTACGGAGGACGGCGACGAGGATACCGGCGATGACCACTAGTGCGGCGATGCCGCCGAAGAGGAGAATCTTGCCCGAGGAGGACTTCTTCTTCTCCTTCTTGGCATGAGTCGAACTGTCGCTGTCATCCGACCCGGCCGCAGAATTCGTCGAGGTCGACGACGATCCCTTGAGAAGAGGTCCCTGCTTGGGCCCCTTGGGGATATCCATGGTCAGGGCGGTGCCAGGACGGGCGATGCCGTAGCCGAGTTCACGGTCCGGGGCCTTCTTACCTTCATGCTGGAGGAAGGACGCGGACTTGACCAGGCGATTGATGATTTGGCCTGCGGTCAGGTCAGGATACTTGGAGCGGAGGAGGGCGACGATGGCTGATACGTAGGCGGTGGAGCCCGAAGTGCCGTTTGCCACTACGTAGCCACTGGAACTAGTGGGGTCAGCCTGAGGAGTTTCGACACCAGGCGCTGCAACCGTTACGTCACCGGTGTTTGATTTCGACCAGAAATTGAGACCCTGATCTACAGCGGATACGGCGACCACACCCGGGAGAGCAGCAGGATAGTTGACGGTGCCGGCATCATTTCCGGCACCAGCCACTACCACTGCATCATGATCTTGCGCGTACTTGATCGCCTTAGCGGCCTTGGATCCGGGGTAAGCGGCAGAGTCAACCAGTGACAAATTGATCACGGTGGCACCGTGGTCCACCGCGTAGCGAACTCCTGCGACCCAATCCGCAGTATTCAGTTTGTCGCCGTTTGAGCCAGTACGAATCGGCAGAATTTTTGCCTTCGGTGCAAGACCCATGACTCCCGATGAGCCCCTTGCTCCATGTCCGTGCCCGGCAATAAGACTGGCCATGCCAGTCCCATGCCCGTCATCATCCTTGTATGGGTCGTCGGCGTTGGTGAAGTCCTTCCCAGGCAAGACCTGACCAGCGAGATCTGGGTGGCTAGCATCAACCCCCGAGTCGATCACCGCGACCGTGACGCCCTCCCCCTGAGACGTCTTCCACACCTTCTCAGCGTCATAAACGGTCAAAGGCCATTGAGCGTCTCGCACCTGATCAGCCGATGCGATCGGCGCCGAAGTGAGGAGCAAGATACCCGTCAACGCCACGACTCCAGTGGTGAACCGGATTCGTTCAACACCCATTCCCTTGCTCCCTATTGAGCTTCAGCTGTACGGCTTGGACCGGCGGACGACGGCTACTCGTCCATTCCGCTCGCGACGTGTTCGATCATCGCTCTCGGACCGCCCGTAGCTGCCGGCCCTACACCGCCGCTAGGTTCCGCCGCAGCGGCCAGTCGCGCTTCGGCCCTGCAACCTCCGCCACACCAATCGCACTGCCGCGTCATCAGTCTCACCGCCACCTTCACGCAGCCGGTTGAGCACACGGCTGCGCCCCGGGCGTGACTCTGTCCGGGGCGCGAGTCGAGGCACTCCTGTCAGGAGTACGGATTCGGGTTCCGCGGGCTCTCGCCGGGATGGGATGCATATCCCTGCCCTGAGGCAGCGTTGGGATGCGCATGATATCCCGGTCCCTGAGAGGGCGCGCCGCCGCCGGCGCTGGGGCCCCCGCTGTTGCCACCGTTGCGACGGCTGCGGACCACCACGACAACAATCACGCCGATCACCACTACTGCGGCGATGCCGCCAATGAGGACGACGTTGCTGGAGGAGGACTCTTTCTCATCTTGAGTCGCAGAGTCCTTGCCCGGGGACGACTGGTTAGAGACAGAGGCTGCCTCTAGCTGTCCCAGAGGGTTCTTCTTCGAACCGGCCGGAATGTCCATCGTAAGCGCAGAGTACGGTCGAACAATGCCGTAGCCGTACTTCTCGTCAGGCGCGTTCAATCCCTTGTGGTGGGCGAACGTAGCCGTCTTGATCAGGCGGTTAATCACCTGGCCTGCGGTGAGATCAGGGTACTTGGATCGGACCAAAGCGACGGCGGCGGACACATACGCGGTTGCTTCAGAGGTGCCACTCGATACACCATATCCGTTGGACATGGTGTTGTTCGCGCCCACAATTTCGACTCCCGGTGCCGTCAGGGCCAATACCTTTCCAGTATTTGAATCCTCCCAGAGATTCGCCTTCTCATCCACAGCGCCGACAGACACGACTCCCGGGAGTGCTGCCGGCTCAATCACGGCAGCCCCTTCGTTACCAGCCGCCGCGACAACGACTACGTCATGTGCCTGGGCATACGCAATGGCCTCGACACCGTCACTCGAGGTCTTACTGCCTCCGTCGCTACCAAACGACAGATTGATCACCTTGGCGCCGTGATCCACGGCATACCGGACAGCGGGCCCCCAGGTTTCTTCAAGATTTCTGTCTTTTCGGGTCTGAAGTGTGCGCAGCGGAAGAATCTTCACTTTTGGCGCCAACCCGATAACGCCGGAATCATCTCCGGGGCCATGCCCGTGACCGGCGATGATGCTAGCCATCTTTGTGCCATGGCCCACAAGGTCCTCATGCGGGTCTGCACCACCGGTGAAGTCCTTCCCCGCCAGTACTTGACCGCTGAGATCTGGGTGTGCCGCATCAACGCCCGAGTCAACTACAGCCACAGTGACGCCCGCGCCCTGAGACTCCGACCAAACATCCTCTGCAGCAAAAGCTCCCAGGGCCCATTGCTTGTCTCTGATGTAATCCGCAGACGCCGTGTGGGCAGTGGTGAGGAGTAGACCTCCCGTCAGCGTCAGGACTCCCGCCGCAGACCAGACTCGCTTGAAAACCACTACTCCACTCCTCACTCACCCAATCGGGCTCAACAGCCGTCGGCGGCCGCACACCTCGCTGTGCGGCCGCCGCTCGAACCTACTCGATGGTCCGCGGCACGTTGCGGTTGCGATCCTCTTCGGAGATCCAAGTCTCCTCGTCTTCGACCAGGTAGTCGGGACGGTCACCCTGGCTGTTTTCCTTGTCGGACCGGCGTCCGCTACGACCGCCCATACCTCCACCCATACCACCGGCCATACCGCCGCGCTGAGTGCCACCACGGCTCCCGTGCAGGCCAGCGCCACCGCCAGCGCCCTTACCAGCGATCCCCTTTGCTGCCCCTACGACGCCGCCACGAGCCTTCGCCAGGGATCCACGACCACTTCCCGCACCAGCGCCCCGGCCGGCGCCACCAGCTCCAGCGCCGCCCATACCGCCAACGCCAGCTCGACCTCCGGCGCCGCGGCCAGCGGCCGAGCCGCCGCCCGTCATACCCCCGCGGCCGCCAACTGCGCCGATGCCTCCTCGTCCGATGGAGGATCCGCGACCGAAGCCCGGCCCTCCACCAGGTGCAACGATTCCCGTGCCAGACGCCCCGCCCGTGCCTACTCCGCCACCACCGGGGCCTGCGCCCGGGCTTGTTGCAGGGCCGCTTCCAGTCAACCCAGGCGTGATGCTGTCGATCTTTGTCCTGGTTGCGGGAAGCTGCGTACCCCCCGTGATCCCCTGGTCGCGAGGCACACTGGGCGCTGGTTTCACGCTTGCGGTCGGTCCTGCGCTCCAAGGTTTCGGAGCCGGTCCAGCGGTACCAGGACGCGAAGCACCTCCGCTGGGCGGAGTGACGGGTGGAGGGTACTCCACATCACGGTTCGGCTCGCCGATGTGGCCGTCGCCCGAGTCCCTAATGTTGTTGTTCTTGAGGTTCCGAGTTACCCGCATGTACTGAGCGCCGAGGCTTTCCATGACGCTCACGCCATTCAGCTGGGCCTCACGACTTGCACCAATCTTGCCCTCGTTGATCTGCGCGACTTCCGCTGCTGTCAGCTTGCGATCCTTAAGGTCACTAGCTACAGCTTCGCCGTTGTCCCACTGCCAGTCGCTGAGGGCGTCGCCAACCTTCGCCCATCCGCTTGGCTCCTCGATCTCATCCAACTGCGCCTTGTACCTGCGCAGTTGCGAACCAGCGTCTGCCATCTGGCCACTGTTGAGTTCCGCATGCCAAGCCGCGTTACGCAGGCTCTGCGAGATCTTGCGCGCCTCCTTTTCGAAGGCCCGGGCGGCCTCACCTTCCCAGTGCTCCAGCACATTGTCGACCGACTTGTCGAGCAGGCCAGCGATGCCTCCTCCCTGGCCCCCCGCAAGGAGTTCCTGAACCTTGCCCCAGTGCCGACCCGTCTCTTCGATCAGACCGGGGTTGGTTCCCTCAAGCATCTTCTTGAGTTCTTTGAGCGGGTAGTCGATGAATGAGGTTTTGGTCTCAGGTCGACCTGGGTTTGCGACGCAGACGTCGTTTTCGATTACTGGCTTCGGCAGCTCTTTGTCACCGGCCACTTGAACTCTCCCTTAATAGGTGATGCTCGATCGGACTACTTGGCGAAGGAGCCGTCCGAGCCCCCTGTGTTACCACCCATTTGGTGCTTGTTCGCGTATTCCTGCTCGGTGTATTTATCCTTTACCTTGGACGTGCTCTTACCGAACCGGTCGATCAGGTCATGCAGTCCCTTGATCGCGCGCTCGAGGTCATCCTTGGCCTGCTTGTGCGCACCGAAGAGGTCGCCCGCCTCTTTGAACGTGGCAATGTTGCCGAAAGCACTCGCGGGGATCTCCGTGTTATACCGCGACGTCTGCCCCGCCTTGTCCATGTCGTCAAGCAGCGTCCACAGCTTCCGGATGACCTCATCCAGCGCGCTGAGATCGACCCGCATTCCGTTACTCATACCCCGTTGTCCTCTCCCCTGTTGTCCAAGTCCTCGGCATCCCCGGATGCCTGCTCATCGCCCGGTCCGTCGGGTGCGCCAGTCCCGGACGGCCACGCCGCTGCCCGCGATCACGAGGGCCAGGGCCACTCCTGTGCCCAATACGTAGACGGCGGTGCGGCGTTCACGTTCTGCCTCGGTCTCACCCATCGTCACAGCCATGGGCACGACACCGCCAGACCCTGCCTTCACCGGTGGGTCCGGTTCCGGTGTGGTGCCCGGGGTCGAGTCGTCCGAGAGGGCGGCCACCGGGTCGACGACGCCCCAGCCGATGAAGCCGTTGGGGCCGCGGCCCGGGCGCTGGGCGGTCTCCTCGATGCGGGTGGCGATCTGGGCCGCCTTCCACTCCGGGTGCTTCTCCTTCAGCAGGGCCGCCACGCCCGCGACGTACGGCGCCGCGAAGCTCGTGCCGTCGGCGGTGCACTGGCCGCCGCCGGGGACGGTGGAGACCATGCCGACGCCGGGGGCGGCCACGTCCACGAAGTCGCCGGACTGTGAGAAGAAGGCCCGCTCGTCGTTGCGGTCGGAGGCGCCGACGGCCAGGACGCCGTCGTACGCGGCCGGGTAGGTGTCGGCGAACTTGCCGTCCGCCCCGTCGTTGCCGGCGGCCGCGACGATGAGGGCGCCCTTCTGGACGGCGGAGGCGACGGCGGCGCGCAGCTGGTCGTTGTCCTCCCGGTTCGCGGTGTCCGAGGAGATGTTGATGACGTCGGCCCCGGCGGCGACCGCGGCGCCGATCGCCTGGGACATCGTGCGGGAGTTGCCCTGCTTCTCCTGTCCGCCCGTGTAGCGGAAGGAGAGGATGTCGGCGTCGGGGGCGAGGCCCACGAAGCCGGTGCCGTTCAGTGGGCGGGCGGCGATGATGCCCGCCACGCGTGTCCCGTGCCCCTCGATGTCCCGGGCGGCGGCCCCGTCGACGTAGCTCTTGCCACCGGTCACGGCCGCCGTCAGCTGACGGTTCCGCTTGTCCACGCCTGTGTCGATCACGGCGACCTTGACGCCCTTGCCGGTGGAGTGCTCCCACAGCTGGTCCAGGAGGATCCGCTGGAGCGACCAGGGCGTGGACTTGATGACGTCGCCGCCGAACACGCACTCGGTGCTGGCCGACAGACCGAAGTCGACGCCGCCGTCGGACGCCGACGCCGTCGGGGCGAACGGTGTCGCGGTGACGCAGACACCCGTCACCGCGAGCACGCCGAGGACCCGCTTCAGTGCGCGGGTTCCACTCGTGCGGCCACTCGTGCGGCCACTCGTGCCGCTACGCGAACCGGCCTTGTGGCCCTCCACGTTCAGGCCCCTCATGTCCAGGCCCCCAGGGCTTCCTTGTCGACGGTGTCCCGGCCGGCGGCGCGTACGCCGCTCCGTCGGCCGATGTGAAGATTCGGCGGATTTACCGTGTGCAGTCCGTAAGACGGTGTGAACGACCCCGGAGCAGAGGTCGGCCCAGCGGACGCCTTGGCGTCGGCTGGGCCGCATCTCTTCATCCGAGGTCCCCCGGCTCGCCGGCTGGCTCAGCCCCAGGTGGAGGCGTTGCTCTTCTCCGTGGCCTGGTAGTTCTCGGCGGCGCTCTGCAGCGCGGTGGAGATCTTCAGCAGGGTGGCGTGCAGGTCGGCGGCGGTCTGGTCCCACTCGCGCTGCTTGCGCTGGTAACCCTCCTGCGCCTCACCTTCCCAGGTGTTGGCGACACGCTTGACCGCGGCCTCGAGGTCGTCCAGCTGCTGCTTGATGCGGCCGGCCGTCGACTTCACGTCGGTGGACGCGTTGGTGATGGTTGCGTAATTGACGAGGATCGACATCGTCATTCCCTTTCAGGAAGATTCGGAGGAAAGTCGCTGGAAAGAGGGAGGAGCGGACGGGTCATACCGGTGGACGGCACGACACGCGAACCGGTCGGCTCGATCAGCCGAAGTCCGACATGATCTTGCTGATCTCGGAGTTCTGCTGCTCCTCGGACGCGGAGTAGTTGCTCCGCGTGGAGTCCACGGCTTCCTTGATGTCGTTGAGGATGTCGCTCATCTTCTTCGCGTCCGCGTTCCAGCGCTCCTGCAGCTGGCGGTAGGACTGGGCAGCCTGGCCCTTCCAGCCGCCCGCGATCTGGTCGATCACTCCGTTGAGGCGGCGGATCTCGCCCTGCAGCTGACCGTTGGCGGTGCTGATGTCGCTGGAGAGCTTGGTGAGTTCGTCCTCTGTTACCCGGAACTGGCCGGCCATGTGAACCTTCCCCCATGTCGTCGTTGGTCCGGGAACCCTGTTGCCGTTGCCCGGAGCTGCTTCGCACGCTTGAGCGCTGCAAACACTCTATCGTCAGCCTGTCACTCATCCACAGGCGAGGCCAATCAGTTACACGCCTCACACACATGAGCGACGAAGCTGTGACCCGTGCGCCGTCTTAGCTCAAATGGCGTACGACACCGGGTCGTTGAAGCCGGCGGGCCGGCCCCCGTTCCCATTCCCCGTCCCTCGTCACTGGCTTTGCGGCTGCGCCGCGCCCGCCGTGTCGAGCGTCGGTCCCTTGGGGATGAACGTCGCCCACGTCTGCGGCACGACCGCGGGCTGGTTGAGGTCCTCGTACCCCAGCCGGGTACGGGCCTTGTCGGTCTCGCTCGCCTCACCCTGGGACGAGCCGCCGCCGGCCGCCGCGGCCGGGCTCTGCGCCTCGCTGTCGTTGCCCTTGGGCAGGGAGTACCGCAGACCCGTGTCCGTCAGCAGATACGTCGCCCCGCCGCCCGCGGCCGTACCGGAGACCTCCTGGAACAGCAGGCCGGAGCCGGAGGAGACGTACGCGCTCAGCGAGTCGGTGATGACCTTCTTGGGGTAGTCGGCCCCCGCCCAGGCCGCCAGAGTGGGCGTACTGCCGTCGAAGGCGCCCTTGTAGACGCTGCAGGACGTCCTGGCCGCCGCGCCGGTCGCCGGGTTGGCGCTGTTGGCCTGCCGGGGGACGATCTCGGGCCAGCCCTTGTCGGCGTAGAAGCGGTCGGCGCGGCCGCCGTTGGCCTCGATGACGACGCGGGTGTCGACCTTCAGGGCGCCGTTCTCGTCGCGGGCCACGAGCAGGGCGGCGACGAACGGCGAGACGGCGGCGACCTTGTCCTTCAGGACGATGTAGAACTGCTCGCCCTGGGCGTCCCGGGCCCGCAGCACCTGGCCGATCGTGCCCGCCTCGGCGGGGAGCCCCTGGACGGCGGTCCGCCCGCCGGCGCCGGGCACGACGGGGAAGGTGATGTCCCCGCCGTCGTTCAGGGTGTTGAGCCATTCCTGGCTCACCGGCTGCGGGTCGGTGGTGGCGCTGCTGCCGATGACGGCGGACCGCAGCTGCTCCATCGAGGTCTCGTCGAGGCCGGACTTCCCGCCGAGCAGGAAGCGGTTCCCCTTGCTGTCGACCAGGTACTCGGCCTTGGTCCTGCTGTCGGTGACGTACAGGGCCTCGCGGGGGTCGACCTTCCCGGCGCCCTCCAGGGACTTGGCGTCGCTGTCGTCGAAGACGAACACCGCGCGGTCGATGGCCGCCTTGGAGCCAGGCGCCGGACGCTCGCACACCGCCCAGGTCTTGGTCTTCTCGGCGTCCTCCTTGGAGGGGAGGCGGTCGGGCGCGTAGGGGATGCCGATGGTCGCGCCGTGGCGAATGCCGCTCTTGTCGATCTCCTTGCCGGGGACCTCGAGGACGCTTCCCTTGCCCTTGTCCAACAGCAGCTTCGCGGACGCGTAGTTGAGAACCGGGTGGAGGACCTTCTCCACCTTGCTGTCCTTGGGGTTCGGGTCGAGGACCACGTAGCGCGTCGTGGAGTCGCTGTCGACGATGATGTACTCGCCGGGGGTGTCCCAGCCCTTGGGAGCGGTGGGCTTGATCACGCCCCAGGCGATGAAGCCGATGACCAGGACCACTCCGACGGCGAGGCTCGGCATCACCGTGCGCACGGGCCGCGGGGCGCCTTCCTCCGAGCCGCCCGGCGACGGCGCCAGGAAGGCCGCGACGGTGCGCTTGCGAGCGAACGTGTAGGCGGCGAGCTCGTCCCGACGCTTTGCCATGGTCCCCGTATCTCCCGTTTGGTGATGCTTCGATCGCGCTCGAAAAGGCCGCAACGGCCGTGCAGGGACCTACTATGCCTTGCGCCGCGTGCCGACGATCCCTCAGGTGTGGACAGGCCCCGGCATCTTCACAGAGCTTCTCCACAGCCCTCCACCACGCGGGCGCGGACCATGGCAGGCTGGCCGTCCGGGGCTGGGGTGCCGTCCGTGGGTCCGGGTGTCCCCTGTGTCGCCCGGGGTGCCGCAGCGGGTACCGTGAGCCACCCGCATGGATGGTGTGGGCCGATGAAGCCCCTGGCCCGGCGCCGGGATCCGGGACAGCGGTTCCCGCCCGCCCGACGGCCACTACTTCGCGAAAGGGATGTCCCGGGGGATGAGCAGCGCTACGAGCACTCGGCGCGGACGCCGCGCACCGCAGCAACCGGGAGGCCCGGACGGCAGACGTACGCCCGCCCCGTCCCCCGCTCCCTCCGCCGCCTCGCCGCGCACGCTCCCCCGCCCGGGCGGGCTCGGTCCGGTCCGTCTGCAGCAGCTGATCCTGGTGGAGCTGGCCGTGGCCGTCATGGTCGCCGCCTGGGCCGTCGGGACGTCCTGGCTGCTGGCCCCGGCCGGTGCCGTGGCCGCGCTGCTGCTGCTCCTCGCCGTGCTGCGCCGCGGCCGCCGTCCGCTGCCGGAGTGGTACGAGACGACGCGCGCCCTGCGGCAGCGCCGGCGGGACGCCAAACTGCCCGTGCCGCCGGGGACGGACGCCATGCTGGTGCCGGTGGTCGAGTGCGACCCGGCCCTGCGGACCTACTCGTTCGTCTCCCGTGACGATCGCTCGATCGGGATGATCGGCGACGGCACGTTCCTGACGGCCGTGCTCTTCGTGCAGCCCGGCGACCAGCCGCTGCGGCCCGGAGCGGGCGAACGGCAGCTGCCGCTGAGGCTGATCCAGGACGCCCTGGAGGTCGACGGGATCCGGCTGGCCTCCGTGCAGGTCGTGCAGCACACCCAGCCGGCGCCCGCGCCGCACCTTCCGTCGCAGTCGCTCGCCGCGCGCTCCTACGGCCCGCTCCAGGCGCAGTCCGGTTCGCCGGCGCTGCGGCTGACCTGGGTGGCCCTCAAGCTGGACCCGGAGCTGTGCCCGGAGGCGGTGAAGGCGCGCGGGGACGGTGTCCCGGGTACGCAGCGCGCCCTGCTGCGGGTGGCGGACCAGCTGGCGAGCCGGCTGGCCGGCGCGGGCTTCAAGGCGACGATCCTCGACGAGACCGAACTGGTCCAGGCGCTCGCGACGTCGAGCTGCCTGAACCCGCGCGCCAACCAGCAGCACGGCCAGGACGGGCGCACCCAGCGCCGTACCGTCGAGGCGGTGCGGACCTGGCGGGTCGACGACCGGTGGCACACGACGTACTGGGTGTCCCGCTGGCCGCAGTTGGGCCCCGGCGGGGTGGCGCTGCCGGAGCTGGTGACGCGGTTCACGTCGCTGCCGGTGCTGGCGACGACGTTCAGCATGACCCTGAGCAAGGCGGGCAACCGGGGTGTCGCCCTCACCGGGCACATCCGTGTCACCGCGCGCGGTGACGACGAACTCGGCCAGGTGGGCCGGGAGTTGGAGCGGACCGCGAGCGCAGCGAAGGTCGGCCTGGTCCGCCTCGACCGGGAGCAGGTCCCCGGAGCCCTCGCCACTCTGCCGCTCGGAGGTACGTACTGATGTCCCAGCCCGCTCCGACCATGCCCCCGGGACAGCAGGGCCGCGCCCCCGGCACCCCGGCCCATGTGGCCTCCCCGACCGACACCGGCATGATCCCGATCATCCGGCAGCCGGAGGCGCCGCAGCGTCAACGGCGCATCTTCAGCCCGGGGTTCGGGCTGCGCGGCCCGCGCCGCAACCGTCATGTGGTGACGGTCGACGAGCTCGCGGCCATCAGCATGCCGATCGGTGACGACGGCGTACTCATCGGCACCGACGCGGAGTCGCAGCCGGCGGTGCTCGGTCTGGCCCGTCCCACTCCGTTCGACGTCGTGCTCGTGGGCGGTCTGTGGCTGGCGCAGGTGCTGGCGCTACGGGCCGCCGCGACCGGGGCGCGCGTCGGTGTGGAGACCGGACGTCCGCAGGCGTGGCAGCAGTTGGCGCAGGCGGCCGGCGGCGGTCAGCAGTGTGTGACGGTGTATCCGGTGGGCCGGGTGCCCGCGCAGGGCCCGTCCGTGTCCAGTCCGGTCGTGCTGATCCGGGACTGCGGTATCCGTCCGCCGCGCGGGCGGGTGACGTCGGTGCCGTGGCAGTCCGTGGTGACGGTGCTGCCGTTCGTCAGCGAGCACGCGCCGCGCTGGCTGGCGCAGGCGCACCTCGTGGGCATCCAGCGCATCTCGCCGTACGAGACGGAGTCCGTGAAGGACACGCTGGGCATCCCGGAGGAGCACCTCCAGCATCTTCCGACGCTGCACGACGGTGTCGCGCTGTGGTGTACGCGCAAGCACCAGAAGTTCGTGATGACCGAGCCCACCGACGCGGAGACGGGGCTGCTCGGTGTGGCCCGCCGGATGGACTGAGCGGTCGTCGGTGCCGGGCGGGGGGTGAACGGGGCTCAGGCGCGGGGGACTTGTGCCGGGGGCTCGCCGGCCGGGCGCTCCGGGGTCCGGCGGTCACGTCCCGCGGGGGCTCGGCTGCCCGTCCCTCCGGGCCCGGAAACCCCTTCCGTCCACGGTGTCCGGGCTATAGCGTCCGCGCACATGGGGCCTTTTCCGTCCCGCCGAGCGAGTGATTAGGCTTCTGGTGGTGCGGTGACGATCGCAGTCGCGGGGGACTCGCCACTGGGTCCGCCCGGCCGCGACGACGACACGCTCAGCAGCAGTGGCTGACCAGGAGGCAAGCAGTGAACAGGGATCGGTCCGAGTACAACGGCGGGAGCCCTTCCTCGGACGGGGACGATCACGAGGTGGATCTGACGGGCGAGTTCGAGATCGTCTACACACCTCCCGCCTGGTACGCCCAGAGCACGCAGGGTGGCTCCTCGCCGAGCGGTCAGCAGGAGGCCGAGGGGGCGGCACCGCCGCCGCCGACCGGCCCGCCCGTCGGGACGCCCACGGGTCCCCCCGGCACGGTCCCGGCGCCGGCCCCGAGCACCCCGGCCGCGCCGCAGCAGGGACAGACCGCGGGTGGCTACGGCTTCCCCCAGCAGCAGTCCGTCCCGGGCGCGGCCCCGGCGTCCGGCGCGTACGGCTACCCGCAGCAGCAGCCCGGTCCGGCGGCGCCGCAGCAGCAGAGCCAGGACACCTCCGGCGGTTTCGGCACGCCTCAGCCGAACACCCCGGGCGCCTACGGCTACCCCCAGCAGCCCACCACCCCCGCACCCCAGCAGGCCCAGGACACCTCCGGCGGATTCGGCACGCCTCAGCCGAACACCCCAGGCGCCTACGGCTACCCCCAGCAGCCCACCACCCCCGCACCCCAGCAGGCCCAGGACACCTCCGGCGGATTCGGCACGCCTCAGCCGAACACCCCCGGCGCCTACGGCTACCCCCAGCAGCCCACCACCCCCGCACCCCAGCAGGCCCAGGACACCTCCGGCGGTTTCCAGGCGCCCCAGCAGGCGACGCCCGCCGCGCCCGCGACTCCGCCCGCCGCACCGGCCGCTCCCCCGGCCGCCCCCTCCGTTCCCCCGGCCGCCCCCTCCGTTCCCCCGGCCGCGCCCGGCTTCCCGGTGCTGCGCCCGGTCGACGAGAGCGCCCAGGCCCCCGCCGCGCCCGAGCCGCCCGCCCCCGTCCCCCCGGTGGCGGAGGCGCCCGAGCCCGAGCGGTCGGAGCCCGAGCCCGAGCTCAACCACGCCGCCGCCGACGCCGAAGCGGCCCGCCTGTTCGGCGGGGACGACGACGAGCCGGAGCCGGAGCAGAACGCCGAGCCGGAGCCCGCCACCGCGTCCGGCGCGGCCGACGACACCGCCCAGGCCGACCCCGCCCCGCAGCCGCAGCCCGAAGCCGCCCCGGCTCAGCCCGAGCCCGAGGTCCAGACCGACGTCCAGCCCGAGGCCGCGTCGGCCACCACGGAGGCGGCGCCCGCCGCCGAGCCGGAAGCGCAGCCCGCCGCGCCCGCGCCCGAGCAGCCGCAGGCCCAGGCGCCCGGCCAGGCCCCGATGCCGCCGCACGCCCAGCCCGGCGCTCCCGCGCAGCCGCCCGCGGCTCCGGGTGAGCAGCCGCACACCCAGCCCGTCGGACAGCAGCAGCCCGGCCAGCCGCTTCCGCCGCTGCCCCAGGGTTTCGTGCCCGCGCACCCCCAGCCGGGCGCGCCGCAGCAGGGCGTACCGCAGCCGCCCGCCCAGGGCGCCCCGCCGGCCCCCGGCTACGGCTATCCGCAGCAGCCCGGCCAGCCGCAGCCCCAGCCGCAGCAGGCCCCGCCGCAGGGCGGGTTCGGCCCGGCCCAGCCGCAGCCGGGCCAGCCCGGTCAGCCCGTGGACCCCCGCCAGGCGCACCAGCCGGGCCAGCCGCAGCAGCCGTACGGCTACCCGCAGCAGCCCGGACAGCCGCAGCCCCACCCCCAGCAGCAGGCACCGCAGCCGGGTCAGCCCCAGCCCTACGGCTATCCGCAGCAGCCGGGCCAGCCGCAGCCCGGCTACGGCTACCCGCAGCAGCAGCCGGGCTACGGCTACCCCCAGCAGCCCGGCCAGCCCGGCCAGCCCGCGCAGCCCCAGCAGCCGGCCGCGCAGCAGCCCCCGGCCCAGCCGCAGCCCCAGCCGCAGGCTCCGCAGACCCCCGCCGCGTACGGCAGTCAGGGCGGCTGGTCGGCGCCGCCCGGTCCGCAGGCCGGTCCGGGTGCTCCGCAGCAGCAGCAAGCCGCGCCCGGCACCCCGCTCGGCTACAACGCCGCCGTGGAGCTGTCGTCGGACCGTCTGCTGCGCAACCAGCCGAAGGCCCGCAAGAACAACCAGGGCCCGTCCCGGTTCAAGCTCGGCGCCAAGAAGGAGCAGGCGGAGCGCGAGCGCAAGCTCGGTCTGATCCGGACGCCGGTGATGTCCTGCTACCGGATCGCGGTCATCAGCCTCAAGGGCGGTGTCGGCAAGACCACGACGACCATGTCGCTGGGCGCCACGCTGGCCACCGAGCGGCAGGACAAGATCCTCGCGATCGACGCCAACCCGGACGCCGGCACGCTCGGCCGGCGGGTGCGGCGCGAGACGGGTGCGACGATCCGCGACCTGGTCCAGGCGATCCCGCAGCTCAACAGCTACATGGACATCCGCCGCTTCACCTCGCAGGCGCCCTCCGGTCTGGAGATCATCGCCAACGACGTGGACCCGGCCGTCTCCACCACGTTCAACGACCAGGACTACCGCAGCGCGCTGGAGGTGCTGGGGCGGCAGTACCCGATCATCCTCACGGACTCGGGCACCGGTCTGCTCTACAGCGCCATGCGCGGGGTCCTCGACCTCGCCGACCAGCTGATCATCATCTCCACCCCGTCGGTGGACGGCGCGAGCAGCGCCTCGACGACGCTCGACTGGCTGTCGGCGAACGGCTTCGCGGATCTCGTGCAGCGGTCGGTCACCGTGATCTCGGGTGTCCGTGAGACGGGCAAGATGATCAAGGTGGACGACATCGTCGCGCACTTCGAGACGCGCTGCCGCGGTGTCGTCGTGATCCCCTTCGACGAGCACCTCTCCGCGGGTGCCGAGGTGGACCTCGACATGATGCGTCCCAAGACGCGTGAGGCGTACTTCGACCTCGCCGCCCTGATCGCCGAGGACATCGCGCGCACCCAGCAGGGCTTCGGCAACCCGCATCTGCAGTACCAGCACCCGCAGCAGCAGGGCTACCCGCAGCAGCCCGGCCAGCCGCAGCCCCAGCAGCCGTACGCCCAGCCCGGTGGCGCCCCGCAGCCCGGGCAGGGCTGGCAGCAGGCGCCGCAGCAGCCGGCACCGGGTCAGGAGTGGCAGCAGCAGGCCCCGCCGCCGCCGCAGGAACCGCAGCAGGGGCAGCAGCCGGGCGTCGTGCCGCCCGGCTGGACCCAGCAGTAGCGGGCGGGAGCGAGAACGGCGGAGGGCCGGCACCGTACGGGTGCCGGCCCTCCGCCGTCGGAAGCGGTGATCCGGGTCAGGCCGGTCCGTCGGCCGCCGCGATCAGCTCACGGCAGCGCTGCACGTCCCGGGCCATGGCCTCCAGGAGCGCGTCCAGCGAGTCGAACTTCTCCTGGCCGCGCACGAAGGCGAGGAAGTCCACGGCCACGTGCAGCCCGTACAGGTCGAGTCCGACGCGGTCGATGGCGTACGCCTCCACCGTGCGCTCGGTGCCGTCGAACTGCGGGTTGGTGCCGACGGAGACGGCGGCCGGCATCACCTCGCCCTGTGCGTGCAGCCAGCCGGCGTAGACGCCGTCGGCGGGGATGGCGGTGTGCGGCAGGGTCTCCACGTTGGCGGTGGGGAAGCCGAGCTCGCGGCCGCGCTGGGCGCCGCGCACGACGACGCCCTCCACCCGGTGCGGGCGTCCCAGGATCTCGGCGGCCCCGGCGACGTCGCCCTCGGCGACCAGACGGCGGGTCAGGGTCGAGGAGAACGGCTCGCCGCCGCCCGCCTCGCCGCTGACGTACAGGTCGACGACCTCGACCTCGTAGTCGTAGATCTTGCCCTGCTCGGCGAGGAACTCGACGTTCCCGGCGGCGCGGTGCCCGAAGCGGAAGTTGGGGCCCTCGACGACCGCCTTGGCGTGCAGCTTGTCGACGAGGACCTTGACGACGAACTCGGCCGGCGACAGCTTCGAGAACTCGGTGGTGAACGGCAGGACCAGCACCGCGTCGACGCCCAGCTCGGCCATCAGTTCGGCGCGCCGGTGGTGCGGGGCGAGCAGGGGCGGGTGGCTGCCGGGGCGGACGACCTCGCTGGGGTGCGGGTCGAAGGTGACGACGACGGCCGGGACGCCCAGCTCCCGGGCGCGGTCCACGGCGTGCCGGATGATCAGCTGGTGTCCGCGGTGGACTCCGTCGTAGGAACCGATGGTGACGACGCTGCGCCCCCAGTCCTGGGGGATGTCCTCCAAGCCACGCCAGCGCTGCACTGTGCCTGCTCCTTGTCGCAAACTCGTCGAACCGGTGTCCGTCATTGCCCAAACGGTCTTACGCAGGTCTAAGGGTGCCATGCCGACGGCCCCCGGCCCGCATCGGCATGGGCGCTGTGACGGGGTGCACGTGCCGGGGCGGGCTCAGACGGGGACCCGGACGCCCGCCAGGTTCTCGATCATGCGGCGGGTGCTGGGGCCGACGACGGCCGCCCAGTCCCGTGGGGTGCCGGTGAGCCAGCCGGCGACCCGCGCGGCGAAGCCGGGGACCTCCCGGGCGAGGTCGACCAGGCTCCGGTCGAAGCGGGCGGCGCCGTCCGGGGTGCGGACGAGCAGCAGCCCGGTGTGGTGGACGAGGTCGCGCAGGGTGTCGTCCGCCGCCGTGCCCGTGGTGCGGACGGCGGCCCGCAGCAGGGCTTCGAGGACGGTGGGTGCCTGTTCACGGGTGAGCAGGAAGTCGAGGAGTTCCCGGCGCAGTCCGCGGGAGGAGGGGGTGCCGGGGGCGGCGAGCACGGTGGCGAGGGCGGCCCGCACCTGTTCGGGGCCGCCGTCGAGGAGGCCGGTGACGAGCGGGAAGAGGACGGCCCGGGCGCCGGGTCCCTGGTCGAGGGACCGGTCGATGTAGGCGGCGACGTCGGTGGCGGTCTCGGGGTGCCGTTGTACCGCGTCGCGGACGAGGCCGGTGACCTTGCGGGCGAGGCCGGGCGCGGTGACGTCGGCGAGGGAGCGCAGTACGGCGCCGGTGCCGGGCCGTTCGAGGCGGGCGCGGAACGCCTCCAGGACCGGTTCGGGGTGGGTGGCGAGGGCGGCGACGAGGGCGCTGGGCGGGAACTGCGGGTCGGCGGACGTGAAGTGCGCGAGGGCCTGCGGCAGATGGCGGGCGCGGGTGTGCGGGTCGCGGACGAGGAGGGCGAGGGCGCCGCCGTGCAGGGCGCTGTCGGCGGGGCGGGCGAGCAGCGCGAGGGCGGCGTAGCGCAGCAGGGCACGGTCGGCCTCGGTGCGGACGTGGGGTGCGGCGCGCAGCCCGTGGGCGAGGGCGGCGACGCGCCGGGAGGGGCGTTCGTCGTGGGCCCAGCGGTCCACGGCCCGGCAGACGGCGGAGGGCTCCTCCTCGGCGAGGGCGCCGAGGAGTTCGTCGGCGCGGGGGTGGGCGCTGGCCACGAGGGTCTCGGTGAGGTCGTCGAGGGCGCGGTGGCGGTGGGTGTGGAGCAGGGCCTGGGCGGCGAGGGCGACGGTCGCGTGCGGGGTGGCGGGCAGCGGCCGGTCGTCGTCGAACCAGTGGGTGAGCCGGGGCTGTACGGCGGTGGGGTCGGCGGCGAGGAGCCGGGCGACGGCGTCCAGGTAGCGGGGCGGCCGGGGTCCCTCGGTGTCGTCGAGGGGGCCGTCGGCGGGGACGAGGCGGCGCAGGAGGTCGAGGCGTTCGGTGTCGGGGAGGGGCAGCGCGGTCCAGAAGGCGGGGCCGAGGTCGGCGGGCGCGGGGTGGCCCTGCCGTCGCCAGGCCACGATCCGGTCGGCGGTCAGCCGCAGGACGTCCAGATAGGGCGTGGCGTCGGGGACGCGCAGCAGGGTCTCGGTGAGCAGCCGGGCCGCCCACCAGTCGGTGCGGTCGGTGTCGAGGGCGTCGGAGAGCCGCGCGAGCCGGTCGCCGAGCCGGTCGGTGCCGTGGAGGCGTGGGAGGAGCAGGAGGGCCTGGAGGACGGGGCCGATGCGGTGGTGCGGTACGGGCGGGGCGGGGTGGTCCGTGGTGCCGGCGGGTCCGGGGCGGAGCAGTGTGCGCAGGGCGTCGTCGAGGTCGAGGTGGAGGCCCTGGAGCCAGTCGGCGAGTTCCTCGTGGGCGAAGCGGTAGCCGTCGCCGGCGGGGACGAGGAGTCCTTCGGTGAGGACGGCGCCGGCCCAGCCGGTGGTGCCGCCGAGCCAGCTGGGCGTGGGGCCCCAGGGGAAGATCGCCTCGAAGGTGGGCCGGTCCAGTTCGCCGTGGCCGGTGCCGAGGCTGCGGCGGGCGGCTTCGTGGACCTGGCCGGCGACCCGGGCGGCGAGCCGGCGGACGGCGGTGCCGCGCAGGCCGTTCTCGGCGGCGAGACGGACGGCGACGCGCAGGCACATCAGGTCGAGGTGGGCGGAGAGGACGTCGTGCCGGTCGGCCCGGTGGGGTGTGGGCGCGCCGGGCAGGGCGGCGCTCACCTCCGCGAGGAGGCGCAGGGTCAGGGGGTGGCGGGCGTCGGCGTCGGTGAGGGCGTCGTCCGGGATGCCGTGGCGGGCGCGGGCCTGCCGGGCCTCTTCCGGGGTGAGGTCGCCGAGGGTGAGGCAGGGCGGGACGGGTGCATGGGGCGGGTGACCGGCGGGCGTGTGCAGCAGGTCCTGGGGGAAGGCGGCGCCGGCGGTCTCCCAGTACTCGGTCCGGCAGGCCACGACCAGCCGGGCGCCGTGGTCGCGCAGCCAGCGGGCGGTGGCGCCGGTCCAGTCGGCGAGGTGGTCCGCGGCGGCGGGCGGCGTCTCCTCGGGCCCGTCGAGCAGGAGCAGCAGGGGGCGCCCGGCGTCGCGGGCGAGACGGGCGAGGCGCTCGGGGGTGAGGTCGGCGGCGAGGTCGGCGCCGGCGGCGGAGGCGGCGACGATGCGCGCGGCACGGTCGAGCGCCCGGCGGGCGGCGTCGGCGACGGAGGTGTCGCCGCTCGCGAGGTCGGCGCCGCGCAGCCACAGGGTGGGCGCGGGGTCGGGTCCGTGGGTGCGCCGGGCGGCGAGCCCCGCGAGTTCCGTCGTACGGCCGCTGCCGGGCGGTCCGACGAGGCCGAGGACCGGGGCCCGGCCCGCGAGGAAGGCGTCCAACTCGGCGGTCACGGCGTCCCGTTGGACGGGAGGCGCCAGGGTCCCGGAGGGCGGGGCGTCCTGGGCGACCTGGGTGGCGGTCAGCTCCAGTACTCCGGCGAGGTTCAGGTCGGCGCCGTGGGCGGGCACGGTGGCGGCGTTGCCGGCGAGGAGGGCGGCGAGCGGGCCGTCCGGGGCGGGCCGCAGGGGTGCGGCGAGCACGGCGTCGCTGTGGGCGGACCGCAGGGCGGTGCCGAGGACGCCGAGGACGGCGCCGGTCGCGGCGTCGAGCACGGGTCCGCCGGCGGCGCCTCCGCCGAGCCGCAGGGCGTCCCGGCCCGCGGTGCCGATGGCGAGCTCCAGGACGCCGTCGAGGGCGGGGTGGCGGTCGGTCGCCGGGCGGGTGGCGGGAGTGGCGTCGAGCACGCGGGCCTGCCGCCAGCCGCCGGCCGGGATGTGCACGTAGGTGCCGGTCCCGCAGTGGTCCCGCACGGTCACCGGGAGGGGGTCGACGCCCAGCCCCTCGGTGCGGACGAGGGCGAGGCCGCGCTCGGGCAGCGGGGTCACCGCGTCGGCGGTCACCACACAGCTGCGGCTGCCCCCGGCGGTGTGCACGACGAGCCGGGACAGCCCGTCGACGACTTCGTGCGCGGTGACGACGGTGCCCTGGTGGTCGGCGAGGAAGCCGAGGCCGCGGGGCCGTCCGGCCGGGTCGTGGACGCGGACCAGGGCGTCGTCCCGGAGGAGGGGACCCGGCACGTCGGGCTCCGCGTCCGGGCGGCGGCGTGCGTGCCGGGGGCTGCCGTCGTCGTGGGGACGCGCGCGGCGCGCCCGGTGGGACGCGGTGGCCCCGTCGGGCTGCTCCGGGCCGGCGCCCGTCCCCCGTGTCCCGTCCGTGTCCGCCGCCCGCGGGCCCCGTCCCGCCATCGTCGAACCTCCGCCCCGCACCCGCACGCTCGTCGCCCACCCTGTCGCCTCGACGGTAGGCGGCACATGATCAGCGGGACAGGCCTCGTGCCGAACGCGCCCCCTTGCACCCCCTCGGTTCACTCCGAGCGCCTGCCCGGACGGGTGAACAGACGGGGGTGGGTGGATAACCCTAGGGGTGGGGGAACCGAGGGGGGACCGTGGAGCGGCGGGCAGAGGACGACCCCGTGACCGCCGCTCCACGGGCAGGCACCCGTGCGGTGACGGCGGTCAGCCGAACACGGCGAGGCTCTTGGCCTTGCCCTTGTGCTCCTCGACGAGCGCGAGGAAGCGGCCGTCGGTGTCGAAGACCCCGACGGGTCCGGCGCCGGTGTACTCGTCGGGCATGTCGAGGCGCACGCCGTTCGTGAGCAGCCGGGCGCGCCGGGCGTCGATCTCCCAGCGGGGGAAGGCCGCCGTGGCGGCCTCGGCGATCGGCATGACCGTGAGCTCCTGCTGGAGCTGGTCGAGCGTCCGCGCGGCGTCCAGCTTGTACGGCCCGACGCGGGTGCGGCGCAGGGCCGTGAGGTGCCCGCCGACGCCCAGGCCGGCACCGAGGTCGCGGGCGAGGGCCCGGATGTAGGTGCCGGAGGAGCAGACGACGGAGACGACGAGGTCGACGACGGGGGTGCCGTCGTCGGCGACGGCGTCGCGCACGTCGTACACCGAGAAGGACGACACGGTGACCGGGCGGGCCGGGATCTCGAAGTCCTCGCCCTCGCGGGCCCGCTTGTAGGAGCGCACGCCGTCGATCTTGATGGCGCTGACCTTGGACGGGACCTGCATGATGTCGCCGGTCAGCTTGGCGATCCCGGCGTCGACGGCGTCGCGGGTGACCTTCGAGGCGTCCGTGGACCCCGTGATCTCGCCCTCGGCGTCGTCGGTGACCGTGGTCTGGCCCAGGCGGATCGTGCCCAGGTACTCCTTCTCGGTCAGGGCCAGATGACCGAGCAGCTTGGTCGCCTTCTCGACGCCGAGGACGAGCACGCCCGTGGCCATCGGGTCGAGGGTGCCGGCGTGCCCGACCCGGCGGGTGCGGGCGATGCCGCGCATCTTGGCGACCACGTCGTGCGACGTGAAGCCCGACGGCTTGTCGACGATGACAAGGCCGTCGGGCGTGGTGTTCTTCTGCGTCATTCCGCGGTGTCGCCGTCCGTCTCGTCCTCGGTGCCCGGCTTGCGGTACGGGTCGGCCTCACCGGCGTAGCGGGCGCCCGCTGACGCCTCGCGGACCTTCTCGTCGGACTGGCGCGCCTTGTCGAGGAGGTCCTCGATGGTCTTGGCGGTGTCCGGCAGGGCGTCGGCGACGAAGGTGAGGGTCGGGGTGAACTTCACCCCGGCGGCCCGGCCGACCTCGGAGCGCAGGACGCCCTTGGCGCTCTCCAGGCCGGCCGCCGCGGCCGCCCGCTCCTCGTCGTCGCCGTACACCGTGTAGAAGACGGTCGCCTCCCGCAGGTCACCCGTGACGCGGGTGTCCGTGATGGTGACGTGCGAGCCGAGCCGCGGGTCCTTGATCCCGCGCTGCAGCTTCTGGGCCACCACCTCTCGGATGAGGTCCGCCAGCCTCTTGGCACGCGCGTTGTCGGCCACTGGTCCGTCTCCTTAAGTGCTTACGTTGTGCTTCAGTCTTCGTCGCTGTGGAGCCTGCGTCGAACCGAGAGCAGTTCCACCTCGGGGCGTCCGGCGACCAGCCGCTCGCAGCGGTCCAGTACGCCGGTGAGGTGTCCCATGTCCCCGGAGACCACCGCGAGACCGATCCCGGCCCGGCGGTGGAGGTTCTGGTGGTCCGTCTCGGCCACGCTCACGGCGTACTTGCGCTGGAGCTCGGCCACGATGGGACGGACGAGGGAGCGTTTCTCCTTGAGCGAGTGGACGTCGCCGAGGAGCAGGTCGAAGGACAGAGTCCCCACATACATATGTGTCCGGATGTCCCGCCGGTTCGGGGTACGGGCGCCAGGCTCGGCGCCGATACGGGAACCGTACACGCAACGGCCGGGGCCGATCGACGGAGTTTCCCTTCCGGGAACTCGCGCCGACCGGCCCCGATCGCGTGCTGGGATCAGACGCGCGGCTTCTCGCGCATCTCGTACGTCGCGATGACGTCGTCGACCTTGATGTCGTTGAAGTTTCCGAGGTTGATACCACCCTCGTAGCCTTCGCGGATCTCGGTGACGTCGTCCTTGAAGCGACGCAGACCCTCGATGTTGAGGTTCTCCGCGACGACCTTGCCGTCGCGGATGAGGCGCGCCTTGGTGTTGCGCTTGACCTCGCCGGAGCGGATGAGCACACCCGCGATGTTGCCCAGCTTGGACGACTTGAAGACCTCGCGGATCTCCGCCGTGCCGAGCTCGACCTCTTCGTACTCCGGCTTGAGCATGCCCTTGAGGGCCGCCTCGATCTCCTCGATCGCCTGGTAGATGACCGAGTAGTACCGGACGTCCACGCCCTCGCGCTCCGCCATCTGCTGCGCACGGCCGGCTGCCCGGACGTTGAAGCCGATGACGATGGCGTCGGAGCCCATGGCCAGGTCGATGTCGGACTCCGTGACCGCACCGACGCCGCGGTGCAGGACGCGGATGTCGACCTCTTCGCCGACGTCCAGCTGGAGCAGGGAGGACTCGAGGGCCTCGACGGAACCAGAGGCGTCACCCTTGATGATCAGGTTCAGCTGCTGGACCTCGCCGGCCTTGAGCACCTTGTCCAGGTCCTCCAGCGACACGCGGCGCGTGCGCTTGGCGAACGCGGCGTTGCGCTCACGGGCGGCGCGCTTCTCCGCGATCTGGCGGGCCGTACGATCCTCGTCGACGACGAGGAAGTTGTCACCGGCGCCCGGGACGTTGGTGAGGCCGAGGACCTGCACCGGCGTCGAGGGACCGGCCTCGGCGACGTTGTTGCCGTTGTCGTCGAGCATGGCGCGCACACGGCCGTAGGCGTCGCCCACGACCATCGTGTCGCCGACCCGCAGCGTGCCGCGCTGGACGAGGACCGTCGCCACGGCACCGCGGCCGCGGTCGAGACGGGACTCGATCGAGATGCCCTGCGCGTCCTGGTTCGGGTTGGCCCGCAGGTCGAGCGAGGCGTCCGCGGTGAGGACCACGGCCTCCAGCAGGGAGTCGATGTGCAGACCCTGCTTGGCGGAGATGTCGACGAACATCGTGTCGCCGCCGTACTCCTCGGCCACCAGCCCGTACTCGGTGAGCTGACCGCGCACCTTGGTCGGGTCGGCGCCCTCGACGTCGATCTTGTTGACCGCGACGACGATCGGGACCTCGGCCGCCTTGGCGTGGTTGAGCGCCTCGACCGTCTGCGGCATGACGCCGTCGTTGGCCGCGACGACCAGGATCGCGATGTCGGTCGACTTCGCACCACGGGCACGCATGGCGGTGAACGCCTCGTGACCCGGGGTGTCGATGAAGGTGATCTTGCGCTCTTCGTCGTTGACCTCGGTCGCGACCTGGTAGGCACCGATGTGCTGGGTGATGCCGCCGGCCTCGCCCGCGATGACGTTCGTCTTGCGGATGGCGTCGAGCAGTCGGGTCTTTCCGTGGTCGACGTGACCCATGACGGTGACGACCGGCGGGCGGACCACCAGGTCCTCCTCGTCGCCCTCGTCCTCGCCGAACTCGATGTCGAAGGACTCGAGCAGCTCGCGGTCCTCCTCCTCCGGGCTGACGATCTGAACGGTGTAGTTCATCTCGTCCGCGAGGAGCTGGAGCGTCTCGTCGGAGACGGACTGGGTCGCGGTGACCATCTCGCCGAGGTTCATCATGACCGCGACGAGCGACGCCGGGTTGGCGTTGATCTTCTCCGCGAAGTCGGTGAGCGACGCACCGCGCGACAGGCGAATGGACTCGCCGTTGCCGCGAGGCAGCATCACGCCGCCGACCGACGGGGCCTGCATGGCCTCGTACTCCTGGCGCCTCTGCCGCTTCGACTTGCGGCCACGACGCGCGGGACCACCGGGACGACCGAAGGCGCCCTGCGTGCCACCGCGGCCACCGGGACCGCCGGGACGGCCACCGAAGCCGGGACGGCCGCCGCCACCACCGGGACCACCGGGACGGCCGGCGAAGCCGCCGCCACCGCCACCGGGACCACCGGGACGGCCGGCGAAGCCGCCGCCGCCACCCGGACGGCCGGCGAAGCCGCCGCCACCCGGGCGACCGCCGCCGCCACCGGGACGACCGCCGCCACCGGGACCACGGCCACCGGGACCGCCGCCACCGGGACGCGGGCCCGCGGCGGGACGCTGCGGCATCATGCCCGGGTTCGGACGCGGGCCACCGGGACGGGGGCCGCCGCCCTGCGGACGGGGCATGCCGCCCGGCGTGGGACGCGGACCGCCCGGAGCCTGCGGACGGGGACCGCCCGCCGCGCCCTGGGGACGGGGACCGCCCTGACCCTGGCCCTGCGGACGCGGGGCGCCGCCGGGGGCACCGGGGCCACCCGGACGCGGGGCGCCGCCGGGACGGGGCGTCTGGGGACGCGCCATGCCGGTGGAGCCGCCGGAGGTGAAGGGGTTGTTGCCCGGACGGGGACCGGCCGGACGGGCGCCGGGACGCGGCGCCTGGCCACCCGGACGCGGGGCGCCGGAACGCTCACCGCGGCCCTGGCCACCCTGCTGGCCGCCGGGACGCGGAGCGCCCGGACGCGGGGCCTGGCCGCCGGGACGCGGGGCGCCCGGACGCGTGCCGGAACCCTGGCCCTGGCCCTGCGAGGCCGCCGGAGCGGCGGGTGCCGCCGGGGGGGCCGTGAACTCGGGCGTGGTCGGAGCCGGGGACGCCGGGGCGGGCCGCGGCGCGGGCTTCGGGCCCGGGGTGGGACGGGGGCCGGAGGAGGCCGGCGCGGCGGGAGCCGCGGGCTTCTCGGCAGCCGGCTTCGGGGCCGGCGGGCGCGGGGCAGCCGGACGGGCGGCCTGCGCGGGAGAGGGGGCGCCCGGCTTCGCCGGGGCAGCCTTGCGGGCGGGGGCGGGCTTGCCGCCGCCGTTGCCCTGCTGGAGGGCGTCCGTCAGTTTGCGGACTACGGGCGCTTCGATGGTCGAAGACGCCGAACGGACGAATTCACCGAGTTCTTGGAGCTTGGCCATGACGACCTTGCTCTCGACGCCGAACTCCTTGGCGAGTTCGTATACCCGGACCTTAGCCACTTCGCTCCTTTTAGGTCCGGGTTGCGGCCGGACCGTCGCTACTTCATGGGCGTACTCATCGCGTACTCATCGAGTGCTCATCGCAATCTCGACCTACTTCCGACTCGCGAGGTACCAGGGCCGCACGGGGTTCCGCGCGACGCTTCTTACGGTGTTGCCTGCTCGGCAACTGTCGTCTGCTCGACGTACCGGCGCAACGCCTTTGTGTCGAGCGCTCCCGGGGCGCGCAACGCCCTCGTGAACGCCCGGCGGCGTACCGCCTGGTCGAGACAGACCAGGGCGGGGTGTACATACGCACCCCGGCCGGGCAGCGTACCGCGAGGATCGGGGACGCACTCGTCCTCGATCGCCACGATCCGCAGCAGATCAGCCTTGGCCGCTCGCTCCCGGCACCCCACACAGGTGCGCTCAGGGCATGCGCGGACGCGTGTCCGGCCAGACACAGTTAAGTCTACCTCCCCGTACCGACCTCACCCCTTTGGGGCAGGATTCGAACAGTTGCCGGGCGATAACCTGACGTGATCTGAGCGACCTGAGGTCTGGATCTATTCCCCGGCCTGCTCGGTGTCCGGCCGGATGTCGATGCGCCAGCCGGTGAGCCGGGCGGCGAGCCGGGCGTTCTGCCCTTCCTTGCCGATCGCCAGCGACAGCTGGTAGTCGGGCACGGTCACCCGGGCCGACCGGGTCGCCATGTCCACGACCTCCACCTTGGAGACACGGGCCGGGGAGAGCGCGTTCGCCACCATCTCGGCCGGGTCGTCCGACCAGTCGACGATGTCGATCTTCTCACCGTTGAGCTCGCCCATGACGTTGCGCACCCGGCCGCCCATGGGGCCGATGCAGGCGCCCTTGGCGTTCAGGCCGCTGCGGGTGGAGCGCACGGCGATCTTGGTGCGGTGACCGGCCTCACGCGCGATGGCGGCGATCTCGACGGATCCGTCGGCGATCTCCGGCACCTCCAGCGCGAAGAGCTTCTTCACCAGGTTCGGGTGGGTGCGCGACAGGGTCACGGAGGGCCCGCGGACCCCCTTGGCGACCCGCACCACGTACGACCGCAGCCGCATGCCGTGCGGGTAGGTCTCGCCGGGGACCTGCTCCTGCACCGGCAGGATGGCCTCCAGCTTGCCGATGTCCACGAGCACGTTCTTCGGGTCGCGGCCCTGCTGGACCACGCCGGTGACGATGTCGCCCTCGCGGCCGGCGTACTCGCCGAGCGTCGCGTCGTCCTCGGCGTCGCGCAGCCGCTGCAGGATGACCTGCTTGGCGGTGGTGGCGGCGATACGGCCGAACCCGGACGGGGTGTCGTCGAACTCGCGGGCCTCCTGGCCCTCGTCGAGGTCCTCGGGGTCCTCCTTCGCCCACACGGTCACATGCCCGGTCTCCCGGTTGAGCTCCACGCGCGCGTGTCGGCGGCTTCCCTCGGTGCGGTGGTAGGCGATGAGGAGGGCCGACTCGATCGCCTCGACCAGCAGGTCGAAGGAGATCTCCTTCTCCCGAACCAAGCCCCGCAGGGCACTCATGTCGATGTCCACGGCTACGCCTCCTCTTCCTTCTTGTCCTTGCGGTTGAACTCGACCTGCACGCGCGCCTTCTCGATCTCCGGGAACGCGAGTCTGCGGCTGGTCGCCTTGCGGCCCTTGACCCCGGGCACTTCCAGGTCGAGACCGTCGTCGTCGACCTCGAGGATGCGGGCCACCAGTTCGCCGCCCTCGGCCAGCTGGAACTTCACCAGGCGGTCGACGGCACGCACGTAGTGGCGGTGCTCCTTGAGGAGGCGTTCCGCGCCGGGGGTGCCGACCTCGAGGGTGTACTCGCCCTCGCCCATCGCGTCCGTCTCGTCCAGCTTCGCCGAGAGCGCGCGGCTCACATCGGCGATCCGGTCCAGGTCGGCGCCGGTGTCGGAGTCGACGACGACGCGCAGCACACGCTTGCGTCCGACCGAGTCCACTTCGATCTCTTCGAGGTCCAGTCCCTGGGAGCTGACGAGGGGTTCCAGGAGTGCTCGCAGCCTCTCGCTCTGGGTGGTGCTCATCCGGGTGACTCCTCGGCCGCGTGTGCTGTTGTGGGATGGGTCGCGTGTCAGGTCAAAGGGTATCCGGTCGCAGGGTGTGTTGCCGTCCACCTGTGTGTGACCGGTGCCGATGACTGGCACGTTCGTGTGGCGCGGGTACGGTGATCACGGGCACGCGGCCCGCTGACCGGGCAGCCGCCGTCGCAAGTGCTTTCGTACGAACTCCCCTGAGGAAGTCGCCCGTGCCGTACCCCCCGTCTCCGCGCGTCCTCCCGGGACCGCGCAGAAGAACCCTGCTCGCGTCGGCCGCGGGAGCCGCGCTGCTGGCGGGCTGCTCCTCCGCTCCCGGTGACCCGGACGGCGGTACGGGCGGCAGTCCGTCGCTCGCCGAGCGGGCACGCGCGCGTGCGGCCCGGGACAGCGAGGGCCTGGTCGGACGGTACGACGCCGTCCTCGCCGCGCATCCGGCGCTGGCGCCGCTGCTGACCCCGCTGCGCGCGGAGGCCGTACGGCACAGGGAGGCGTTCGGCGGAGGCGCGTCCGGTTCGTCGGCGTCGCCCTCCCCCACCCCCTCGGGCTCCGCCTCCCCGTCGCCCTCGGCCTCGGTCTCGGCCCCGGCGGTGCCCGCGGACGAGCGGGACGCGCTGGCCGAACTGGCGGCCGTCGAACGGACGCTCGCGGACCAGCGGGCCAAGACCCTGCTGGAGATGCCCGGTGAACTGGCCCGGCTGCTCGCCTCGGTGGCGGCGGCCGGCGCCGCGCACGCGTTCCTGCTGACGGAGGGTGCGAAGTGAGCGACACCGGCAAGGCGGACGAGGCGGGCAAGGCGACGGTGACGGCGCTTCAGGCGGCGCTGGCCGCCGAGCACGCGGCGGTCTACGGGTACGGCGTGGTCGGCGGGCGGATCGGCGAGGAGCGGCGCTCCGACGCGCGGGCCGCGTACGACGCCCACCGGGCGCGGCGGGACGCGCTGGCGCGCGCGGTGCGCGACCTGGGCGCCGACCCGGTCGCCGCGAGCGCCGGGTACGCGCTGCCGTTCCCGGTGACGGACCGGGCCACGGCGGTGCTGTTCGCGGCCGAACTGGAGAGCCGGCTGGCCGGGGTGTACGCGGACCTGGTGCGCGCGGCCCGGGGCGAGACGCGGGGCACGGCCGCCGAGGCGCTGCGGGAGGCGGCGGTCCGGGCGGTGCGCTGGCGGGGCGAGAGCGTAGCCTTCCCTGGGCTCGCCGAGCGGGCGGACACGTCGTCCGCGCCGGGGGCGCCCACCGCGTGACGCGGGCGGCAGGACACCGACGGCAGGACGGAAGGGACGACTCGCGCATGGCTTTCGAACCGCCGCAGCGTCTGGTCAGGGCGCTCGGTGAGACGGCGCCGGAAGGCGACGCCTGGCTGGAGGAGCTGCCGCGGGCGGCCCGGCAGGCCGTCGAGGCCCGCGAGTTGACGGTGGAGCGGGTGCAGCTGCCGGGTGGCCGCAGCAGCCTCGTGGTGCTGGTCCGGCGGGCCGACGGCACCCCGGCGGTGCTGAAGCTGGCGCCGCCCCGTGCGCGTCCGGAGAGCGAGCGGGCCGCGCTCGCGCACTGGGGCGGCACCGGTGCCGTCCAGCTGGTCGAGCCGTTCGTGACGGAGGGCGTGCTGCTGCTGGAGCGGCTGCGCCCGGACCGGTCGGTGCGGTCGCTGCCGGAGGCGAAGGCGCTGCTGGAGGCGGCGGGGACGCTGCGCCGGCTGTGGGTGGCGCCTCCGGAGGGGCACCCCTTCGAGACGGTCGAGGAGCGGACGGGGCGGCAGGCGGAGGCGATGCGGGCGACCGCGTCGGAGCACACCGAGGTGGCGGTGCTGGTCGACGCCGCGCTGGCGGCCCGGGACGAGCTGCTGGCGGCCCCGCCGGAACGGCAGCTGCTGCACGGCACGTTCCGGCAGAGCAAGGTGCTCGCCGGGGAGCGGATGCCGTGGCTGGCGGTGGGCCCGGACCCGGTGGTCGGTGAGTGCGCGTTCGATCTGGCGCGGCTCGTGCGGGACCGGGTGGAGGACCTGATCGCCTCGCCGTCGGGTGCCTCGACGACGCGCCGCAGGGTCAAGCGCCTCGCGGAGTCCCTGGAGGTCGACCAGGAACGGCTGCGCGGGTGGACGCTGTTCCGGGCCGTGGAGTCGGGGGTGCGGGCGCTGCGGGTGGGGCGGCCGCAGGACGCCGAGCTGCTCCTGGAATTCGCGAGCTGGCTGTAGGCCGGGAGCCGCGCCCCCCTGCGGGGAGCTCTCGCAGGGGGGCGCGGTGGGTCCGGCCGACGTGCCTCCCGAGCCTGCCGGCCGGAGTCCGGCGGGGTGTTCAGCGGTCGTCGGGGGCCGTCGCGAAGAGCATGCCCTCCATGGCCAGCAGCCGTGTGTGGCGCCGTAGATGGGCCGCCTGGTCCCCGCCCTCGCGGCCGTGCGTGCCCGCGGTGTGCGGGGCGTACGGGATGTGCGCGAACTGCGCCAGGTCGGCCGGGTGCAGGGGCCAGGACAGCTGCCGGCCGCCCGCCTCGATACCGAGCTGGTGGATGCCGTCGGCGCCCCGGGTGAGGACGGCGCTCGCCGGGTGCAGGGCGGCCAGCCAGGCCAGCAGTTGGGCGCGTTCCAGCCGTACGCGGGTCAGGTCCCGCTCATAGGAGTCGGCGTGCCGCTGCCAGCGGTCCCGCTCCTGCCGGCACAGCTCCAACTCCCGCTCACACGGCCGCCGGGGCGAACCGTCCGGCCGGCGCCGCCGCCACACCACGGCGACCGCCCGGCGCAGACGCCCCGGCGACCGGGGATCGCCCTCCGCGAGCTCGTCGGACGGCGGGGGCGGAGAGGGTGGCGTGGGCATCATCGGATACTCCGTGACGATGGACGAACGGCCGCGGCCCGAACCGCCGGCCCCTGTGGCGCGGCACGCGTCCGGGGGAAGGCGACGGCGCGGAAGGGGTGCGCGGGGCGGGGGCGGGGAGGGCCTGGACATGCGGTTCCTCGGAGACGGTCGGTGAACGGGGGGTGGTGCGGGTCAGGCGGGTGGGCGAGGCGGACGGGGAAGGGAGACGGCGCGGGAGGGGCGCGGGGGGCGGGGCACGCGGGGCCTGGGCATGCGGGCCCCCGGGAACGGGCGGCGGGCCGGGCCGCCGGGCACCGTGGCGCCGCACGCGGACCGAGGAAGACGGCGGCGCACCAGGGGCACGCGGGGCGGGGGCATGCGGTTCTCCCGGAACGGGCGGCGAACGGGCTGCCGGCCGGGCCGCCGACGCCGGCGCGGCACGCGGACCGTGGAAGGCCGCGATGCGGCAGGGGCGCGCGGGGACGGCCCACGCAGGGCCTGGAACATGCGGGTCTCCAAGAACGGGCGGCGAACGGACGGCAGGTCCGGCCACCGGGCACTCCGGCGCGGCACGCGGACCGTGGAACGCGACGGCGCTGCAGGGGCGCGCCGGGAGGGGGCGCGGAAGGCCGGGACATGCGGGTCTCCAAGAACGGGCGGCGGCGCGGGTCAGTCGGGTGGGCGCGGAGGGCGGGCGCGGGTGGAGCCGGTGCGGCGGTAGCGGCCGGCCTCATAGGTGTTGGCGGCCCGGCATGCCGCGTCGACGGGTTCGCCCCGTCGCAGATGCCGCTGGTAGGCGGCGCGCGTGCCACAGGGCGCCGGGCGGGTGCGCGGGGGCGCGTCGCCCCGCTCGGGCGTCCGCCGCTCGTGCGGGGCCGTGTCGTCGGACCTGGGGTGCGACGCCTCGGTCGCGCACCGGCCGGGGGCCGGCGGGGTCTCCTCCCGCGAGGCCGGCGGCGGCGTGGGCTCGGACCGAGCCACGGATGGGGACGGACGCCGGCCGGGGGCGGGCCGGGTCTCCTCCCCCGCCGCGGTGAACGGCACCGGGTGGGGCTGGGTGTCCGCGACCCGGGGCGCCGCAGGCTCGGTCGAGGCCGTCTCTCCCGGGCGCGAGGGCGCGTGCTCGGGTGGGGCGGTCGGTGTGAGCCGGGGCGCCGGCGTGGGGGGTGCCGCCAGGCCGCCTTGTTCCAGGGCGTGCCGCTGGGGGCCCGTGAGGCCCGCGACGACGCCCTGCCGGCGGCATCGGGGCAGGCCCCGCTCCCGTCGCAGCACGGCGTCCCGGCATGGTTCGAGCACGGGGCAGAGCGCGCAGATCGCGACCGCGAGGGGCCACGTGCGGCGGGTGAACCACAGATCGGCGTCCCACTCCCGGCAGGCCGCGCGCAGTTCCCAGATCCGTGATCCGCCGTCGGGTACCGCCGGGGTCATCCGGCCGGCTCGGGCGGGGACGTGCGGTCCCCGGCGCGGCGGGTGTCGCACACCGGGGACAGGGGGCCCAGATGAGCCGCCACGTTGGCCAGGGAGCACCGTTCGGGACGCCCGTCCAGGGACAGCAGCGGCATCCCGTCGGGCCGCCGGCAGCCCTGGAAGTACCAGACGTCGCCGTGGGCGTCGCGCAGCGGGGCCGCGAGGTCGTAGGTGGCGTCGCCGACGCGGAAGGGGCGGCGCCCCCGCCGCCGGGGCGCGGCGCCGTGGGCCACCACGGTGACGCGGACGCCGTCGCGCTCGCCGTCGCCGACGAGGGTGTGGGGGCGGCTTCCCTCCCCGACGGCGGTGATGTGGAAGTAGGCGCGCCAGCGGGTCCAGCACTCGGCGCCGTCCACGCGCAGCGCGACCCGGACCCGGTCGCCGTCGACGCGGACGTCGGAGGGGCCGGCGTGCCCGGCGAGGTGGCGCTCGACCGCGCGGGCGACGGAGCGCGCGCGGGCGCACGAGGCGTCCCAGGCGAGGGCCCTGCGCTCCAGATCCGTGAGCGGGCGGGGCCCGCGGGACCAGCGCCCGTCCGCGGTGCGGTGCAGCACGGTGACCGGGGGCCGGCCGGGGCCGAGGGGGAGGGCGACGGCGACGGGTTCGGGGTCCACGGACCGCAGGACCGCGCGGACCGCGCCCCCGGCGGCGGGGCTGTTGCCGTTCACGCGGACACCGCCTCCGTCGTCCAGCGCAGTTTGCGCAGCGCCCGGTAGGTGAGCGTCTTGACCGCGCCGACGCTGCGTCCCATGGCCAACGCGGTCTCCTGCGCGCTCAGTTCGTCCAGGAAGCGCAGCTCCAGGCAGTGCCGTTGGTGGGGGTTGAGCCGGTGCAGGGCGGTGTGGACGGTCTCCTGGGCCTCGACGGCGTCCAGTTCGCGCAGGACGAGCGCCTCGGTGCCGCGCTGGGCGTCCCGGGGGTCGTCGAACTCGGCGACGGGGGTCTCCCATCGCGTGCGGCCGCGTCCGAGTTCGTCGAGCCAGAGGTTCTTGGCGATCGTGGTGAGCCAGCCGGCGAAGGCGGTGCCCTGCCAGTGGAAGGTGCCGATGCGGCGCAGGGCGCGGACGAACACCTCCTGGGTGAGGTCCTCGGCGAGATGTCTGTTGCGGGTGCGAACCAGGAGGAACGCGTAGACGACGCGGTAGTGCTCGAAATACAGGGCGGCGAACGCCTCCCGGTCGCCGGCGCGGGCCCGGGCGACCAGTTCGGGCTCCGGACCGGCCGGGGCGGTGGTGACGTTGTCCGGATGGGACACGACGGCTCCTCCTCTGCAATACGCATGTAGATGTAGATTCCTTGGACGGACGCGCGCAGGCCACGGCGGAAACCCGCGATCCCCTCCCAGGGCGCCTACAGTCTTCATGTAGATGCATATCGTGTCAAGAAGCCTACGGAGCGTGAGACTTGAGGGCGCGGACGGGGCGCACAGGAGCATCGGCACCCCCGGAACGCTCCGGCGTGCTCCCGAAGCCCGTTCGCCGATCTGCGATCTACTTGCGCTTGTAGATATTGATGACCGATCCTCTGAGTCGTGACGAACCAGCGGAGCCATCCCCCAGCCGATCCCGAAGCCGCCCCGCACGCCCAGCGGCGGGACGAGGATCTGGCGGCCCTGCTCGAACGCCTGCTGGCCCAGGTGCCCGACCGGACCCAGAAGGACCTGGCGGCGGAGTCCGGCATCTCGTACCCGACGCTCAACGCCTGGATGAACCGCACGCGCGGCACCTCGCGCATCGACCCGGAGAAGCTGCGGGCCATGGTCGACGTGTTCCGGCGCTGGGGCGTGCGCACCACACCGCGCGAGTTCTTCGAGGCGGTGGGCCGGCCGGTGCCGGGACCCAGCGGCGACGAGCGCGAGGCCCGGCTCCTCAAGCTGTACCGGCAATTGCCGGAGTCACGGCAGCGCGCGCTGCTCAAGGACGCCGAGGCGATGCTCCAGGTCAGCCGTATCGTCTGAGGTCAGCGGCGGGCGAGCGTCACGCGCGGAGCGGGCCGCCGGTCATCCCCGGTGCCTAACGTATACAAGGCGCGCTCCGGGAGAATATGACGAAAGTCCTCACGAACCCCACACACATCGGTACCATCAGTCAGCCGCTGACCTCCCGGAGCGGAACGCTCGTGCCGTAGGCATTCCTGGGGAGGCAGTTGTGTGCGTGCGCATTGCCGTGACGGACGGTCTGGCGAGCATCGCGGTCTGGGACCCCGACGAAGTCAGCATCAGGGTGGCTCGCAGTGCCCCGGCGGGTGACGTGCTCAGAGAAGTGGCGGACATCCTCATCATCGACCTGGGGGCTCCCGCTTCCCGGGGCGGACCGCTGCGCTGCTTCTGCGGCATGGGCGTCGAACTCCCCCAGCAACTGCTGCCCCGCCTGCACGCGGCCGAGGCCGGCTGACCCGGCCGCCGGACCGCGGACGACGTCCGGCCGCCCCTCCTGCGAGGGACGGCCGGACGTCGCAGAGGTGTGCCGGTCAGGCGGTCAGGCGGTCAGGCGGTCAGGCGGGCGATCGCCTCGTCCACCGTCAGCTCCTCGCGCTCACCGGTCCTGCGGTCCTTCAGCTCGACGACGCCCTCGGCCGAGCGGCGCCCGGCCACCAGGATCCGCGGGACGCCGATCAGCTCGGAGTCCGTGAACTTCACGCCCGGCGAGACACCGGCGCGGTCGTCGCACAGCACCCGCAGCCCGGCCGCGGACAGCTTCTCGGAGACGTCGAGGGCCAGCTCGGTCTGCAGGGCCTTGCCGGCGGCGACCACGTGCACGTCGGCCGGGGCGACCTCGGCGGGCCAGCACAGCCCCTTGTCGTCGGCGGTCTGCTCGGCGAGCGCGGCCACCGCACGGGAGACGCCGATGCCGTAGGAGCCCATGGTGACGCGGACCGGCTTGCCGTTCTGGCCGAGGACGTCGAGCTTGAGGGCGTCGGCGTACTTGCGGCCGAGCTGGAAGATGTGGCCGATCTCGATGGCGCGGTCGAGCTTGAGGCCGGTGCCGCACTTCGGGCAGGGGTCGCCCTCCTGCACGACCACGACGTCGACGTAGGTGTCGACCTCGAAGTCACGGCCCGCGACGACGTTCTTCGCGTGCGTGCCCTCCTTGTTGGCGCCGGTGATCCAGGAGGTGCCGGGGGCCACGCGCGGGTCGGCGAGGTAGGTGACCTTCTCGCCCAGGCCCTGCGGGCCGACGTAGCCGCGCACCAGGTCGGGGCGTGCGGCGAAGTCCGCCTCGGTGACCATCTCGACGACGGCCGGGGCGAAGTGCGCCTCGACCTTGTCGATGTCGACCTCGCGGTCGCCGGGGACACCGACGGCGACGATCTCGCCGTCGACCTTGACCAGCAGGTTCTTCAGGGTGGCCGAGGCCGGGACGCCGAGGTGGGCGGCGAGGGTCTCGATGGTGGGGGTGTCCGGGGTGGGGATCTCCTCGAGCGCGGGCACGTCCGCGGCCTCGACCGGCTTCAGCTCGTAGGTGATCGCCTCGGTGTTCGCCGCGAAGTCGCAGTTCGGGCAGTCGGCGAAGGTGTCCTCGCCGGCCTCGGCGGGGGCCAGGAACTCCTCGGACTTCGAGCCGCCCATCGCGCCGGCGGTCGCCGCGCAGATGCGGTAGTCCAGGCCGAGGCGCTCGAAGACGCGCTGGTAGGCCTGGCGGTGCAGGGCGTACGACTGGGCCAGGCCCTCGTCGTCCGTGTCGAAGGAGTAGGAGTCCTTCATCAGGAACTCGCGGCCGCGCAGGATGCCGGCCCGGGGACGGGCCTCGTCGCGGTACTTGTGCTGGATCTGGTAGAGGATGACCGGCAGGTCCTTGTAGGAGGACGCCTGGTCCTTCACCAGCAGGGTGAAGATCTCCTCGTGGGTCGGGCCGAGCAGGTAGTCGCCGCCCTTGCGGTCCTTGAGCCGGAACAGCTCCTGGCCGTACTCGTCCCAGCGGCCCGTGGCGTCGTACGGCTCACGCGGCAGCAGCGCGGGCAGCAGCACCTCCTGGGCGCCGATGGCGTCCATCTCCTCACGGACGATGCGCTCCACGTTGGCCAGGACCCGCTTGCCGAGGGGCAGCCAGGACCAGATGCCGGCCGCCGTGCGACGGACGTATCCAGCGCGGACCAGCAGCTTGTGGCTGAGGACCTCGGCGTCCGCCGGGTCGTCGCGCAGCGTCTTCGCCATCAACTGGGACATGCGCTGGACCGGTGCTTTCGCCATGGTTCTCGTACTCCTGCCGGATGTGGTTGATGGCAGGAGGTTAGCCGGGCGGGACGGGACGGTGGAAATCGGTTATGGCCTTCGCTTGGATCAGGCCGGATCACGGAGCGGGGTCTGATCGAGACGAAGGGCCTAGCGGCGTAGCGGCAGCGGGGCGCCCATCACGGCGTACGGCTTCGGGGCGCTGGGGAACAGGACCCGGCGTGCGAGGTCCTGGTAGCCGAGGGAGTGGTAGAGGCCGCGGGCCGGGCTGTCCATGTCGATCGCGGAGAGGATCGAGCGCGGCTCGTCGGCGCTGTCGGTGATGGTGGTGATCAGGGCGCGGCCCACGCCCCGGTTCTGGTAGGCGGGGTGGACGTGCAGCTCGGTGATGACGAAGGAGTCGTCGAGCCAGTCGTCGAGGCCCTGGGCGCGCAGGTACGGCTCCACCACCGTGGACCACCAGTGGCCGCGGCTGTTGGGCATGCCGTAGACGAAGCCGGCGAGGCGGTCGCCGTCGGTGGCGCCGAGGGCGCGGGCGCCGGGGTAGGTCATGTGCCGCAGGACGATCTGGCGGCGGACGGCGACTTCGTCGGGGCCGAGTCCGAACGCCACCGCCTGGACGGCGAGGGCCTCGTCGACCCGGGCCGTCAGGTCGAGCGGGCCGATCACGATGTCGTCGGGGTGGCGGCGGTGTGCGTGACCGGGAAGGCGCATGGTGGGGAGCCTACAAGCATTGCCGTGCGAAGGTGCTGGTACGGCCTGGCGGGGACCCTTCCCGCCCGCGCGGGCGGGCCGCCCTCAGAACAGGACGCTCATGAAGGCGCCGACCTCCTGGAAGCCCACCCTGCGGTAGGTCCTGCGGGCCGCGGTGTTGAAGTCGTTGACGTAGAGGCTGGCGACCGGGGCCACGTCCGCGAGGGCGTAGCGCAGGACCGCCGCCATCCCGGGCGCCGCGAGGCCCTGGCCGCGGTACTCGGGGGCCACCCAGACGCCCTGGATCTGACAAGCGCGGTCGGTGGCGGCGCCGATCTCCGCCTTGAAGACGACCTTGCCGTTCTGGTCGAGGCGGGCGAAGGAGCGGCCGGAGCCGACGAGTTCCGCGACCCGGGCCTGGTAGAGGAGGCCGCCGTCGCCGGCGAGCGGCGAGACGCCGACCTCCTCGGTGAACATGGCCACGCACGCCGGGAGGATCGTCTCCATCTCGTCCTTGCGGATGCGGCGGACGTACGGGTCGGGGGCGATGTCGGCCGGCATGTGGTCGGTGACCATGAGCGGCTGGTGGGCGCGGACCTCGCGGGCCGGGCCCCAGGTGGGTTCGAGCAGCCGCCACAGCTGGGCGGTGGGCTCGGCGGGCCCGACGATGGAGGAGCAGCGGCGGCCGGCCCGGCGGGCGCGGTCCGCGAAGGCGCGCACGGCGCGCGGGGTGGCGCAGATGGGGACGAGGTTGGCGCCCGCGTAGCACAGGGACGTCAGCATGCCGTCCTCGTACCAGCCCCACATCTCGCCGCCGAGGCGCCAGGGGTCGAGGCCCGCGACCTGGACGCGGGACGTCACGAAGGCGTTGGCGACCGGCTCGCGGTCGAGGACGGCGAGCGCGGCGTCCAGGTCACTCGGTTCGAGCACCCGTGAGGTGGTCTGGGTCAACACGTGCGGGGCCTCACGCTGGGGTTCTGCTGGTCCCCGCACTGTACCCGCGGAAGTCGGGGCGTGCCGCCCCGCGGTCGTGACCGGTGGTCCCGGCCGGGGGCGGTCGGAGTGCGGGCGGGTCAGCCGGCGACCGCGACGGAGGGCTCGCCGCTCGTCACGCCGTCGGCCTCCATCTGCTCGGCCAGCTTCATGGCCTCCTCGATGAGGGTCTCGACGATCTTGGACTCGGGGACGGTCTTGATGACCTCGCCCTTGACGAAGATCTGGCCCTTGCCGTTGCCGGAGGCGACGCCGAGGTCGGCCTCGCGGGCCTCGCCGGGGCCGTTGACGACGCAGCCCATGACGGCGACGCGCAGCGGGACCTCCATGCCGGTCAGGCCGGCGGTGACCTCTTCGGCGAGCTTGTAGACGTCGACCTGGGCGCGGCCGCAGGACGGGCAGGAGACGATCTCCAGGCCGCGCTGCTTGAGGTTCAGGGACTCCAGGATCTGGATGCCGACCTTGACCTCCTCGGCGGGCGGGGCCGACAGGGAGACGCGGATGGTGTCGCCGATGCCCTGGGAAAGGAGCGCGCCGAAGGCGACGGCGGACTTGATGGTGCCCTGGAAGGCGGGGCCGGCCTCGGTCACGCCGAGGTGCAGCGGGTAGTCGCACTGGGCGGCGAGCTGCTTGTACGCCTCGATCATGATCACCGGGTCGTTGTGCTTCACGGAGATCTTGATGTCCCGGAAGTCGTGCTCCTCGAAGAGGGACGCCTCCCACAGCGCCGACTCGACCAGGGCCTCGGGCGTCGCCTTGCCGTACTTCTGCAGCAGGCGCCGGTCCAGCGACCCGGCGTTCACGCCGATGCGGATCGGGGTGCCGTGGTCCTTCGCGGCCCGCGCGATCTCCTTGACCTTGTCGTCGAACTGCTTGATGTTGCCCGGGTTCACCCGGACCGCCGCACAGCCCGCCTCGATCGCCGCGAACACGTACTTCGGCTGGAAGTGGATGTCCGCGATCACCGGGATCTGCGACTTCCGCGCGATCGTCGCCAGCGCGTCCGCGTCGTCCTGCGTCGGGCAGGCCACCCGCACGATCTGGCAGCCCGACGCCGTCAGCTCCGCGATCTGCTGCAGCGTCGCACCGATGTCGGAGGTACGCGTCGTGGTCATCGACTGCACCGACACGGGGGCGTCCCCGCCGACCGCGACGGATCCGACCTGGATCTGCCGGCTCTTGCGGCGCTCGGCGAGCTTGGTCGGAACGGACGGCATGCCGAGAGAAATCGCAGTCATCTGCTGTGCAACCCCAAGTCGTGGATCAAGGTCCGGTCCCGTCAGCAGCGGGCTCCAGGCTTCGAGATTACGGCACGCACGCTCAGCCCCTCACCTCACGCCCCGTAAACCCACTCGATGGAAGGCGGCCCGGGGCACAGGGCCCCGGGCCGCCTCGACGCCCGTACGACTTCCGTACGGCTAGGAGATTCGGACGGGGTTGACGACGTCCGCGACCAGTACCAGCAGCGTGAAGCAGACGAAGACCCCGGCGACGACGTACGCCACCGGCATGAGCTTGGCCACGTCGAACGGGCCGGGGTCCGGCCGGCGCAGCACCCTCGCCAGGTTCCGGCGCAGCGACTCCCACAGGGCGCCCGCGATGTGACCGCCGTCGAGCGGCAGCAGCGGGAGCATGTTGAACAGGAACAGGGAGAGGTTGAACCCGGCCAGCAGGAAGACGAACGTGGCCAGCTGCTGGGACGCCGGGATGTCGAGCGTGGCGATCTCCCCGCTGACCCGGGCCGCGCCGACGATGCCCATCGGCGAGTCCGGCTCGCGGGGGCCGTCGCCGAAGGCCGCGTCCCACAGGGCGGGGACCTTGGAGGGCAGGGCCACCAGGGAGTCGACGGCGTCGCCGACCCGGTCCGACATCCAGGTCACCGACTCGCCGAAGTCCTGCTTGACGACGCCGTTGGCCGCGCTGAAGCCGAGGAAGCCGGCCTTGATGTACTCGCCCTCGACGTACGCCCCGCTCGCGTCCTTCTTGACGACCCGGTTGGTGGCGATCTTCGCCTGGAGGGTGACCTCGCGGCCGTCCCGGTCGACGACGATCGGCACCTGCTTGCCGGCGCTGTCACGGATGAGGTCGGAGAGGGTGTTCCAGTCCTCGGTGCGCACGCCGCCGAAGGCGACGATCTTGTCGCCGGCCTTCATGCCCGCGGCCGCGGCCGGGGAGCGCGGGTCGGACGCCTTGCAGGTGTCGCGGTTCTCGGTCTGCGCGATGACGCACGGGGAGACCGAGCTGACCGTGGTGGTCTGCTGCTGGATGCCGAAGCCCATCAGCACGGTGAGGAACAGGACGACCGCGAGGATCAGGTTCATGAACGGGCCCGCGAACATCACGATGACCCGTTTCCACGGCTTGCGCGTGTAGAACAGGCGGTTCTCGTCGCCCGGCTTCAGCTCCTCGAAGGCCGCCGAGCGCGCGTCCTCGATCATGCCGCGCCACGGCGAGGTGGAGCGGGCCTCCAGCCGGCCGTCGGGGCCGGGCGGGAACATGCCGATCATCCGGATGTAGCCGCCGAACGGGATCGCCTTGATGCCGTACTCGGTCTCGCCCTTGTTCCGCGACCAGATGGTCGGGCCGAAGCCGACCATGTACTGCGGCACACGGATGCCGAACAGCTTGGCCGTGGACAGGTGCCCCAGCTCGTGCCAGGCGATCGAGAAGAGCAGCCCGACCGCGAACAGCACTATGCCGAGGATGAACATCAGGAGTGTCATGCACGGGCCTCCGCCGTGTGTGCCGCCAGTTCCCGGGCGCGTGCGCGGGCCCAGGTCTCCGCTTCGAGGACGTCCGCGACGGTCAGCGAAGTTCCCGAGCGCGGGGTGCCGTGCTCCTCCACCACCCGCGTGACGGTCTCCATGATGCCGTTGAACGGCAGCGCGCCGGCCCGGAACGCCTCGACGCACTCCTCGTTGGCGGCATTGAACACCGCCGGGGCCGTGCCCGCGAGCTCACCGACGTGCCGCGCCAGGTTCACCGACGGGAAGGCGTCGTTGTCGAGCGGGAAGAACTCCCACGTCGACGCCTTGCTCCAGTCGAAGGTGGGGGCGGCGTCCGGGACGCGCTCGGGCCAGCCCAGTCCGATGGCGATCGGGCCGCGCATGTCGGGCGGCGTCGCCTGGGCGATCGTGGAACCGTCGGTGAACTCGACCATCGAGTGGACATACGACTGGGGATGCACGACCACCTCAATGCGGTCGAAGGAAATGTCGTAGAGCAGGTGCGCCTCGATGACCTCGAGCCCCTTGTTGACGAGGGTCGCCGAGTTGATCGTGATGACCGGGCCCATCGCCCAGGTGGGGTGCGCGAGGGCGTCGTCGACGGTGACGTGCGCCAGCTCGGCCTTGGTCCGGCCGCGGAAGGGGCCGCCGGACGCGGTGACGACGAGCTTGCGCACGTCGGCGCGCGAGCCGGACGCCAGCGCCTGGAAGAGGGCGGCGTGCTCGGAGTCGACCGGGATGATCTGCCCGGGCTTGGCCAGCGCCTTGACCAGGGGGCCGCCGACGATCAGCGACTCCTTGTTGGCGAGGGCGAGGGTGCGGCCGGCCTCCAGCGCGGCGAGCGTGGGGGCCAGGCCGATGGAGCCGGTGATGCCGTTGAGGACGGTGTGGCAGTCGGAGGCGGCGACCTGGGTGGCCGCGTCCGGTCCCGCGAGGATCTCGGGCAGCGGCTCCCCCGCGCCGTACCGGTCGCGCAGAGCGTCGCGCAGGGCCGGGACGGCGTCCTCGCGGGCGACGGCGACGGTCCGGACCTTCAGCCGGTGCGCCTGCTCGGCGAGGAGCGCGACCCGGCCGCCGTTCGCGGACAGCGCCGTGACCCGGAACCGGCCGGGGTTGCGCAGCACGAGGTCGATGGCCTGGGTGCCGATCGAGCCGGTGGAGCCGAGGATCACCACGTCCTTGGGACCGCCGCCCGCCACGGGGTCGTAGACGAGGTGCGGGTCGGCGAGGGGGGAGGCTGGACTGTCGCTCATCCCCCCATTGTGGCCGCAGCGGTCGGCGGGCAGGACCGCGTGTCCCCATCGGGTGGGTAACAGGATGGTGAGGGGCCGCCGCGGGCGGTGACCCCTCACGGGACGGTCAGCGGATCGGGCGGTGGACGTTCTCGTGCGTGCTCGGGCCCGGGGTGGCGTCGGCGATCCAGACGCCGCCGTCGTCGGACGGGTCGACGATGCCCTGCTCCAGCCACGTGTACGTGCCGGACATCACGCCCTTGACGACCTTGCGGTCCAGGTCGTCGGTGTTGGACCAGAGCCGGCCGAACAGTTCCTCGACGCGCAGCCGGGACTGCCGGCAGAACGCGTCGGCGAGTTGGTACGCCTCGCGGCCGTGCTCGCCGCGGGCCCGCAGGTGCTCGGCGCGGACGCAGGCGGCGCTCATGGCGAACAGCTCGGCGCCGATGTCGACGATCCGGCCGAGGAAGCCCTGCTTGCTCTCCATGCGGCCCTGCCAGCGGGACATGCCGTAGAAGGTGGAGCGGGCGAGCTTGCGGGCGGTGCGCTCGACGTACCGCAGATGTCCGGAGAGGTCGACGCCCTGCTTGAACTCGCTGTACGTGTAGGGCAGTTGCCCCTGTCCGGCGACCAGCTTCGGCAGCCACTTGGCGTAGAAGACACCGGCGTTCGCGCCCGCCTTCGCCTTGTCCTGGAGGGACTTGTCGGGGTCGATGAGGTCCCCGGCGACGGAGAGGTGGGCGTCGACGGCCTCGCGGGCGATCAGGAGGTGCATGATCTCCGTCGAGCCCTCGAAGATGCGGTTGATGCGCAGGTCGCGCAGGACCTGTTCGGCGGGGACGCCGCGCTCGCCGCGCGCCCGGAGCGAGTCGGCCGTCTCGAAGCCGCGGCCGCCGCGGATCTGGACGAGCTCGTCGGCGATGAGCCAGCCCATCTCGGAGGCGAACAGCTTGGCGAGGGCGCCTTCGATCCGGATGTCGTTGCGGTCCTCGTCGGCCATCTGGGAGGCGAGGTCGGTGACGGCCTCCAGGGCGAAGGTGGTGGCCGCGATGAAGGAGATCTTCGCGCCGACGGCCTCGTGGTGGGCGATGGGCTTGCCCCACTGCTCACGGGCCGCCGACCACTCGCGGGCGATCTTCAGGCACCACTTGCCGGCGGCCACGCAGGACGCGGGCAGCGAGAGCCGGCCGGTGTTCAGCGTGGTCAGCGCGATCTTCAGGCCGGCGCCCTCGGGGCCGATGCGGTGGGAGGCGGGGACGCGCACCTGGTGGAAGCGGGTGACGCCGTTCTCGATGCCGCGCAGGCCCATGAACGCGTTGCGGTTCTCGACGGTGATGCCGGGCGAGTTGGTCTCGACGACGAAGGCGGTGATGCCGCCCTTGTGGCCCTCCGACTTCGGCACCCGGGCCATGACGACGAGGAGGTCGGCGACGACGCCGTTGGTGGTCCACAGCTTCACGCCGTCGAGGACGTAGTCGTCCCCATCGGGCACGGCGGTGGTGGCGAGGCGCGCGGGGTCGGAGCCGACGTCGGGCTCGGTCAGCAGGAAGGCGCTGATGTCGGTGCGGGCGCAGCGCGGGAGGAAGCGTTCCTTCTGCTCGGGGCTGCCGAACAGCTTCAGCGGCTGCGGTACGCCGATCGACTGGTGGGCGGACAGCAGCACGCCGATCGCCGGGGAGGCCGAGCCGACCAGGGTGAGGGCCTTGTTGTAGTAGACCTGCCCGAGGCCGAGACCGCCGTACTTGGTGTCGATCTTCATGCCGAAGGCGCCGAGCTCCTTGAGCCCGTCGATCACGTCGTCGGGGATGCGCGCCTCGCGTTCGATGAGGGCGCCGTCGACCTTGGTCTCGACGAAGTCGCGCAGTTTGGCGAGGAACTCCTCGCCGCGCTGGGTGGCCTCGTCCGTGGGCAGCGGGTGGGGGTGGATGAGGTCGAGGCGGAACCGCCCGAGGAACAGCTCCTTGGCGAAGCTGGGCTTGCGCCACTCCTGCTGGCGGGCGGCCTCGGCCACCTGCCGTGCCTCACGTTCGGTGACGGTGGGTTTGGGGGGTGCTGCGGACATGAGGCTCACCTCGCCGCGAATCGGGATCATGGGCCAATTGGCTACCGACGGGTGCTACCCGATCGTATCTACCCGATTACGGACGCGGCCACCACCCCGCGCGCAGCCGTTGTCCGGCTTCCACGGGTCCGCGGCGGGCGTCCGGGCCGGTGGGCCCCTGGGCGCGGTCCGGCGGGCCGTCTGCGCCGGACGGGTGGCCCGGCGGGCCGTGGACGCCGACGGCCGGAGCCCCCGCACAGCGGGCTCCGGCCGTCGGACCGAGGGTGGCGTCAGAGAGCGAGGCCGGTGAGGACCAGGACCCGCTCGTAGGTGTAGTCGTCCATCGCGAACTTCACGCCCTCGCGGCCCACGCCGGACTGCTTGGCGCCGCCGTACGGCATCTGGTCGGCGCGGTAGGAGGGGACGTCACCGATGACGACACCGCCGACCTCCAGCGCGCGGTGGGCGCGGAAGGCGGCCTGCAGGTCGTGGGTGAACACGCCCGCCTGGAGGCCGTACTTGGAGTCGTTGACGGCGGCGAACGCCTCCGCCTCGCCGTTCACCTTCTGCACCGTGAGCACCGGTCCGAAGACCTCCTCGCAGGCGAGGGTGACGTCCGAGGGCACGTCGGTGAGGACGGTCGGCGCGTAGGAGGCGCCGTCGCGCTTGCCGCCGGTCAGCAGGGAGGCGCCGGCGGCGACGGCCTCGTCCACCCAGGTCTCGACGCGCTTGGCGGCGTCCTCGCTGACCAGCGGGCCGACGTCGGTGGCGTCGTCGTCGGGGTCACCGGTGACCTGGGCCTCGACGGCGGCGACGACGCGGGGCAGCAGCCGGTCGTACACGGAGGCGTCCGCGATGACCCGCTGCACGGAGATGCAGGACTGGCCGCCCTGGTAGTTGGAGAAGGTGGCGATACGGGTCGCGGCCCAGTCCAGGTCCTCGTCGGACGCGAAGTCGGCGAGGACGACCGCCGCGCCGTTGCCGCCGAGCTCCAGGGTGCAGTGCTTGCGCGGCACCGAGTCCATGATCGCGTAGCCGACCTTCTCGGACCCGGTGAAGGAGATGACCGGCAGGCGCTCGTCCTGCACCAGGGCGGGCATCTTCTCGTTCGGGACCGGCAGGATGCTCCAGGAGCCCGCGGGGAGGTCGGTCTCGGCGAGCAGCTCACCGAGGATCAGGCCGGACAGCGGGGTGGCCGGGGCCGGCTTGAGGATGATCGGGGCGCCGGCGGCGATGGCCGGGGCGATCTTGTGGGCGCACAGGTTCAGCGGGAAGTTGAAGGGCGCGATGCCGAGGACGACGCCCTTCGGGAAGCGCCGGGTGAGGGCGAGCCGGCCCTGGCCGCCCGCGTCGGTGTCGAGCCGCTGGGCCTCGCCGCCGTTGAACCGGCGGGCCTCCTCGGCCGCGAAGCGGAACACGGACACGGCACGGCCGACCTCGCCGCGGGCCCACTTGATCGGCTTGCCGTTCTCGGCGGAGATCAGCCGGGCGATCTCCGCCGTGCGCTCCACGAGCCGCTTGCTGACGTGGTCGAGGGCGGCGGCGCGCACATGGGCCGGGGTGGCGGCGAACTCGTCGCGGACGGCGTAGGCGGCGGCCACGGCCTCCTCGGTCTGCGCGTCCGTGGGCACGCTCACCGTGCCGACGACACGGCCGTCCCACGGCGAGGTGACGTCGAAGCTGTCCTCGCCGCTGACCTGGCGGCCGGCGAGCCAGAAGGCGTGGGTGGAAGTCATTGGGGTTCCCGGCCCTTCCGCGTTGGGGGTGTCCTGGTCTGTCGAGACCCACGGTAGGGGCGCCGGGGCGTCCGGGTGTTTGGCCGGGGTGTACTGGTGGGGTGCCGGGCTTCGACGGATTGGCGCAGCCCGGCCGGTCCCGCGCTGTGCCTCGTCGGGCGCCTACTCCTCGGTGGAGGTCGCCTTCAGGGCGAGCCACAGCTCCATGCGCACGTCCGCGTCGTCCAGCGAGCGCCCGAGGATCTCCTCGACGCGCCGCATCCGGTAGCGCAGGGTGTGCCGGTGCACGCCCAGGTCGGCGGCGGCCGCGTCCCACTGGCCGTGCCGGGACAGCCAGGCCCGCAGCGAGGCCACCAGGTCGCCCCGGCCGGTCGCGTCGTGCTCGTGCAGGGCCCGCAGCAGCCCGTCGGCGAACGCGCGCACCGCGTCGTCCGCGAGCAGCGGCAGCACCGAACCGGACGCCAACTGCTCGTGCTCCACGCACACCCGTCCGCGCCGCCGGGCCACCGACAGCGCCTGCTCGGCCTGCTTGTAGGCGGCGGCCGCGGCGATCGGCCCGGCGGGCGCGGAGAGCCCGACGACCAGTTCACCGGCGTCGCCGCCCGGCTGGTCCGGTACGGAGCGCGCCGCCTCCAGTCCGGCCGCGTACTCGGCGCACGCGGTGACGGCGGCTCCCCCGTCGGTGGCGAGGACCACGAGCCGCCCGGTCTCCGTCTCGGGCACCACCAGCACGGCCTCCCCCGCACGGGCCGCCGCCGACTCGACGACCTCGGTGAGCGCGCCGAGCGGGTCGCCGGCGTCGGCGGCGACGACGAGGGCGGCGGCGGACGCCTTGGTCAGCGCCACGCGGCTGCCGGAGTCCACGACCCGGGCCGCCGAGACGGACGCCGCCTCCGCGACGATCACCCGGAACGGCGCGTCCAGCAGGTCGCCGTACAGGCCCCCGGCGACCGCGCGGGCGTGGTCGGGCTGCCCGGCCAGCAGCATGCGCAGGACGGCGGCGCCGACCCGCTGTTCGGCGGCCTGAAGCGAGCGGGACCGCTCGGTGGTGAGGGTCAGCAGGGCGATCGCCGAGTGGACGGCGTACCGCTCGGCCGTGCCCGGCGCGGCGGCGGTTCCCACGGCGAGCGCGGCGCGCGGGCGGCGCCCGGTGCCGAGGGTGTGCAGCTCGACCCGGTCCTCGTTCTCGGGCCCGCCGACCACGGAGGACGCCGGTGCCGGGCGCTCGCGCAGCCGCTCGACGTCCGGGGTGAGCCGGGCCGCCCGGCGCCCGGCCCACTCGGGGGCGGTGGCGACGACGGCGCCGGACGCGTCGTACAGCGCGGCCCAGCCGTCGACCTGGGAGGCGAGCGCGGCCAGCAGTCCCTCGGGGCCGGCGGTCAGTGCCTGTCGGGTCAGTTCCCGCTGGGCGGCGAAGCCGGCGGTCACCGCCCGGTACTGCTCGGCCGCGATGGCCGCCGAGACGGCCTTGCTGATGGCGAGGAAGGGGGTGCGGCGGGGTACCTCCAGCAGCGGCAGGTCCGCCTCCTCGGCGGCGTCGACCAGCGCCTCGGGGATCTCCTCGTAGTTGACGCCGACCGCGAAGCCGAGCCCGACCACTCCGGCCCCGGCCAGCCGCCGGACGTAGCGCCGCATCGCCTCCGGGTCCTCGGCGTCCAGCTGGAGGGCGGTGACCAGCAGCAGCTCGCCGCCCTCCATGTAGGGGACGGGGTCGGCGAGCTCGCTGACGTGCGCCCAGCGCACGGGCACATCCAGGCGGTCCGCGCCCGCCCGCACGGTCAGCTTGAGCGCGGAGTGGTGGACGAGCGAGGCAAGCGTCGGGGGCATGGGGCCTTCACATCGGTGTGATCGGGTGCGATCACCGGATCTTCGGTGATCCGTGTGATCAATTGGCCGTCATGTATGAACGGCCTGTGCCGATTCTGCCTCACCGTACGGTCGTCGCGCGGCCCCGTGCCCGGATCGCGCGCTCAGCCCCGCAGATCCACCAGCAGCGGCGGGGCGTGCTCGCCCCGGACGCTGGTCACCGACAGCACCGCGTGGCCCGGCGGCACCCCGTGCGCCAGCTCGGAGGCCGACCAGCGCTCCCGCTCGACCTGCCGCACGGTCACCGCCTCGGTGGTGACCGCCTTGCCGGTGACGAGCTTGCGCAGCCGGTGCAGGGCGCGGGTCATGGGCTGGTCGGCGAAGACGGTGTGCTGGGCGACGTCCCGGGTCTCCACCCACTCGGTGCCCCAGGCCTCGGCGAAGCGGCCGCCGTCCCAGGTGGTCACACCGGACAGCGCCATCCGGCAGCCCACGGCCCCGTACAGCGGCCCGTGCAGGGCCTCCGGCACGTCGGAGACCGTGCGCAGCGCCAGCACGACCCCGGCGTTGCGCGGGCGCAGCCGCTGGACGCGCCGGACGGACTCGGGGGTGACGGTGCCGGTGGCGTCGTCGAGCACCAGCGCGGCGAAGTGCTCGCCGGACCCCTCCTGGACGACCTCGGTGAACTGGGCGAGGACCAGCCGGGCGATCAGCCGGGAGACCTCCCCATGGGTGCGTTCGGGCAGGTCGATCCGGACCCGCAGCGGGTGGTGGGCGACGGCCCGCAGTGAGAAGGGGCGGTGTTCCTCGCCGCCGGCGCCGAGGAAGTCGGCGAAGGCGGGCCGGTCGAGCAGCGCGAGCCGGCCGGCGAGGGCCGGGCCGGGGTCGCCGGTGGTGCCGGTCAGCCGGACGCGGGCCTCCAGTTCGCGGCGCATCGGCGTATGGGCCTCGCCGGCCAGCCGCTCGCGCAGATCGGTGAGGGCCCGCTCGTCGCCCTCCAGCAGGTCCCGCAGGACGGGCAAAGCGGGGAAGCGCCCGTGGGCGGCCCGGTAGGGGCCGAGCAGTTGGGCGAGCGTGGTGGTGGCCCGCTCGGTGCCGACGGCGTCGAGGTCACCGGCGAGCGCCTCGGCGAGGAAGCCGGCGGCCTCGTCGGGGTCGTCGCTGCCCGCGTACGGGTCGAGGTCGTGGGTCGAGGCCGGGTCGCCGATGCGCACCACGACGTCGTACGAGGTGTCCGGGCCCACCGGGGCGCCCGCGCCGCACACCACGACGACCGCGCAGCTCCCGGTGAGGGCCTGCAGCGCGAGGGACTCGGCGAGCGGGGCGATCACCTGCCGGGTCTTCCCCGACCCGGAGGGCCCGACGACCAGCAGCGAGGTGCCCAGCGTCGCCGGTTCGAGGGCCGCGCCGGCGCCGCCGTACGCGGCCGGGGTGCGCTCGGTGGTGGCCCACCGGCCGATGCGCACCTGCCCGCTGAGCAGGTCGTGCCGTGCGGTGCGGCCGGGCAGGTCGCGGGCGCCGGAGGGGTGCGTGAAGGCGGCGCCGCCCTGCCGCAGGACCGTGTCGGTGAACTCCGCGGTGCGGCCCTGGCCCCGGGCGCGCTCCCAGTGGTGCGCGACGCGGGCGCAGTCGACGTCGGTCATGCGCCCGGCGAGGACCTCGGCGGCGAGGACGTCGGCGGCCTGGTGCCGGCCGGCCTCGCGCAGTTCGGGGAAGCGGGAGCGGGGCTCGGGGGCGGACTCCGGGGTCTCCCCCTGCGCCGCCCCGCGTGCCGAGAGCCGGTCGCGGGCCAGCGACCACCAGCCGCCCACCCGGGCGAACGGCCACACCACGAGGGCGGTGACGAGCAGGTGGAGGATCGTCTCCCAGGGGGCCGAGTAGACGTCGTAGGAGTCGCTGAGCAGCACGATCAGGGAGAACAGCGGGCTGACGACGGGCAGCGGGTCCCAGCCGACGCCGGGGAACGTGGCCGGGTAGACCAGGGTGAGGGCGGCCAGGGCGCCGAACGCCGCCCACAGGGCGCGGGCCGGCTGGGGCCTGCCGTCCAGGAGGTGCCGGACGACGGCGGGCCAGCTGCCGAGCCGGGCGACGGTGTAGAGGAGGAGGGCGAAGAAGAGGCCGTTGTAGACGTCCAGGGCCTCCACGCCCGGGTACTGCAGCGCCTGGTCCTCCAGGTGCTTGGGGCGGGCCGTGGTGCCGCCCCACCACCAGTCCTGCGGCGTGAACAGCCGCAGCAGGGTGAACTCGTACGGCAGCGCCCCGCGCCGCCAGAACGACCACACCAGCAGCGCGGCGGCCAGCGGGATCAGCATGCCGACGACGGTCGTGGGGCTGACCCGTTCGGCCTTCGCCGCCTTCGGCGGCCGGTACCCGAGGCGCCAGATGCCGGGCCCGGTCGCGGGCCGGGGTTCGTCCAGCCAGCCGGCCACCGGGGCGCCGGGCGCCTGGCCGGGCGGGGCCGACGGCATCGGGGGCAGGGCGGAGCGTGATCGCGGGACAGGGGTCGCGTGGGTGCCCCGTGCTTCCTGCGTGCCGTCGCCGTCCATCGCCGTTGCCCCCTGACCAGCCGTTCCCTACCACCGTCAGCGAGTCAATCTAGTGCCCGGCACCCGCCAGTCCACCGATTGCGCGGCCGACATGGCGGACGCGAGTGTTCCGCTCGCCTCCGCGCGGGCGGGGCCCGCCATGTCCACCACGGACAACCGGCGCCCCGGACAACGCCCACATGGAGCATGCCCACCCCCCGCTCCCCGCCCTAGCCTGCGAGAAAAGAGAAGACAAAACGTCCGCAGAACCCCAGGAGCCCCTCATGAGCGCACTTCCCCAGGAGCGCCGCGTCGTCACCGCCATCCCCGGCCCGAAGTCGCAGGAGCTGCAGGCCCGCCGTACGGCCGCGGTGGCGCAGGGTGTGGGCTCCGTCCTGCCCGTGTTCACCGCGCGCGCGGGCGGCGGCATCATCGAGGACGTCGACGGCAACCGCCTCATCGACTTCGGCTCCGGCATCGCCGTGACCTCCGTCGGCGCCTCCGCCGAGGCCGTCGTACGCAAGGCGTCCGCGCAGCTCGCCGACTTCACCCACACCTGTTTCATGGTCACGCCGTACGAGGGCTACGTCGCCGTCGCCGAGGCGCTGGCGGAACTGACGCCGGGTGACCACGCCAAGAAGTCCGCGCTGTTCAACTCGGGCGCCGAGGCCGTCGAGAACGCCGTGAAGATCGCCCGCGCGTACACCAAGCGCCAGGCCGTCGTCGTCTTCGACCACGGCTACCACGGCCGGACCAACCTGACGATGGCGCTGACGGCGAAGAACATGCCGTACAAGCACGGCTTCGGCCCGTTCGCGCCCGAGGTCTACCGGGTGCCGGTGGCCTACGGCTACCGCTGGCCGACCGGTGCCGAGAACGCCGGTCCCGAGGCCGCGCAGCAGGCCATCGACATGATCACCAAGCAGGTCGGGGCCGACAACGTCGCCGCGATCATCATCGAGCCGGTCCTCGGCGAGGGCGGCTTCATCGAGCCCGCCAAGGGCTTCCTGCCGGCGATCGTGCAGTTCGCCAACGACAACGGCATCGTGTTCGTCGCCGACGAGATCCAGTCGGGCTTCTGCCGCACCGGCCAGTGGTTCGCGTGCGAGGACGAGGGCATCGTCCCGGACCTGATCACCACCGCCAAGGGCATCGCGGGCGGTCTGCCGCTCGCCGCCGTGACCGGCCGCGCCGAGATCATGGACGCCGCGCACGCGGGCGGCCTGGGCGGCACCTACGGCGGCAACCCGGTGGCCTGCGCCGGCGCGCTCGGCGCCATCGAGACGATGAAGGAGCTCGACCTCAACGCCAAGGCGAAGGACATCGAGGCCGTCATGAAGGCGCGCCTGACCGCCATGGCCGAGAAGTACGACGTCATCGGCGACGTCCGGGGCCGCGGCGCCATGATCGCCATCGAGCTGGTCAAGGACCGCGCCACCAAGGAGCCGAACCCGGAGGCCACCGCCGCGCTGGCCAAGGCCTGCCACGCCGAGGGCCTGCTGGTCCTGACCTGTGGCACCTACGGCAACGTGCTCCGCTTCCTGCCGCCGCTGGTGATCGGCGAGGACCTGCTGAACGAGGGCCTCGACATCATCGAGCAGGCGTTCGCCCGTATCTGAGGTCACGGCGAAACCACAGGTGGGGGCCGATGCGCCGGCCCCCCGCGTCCCACCCGCCCCAGCCCTGCCGCCGTCCGCGGTTCCGGCGCTGGGGCGGTCGCCGTCAGAGCGTGTGAAGAAGGTGTGCGAGGTGGATGGCAGGACGCGTTTCCGACTGTCCAACCCCATCTCCCTGTCGTAGGTTCTCAGCAGATGAGAGATACACCCCGCCCGGAGGGGACTCTGGGCGACATCAGGACGGGGCCTCCCCAGCTTCGACCTGGTCGTGCCCTCGCGCACACAACCGGCGCCTCCGGCTCCGGATCTCCTCACCGATCGGACAGTCGCCCGCCCCAAACCCCCCGGGGCGCGCGGCCATCCGATCCGGACGGCCGCCTCGGAACCACCCCCCCTGTTCCGGGGCGGCCGACCTCCCTCCTTCTCCTTCTCGGGCTTCCCGCCCTGTTCTTCGCGCTCATCACCTGGCAGGTGGTGACGGACGGCCCGCTGGTCGGTCTCGACGAGGCCGCCAGTCGGGCCCTCGTGCGTCCCGGGCGCCTCTCCGAACTGCTGGCCGATCTCGGCAACGTCCAGGTCGCCGTGCCGGTCCTGCTGGCCGCCCTCGGATACGTCACCTGGCGGCACCGCCGCGCCGGTACAGACCACTGGTGGCTGCCCGGCGTCCTGGCCGCCCTGCCGATGGCGCTGGTGCCGGTGCTGGTGATCCCGCTCAAGGTGCTCACCGGCCGTCCGGGCACCCCGGCCGTGCCGCCCGCCACCGGCTACTACCCGTCGGGGCACACGGCCACGGCCGCCGTCGCCTACGGGGCCGCGACCCTGCTCCTGCTGCCGCTGCTGCGGTCGGCCGGCGCCCGCCGGGCCCTCCTCGTCCTGTGCGCCGCGCTGAACCTCGGCGTCGGATTCGGGCTGACCCGGCGGGGCTACCACTGGCCGCTGGACGTCCTGGCCAGCTGGTGCCTGGGCACGGTCCTGCTCGGCTCGCTGTGGCTGGTCCTCAGCCGAAGTAGCCGTCGAACGTCCGCTGGAACTCCCAGTCCCCGAACCGGTCCCAGTTGACCGACCAGGTCATCAGGCCGCGCAGTCCGGGCCAGGTGCCGTGGGTCGCGTACGTCCCGCAGTTCGTCCGCTTCGTCAGACAGTCGAGGGCCTTGGTGACCTCGGCCGGGGACACATGCCCGTTGCCCGCGTTCGGCGTGGCCGGCATGCCGATCGCCACCTGGTCCGGGCGCAGCGGCGGGAAGACGTTGCCCGCGTCGCCCGCGACCGGGAAGCCGGTGAGCAGCATGTCGGTCATGGCGATGTGGAAGTCGGCGCCGCCCATGGAGTGGTACTGGTTGTCCAGGCCCATGACCGGCCCCGAGTTGTAGTCCTGGACGTGCAGCAGCGTCAGGTCGTCGCGCAGGGCGTGGATCACGGGGAGGTAGGCGCCGGCGCGGGGGTCCTGGCCGCCCCACTTGCCGGTGCCGTAGAACTGGTACCCGAGCTGGACGAAGAAGGTCTCCGGGGCCATGGTCAGCACGAAGTCGTCGCCGTACTTCGCCTTCAGGGTCTTCAGCGCCGAGATGAGGTTCACGATCACCGGGGTCTTCGGGTTCCGGAAGTCGGTGTCGTCGGCGTCCAGGGAGAGGGAGTGACCCTCGAAGTCGATGTCGAGGCCGTCCAGGCCGTACTCGTCGATGATCCTCGAGACGGAGGAGACGAAGGTGTCGCGTGCGGTCGCCGTGGTCAGCCGCACCTGGCCGTTCTGGCCGCCGATGGAGATGAGCACCTTCTTGCCGGCCGCCTGCTTGGCCTTGATGGCCGCCTTGAACTCGGCGTCGCTCTCGACGTTCGGGCACTCGGAGACGGGACAGCGCTCGAAGCGGATGTCGCCGGAGGTGACCGAGGTGGGTTCACCGAAGGCCAGGTCGATGACGTCCCAGCTGTCGGGGACGTCGGCCATGCGGGTGTAGCCGGAGCCGTTGGCGAAGCTCGCGTGGAGGTAGCCGACGAGGGCGTGCGCCGGGAGGCCGCTGTCCCCGCCGCCGGCCGGTTCGGTGGTGGTGGCCGTCACCGTGGCGGAGCGCGCGGACTCGCCGGCGTCGTTGAGCGCGGTGACCTGGAAGGCGTACGCGGTGGCGGGTGAGAGTCCGGTGACGGTGGCCGACGTGCCGTTCACCGTGCGGACCTTGACGCCGTCGCGGTAGACGGCGTAGCCCGTGGCGCCGGGGACGGCCGGCCAGGTGAGGGCGACGCTCGTGGAGGTGACGGTCCCGGCGGTGAGGCCGGACGGGGGTGCCGGCGGCTGGGTGGCGTCGCCGCCCGGGCCGATCAGCGAGATGTCGTCGGCGTGGTAGGCGCCGGTGCCGTACCAGCCGTGGGTGTAGAGGGTGACGCGGGTGGTGGAGGGGCCGGTGCGGAAGGCGGTGGTGAGCCGCTGCCAGTCCGGGGCGGACTGGGTCCAGGTGGAGACGTCGGTGGTGCCGGTGCCGTCGGCGCCGAGGTACACGTAGGCGCCGCGGACGTGGCCGGACAGCGTGTACGCGGAGTCCGGCTTCACCGTCACGGTCTGCGCGCAGCGGGCGTTGTCGTTGCCGGCCGGGGTCGCCCGGAGGGCTGAACTCCCGCTGCGCACGGGTGAGTCGACGGCCGTGCCCGCCGTGCAGGTCCAGCCGTCGAGGCCGGACTCGAAGCCGCCGTTGCGGACGAGGTCGGCGTCGGCCGCACGGGCGGCCGACGAGAGCGCGGTGAGGCCGGGCAGGGCCAGTACCGCGGCGGCGAGCAGGGCGAGGGGTCTGGAGCGGTCCACAAGTGCCTCCGGGCAGGGGGGAGTTGGAGGAGGGTGCGGAGGAGCCGCCTCCAACTTGGTCCAGACCAATCCGCCGTGTCAAGGGGTGCCGCGGTTAGCGCTCTTCCTCCCGGTCGCGCCGGGCGAGCCCTGCCGCCGCCTCGTGCATGGCCAGTTCGAGCAGCGACGGGTCGGTGAGGGTGCCGCCGCCGTCCGGCGGCACCAGCCAGCGCACCCCGCCCGACGCCCGCCCCGGATACGGCACGACGATCCACGTGCCCGCCCCGGCGGTGCGGATGCCGGTGCCGAGCCAGCGCGCGGCGGTGCCCGGCGGCACGAAGAACCCCATGCGCGCGTCGCCGAAGTCGACCAGGACCGGGCCCGGCCGGTCGAGGATGCGGGTGAGCACGTCCAGCGTGGGATAGCCCAGCTCGGCCGGGAGGATGAGCACGTCCCACGCCCGCCCGGCCGGCAGCAGCGTCACCCCGAGCGGGTTGCGCTCCCACTCCCAGCGGCAGCCCTCCGGGTCCGGCGCGACCGATGCCAGCCATTCCACCGCCGTCTTGGCCCCTGTCATGTCGATGACCTCCCTCTTCGTCGTGGACGCCCGATGGCGTCACGAGGGAGAGGGAGGTCGTCGGCGGGCATTACGCGGTTTCCGCACCCCGTTCGGGTGATGTGGCCCACACCGGGTCGTCGGGTGTCAGCTGTCGAAGCCGAGGCCCAGCCGGTCCATCGTCCGCAGCCACAGGTTGCGCCGGCCGCCGTGCGTGTCCGCGCGGGCCAGCGACCACTTGGTGAGCGCGATGCCGGTCCAGGCGAACGGCTCCGGCGGGAACGGCAGCGGCTTCCTGCGCACCATCTCCAGTTCCGTGCGCTCGGTCCGCTCCCCCGCCAGCAGGTCCAGCATCACGTCGGCGCCGAACCGGGTGGCGCCGACCCCGAGGCCCGTGTAACCCGCCGCGTACGCCACCTTGCCCTGGTGGGCGGTGCCGAAGAACGCCGAGAAGCGCGAGCAGGTGTCGATCGCGCCGCCCCAGGCGTGTGTGAAGCGCAGGCCCTCCAACTGCGGGAAGCAGGTGAAGAAGTGCCCGGCCAGCTTGGCGTACGTCTCCGGGCGGTCGTCGTACTCGGAGCGCACCCGGCCGCCGTACGGGTAGACGGCGTCGTAGCCGCCCCACAGGACGCGGTTGTCGGCGGAGAGCCGGAAGTAGTGGAACTGGTTCGCCGAGTCCCCGAGGCCCTGGCGGTTCTTCCAGCCGATCGACGCGAGCTGGTCCTCGGTGAGCGGCTCGGTCATCAGGGCGTAGTCGTAGACCGGGACGGTGTAGGAGCGGACCCGGCGGACCAGGTTCGGGAAGATGTTCGTGCCGAGCGCGACCCGGCGGGCGCGAACCCGGCCGTAGGGCGTGCGGACGGCCATGCCGGCGCCGTACGGCTTCAGGTCCAGGGCCGGGGTGTGCTCGTAGACGCGGACGCCGAGGTCCTTGCAGGCCCGCTTCAGGCCCCAGACCAGCTTGGCCGGGTGGAGCATGGCGACCCCCCGGCGGTCGTGCAGGCCGGCCCGGAAGGTCGGCGAGTCGACCTGCGCCCGCACCGCGTCGGCGTCGAGGAATTCGATGCCCTCGGCCAGGCCCCGGTCGCGCAGCTCGTCGTACCAGGCGCGCAGTTCCTCCGCCTGGTACGCCTCGGTGGCGACGTCGATCTCACCGGTGCGCTCGAAGTCGCAGTCCAGGGAGTAGCGGGCGACCGCGCGCTCGATCTCGTCGAGGTTGCGGGCGCCCAGCCGCTCCAGCCGGTGGATCTCCCCCGGCCAGCGGGCGAGCCCGTTGGCCGTCCCGTGGGTGAGGGAGGCGGCGCAGAAGCCGCCGTTGCGGCCGGAGGCGGCCCAGCCCACCTCGCGGCCCTCGACCAGGACCACGTCCCGCCCGGGGTCGCGCTCCTTGGCGAGCAGCGCGGTCCACAGCCCGCTGTACCCGCCGCCGACGACCAGCAGGTCGCAGGTCTCGGCGGTGGTGAGGGCGGGCTCGGGGCGGGGGCGGCCGGGGTCGTCCAGCCAGTACGGGACCGGCTGGGCGTCGGAGAGGGACCTCGTCCAGTGACTGCCAGAACTCATGGCGCTCGGGGCCATGATGTCAACTCCCTACAGGGGTCTATGCCTTCTGCTTCTTGCGGCGGTTCCCGACGGCCATGGAGGCCAGGACGAACAGTACGGCGATGACGAACATGGCCGTGCCGATGACGTTGATCTGAACGGGCGTTCCGCGCTGTGCCGAGCCCCAGACGAACATCGGGAAGGTGACGGTGGAGCCGGCGTTGAAGTTGGTGATGATGAAGTCGTCGAACGACAGCGCGAAGGCGAGCAGCGCGCCGGCCGCGATGCCCGGCGCCGCGATCGGCAGGGTCACCCGCAGGAACGTCTGCACCGGTCCGGCGTAGAGGTCCTGCGCGGCCTGCTCCAGCCGCGGGTCCATCGACATCACGCGCGCCTTGACCGCCGTCACGACGAAGCTGAGGCAGAACATGATGTGGGCGATGAGGATCGTCCAGAAGCCCAGCTGGGCGCCCATGTTGAGGAAGAGGGTGAGCAGCGAGGCCGCCATGACGACCTCGGGCATCGCCATCGGCAGGAAGATCAGCGAGTTGATCGCGCCGCGCGCCCGGAACCGGTAGCGGACCAGCGCGAAGGCGATCAGCGTGCCGAGGAGGGTGGCGCCGAGGGTCGCCCAGAGGGCGATCTGGAGGCTGACCGACAGCGAGCCGCACAGGCCGGAGACCCCGCACGGGTCGCGCCAGGCGTCCGTGGAGAACTCCTGCCACTCGTAGTTGAACCGGCCCTTGGGGCGGTTGAAGGAGAACACCGTCACGACGACGTTCGGCAGCAGGAGGTAGGCGAGCGTGACCAGTCCCGCGATGACGACGAAGTGCCGCTTGAGCCAGTTGACGACGGCCATCAGACCAGATCCTCCGTTCCGGACCTGCGGATGTAGACGGTGACCATGACGAGGATGGCGGCCATCAGGATGAAGGAGAGGGCCGCGGCCGTCGGGTAGTCCAGGATGCGCAGGAACTGCGACTGGATGACGTTGCCGACCATCCGGGTGTCCGTGGAGCCGAGCAGGTCGGCGTTGACGTAGTCGCCGGTGGCCGGGATGAAGGTCAGCAGGGTGCCGGAGACGACACCCGGCATCGACAGCGGGAAGGTGACCCTGCGGAAGGTGGTGACGGGCCGGGCGTACAGGTCGTTCGCCGCCTCGTGCAGCCGCGGGTCGATCCGCTCGAGCGAGGTGTACAGCGGAAGGATCATGAACGGCAGGAAGTTGTACGTCAGACCGCACACGACCGCGAGCGGGGTGGCCAGCACCCGGTCGCCCTGGGTCATGCCGAGCCAGCTCGTGACGTCGAGGACGTGCAGCGTGTTCAGGGCGTCGACGACCGGGCCGCCGTCGGCGAGGATCGTCTTCCAGGCGAGGGTGCGGATCAGGAAGCTGGTGAAGAACGGCGCGATCACCAGGATCATGATCAGGTTCCGCCAGCGGCCCGCCCGGAACGCGATGAGGTAGGCGAGCGGATAGCCGAGGAGCAGGCACAGGATCGTCGCGGAGCCGGCGTAGAGCACCGACCGCAGGAACTGCGGGTAGTACTCGGACAGGGCGTCCCAGTACGTCGCGAAGTGCCAGGTGACCTTGTAGCCCTCCTCCAGGGAGCCCGTCTGCACGGACGTGGAGGCCTGGTAGACCATCGGCAGCGCGAAGAAGACCAGCAGCCACAGGATGCCGGGGAGCAGCAGCCAGTACGGGACGAGACGCCCGCGCCGGCGCGGCGGCTTCGCCTTCTTCTCGGGGGCGGCGGGGCTGAGAGGCGGGGGCGCCTCGGTGAGGGTCGCCATCAGACCGCCGCCTCTTCCTCGGTGCCGGCGTCGATGTCCTGGGTGGCGTCGAGCCCGAAGGTGTGCGCCGGGTTCCAGTGCAGGACGACCTCGGCGCCGGGCATGAGCCGCGGGTCGCGGTCGATGTTCTGGGCGTAGACCTCGAACTCGGGGCAGACGGGGCTGTCGACGACGTACTGCGTGGAGACGCCGATGAAGGAGGAGTCGGCGATGCGGCCGGTTATGCGGTTGCGGCCCTCGGGTATCTCTCCGGCCTCGTCGGCGTGGGTGACGGAGATCTTCTCGGGGCGCACGCCGACCAGCACCTTGCCGCCGGTCGCCGTCGGCGCGGAGCAGCGGGCCTCGGGGAGGACCAGCTTGCCGCCGCCCGCCTTGAGGACCAGGCCGTCGCCGCCGCGGGAGTCGATCTCGGCCTCGATGAAGTTGGAGGAGCCGAGGAAGTTGGCGACGAACGTGGTGCGCGGGTTCTCGTACAGGTCGGCCGGGGAGCCCAGCTGCTCGACGCGTCCGGCGTTCATCACGGCGACCTGGTCGGCCATGGTCATGGCCTCCTCCTGGTCGTGCGTGACGTGCACGAAGGTGATGCCGACCTCGGTCTGGATGCGCTTGAGCTCCAGCTGCATCTGGCGGCGCAGCTTCAGGTCGAGCGCGCCGAGCGGCTCGTCGAGGAGGAGCACCTTGGGGTGGTTGATCAGGGCGCGGGCGACGGCGACGCGCTGCTGCTGGCCGCCGGAGAGCTGGTGCGGCTTCTTGCGGGCCTGCTCGCCGAGCTGCACGAGGTCGAGCATCTCGTCGACCTGCTTCTTCACGCTCTTGATGCCGCGCCGGCGCAGACCGAAGGCGACGTTCTCGAAGATGTCGAGGTGCGGGAAGAGCGCGTAGGACTGGAAGACCGTGTTCACCGGCCGTTTGTACGGCGGGAGGGCGGTCACGTCCTGGTCGCCGAGGTGGACGGTGCCCGCGGAGGGCTCCTCCAGGCCGGCGATCATGCGCAGGGTGGTGGTCTTGCCGCAGCCGGAGGCGCCGAGCAGGGCGAAGAAGGAGCCCTCCGGCACGGTCAGGTCGAGCGGGTGGACGGCCGTGAAGGAGCCGTAGGTCTTGCTGATGCCGGAGAGGCGGACGTCGCCGCCGTGCGCGGCGGCCGTGCTGGTGTCCTTGGTGGTCTTCATCTCGTCACGCCCCAGTGAGCTTCGCGAACTTGCCTTCGAACTCCGTGTCTTCCTTGCTGCTGAGCGAGCGGAAGGCACGGGACTTGGCCTGCATGGCCTTGTCGGGGAGGATCAGCGGGTTGTTCGCCGCGTCCTCGTCGAGCTTCGCGAGTTCGTCCTTCACCCCGTCGACGGGACAGACGAAGTTGATGTACGCGGCGAGCTCGGCGGCCGGCTGCGGCTCGAAGTAGTAGTCGATCAGCCGTTCGGCGTTCGTCTTGTGCCGCGCCTTGTTGGGGATCAGCATGTTGTCGCTGGAGAGCATGTAGCCGCTGTCCGGGATGACGAAGTCGATGTCCGGGTTGTCGGCCTTCAGCTGGACGACGTCACCGGCCCAGGCGACACAGGCGGCGAGGTCGCCCTTGCTGAGGTCCGAGGTGTAGTCGTTGCCGGTGAAGCGGCGGATCTGGCCCTTGTCGACGCACTTCTGCAGCCGGGCGAGCGCGGCGTCGTAGTCGTCGGCGGTGAAGGTGCGCGGGTCCTTGTCCATGTCGAGCAGCGCCATGCCCATGGTGTCGCGCATCTCGGTGAGCAGCCCGACCCGGCCCTTGAGCTTCGGGTTGTCGAGCATGTCGGACAGGCTCTTCACCTCGACGCCGTCGAGCGCCTTCTTGTTGTAGGCGATGACGGTCGCGATGCCCTGCCAGGGGTAGGAGTAGGCGCGTCCCGGGTCCCAGTCGGGGCTGCGGTACGACGACGCCACGTTGGCGAAGGCGTGCGGCATGTTGGACGCGTCCAGCTTCTGCACCCAGCCGAGGCGTATCAGGCGGGCGGCCAGCCAGTCGGTGAGGACGATGATGTCGCGGCCGGTGTCCTGGCCCGCGGCGAGCTGCGGCTTGATCTTGCCGAAGAACTCGGTGTTGTCGTTGATGTCCTCGGTGTACTTCACCTTGATGCCGGTGCGTTTCGTGAACGTCTCCAGCGTCGGGTGCTTGCGCCCGCTGTCGTCGATGTCCATGTACTCGGTCCAGTTGGAGAAGCTGACGGTCTTCTCCTTCGCCGAGTGGTCCTCCGCCGGGACGCCGCCCTTGGTGTCGCCGGCCGCGGGGATGCCGCAGCCGGTCAGTGCCCCGAGGCCGCCGACCGCGAGCGCGCCGCCCGCGGAGGCGCGCAGCAGGCTGCGGCGGGTCATGGCGGCCCTGCCGTTGGTCAGGCTGCGCCGCATGGCGGCCACCTGCGGCGGGGAGAGGCGGTCGGGCTCGTACTGCTCCATGCGCGTGGTGCCCTTTCGGGAGGTGGCCGCGGGTCGGGCGGCCTGGCTGCTATCGGTCCCCGAAGACGGTGCGGTGCCAGTCCTTCGCGGCGACCGCGGTGTTGTCGAACATGACGTGCTTGATCTGGGTGTACTCCTCGAAGGAGTACGCGGACATGTCCTTGCCGAAGCCGGACGCCTTGTAGCCGCCGTGCGGCATCTCGCTGATGATCGGGATGTGGTCGTTCACCCACACGCAGCCCGCCTTGATCTCGCGGGTGGCGCGGTTGGCCCGGTAGACGTCACGGCTCCAGGCGGAGGCGGCGAGGCCGTACGGGGTGTCGTTGGCCAGCGCGATGCCCTCGTCGTCCGTGTCGAAGGGGAGGACGACCAGCACCGGCCCGAAGATCTCGGACTGCACGACTTCGCTGTCCTGCGGTGCGTCGGCGACGAGGGTGGGGCGATAGTACGCGCCGTTCCTGAGATCTCCCTGTGGGGCCTCGCCTCCGGTGACGACGCGCGCGTAGCCGCGCGCCCGGTCGACGAAGCCGGCCACCCGGTCGCGCTGGGTGTGCGAGATCAGCGGGCCGAGGTCGGTGCCGGGGGTGAACGGGTCGCCGAGGCGGACGCTCTCCATCAGCGCGGCGGTGCGCTCGACGAACGCCTCGTACAGGGGGCGCTGCACATACGCGCGGGTGGCGGCCGTGCAGTCCTGCCCGGTGTTGATGAGCGAGCCCGCGACGGCGCCGTGCGCGGCGGCCTCGAGGTCGGCGTCGTCGAAGACGACGAAGGGGGCCTTGCCGCCGAGCTCCAGGTGGATCCGCTTGACGGTGGCGGTGGCGATCTCGGCGACACGCTTGCCGACACCCGTGGACCCGGTGAAGGACGTCATGGCGACGTCGGGGTGCCCGACCAGGTGCTCGCCGGCCTCCTTGCCGGTGCCGGTGACGATGTTGATCACACCGTCGGGGATGCCGGCGTCGGTGGCGGCCCGCGCGAAGAGCAGCGAAGTGAGCGGGGTCAGCTCGGCCGGCTTGAGGACGATCGTGTTGCCCGCCGCGATCGCCGGGAGGATCTTCCAGGCGGCCATCTGCAGCGGGTAGTTCCAGGGGGCGATCGAGCCGACGACGCCGATGGGCTCACGCCGTACGTACGACGTGTGGTCGCCGGAGTACTCCCCCGCCGACTGGCCCTGGAGGTGGCGGGCGGCGCCCGCGAAGAAGGCGATGTTGTCGATCGTGCCCGGCACGTCGAACTCACGGGTGAGCTTCAGCGGCTTGCCGCACTGGAGGGACTCCGCGCGGGCGAAGTCCTCGGCGCGCTCGGCGACGACGGCGGCGAAGCGGTGCAGGGCGTCGGACCGCTCGGCCGGGGTGGCACCCGACCAGCCGGGGAAGGCGGCGCGCGCGGCGGCGACGGCGGCGTCGACGTCGTCGGTTCCGGCCAGGTCGTACGTGTACACCTCCTCGCCCGTGGCGGGGTCGACCACGGCGTGGGTGCGCCCCGAGGTCCCCTTCGCCGGGCGGCCAGCGATGAACTGGGCGCCGTCGGCGAAGTGGTCCTGGGCCGGGAATCGTTCCGGGGTCGGGTTGCCCGGGTTGTGCATGTCGCTCCCTCCGTGCCCCGGAGTGGGGCCGGCGTGGCTCAGGCTCGATTTGAGTGCCGATCCTGACAGAGCAGGTGGACTCCAACAAGTGATTCCGTTGTTGCCATTTGGTTACGCGACGGAATCTGTCGACCAGGTGTCGAGTCGGCACGGAAAACCGAGGACGGATTGTCGGTGGTGCGTGCCAGACTCGGGCACATGGCGAAGATCGATTCTTGGGATGTCCTGAAACAGGAGGTCCGCTCGGGGGCGAGGGTCAAGTATCTCCACTTCTGGGGACACCGGCCGCTACCGGACGGACGTGTCGGAGCGAGCTGTCTCAGCCAGTGGTGGCCGTCGCCGTTCACGGTGGACGGCGTGCGCTACGCGACGGCCGAGCACTGGATGATGGCCGGCAAGGCCCGCCTCTTCGGGGACGCGGAGGCGGAGCGGCGCGCGCTGGACGCGGAGCACCCCGGCGAGGCGAAGAAGGCGGGCCGGCTGGTGCGCGGATTCGACGACGCGGTGTGGGCGCGCGAGCGCTTCCGCATCGTCGTGGAGGGCTCCGTCCACAAGTTCGCCGCGCACCCGCAGCTGCGCGGCTTCCTGGTCGGCACCGGCGACCGGGTCCTGGTGGAGGCCAGCCCGCTGGACCGGGTGTGGGGCATAGGACTGGCCGCGACCGACCAGGGCGCCTTTGACCCGGAGCGCTGGAAGGGCCTGAACCTGCTCGGGTTCGCCCTGATGGAGGCGCGGGAGCGGCTGCGGGAGTCCCCGGACACGCCTTGACGCGTGTTCAGCGGCTCCGGCCGCCTACAGGTTGACGAAGACCACGAGCACCAGCATGCCCACGCCGAGCACGATGCCCGCGACGCCGCAGATGATCCCGGCGAGCGCCTGCCCCGGGTTCGTGGCCTCGCCGCGCCGCGCCTTGCCGCGCCCGATCGCGCCGAAGATCAGCGCCAGCACACCGAGGATGATCGCGATCGGCCACAGGCAGAAGATCACCGCGGAGATGATGCCGAGCACCAGTCCGGCCGTCCCCATGCCGTTGCTGGGCAGGGGGTGGTGCATCCCCGGCCAGCCGTAGGAGTAGCCGCCGGACGCGTGGGCACCGCCCGGATACCCGTGGGTGCCGGGATGACCGGTCGTACCCGGATAGCCGTACGGCACCTGGCCGGGTCCCTCGGGGCCGATGGGCGGCGGCGGGACGGGCTCGCCGTACGAGGCGGCGTAGGGGCCCGGGTCCGCCGGGGGCGCGAAGGGGTCGGCGGCGGGGCCGGGTGCCGCGGGGTGCGCCCAGGGCGTCGTGCCCGGCTGCCCGGGGGTGCCCGGGGTGGGCAGGGCGGCCATCGTCCGCTGGTCGTGGACGGTGGGACCGGCCCAGGCCGGCGGCTCGTTCGCGGCGACGGTGTGCCCGGGCCCGTCCGGCGCGGGCGGCGCCCACGGGTCCCGCTCGTCCGGGGCGGGCGCGGCGGGGCTCGGCGTCTTCTCCAGCGAGGTCCTCGGAGCCCCGGCTCCGTCCTCGGGCGCCCCGGGGACTTCCGGCGCCCCCGGCGGCTGCGTGTCGTCGGACATGCGCGGACCCCCCTCAGTCGTACGTGCCGTCATGCTAAGGCCCTGGCCTTCCGGCCGTGGCCCCGGCCTACGATGATCCCGAGTCACCGATCAGCCGATCACCCGCGTCGCGCCGCCGGCACCCCGGCCGCGCGGACGCCGTTCCGGGGAGGAACCTTGACCGACCATCTCGTCGACGCCCACGCTCCGCGCGATCTGCACGCGTTCATCGCCGGGCTGCCGAAGGCCGAACTGCACGTCCACCACGTCGGCTCCGCCTCCCCCCGCATCGTCGCGGAACTCGCCGCCCGGCACCCCGACAGCCGGGTGCCCACCGACCCCGAGGCGCTGGTCGACTACTTCACGTTCACCGACTTCGCCCACTTCATCGACGTGTACCTGTCCGTCGTGGACCTCATCCGCACCCCCGAGGACGTGCGGCTGCTGACCTACGAGGTGGCCCGTGACCTGGCCCGGCAGCAGGTGCGCTACGCCGAGCTGACGATCACGCCGTTCTCCTCCACCCGGCGCGGCATCGACGCGCGGGCCTTCATGGAGGCCATCGAGGACGCCCGCAAGGAGGCCGAGGCCGAGTTCGGGACCGTGCTGCGCTGGTGCTTCGACATCCCCGGCGAGGCCGGACTGGAGTCGGCGGAGGAGACCGCGCGGCTCGCGACCGACGACCGGCTGCGCCCCGAGGGCCTCGTCTCCTTCGGGCTCGGCGGCCCGGAGATCGGGGTGCCGAGGCCGCAGTTCAAGCCGTACTTCGACCGGGCCATCGCGGCCGGACTGCACTCCGTGCCGCACGCCGGGGAGACGACCGGCCCGCAGACGATCTGGGACGCGCTCACCGAGCTGCGCGCCGAGCGCATCGGGCACGGCACGAGCGCCGCGCAGGACCCGAAGCTGCTCGCGCACCTCGCCGAGCACCGGATCCCGCTGGAGGTGTGCCCGACGTCCAACATCGCCACGCGCGCGGTGCGCACGATCGAGGAGCACCCGCTGGCGCGGTTCGTGGAAGCGGGGGTGCTCGTCACCGTCAACTCCGACGACCCGCCGATGTTCGGCACCGACCTCGACAACGAGTACGCCGTCGCCGCCCGCCTCCTCGGGCTCGACGAGCGGGGCCTGGCCGACCTGGCGAAGAACGCGGTGACCGCGTCGTTCCTGGACGAGGCGGGCAAGGCCCGGATCGCCGCGGAGATCGACACCTACACGGCCGGGTGGCTCGCGCCCTGAGCGGCCACAATGGCCCCATGGACCATGTGACCGCCGTCGCCCACCGCGGCGACCCCTACCGCGTCCGCGAGAACACGCTCGGCTCGCTGCGCTCCGCGCTCGCCCTGGGCGCGGACGCGGTGGAGATCGACGTACGGCTCACCCGGGACGGGGTGCCGGTGCTGCTGCACGACGCGACGCTGGACCGGCTCTGGGGGCAGGACCGGCCGCTGCACTCCCTGTCGGCGGCGGAGGTTCGGGGGCTGACCGAGGGCGGGGTGCCGACCCTGGAGGAGGCGCTCGCGGAGTGCGAGGGGAGCCGGGTGATGATCGACCTGCCCGGCGCCCCCGAGCCGCGGGCGGTCCGGCGGATCGTGGAGGTCGTGCACGCGTGCGGCGCGCGGGACCGGGTGTACTACTGCGCGGGCACCCCCGCCATGCTCGCGGTGCGGGCCGCCGACCCGGCCGCCGAGATCGCGCTGACCTGGACCACGAAGGCGCCGCCGCGCGCCGGTCTGCTGGACGCGGTCCGGCCGCGCTGGCTCAACTACCGCTTCACCCTGGTGGATCGGGCGCTCGCCGAGCGGGTCCACCGGGGCGGGTATCTGCTGTCCGTCTGGACCCCGGACACCCGGCGCTCGATGCGCCGGCTGCTGGACGCGGGCGTGGACTCGGTGACGACGAACCGCGTGGACGTCCTGCTGTCCGAGCGGGAGCGCGCCGGCCGGCACCCGTAGGGGCCATCCCCCATCAACGCCCTTGTGGAACAGGGCACTTGCCGAGGGCCCGCTCAGGGGCCAGGCCCTCCTCGGTGACGATCCGGCTCCGGCCGGTCCGGCACGACGATGATCACGCACCGTCCGCCGGACGCCCGGACCACGTCGTCACCAGGAGCAGCAGATGCCCGTACGCCCCTTCCCCGCGCTCGTCACCTCCACGCTCGTCCTCGCCCTGACCGCGCTGCCGCTGGCCGGCACCGCGTCCGCCCGGCCCGCGTCCTCGTCGTGCTCCGCGCGGGCCATCGAGGCCGCGGACCCGGACGGCCCCGATGTCGCGGCCCTGTGCGCGGCGCTGAAGGGTCTGCCCGACCGGGACGCCACGGCCGCGCTCATCCGCGTGGGCGGACAGGGCGGTTGGCACGGGTCGGCGGGCGTGCGGGACATCAGGTCGGGGGCGCCCGCCCTGGAGGACGCCCGGTTCCGGGCCGGCTCCACGACGAAGATCGTCACGGCGGCGATCGTGCTGCAACTGGCGGCGGAGGGCCGTATCTCGCTCGACGGCACCGTGCAGCACTATCTGCCCGGTCTGCTCATGGACGACTTCGCGCCCATCACGGTACGGCAGTTGCTGAACTTCACCAGCGGTCTCCAGCCGGGCGCCTCCCTCGGCGACGACGTCGACACCGCCTACGCGCGCCGCTTCGAGACGCTCACCCCGCGGGAGGTGGTGGCCGCGTCGGTGGCCAAGGGCCCCGATCCGGAGCACGCGCCGGGTGCGTTCCAGCGCTACGGCAACATCCACTACACCGTGCTGGGCCTGCTGATCGAGAAGGTCACCGGGGACACGTACGCGCATCAGGCCGCCGTGCGGATCTTCCGTCCGCTCGGCATGCGGCACACCTCCTTCCCGGCCGGACCCGACCCCCGGATCCACGGCCCGCACAACCGGGGCTACGACTGGATCGACGGACGGCTCGTCGACGTGACCGAGTGGAACATGAGCGACCGGTTCGCGGCCGGCGACCTGATCTCCACGACGGCCGACATGGAGCGGCTGCTGGTCGCCCTGTTCCGCGGCCGGGTGGTGCCCGAGCCGCAGTTGCGGGAGATGTTCACCGTGCCGGACGTCGGGGGCGCGACCATGGGCGCCGCCCTGGAGCGCTTCGAGCTGAACGGCCGGGTGGTGTGGGGCAAGACGGGTTCCCGGCCCGGCTATCACACCGTGGTCGCGGCCACCCGCGACCTGTCGCGGACCGTCGTCTACTCGGTCGCCTCCACCGACGCGAAGGGCGACGGCCTGGCCATCGCCCAGCGCTTCGCCTTCCCCGCGTTCAACCGCTGACGGCGGCGGCGGGGGCCCCGGCGACGGGCGCCCCCGTCAGCGCCTCAAGCCGCTTGATCCTGCGGCGCACGACGTACAGCGGGATCACCCCGACGACACCGAACGCCATGTCGATCACCGACCACCACAGCGGGATGCCGCGGATCGGGCCGCAGATCAGGGCGAGCGGGATGATGCCGGCGCAGGCGATCATGCCGAACTCCACGACCCAGATGTTGCGGACCGGGTCGCGGTAGGGGCCGTAGAAGGCGACCGCGATGACGAGGTGGGCGAAGGCCAGCCAGTCCGTGCCGTAGAGGAGGAAGGGGTGTTCGGCGTCGGCGGTGTCGAGTCCTTGCCGGACGCGTGCGATCCACTCCGTGAGGCCGGGCAGGGTGTCCTGGACGGACAGGGCGCGCAGCAGGTCCTCCGTCCAGCGCAGTTCGTGGACGAGGGGGAAGGCCGTGGCGCCGCTGAGCACCAGGCAGACGACGAAGACGGCCAACCACGCGCGGATGCCCTTGAGCAGGGCGGCTCTGTCGCTCATGGCCGTAGCCTACGCCCGAGTTGAACATGTTCAAAAGTGGGTTCCGGTCCGGCGGGGTTCGGCGCGTCCAGGGCGAGCATCCGTAGACAGACCGGACCTACGATGAGCACGGGGCGAACGGAGGAACGATGGCCCTCGACGTGAGCGGGCGCGCCTTGGTGAAGCAGCGGTGGGCGGCCCGCGCCGCACTGGTCGCCGCCGGGCTCGCCCTGCTCGTGCCTCTGGTGCACGGCGGCTTCGTCGGCGTCCTGCTCCTCGTCGCCGCGGCGGTCGGCCTGGCCGTCAGCGCGGTCGCGCTGTGGTGGACGCTGACCCTGCGTGGCCCGCTGCGCTGGGTCGCGGCCCTGGTGGCGCTGATCGTTCCGGCCGCGCTCGTCGCCCTGTTCGCGGTCACCCTCCTGTGGTCGCTGCTCGTGTCGGTGGCGCTGTGGGCGGTGGCCGTCTGGAGCGGGCGGTACGCGCTGGGCAGCGCCACGCCCTCGCGGGTGCGGCCGATGCGCGAGCGCAGGGCGCTGCCCGTACGGCGGCCCTTCCTGATCATGAACCCGCTGTCGGGCGACGGGAAGGTGGGCCGCTTCGGGCTGAAGGAGAAGGCCGAGCGGCTCGGCGCCGAGGTCGTCCTCCTCGATCCCGAGCGGCACCAGGACGTCACCGCGCTCGCCCGCGAGGCCGTCGCGAACGGGGCCGACCTGCTGGGGGTGGCGGGCGGCGACGGCACACAGGCGCTGGTCGCGGCGGTCGCCGCCGAGCACGGCCTGCCGTTCCTGGTGATCAGCGCCGGCACCCGCAACCACTTCGCCATGGACCTCGGCCTGGACCGGGACGACCCCTCGACCTGCCTCGACGCGCTCACCGACGGTGTGGAGCTGCGCGTCGACCTCGGCTTCGCGGGCGACCGGCCCTTCGTCAACAACGCGTCCTTCGGGGCGTACGCCGCCATCGTGCAGAACCCCGGCTACCGGGAGGCCAAGATCGGCACGAGTCTGGAGCTGCTGCCCGACCTGCTCCTCGGCGAGGAGGGTCCGCGGCTCACCGCCCGCGCCGGGGACACCACGCTCGAGGCCCCGCAGGCCGTGCTGATCAGCAACAACGTCTACCGCACCGACGACCCGTTCGGAGTCGGCTACCGCGACCGCCTCGACGGCGGGGTGCTCGGCGTCCTCGGCATCCGGGTGGACAGCGCCGCCCAGGCCGCCGCCCTGTTGCTGACGCCGGGGCCGCACGGCCTCACCTTCGTCACCGCGCGGGAGGTGGTGGTGGACGCCGACCGCCCCGAGATCGAGGCCGGTGTCGACGGTGAGGCGCTGATGCTGCCCGCCCCGGTGCGCTGCCGGATCGCGCCGGGCGCGCTGCGGGTGCGCGTGCCGCGCGGACGCCCCGGCGTCCCCCGCCGCAAGGCCCGCCTCGACTGGCGCCGGCTGGGCCGGCTGGCGGCGACGGTGGGCCGCACCGCCGTCCATCACCGGCACTCCCACCGGCCGCCCGCCGGGTGACAGCGCCGAGAGCGACCTCGCCGGGCCACCTCGCCGGGTGACTCTGCCGGAACGATTCCTTCCGGCGTAGCGGTGCCCCTCCGGGGCCGCGTCCGGCACCCAGCAACCGGTGAACATTGCCGGAAACCGGCAATGCGCGGAAGGGACCGCGTCCGGCAGCATGGTCCGCGGGGAGCACCACGGACGGTCGCGGTGCCGGACACCGGCAGGTGTCCCGGCGCCGGACCGCTGCCGTGCCGTGCCCTCCGGACGACACGCGCCGCCGTTGGCGGCGCCGAGGGGAGAGGGGGCCCGGAGATGCGCACGGTTCTGACAGCCGCCACCGGCCTGCCCACCCTCGTCCTCAGCGCGGCCCTCGTCGTGGCCGTCTGCTTCTGGCTCCTGGCCGCCGCCGGTCTGGCCGGCGTCCGCAGCTTCGACGCGGACGTGGATCTGCGCCGATGGGGCCTGGACGGCGTGCCCGTGACGGTCGCGCTGTCCCTGCTGACGGTCCTCGCCTGGTCCCTGAGCGTCGGGGCGGCCGTGCCGCTCGCCGCGTTCACACCCCCCGGGAGCGCCGCCGGCCCGCTGCTGCGGCTGGTCCTCCCGGTCGCCGCCCTCGTCGTGGCCTGGTCCGCGACCCGCCTTCTCGTCCGGCGGCTGCACCGTCTCTTCCCCGACGAACCCGGCCCGGCCGCGCGGCGCGCGGTCCGCACGGCCGCGCTCCGCACGGGGGACCGCGCCGCCTGAGCCGCGCCGCCGCCCGGGTCCGTTCCCGGCGCCCGCACCCGCGCTCGCCCCCGCCCGTCTCTCCCCGCACACCTACGCCCGAAGGACGTATGTCATGGTTCCCATGATCGTCGGCACCGGCGCGCTCGTCGTCGCCTGCCTGCTGGTGGTACTGATCGTCGCCCGGCTGTTCCGCAAGGTGGAGCAGGGCAAGGCCCTGATCGTCTCCAAGATGCGCAAGGTCGACGTGACCTTCACCGGGCAGGTCGTGCTGCCCGTGCTGCACAAGGCCGAGGTCATGGACATCTCGGTGAAGACCATCGAGATCACCCGGGCCGGCAAGGAAGGGCTGATCTGCCGCGACAACATCCGCGCGGACATCCGGATCACGTTCTTCGTCAAGGTCAACAAGACGATCGAGGACGTCATCAAGGTCGCCCAGGCCGTCGGCACGGCCCGTGCCAGCGACCGCGACACGCTCCAGGAGCTCTTCCACGCCAAGTTCTCCGAGGCGCTGAAGACCGTCGGCAAGCAGCTGGACTTCACCGACCTCTACACCAAGCGCGAGGAGCTGCGGTACCGGATCATCGAGGTCATCGGCGTCGATCTGAACGGCTACCACCTGGAGGACGCGGCGATCGACTACCTGGAGCAGACGCCGCTCACCCAGCTCGACCCCGCCAACGTCCTCGACGCCCAGGGCATCCGCAAGATCACCGAGCTGACGGCCGTCGAGCACGTGCGCACCAACGAGGCGCAGCGCACCGAGCAGAAGGAGATCACCCGGCAGGACGTCGACGCCCGCGAGGCCATCCTGGAGCTGGAGCGCCGGCAGGCCGACGCCGAGATCAAGCAGCGCCGGGAGATCGAGACCGTGCGGGCGCGCGAGGAGGCCGAGACGGCACGGGTGGTGGAGGAGGAGCGGCTGCGGGCCCAGACGGCGTTCCTCAAGACCGAGGAGCAGCTCGGCGTGCAGCGGGAGAACCAGGCCCGCGAGGTCGCCGTCGCCGCCAAGAACCGTGAGCGGGTCATCGCCGTCGAGAGCGAGCGCATCGAGAAGGACCGCCTGCTGGAGGTCATCGCCCGCGAGCGGGAGACCCAGCTGACCCGGATCGCCGCCGACAAGGAGGTCGAGGCGGAGAAGCGGCAGATCGCCGAGGTGATCCGCGAGCGGGTCGCCGTGGACCGGACGGTCGCCGAGCAGGAGGAGGCCATCAAGCGGCTGCGGGCCGTCGAGGAGGCGGAGCGCGACCGGCAGTCCGTGATCATCGCCGCCGAGGCCGAGGCGCAGGAGCGGCTGGTCAAGGACATCAAGGCCGCCGAGGCCGCCGAGCAGGCCGCCGTGCACCGCGCGGCCGAGGAACTGACGCTGGCCGAGGCCCGGCTGAAGAGCGCCGACCTGGACGCGCGGGCCAAGCTGCGGCTCGCCGAGGCGGTCCAGGCCGAGGCCGCGGCCGAGGGGCTGGCCTCGGTGCAGGTCCGCGACAAGGAGGCCGAGGTCATCGAGAAGGCGGGCCGCGCGGAGGCCGAGGCCACCGAGGCCCGGATGCGGGCGGAGGCCGAGGGTGCGCGGGCCAAGGCGCTGGCCGAGGCGCAGGGCGTCGGCGAGAAGCTGAAGGCCGAGGCCGCCGGGCTCACGGAGAAGGCGGCGGCGATGGCCGCGCTGGACGACGCGTCCCGGGGCCACGAGGAGTACCGCCTGCGCCTGGAGGCGGAGAAGGACATCCGGCTGGCCGGCCTGGAGGTGCAGCGGCAGGTCGCCGAGGCCCAGGCCACGGTGCTCGCCACCGGCCTGGAGAACGCCGACATCGACATCGTCGGCGGGGAGTCGGTCTTCTTCGACCGGCTGGTGTCCTCCATCGCGCTCGGCAAGGGCCTGGACGGGTTCGTCCAGCACTCCGAGACGGCGCAGGCGCTCGGCCGGCCCTGGCTGGACGGCACCCGGGACTTCGGGGACGACGTCACGCACGTCCTCGGCTCCGTCTCCACGGCGGACGTGCAGAACCTGACCGTGTCCGCGCTGCTGATGAAGCTCATGAAGTCGGACACCGCGAACACCGGGCAGCTCCAGCAACTGCTGGACAAGGCGGGCGAACTGGGTCTCGCGGAGACCCCCCTCGCCTCCCTGAACGGCAGCGCCAGGGGCTGACCGGCACCCGGTCCGGAGCCGCCGCACAGGGGACGGCGGCTCCGGACCGCGACCTCGCCGTCCGCCGAGACCTCCACGACGTACGAGAGGGACCCCATGACCACCGGGACGACGAGCCTGGACACCGGCACCTACGAGGTGCTGCGGGACCGGCTCACCGCGCAGGCCGCCGAGCTCGCCCGGCGCGCCGAGGCGCTCAACGCCCGCCGGGCCGAGGAGTTCGGCGCGGTCCGCCTCGAACTCGCCGGCACCGGGCGGCTGCACACCGAGCACGCGTGCGTGCCCCGCGACCTCGTGGCCGTCGGTGACGTCCTGCTCTTCGGCCACGGCCTCCCGGCGGGCGCCGGTACCGAGCCGGCCGTCGGCGACGTCTTCGCGCTGCACGACCGCGACCTGAACCAGCTGCCCGAGGACGCCGTGCCGGGGCTCCTCGACGACCCCGCGTTCGTCCGGGAGTTCGGGGCGCTGCACCGCTACTACCGGCAGGCCCGGCTGCTGCGGCTGCGGCACGTGGAGGGCCGGCTGCTGGCCGTCTTCCAGACCGGGGAGAAGGCGGACGACATCCGGGTGCTGCGCTGGGCGGTGTCCGGCACCGGCGAGGTGTCCTTCCTCGACGCGCGCGGCGACCGCGACCATGTGCTGCCCCCGGCCCACGACTTCACCTGGACGCCGGCCACCCGCGAGGACCACCGGCTCGGCCGGCACCCGCACGTGTCCGTCGAGGACGAGCTGTTCGTGGCGACCGTCGGCGGCTCCCTCACCGTCAAGACCGAGGACGACACGGAGACCGGCGACGGCGTGTACGCCGAGCCCGTCGACGAGCCGCTGCAGTCCCTCGCGGACGCCGACATCGCGTACGCCCGCGTCGGCGCCCTGATCCTTCTGCGCGTGCGCCCCTACAACGAGGACGCCCACCGGTACCTCGTGTTCAACACCCTGACCAGGTCCGTCGTCCGCCTCGACGGGATCGGGCAGGCGTGCCGCCGGCTCCCCGAGGACCAGGGCATCGTGTTCCCGGGCGGGTACTGCCTGGCGAGCGGCGCGTACAAGATCTTCGAGGGGGTCGCCGGCGCGGAGGACGGGGCGGCCCTGGAGTTCGAGCGGACGGTCCGCTCCCCCAACGGGGAGGACGTCCTGTTCACGTTCCACGCGCGGGAGACGGGCCGCGCCCTGCTGCTGCCGTACAACGTGATCCGCAAGGAGGTGTCGACGCCGCTGTCGTGCGGCGGCTGGGCCCTGTTCGGCGACGGCGGGCTGGTCCTGCTGCGCGCCGAGGGCGCCGAGCCGGGGCGCGTCCACCCCGTCCAGCTGTGGGACTCCCCGTACGTCTCCGACGTGCACGCCGCCGCCCAGCCGGTCGGCGCCGGCCCGCTGGCCCGAGTGGGCAACGCCGATCTGGTGCGCGGCATCTCCGACTGCCTGTCGATCGCCGGGGCCGTCGCCGAGACCACCCCGACCGTCGAGGTGTACGAGGCGCTGACGGCGGCCTGCGTCCGGGCTACCGACGCCTACCACTGGCTGGGCGAGGACGAACTCGGTTCCCTGGGCGAGCCGTTGGGGCAGGTGCGGGCGACCGCCGAGCAGGTGCTCATCGAGTTCCGCACGGTGCGGGCGCTGACCCGGCAGGCCGCCGAGGCGCTCACCGAGGCCGCCGAGCGCGTCGCGGCGGTCGTACGGCGGCTGCGCGGCGAGGCGCCGCGGGGCGCCGACGCCTGGGTGTCCGGGCTCGCCGAACTGCGCCGGGCGCAGGGGCACCTGCTCACCCTGAAGGACCTGCGGTACGCCGACACGGACCGGATCGACGAACTCGCCGGAGACGTGGCGTCCGACCTCGCCGCGTTCGGCCGCCGCGCGGTCGCCGACCTGGCCCGCGAGGACGCGTTCGCCGCCCACCACGAGCGCGTGGAGGCGCTCCTCGCGGACGCCTCGGGCATCGCGACCGTCGCCGAGGCCGGGCCTGTCGCCGCCCGGATCGACGAGCTCGCCGAGGGCCTGGACACGGTGACGGAGGTCGTCGCCGGTCTCGACATCGCCGACGCCACGGTCCGTACGGCCGTCCTGGGGCGGATCGCCGAGGTCGCCGGCGGCGTCAACCGCGCCCGCGCGGTCCTGGACGGGCGCCGCCGCGACCTCCTCGACCAGGAGGGCCGCGCCGAGTTCGCCGCCGAGTTCGCGCTGCTCGGGCAGACGGTGACCGGCGCGCTGGCGGCGGCCGGGACGCCCGAGGCGTGCGAGGAGCACCTGGCCCGGCTGCTGGTGCAGGTGGAGAACCTGGAGTCGCGGTTCGCCGAGTTCGACGACTTCCTCGGCGCGCTCGCCGACCGGCGCGAGGAGATCCACGAGGCGTTCACGGCCCGCAAGCAGGCCCTCGCCGACGAGCGGGCCCGCCGCGCCGAGCGGCTGGCCGCCTCGGCGGAACGGGTGCTGCGGACCGTCGCCCGGCGGGCCGCCGCGCTGCCCGACGCGGACGCCGTCGCCGCCTTCTTCGCCTCCGACCCGATGCCCGGCAAGGTCCGGCGCATCGCCGGTGAGCTGCGCGAGCTGGGCGACCGGGTCCGCGCGGAGGAGCTGGACGGGCGGCTGAAGGCCGCGCGCCAGGAGGCCGGCCGCGCGCTGCGGGACCGGACCGACCTGTACGCCGACGGCGGCCGCACCCTGCGGCTGGGCGCCCACCGCTTCGCCGTCCACACCCAGCCGCTCGACCTCACCCTGGTCCCGGACGGCGACGGTCTCGCCTTCGCCGTCACCGGCACCGACCACCGCACCCCGGTGACCGACCCCGAGCTGCTGGCGGGCCGGGCGTACTGGGACCGGCCGCTGCCGTCGGAGTCGCCGGACGTCTACCGCGCCGAGCACCTGGCCGCGCGCCTGCTGAACACGCACGGCGCCGAGGCCCTGGCCGGGGCGGACCTGCCTGGCCTCGTGGGCCGGGCGGCGCGGGAGGCGTACGACGAGGGGTACGAGCCCGGCGTCCACGACCACGACACGGTGCTGATCCTCACCGCGCTGCTCGGCCTGTACGAGAGCGCGGGCCCGCTGCGCCACGAGCCGTCCGCCCGGGCCCGGGCCCAGCTGTTCTGGGCGCACGGCACGACGGACGGGGCCCGCGCGGACTGGGCGCGGCGCGCGGTGTCGCTGGCCCGCGCCCGCGACACGTTCGGCCTGGCCCCGGCCATCGCGGACCTCCGCGGGGAGCTGGCGGAGGCGATCGGCGGCGACGGCGCGCAGGCCGCCGCGGACTACCTGTTCGACGAACTGACCGCCGGGCCCGACGGGTTCGTCCTGAGCGCCGGCGCCCGCACCCTGCTGGAGAAGTTCCGCCGCACGGTCGGCACGTCCGCCTACGACGACGACCTCGCCGCGCTGACCGGCCCGGCCGCCCGCCGCCAGCTGGTCGAGGCGTGGCTGTCCGCGTACACCGCCTCCACCGGCACGGAGGTCTCCGCCGGGGACCTGGCGGAGGCCGTGGCCGCCGAGCTGTGCCCGGACCTCCCCCGCTACGAGGGGGACGCGCCGCTGACCGCGACGGTGGAGGGCCTGCTCGGCGCCCACCCCCGGATCAGCGGGGGCCGGCTCACGCTCCGGGTGGACGAGTTCCTCGCCCGCACCCGGGAGTTCGCCGCGCACGAGGTCCCGGCCCACCGCGCCCAGCTGCGCCGCCGTACCGCCGTGACGGCGGCGGAGCGGGCCCGGCTGCGGCTGGACGAGCACCGGCCGCGCGTGATGCCGGCGTTCGTGCGCAACCGGCTCATCGACGAGGTGTACCTGCCGCTCGTCGGCGACAGCCTCGCCCGGCAGCTCGGCACCACGGGCGACGCCAAGCGGACCGACACCGGCGGTCTGCTGCTGCTCCTGTCCCCGCCCGGCTACGGCAAGACGACCCTCGTCGAGTACGTCGCGGACCGGCTGGGACTGATGCTGGTCAAGGTCGGCGGGCCCGCGCTGGGCCGGGACGTGACCTCGCTGGACCCCGCCGACGCCCCGAACGCGACCGCCCGCCAGGAGGTCGAGAAGATCAACTTCGCCCTGGCGGCGGGCAACAACACGCTGCTGTACCTGGACGACATCCAGCACACCTCGCCGGAGCTGCTGCAGAAGTTCATCCCGCTGTGCGACGCCACCCGCCGGATCGACGGCGTCCACGAGGGCGAGCCGCGTACCTACGACCTGCGCGGCAAGCGGTTCGCGGTCTGCATGGCCGGCAACCCGTACACCGAGTCCGGCGGGCGTTTCCAGGTCCCCGACATGCTCGCCAACCGCGCCGACGTGTGGAACCTCGGCGACGTCCTCACCGGCAAGGAGCAGGTCTTCGCGCTGAGCTTCCTGGAGAACGTGCTCACCGCCAACACCGTCCTGGCCCCGCTCGCCGGCCGGGACCGGGCCGACCTGGACCTGCTCGTCCGGCTGGCCGAGGGCGACCCGACGGCCCGTCCGGACCGGCTGGCCCACCCGTACGCGCCCGCCGAGCTGGAGCGGATCCTCGCCGTGCTGCGGCATCTGCTGACGGTGCGGTCGACCGTGCTCGCGGTGAACGAGGCGTACATCGCGTCCGCCGCGCGGTCCGACGCCACCCGCACGGAACCGCCGTTCCGCCTCCAGGGCTCGTACCGGAACATGAACAAGATCGCCCAGCGTGTCCAGCCGGTCATGAACGACGCGGAGCTGACCGCGCTGATCGACGACCACTACCGCGCGGAGGCGCAGACCCTGACCTCCGACGCCGAGGCGAACCTGCTGAAGCTGGCGGAGCTGCGCGGCACGCTCACCGCCGCGCAGGCCGCCCGCTGGGCGGAGGTGAAGGCGGCGTACGTCCGCACCCAGGCCCTGGGCGGCCCCGAGGACGACCAGCTCACCCGCGCGGTGGCGGCACTCGGCCTCCTCGCCGACCGCATCGCCGCCGTCGAGTCGGCCATCACCCGCACCGCCGACCCCCGCCACCTGCTGACCCGCCCTGCGGCCACGGCGCGGGAGGAACACCCCGGATCGTAGAGCCACACCGAACGCCGCGAACACCCACGCCCTCAGGGGCGCGGGGAACTGCGCGACCAGCCACGACGGCGCGGCAGCGGACCACGCACCGAACCGTGCATGCGCGAACGCACACCCGCCCCGCAGGGACACGGCGCGGCCCCGGACCGGCGTGTGCCGGGCCCGGGGCCGCGTCGTGCGCTGGGCGAAGGCAGGCCGTCAGACGTCCAGGGACGTCATGACGTGCTTGATGCGCGTGTAGTCGTCGAAGCCGTACGCCGAGAGGTCCTTGCCGTAGCCGGACTTCTTGAAGCCGCCGTGCGGCATCTCCGCGACCAGCGGGATGTGGGTGTTGATCCAGACGCAACCGAAGTCGAGGGCCTTGGACATGCGCATCGCGCGCCCGTGGTCCTTGGTCCACACGGAGGAGGCGAGCGCGTAGTCGACGCCGTTCGCCCACTCGATCGCCTGCGCCTCGTCCGTGAAGGACTGGACGGTGATGACCGGCCCGAAGACCTCGTTCTGGATGATCTCGTCGTCCTGCTTCAGCCCGGAGACGACGGTCGGCGCGTAGAAGTACCCCTTGTCGCCGACCTGGTGCCCGCCCGCCTCGACCTTGGCGTGCGCGGGCAGCCGGTCGATGAACCCGGCGACCTGCTTCAGCTGGTTCGGGTTGTTGAGCGGGCCGAACAGCACGTCCTCATCGTCCGGCTGACCGGTCTTGGTCTCGGCGGCGGCCTTGGCCAGCGCCCGCACGAACTCGTCGTGGATGGACTCCTGGACGAGCACACGGGTGGCGGCCGTGCAGTCCTGGCCGGCGTTGAAGAAGCCCGCGACGGAGATGTCCTCGACGGCCTTGGCGATGTCGGTGTCCTGGAAGACCACGACCGGGGCCTTGCCGCCCAGCTCCAGGTGGACCCGCTTGAGGTCCTTGGCGGCGGACTCGGCGACCTGCATGCCCGCGCGGACGGACCCGGTGATCGAGGCCATCGCCGGGACGGGGTGCTCGACCATCATGCGGCCGGTGTCACGGTCGCCGGTGATGACGTTGAAGACGCCCTTGGGCAGGATCCCGCCGATGATCTCGGCGATCAGGACGGTCGACGCGGGCGTCGTGTCCGACGGCTTCAGGACGACCGTGTTGCCCGCGGCGAGGGCCGGGGCGAACTTCCACACGGCCATCATCATCGGGTAGTTCCACGGCGCGACCTGCGCGCAGACGCCGATCGGCTCACGCCGCACGATCGAGGTCAGGCCCTCCATGTACTCGCCCGCCGAGCGGCCCTCCAGCATCCGCGCCGCGCCGGCGAAGAAGCGGATCTGGTCGACCATCGGCGGGATCTCCTCGGACCGCGTGAGGCCGATCGGCTTGCCGGTGTTCTCCACCTCGGCGGCGATCAGTTCCTCGGCGCGCTCCTCGAAGGCGTCCGCGATCTTCAGCAGGGCCTTCTGCCGCTCGGCGGGGGTGGCGTCGCGCCAGGCCGGGAACGCCTGGGCCGCCGCCTCCATGGCGGCGTCGACGTCCGCCTGTCCGGACAGCGGCGCGGTCGCGTACGCCTCGCCCGTCGCGGGGTTGACCACCTCGGTGGTCCGTCCGTCGGCGGCGTCCCGGAACTCCCCGGCGATGTAATTGCGTAGTGTGCGCAGCCCACGCAGCTCGGTGCTCACTGCCGGCCTCCTGTCAGGGGTCTTCACTGGTTTTCCGACTGTCCATTCTCTGAGACACCCACCCTAATCGGCAGGCCGACGTTTTCAACACCCCCATTGGGCCCGCTTCTGCGAAATCCGCAGGTATCACGCATGTGAACAACGAATTTCATCGCCCCGACCTTGCGGAACTGTCGATACGTCGTGCAGAGTGGCGCCGTGGCCAGTCGAAGCGCAGAGCACAGGGACTCCCGCGAGTCCAGGAACGGCGGCGGTCCCCAGCTGGACGCCGTCTCCCTCGCCATCATCGAGCAGCTCCAGGAGGACGGCCGCCGGCCGTACGCCGCGATCGGCAAGGCCGTCGGCCTGTCCGAGGCGGCCGTGCGCCAGCGCGTCCAGAAGCTGCTCGACCAGGGCGTCATGCAGATCGTCGCCGTCACGGACCCGCTGACCGTGGGGTTCCGCAGGCAGGCGATGGTCGGCGTGAACGTCGAGGGCGACGTGGAGTCCGTGGCCGACGCGCTGACCGCCATGGCCGAGTGCGAGTACGTGGTGATGACCGCCGGCTCCTTCGACCTGATGGTGGAGATCGTCTGCGAGGACGACGACCACCTCCTCGAGGTCATCAACCGGCGCATCCGGGCCGTCCCGGGCGTGCGTTCGACGGAGAGCTTCGTCTACCTCAAGCTCAAGAAGCAGACCTACATGTGGGGAACCCGATAACCGTGAGGACCCGATAACCGTGAGCACCAAGGACCTCAGCCGCACCGCGTACGACCACCTGTGGATGCACTTCACCCGCATGTCCTCGTACGAGAACTCGCCGGTCCCGACGATCGTCCGGGGCGAGGGCACCTACATCTACGACGACAAGGGCAAGCGGTACCTGGACGGTCTCGCGGGTCTGTTCGTCGTCCAGGCCGGCCACGGCCGCGTCGAGCTGGCGGAGACCGCCCTCAAGCAGGCCCAGGAGCTGGCGTTCTTCCCGATCTGGTCGTACGCGCACCCGAAGGCCGTCGAGCTGGCCGAGCGCCTGGCCGACCACGCCCCGGGCGACCTGAACAAGGTCTTCTTCACCACCGGCGGCGGTGAGGCGGTCGAGACCGCCTGGAAGCTCGCCAAGCAGTACTTCAAGCTGGTCGGCAAGCCCACCAAGCACAAGGTCATCTCGCGCGCGGTCGCCTACCACGGCACCCCGCAGGGCGCCCTGTCCATCACCGGCCTGCCCGCCCTGAAGGCCCCCTTCGAGCCGCTGGTCCCCGGCGCGCACAAGGTGCCGAACACCAACATCTACCGCGCCCCGATCCACGGCGACGACCCCGAGGCCTTCGGCCGCTGGGCCGCCGACCAGATCGAGCAGCAGATCCTCTTCGAGGGCCCGGACACCGTCGCCGCGGTCTTCCTGGAGCCCGTGCAGAACGCCGGCGGCTGCTTCCCGCCCCCGCCCGGCTACTTCCAGCGGGTCCGCGAGATCTGCGACCAGTACGACGTGCTGCTCGTCTCGGACGAGGTCATCTGCGCCTTCGGCCGCCTCGGCACGATGTTCGCCTGCGACAAGTTCGACTACGTGCCGGACATGATCACCTGCGCCAAGGGCATGACCTCGGGCTACTCCCCGATCGGCGCCTGCGTGATCTCCGACCGGATCGCCGAGCCGTTCTACAAGGGCGACAACACCTTCCTGCACGGCTACACCTTCGGCGGCCACCCGGTGTCCGCGGCCGTGGGCCTCGCCAACCTCGACCTGTTCGAGCGCGAGAACCTCAACCAGCACGTCCTCGACAACGAGGGCGCCTTCCGCTCCACCCTGGAGAAGCTGCACGACCTGCCGATCGTCGGCGACGTCCGCGGCAACGGCTTCTTCTACGGCATCGAACTCGTCAAGGACAAGGCGACGAAGGAGTCCTTCAACGACGAGGAGACCGAGCGCGTCCTGTACGGCTTCCTGTCCAAGAAGCTCTTCGAGAACGGCCTGTACTGCCGCGCCGACGACAGGGGCGACCCGGTCGTCCAGCTGGCCCCGCCACTGATCTCGAACCAGCAGACGTTCGACGAGATCGAGCAGATCCTGCGCGCCACCCTCACGGAGGCGTGGACCAAGCTCTGATCCACCGCGGCCCGTCGCGGCGGGGGTGCACCCGTAGGAGTGAGAAGGGTGCACCCCCGCCGCGTGCTGTCCGGCGTTCGACGCCCCGGTCCTTAGCGTGCCTGGTAACCGATCGGCCCTGCGTTCGTTCCCCCGGACGGGGGAACGGCACGGGAACTACGGATCTGAACCGAGGTGTACGCCATGGTGGCTCCGCCGGACAACGACGTGCTCTGGGCACGCGCCCTGCGCTTTTCGTACGACGACGGCTCGCCCGGGCTCAGCGGCGTCTCGCTCGGGGTCCAGGAGCGCGAGATCCTCGCCGTGGTCGGCCCGCGCGGCAGCGGCAAGACCGCGCTCCTGCGCTGCCTGTCGGGGCTGACCCCGCCGGGCGGCGGCGAGATCTGGTTCAACAGCGTGCCGCTGCACACCATGGGCGCCCAGGCCCGTGACCGGCTCCGCCGCGACCGCTTCGCCTGGATCGGCCCCACCCCCTCGCTGGTCCCCGAACTGAACGTCTGGGAGAACACCGCCCTTCCGCTCATGCTGCGCGGCAGCGGCCGGCGCCGGGCCAAGACGGCCGCGCTGGAGTGGCTGGAGCGCCTCGACGTCGGCGACGCGGCCCGCAAGCGCCCGCACCAGCTGGTCCGGGCCGAACGCCAGCGCGTCAGCATCGCCCGCGCCCTGGCCCCCGCGCCCCAGGTGCTCTTCGCCGACGAGCCGACGGCGCCCCTGCACCGCGCCGACCGCACCCAGGTGCTGCGCACCCTGACGGCGGCGGCCCGCTCGCACGGCATCACGGTCGTGCTGACCGGCCACGACACCGAGTGCTCGGCGTTCGCCGACCGCACCATCGCCCTGCTCGACGGACGGCGCGTGAACACCGTGCACCTGCCTCCCGTCCCCGAGACGGAAGGCCGGGCGGCGTGCTCGCTCTCCGCCTGACCCGCGGCGCCCGGCCCGCCGTCCAGCTGCGCCGCCTGCTGGTCACGGCGGCCTCCGCGGGCACCGCGTTCCTGCTGCTGTGCGCCCTGGGCTACGCCCTGTCCCACCCCGACTCCCCCGGCGACGCGACCGCGCGGCTCGCCTGGTGCCTGCCCCCGCTCGCCGCGACGGTCCAGCTCGCGGTGGCCGTCGCCCGTACCGACCCCGGCACCCGGCCGCGTCCCGGCCTCGCCGCGGTCGGCCTGGGCCCGGCCCGCCTGATGCTGGTCTCGGTGACCACGACGGCCCTGTCCTGCCTGCTCGGCTCGATGCTGGCCCTGCTGGTCTTCCTGCATCTGCGGGGCGACCTCACCGGCATGCCGTTCGACGGGGCGGCCACGGAGGCGCTCGCCGCAGGCACCTCGCTGCCGGTGCCCGGCTCCCTCACCCTGCTGGCCCTGGTGCCGGTGATCGCGTCCGCCGCCGTGGCGTTCGTCCTGCGGCCCCAGGGGCTCGGCCCCGCACCCGACGGCGGCACCAGGCGGTCGTACGGCCGCTTCGGGGCCGCCGGACGCCCGGCGGGCCGGGAGACCTCAGGGTCCTCAGGCCGGTTCGGCACCCGCGTGCGGGAGGCCGTGCGGGGCACACCGGGCGGCGGGCAGGAGCCGCAGCCCGCGCCAGGCGGCGTGGCCGTCGAGGCGCCCGCCGCCGAGACCGCGCCGGACGCGCTCCCCCCGCTGCCGGAGCCGAGCCCGGCGCCCAAGGGCCTGCCGTGGGGCGTGGCGGTGCTCGCCGCCGGCCTGGCGGTGGAGACGTACGCCGCCGGGGCGTCCGGCGACGGCGGTCCCGCCCTGCCCGCGGCGCTGCCCGCCGGGCCCACCGGCGTGCTCGTGGGCTGGCTGCTCACGGCGGTGGGCCTCGCGCTGGCCGCCCCCGGACTCACCCACCTGTGCGGCCTGGTGCTGCAGGCCGTGCGCCCCGGCGCGCTGCGGCTGCTGGCGGGCCGCGGCCTGATGGCGGAGGCCACGCGGATCGGGCGCCCCCTCGGCGTCCTGTGCGCGGTGGCCTCGGCCGCGTACGCCATGACACCGCTGCCGGACGCGGGTTCCTTCGGTCCGCTCACCGCGCTGGGCGCCGCCGTGGTCACCGGCTGCGCCGTGGCCACGCTGCTCACGGCCGCCGTCGAGGCCCGGCAGGACCGCGCCGGCACCACGGCGGCCCTGCTGCGGCTCGGCGCCCCGGCGGGGACGCTACGCGCCGCGGCGGCCCTGCGCGCCGGTGCGCTGCTCGCCGTCTTCGGCCCGCTGACCCTGGTCGTGGCCGGGCTGGCCGCGCTGCCCCTGTCCCGCTGAGCGCGCCGCCCGGAAAAAGGCCCCCGGGCGGCGATGAGTTCCGTGGGACCCCCGGGTCTACCTCACCGAACAGCGACGAACCGATGGGAGAGACCCCGATGACCGCCCCCGCGTACCAGCAGATGATCTTCGTGAACCTGCCCGTGAACGACCTCGACGCGTCGAAGAAGTTCTTCACGGAGCTGGGCTACTCGATCAACCCGCAGTTCAGCGACGACAACGCGGCCTCGGTCGTGATCAGCGACACCATCGTCGCGATGCTGCTGACCAAGCCGTTCTACGCGACCTTCACCAAGAAGGAGATCGCGGACGCCACCACGACCAGCGAGGTCCTGATCTGTCTGAGCGCGGAGAGCCGCGCCAAGGTCGACGAGCTGGTGGAGAAGGCCGTCACGGCCGGCGGCACCGCCTCGGACAAGGTCCAGGACATGGGCTTCATGTACGGCCGCGCCTTCGACGACCTCGACGGGCACACCTGGGAAATCGTGTGGATGGACCCGGCGGCCGTCGAGGGATGACCGATGTCCGGGCGGCCTAAGGTCGTGTCCGCAAAGTCCCGTTGTTCGCCCGTAGGGCGGGCCGAGCGGTGTTTCCGGTGCGTGCTCTGGGGGTCCCCCCTGCTCGAAGAGCTTGGGGGAGCGTGCCGGGCGCCGGGCGGCAGGCGGGACTTTGCGGACACGACCTAGCATGGGCGGGTGCAGACGATGCCCGCCCATGCGGCCCACCACGACGACCATGAGATAGAGACGCTGGAGGAGTTCGACGCGATCGTCTCGGCGCGCGGCTCCCTCGCCGGGTTCCGGGTGCAGGCCGTCGATCTGACGGACCGTACGCGCGAACTGCTCACCACCGGCGCGGCCGGCGCGGTCTTCCTCGGCTGCCCGATGCGTGAGGACGCGGCCGCCAAGGTGCGCGCCGAGGGCGCCCTGGTCTTCCCGCCCGTCCCGGACCTGCCCTTCGACCCCTACCGGGGTCATGTCTACACGCCGGACGAGCTGTTCGCGTCCCTGGCCGACGGCTACGAGGCCACACCGGACGCCCGCGCCTACGCCTGGCTCCAGCGCACGAAGGCCGACCGGGACGTGTACGCCTCGACGTTGCGGGCGCTCCACGACGACGCCGTGTCCGACGCCCTGGACGAACTCCTCACCGGCGCCCGGGTGGTGGGCGTGATGGGCGGGCACGCGATGCGCCGCGGCACGCCGGAGTACGAGGGCGCCGTCCGGCTCGGCCGGGAACTGGCGCGCGCCGGTCTGACGGTCGCCACCGGCGGCGGTCCCGGCGCGATGGAGGCGGCCAACCTCGGCGCCTTCCTCGCCCCGTACGGCGACGAGGAGTTGGGCGACGCGCTGCGGCTGCTCGGCAAGGCGCCGGGGTTCACGCCGTCCGTCACCGAGTGGGCGTCGGTCGCCTTCGAGGTGCGGGCCCGCCTCCCCCGCGGCGGCCGCTCGGTCGGCATCCCGACCTGGTTCTACGGCCATGAGCCGCCGAACCCCTTCGCCTCCCACATCGCCAAGTACTTCTCCAACGCCACCCGCGAGGACGGCCTGTTGGCGCGGTCCACGGCGGGTGTCGTCTTCCTGCCCGGGGCCGCCGGCACCGTCCAGGAGGTCTTCGACAACGCGACGCCCAACTACTACGAGTCGCGCGGCGAGCCCACGCCGATGGTCCTGGTGGACCGGGCGCACTGGACCGAGCACCTGCCCGTGTGGCCGTTGCTCCAGTCGCTCGCGCGCGACCGGTCGATGGAGACGCGGATCGCCCTGGTCGACCGGATCGACGAGGCGCCGGAGGCCCTGAAACGTCTCCTCGGTTAATAAGAGGGCAAAGCCAACGCCTGTAGTCTGCATATGCGTTGACAGTGCTTATGCGACGCTTATAAATCTGTGAGTCTCACGGGAACGGTGATGTCCCGTCACCGCTTCCTTCCAACCCCCCTCAGTGGTGTAACTCCCGTAAGGACAAACGTGTCCATAAACCGCCGTACTGTCGCACGCTCCGTGCGGGCCCTGGGCGTGGCGTCCGCCTCGGCCGCACTGGCCCTCTCCGTCGCGGGCAACGCGCTCGCGTGCGACATCAGTGAATTCTCCGCCGAAGCCAAGTGCGACGGCGACAAGGGCGTCATCACGGTCACCGACAAGGACCCCAGCGGTGTCCCTGCGACGGTCACCGTGTTCCTGCAGAACAACGGCGCCGACCTCGAGAAGGTCGGCGAGCAGGTGGTCAAGGGCTCGCGCGAGGGTGTCACCATCACCTTCGCCGAGGACTGGAAGCCGAACGCCGAGTACCGCGTGCACGTCAAGGCCGCCGGCTACGTCGACAAGGACATCAAGCCGAACCTGACGACGCCGTCCACCGCCTGCAAGAAGGACGAGACGACGCCCCCGGCTCCGTCGGACACGCCGTCGCCGACGCCGTCGGACTCCGCCTCGACCCCGGCCGAGGAGACCGAGACCCCGGCTCCCTCCGAGAGCGCGTCCACCGCTCCTGCGGAGAACGCCCCCTCCCCGGCGGCCGGTGACTCCAACCTGGCCGAGACCGGTGCGAACTCCAACACCGGTCTGATCGCGGGCGTCGCGGTCGCGCTGGTCGCCGTCGGCGGTGGCGCGGTCTTCTTCGGCCTGCGTCGCCGTGGGGCCAAGAGCGAGGGCTGATCCGGCCCTTCCGTGACACCGCTGCGGCCCGTCCCCGTCCCCGGGGGCGGGCCGCAGTCGTTGCCGGGCGCGGGCCTCAGCCGAACGTCGCCCGCTCCAGCCAGAACTCCAGCAGCTCCCGCTCGCCGAGGACCTCCAACCGGGCGTCGTCCAGCGGCAGTCGGCGGTAGAACGCCAGCAGGACGTCGGTGAGCGTGCCGCGCAGCGCGACCGTCGCCTTCTCGTGGCCGCGCCGCCACTCGATCGCCTCCCCGTCCAGGTCGACGAACCACTCGGCGTCGACGCCGGGCACGGGGTCGGTGGCGTGCAGATGGATGCTCGCGCCGGGCCTGCGCAGCTCGCGCGAGGGGTCGTCGGGGATGGTCCGCTGCGCCCATTGCACGATCTCCAGCCACTCGTCGATCGCGTCGGCCGCGATCTCCGGCGCCACCTCGTACGGCAGACCGGCGGCCAGCGTGGCGTCGGCGCGGTGGACGGTGAGTTCGTGCGTCATGCGGCGGGCCCAGAAGCCGGAGGTGGGGATCCCGGCCCACGACCACACGCCGGTGTCCGGACCGGCCTCCCGCAGCGTGCCGACGAGCATGTCGCCGGTCTCCGCCAGCCAGGCGTCGAGCGCGGCGGGGTCGCCCTGCGCGTCGGGCCCCTGGGCGCCCGGCACGGTCTCCTCCGGGATCTCCTCCGCGGCGCGTGTCCGCACCATCAGCTCCACCCAGCGCAGGGCCTCCCCCGTGTGCCGGACGAGCTGCTCCAGCGACCAGTCGGGGCAGGTCGGCACGGTGGCCGACAGATCGGCACCGGAGGTCACCACCGCCCTCAGCAGACCGACCTGGTGATCTATCTCGTCGCAGTAGCGATCATGTGCGAGCAGCGTCATGCCCGCACCCTACGGTCCGGATGATCAGCCGAGCACCACGATTTCCGCCGCGTCGAACTCCACGCCCACCACGTCCCCGACCTCCGGCGCCTCCCGCAGCGCGCAGGCCGCCTCCAGACGCGGCGCGTCCTCCGGCTGCAACCGCAGGGCGACGTGCGTGCCCCGGAACGTCCGCGCGGCGACCGTGCAGCGCAGTCCCTCGTCGGGCGCGACGAGCCGCACGCCGGCGGGCCGGACGAGCAGGGTCCGGATGCCCTGTGCGGCGTTCCCGTCGACCGGGAGCTTGCCCCAGGGGGTGTCCGCGGCCTCACCGGCCACCGTGCCCTCGACCACGTTGTCGAAGCCGAGGAAGCGGGCCACGAACGCGTCCGCCGGGCGCTGCCACACCTCGAGCGGCGTCCCGGTCTGCGCGATCCCGCCGTCCCGCATCACCACCACCCGGTCGGCCAGCGCGAACGCCTCCCCCTGGTCGTGGGTGACGGCCAGCACGGTGGTGCCCAACCTCCCGAACAGCTCGCGCAGTTCGACCACCAGGCGCTCCCGCAGCGAGCGGTCGAGCTGCCCCAGCGGCTCGTCCAGCATCAGCAGCCGCGGCCGGGGCGCGAGGGCACGGGCCAGCGCCACCCGCTGCTGCTCCCCGCCGGACAGCGAGGCGACGGCCCGCCCGGCGGCACCCGGCAGCCCGACCAGCTCCAGCAACTCGCTCACCCGCTCGGCCTGTTCACGCCGGGACGCCCCGTGCATCCGGGCGCCGAACGCCACGTTGCCGCCGACGTCCCGCTGCGGGAACAGCTGGTGGTCCTGGAACATCAGGCCGACACCCCGCCGGTGCGCGGGCACCCCGGCCTGGTCGCGCCCGTCCAGCGTCACCCGGCCGGCGTCCAGGGACTGCAGCCCCGCCACGGCCCGCAGCAGCGTCGACTTGCCGCTGCCGCTCGGCCCCAGCACGCACACGATCTCGTGCTCGGCGACGTCCAGGTCGACGGCGTCGAGCACCGCCCGCCCGCCGAAGCGGACCGTCGCGCCCGTCAGGCTCAGCAGCATCTAGAACTCCCCCGTCCGGTCGGTGCGCAGCCGCTCCAGCACCAGGAGCGCCACCGCGCACACCACCATCAGCACCGTCGAAAGGGCCATCGCCTGGCCGTAGTTGAGGTCCCCCGCGCGTCCCAGCAGCCGGGCCACCGCGACCGGCAGCGTCGGGTTGTCGGGGCGCGCGATGAACACGGTCGCGCCGAACTCGCCGAGCGACACCGCGAACGCGAACCCGGCCGCGATCAGCAGCGCCCGGCGCACCATCGGCAGGTCGATCTCCCGCCACACCCGCCAGGGCGAGGCGCCGAGCACCGCGGCGGCCTCCCGCAGCCGGTCGTCGACGGCCCGCAGCACGGGCAGCATCGTCCGCACGACGAAGGGCACCCCGACCAGCGCCTGCGCGAGCGGCACCAGGATCCAGCTGCTCCTCAGATCGAGCGGCGGCTCGTCCAGGGAGATCAGGAACCCGAACCCGACGGTCACCGCGGACACCCCGAGCGGCAGCATCAGCAGCGCGTCGAAGCCCCGGACGAACCGGCCCGCGTCCCGCCGGCTCAGCGCGGCCGCCGCCGGCCCGCCGACCAGCACGGCGATGAGGGTGGCGACGACGGCGTACTGGAGGGAGTTGCCGATCGCCTCGATCGGCGCGACGAGGAAGACCCCGCCGTCGGACTCGGTGAGCGCCCGGTAGTAGCCGAAGCGGGGTGCGTCCAGCGACCGCCGCACCAGCACGGCCAGCGGCAGCAGCAGAAGGACGGCGATGACGGCCAGGACACCGGCCAGCAGCGCCCACTGCCCGGCCCCGCGCGGCCGCCGCGCCGTCCGGGCCGCGTCGACGAGCCGCAGGGTGCTCTCCCGCCGCCGTACGGTCCACGCGTGCACGGCGAGGATCGAGCCGACAGCCGCGAACTGCACGATCGTCAGCACGGCGGCCGTGGACAGGTCGAAGATCTCGGAGGTCTGCCGGTAGATCTCGACCTCCAGGGTGGAGAAGGCCGGACCGCCGAGGATCTGGACCACGCCGAAGGACGTGAAGGTGAACAGGAAGACCATGAGCGCGGCGGCGGCCACGGCGGGCCCGAGCGCCGGCAGCGTGACGGTCCGCCAGGCGGTCCAGCGGGACGCCCCGAGCATCCGGGCGGCCTCCTCCTGCCGGGGGTCCAGCTGGGCCCACAGACCGCCCACCGTCCGTACGACGACGGCGTAGTTGAAGAAGACGTGCGCGAGCAGGATCGCCCACACGGTGGTGTCCAGCCGTACGCCCCACAGTTCGTCCAGCAGCCCGCCGCGGCCGACGAGCGCGAGGAACGCCGTGCCGACGACGACCGTGGGCAGCACGAACGGCACGGTCACCACGGCCCGCAGGACCTGTTTGCCGGGGAAGTCGAAGCGGGCGAAGACATAGGCGCCGGGCAGCGCGATCAGCAGGGTGAGCGCGGTGGAGGCGAGGGCCTGCCAGGTGGTGAACCACAGCACGTGCCGGATGTCGGACTGCCCGAGCACGTCCCACAGCCGCCCGAACCGCCACACCCCGTCGACGTGCAGGCCGCGCGCGACGATCGCGGCGACCGGGTAGGCGAAGAAGACCGCGAAGAACGCGACGGGCACGGCCACGAGACCGAGCCGCGCCGCCGCGCCCCGCGTACGGCGCCCCTTTACCTGAGGACGAGCGAGGTCCACGACTTGACCCAGTCGTCACGGTGGGCGGCGATCTTCGCCGGCTCCATGGTCTCGGGGTTCTTCGCCGCCGGCCCGTACTCGGTGAACTCCTTCGGCACCTGGGCGCCCTCGCGCACCGGGTACACGAACATGTTCATCGGCATGTCGGCCTGGAACGTCTCGGACAGCAGGAAGTCGATCAGCGCCTTGCCGCCCTCGGCGTTCTTGGCGTTGCTGAGCAGACCGGCGTACTCGACCTGCCGGAAGCAGGTGCCCTCCACGACCCCCGTCGGCGCGTCCGAGGGCCGCGGGTCGGCGTAGATCACCTCGGCGGGCGGCGAGGAGGCGTACGAGACGACGAGCGGCCGGTCACCCTTGGCCTTCTTGCCGCCGGCGGAACCGGAGAACTCCTCGTTGTACGCCTGCTCCCAGCCGTCGACGACCTTGACGCCGTTGGCCTTCAGCTTCTTCCAGTAGTCCTGCCAACCGTCGTCGCCGTACTTGGCGGCGGTGCCGAGCAGGAAGCCCAGGCCGGGCGAGGAGGTCGAGGCGTTCTCGGTGACGAGGAGGTCTTTGTACGCGGGCTTGACCAGGTCGTCGAACGAGGTCGGCGGGGTGAGCTTGTGCTCGCTGAAGTACGCCTTGTCGTAGTTGACGCAGACGTCGCCGGTGTCGACGGGGGTGACGCGGTGCTTGTCCTGGTCGACCCGGAACTCAGGCGCGACCTTGCCGGAGCCCTTGGCCTCGTACGACTGGAACAGGCCGTTGTCGAGGGCCCGGGACAGCAGGGTGTTGTCGACGCCGAAGAAGACGTCGCCCTGGGGGTTGTCCTTGGTCAGGACGGCCTTGTTGACGGCCTGCCCGGCGTCGCCGTCCTTGAGGACCCGGACCTTGTAGCCGGACTGCTTCTCGAAGGCGGCGAGGACGTCCTTGGACACGGCCCACGAGTTGTGGCTGACGAGGGTGACGGTCCGGGAACCGCCGCCGCTGCCGCTGCCGTCGCCGGAGCCGTCGGACGACCCGCAGCCGGCCAGCGTGACGAGCCCCAGCCCAACGGCCAGGACCGTGACCTTCTTGGTGATGCCCACTTGATTCCTCCTGGAGTGACCAGGAAGAGACGCGGCCCTGCCCGTGGCCCCGGGGAGGGGCTCGGGCAGGGCGCAACAGCTCGAGTGATGACCGATCTCCCTACCCAGAATGACCTGGGCCAGGTTCGGAGGGTCTGCGGCCGGTGCCGCACTCTCAGCGCTGTGGCGCTCCCCTGTCGGAATATGCAGATGTGTTGACGCCGGTCAGACTACCGCTCGGTGGCGGCGAGCTGACCACACGCCCCGTCGATCTCCTGACCACGGGTGTCCCGGATCGTCACCGGCACACCGTGCGCGGCGATGGCCTCGACGAACGCCTTCTCGTCCTCGGGCCGCGAGGCGGTCCACTTCGATCCCGGCGTCGGGTTCAGCGGAATCAGATTCACATGCACGGGCTTGCCCTTGAGCAGCCGCCCGAGCCGGTCACCACGCCAGGCCTGGTCGTTGATGTCCCGGATGAGCGCGTACTCGATGGACAGCCGGCGACCGGACCGGGCCGCGTACTCCCACCCGGCGTCCAGCACCTCCCGCACCTTCCACCGCGTGTTCACGGGGACGAGGGTGTCGCGCAGCTCGTCGTCGGGGGCGTGCAGCGAGATGGCGAGCCGGCACTTGAACCCCTCATCGGCGAACCGGTGAATGGCAGGCACGAGCCCGACGGTCGAGACGGTGATCCCCCGCTGCGAGAGCCCCAGCCCGTCCGGCTCCGGATCGGTGAGCCGCCGGATGGCCCCGACGACACGCTTGTAGTTGGCGAGCGGCTCACCCATCCCCATGAAGACGATGTTGGACAGCCGGGCCGGCCCCCCGGGAACCTCCCCGTCCCGGAGCGCCCGCATCCCGTCGACGATCTGATGGACGATCTCGGCGGTGGACAGATTCCGGTCGAGGCCGGCCTGGCCGGTCGCGCAGAAGGGGCAGTTCATCCCGCACCCGGCCTGCGAACTGATGCACATGGTGACCCGGTCCGGGTACCGCATCAGCACGGACTCCACGAGCGTCCCGTCGAACAGCCGCCACAGCGTCTTGCGCGTGGTCCCCTCGTCGGTCGACAGATGCCGCACGACGCTCATCAGCTCGGGAAACAGCTCCTCCCGCAGCTTGGCGCGGGACCCGGCGGGGATGTCGGTCCACTGCTCCGGATCGTGCGCGTACCGCGCGAAGTAGTGCTGCGAGAGCTGCTTGGCACGAAACGGCTTCTCGCCGATCGCGGCGACGGCGTCCTTGCGCTCACCGGGCGTGAGATCGGCAAGATGCCGCGGCGGCTTCTTGGCTCCGCGCGGGGCGACGAATGTGAGTTCTCCGGGTGCAGGCATAACCCTTCCAGTGTGGCAGATCAACTCTGGATGCCCAGGCCGGAGCGGGGTGGGGGCGGTCACCCACGGGTGCCGTCTGTCATCGTCGGCCAACCTCGCACGGCCCAGGGACGGCCCAGCAGCGATCACTCGTCGGCCGCCTGCCACTCGTCGAGCCGGACCTTGACCTGGTGGTTATGTGCGGTGTGCCAGTAGACCGCCCCACTGACGAAGGTGCCCAGGGCCGGGAGGTCCATCCCCTGCGGCATGGCCGTGATCTCCGCCAGCGCTACGGCGTGCGGCACGCCGACTATCCGTATGAAGACGCCGAAGGGCCGGCGACCGATGACCTCTCCGGTGACCCGGGCCTCTATAGGCAGGGCCGCGACGGTTGCCTCCCAACTGCTCCGCACCAAGTCCGCGGCGGGCACCTCAGGACCCGTAGGCCACGCGTACTCATCCATCGGTAGATCATGGCCCTGGGACTGGTGCTTAGAAGATGTGGGCATGTCTGACCAGGTCAGCGCGATCGGCGGACGCCGACGCCCTGCTGCGCTGCCGACCTTTCACCGCCCTTGCCGTCACACCACCACACGTCACAGTGCTGGTGTGTTCGCTCCAGAGCAAGCCCTGGAGCCCACGGTGTGGCACGTCTCAGCACCAGAGCAGAGCATGTGTGCACTGCCGAGGTGGGCGACGAGGCCGTAAGTAATTTCAACCTGATGCAGGTGCGAAGCGCTCAGTGCTGGCTACCATGACCCACCTGAGCTTTGGTCAGCAGGGGGGACGGGTCATGGCCGCGTCGAAGTATGAGATCGGGTTCGAAGTTATTTCAGATCTGGTCGACTCCGACGACAAGTCGAGGAGTCGAAATGAGGCAACCACTCGTCTACATCTAATCGACCGAATCATCTTCGATGCCCTGCAGTGGCCTAGAGAGCAATGCACTCCGGAGGAGAGCCACGAGGGCTTGTATGCCGACTACGTCCTCGGACTACCTAAGCGGCAGATGATTGTCGAGGCGAAAAAGGAGGGCACCTATTTCGAGTTGCCCCTAGACGCTAAGGCAAGAGAAGTCTCTTTGCCTGCCCTGGCCCGAGGTAACGGAAACCTGAACGCCGCGCTAAAGCAAGTGGGAGGATACTGCACTAGCCGAGGAATTCCCGTAGCCGTCGTTTGCAACGGACGCCAACTGGTGGCGTTCATCGGGAGTCGAGTCGACGGCATTCCGCCGACTCAGGGACGTGCGATTGTTTTCCGTAGTCTTGCTGAGATGAAGGACGACTTCCAGACTCTATGGAATTGCTTGTCCTACCCAGCGATCGAGCGTAGACACCTGGAAAGTCGAGTCACGAGCGAGACGCTCCCACCCCCTCCAGAGAAGCTATCCCGTCGGCTTCTGCGCTATCCAGGGGTTAAAAAGAGGAATGAACTAGAACACGAACTTAGGACTCTAGGCGAGATCTTCCTGCAGGATCTCGTCAAGGACGAAGACTTCAAAGATGATTTCATCGAGAAGTGCTACTGCAGCAGCGGCGCCCTGTCTCAGTACGCCCTAATCAGTAAGGAGATTCTGAAAAATCGCTACGCGGCATCTGGGCAGGGAGTGAAGAAGACTGTCACCTCCGCAAGCGACAAGAAAGGCGTATCAAAAGACCTACTGAATGCCGTACTGGCGAAAAGCGTGACGAAAAGACCCGTGATCCTTCTCGGCGATGTCGGGGTCGGAAAAACGAGCTTCATCAAGAATCTCGTGGCGGTAGAGGCAAGTGAAGAGTTGAAGCGGGGAATTGTCCTCTACGTGGATTTCGGCAGAGAGCCTGCCTTGCGTACCGACTTGCAGAACTACGTACTCGACTCCTTCGAGCGACAGCTTCGCGAGAAGCATCAAGTTAACCTTGCTAGCGATACCTTTGTGCGCGGCATTTACCACGGCGACTTGCTGGCCCTTCGGGAGGGTATCTACGGGTTCCTGCGCGAATCGGATCCGAACGCCTATCGACTGAAGGAAGTGGAGCTCCTAGCCTCAAAAATCGCAAATAAGAGCGGTCACCTGAAAAAGGCGATCGAACATCTGACAACGGGCGAGCGCAGAACCGTGGTCATTTTCTTGGATAACATTGACCAGCGTCAAGATGATTTTCAAGAAGAGGTATTTCTTATCGCGCAGAGCATGGCCGAAACCTGGCCGGTCACTTGCTTCGTCACGCTTCGCCCTTCCACCTATAACAAAAGTAGAAGGCAAGGATCGCTTAGCGCTTATCAAAACCGAGTCTTCACTATTTCACCCCCTCGTATCGACCTGGTAGTACAGAAGCGTCTCGAATTCGCTCTGGATCAGTTGCGCGATGGAGGACTCTCACTTTCGGGCGAGGGAGTTTCCGTCGAGAGCCACCTGCTGCGCGAATATATTGAAGTAATAGCTGACTCCATCGAGCGTAATCCGTCCCTTGCGGAGTGTATCGACAACGTTAGTGCTGGCAACGTTCGTGACGCTCTTGACCTGTTGACCATTTTCGTTGGAAGCGGCCATGTGGATACCGGGAAAATTCTTGAGATCAAAATCAAGAAGGGCTCCTATTTTATCCCGCTTCACGAATTCCTTCGGGCTGTCATCTACGGAGACAACGAACACTACTCGCCAGATAACTCGTTCGTTGCTAATATGTTTGATGTTATTTCACTGAATAGCTCCGAGCATTTCCTTATGCCTCACATGATGGATTATTGCCTGCGATCCTCTCAGAGCCCTCATTCCGAGATGGGCTATGCGCTGCAGAGCGAGGTGTTCTCATACCTGCAGTCGCTGGGATATCACGATCTACAGATTAGTTCTGCTTTCTCGCGTGCAGAGCGAGCAAAGCTGTGCGACTTCGTCATGGCGGATGAGGAAGCGCCAACTCGGTTGCGTATTACGCAGAGGGGCGCTTACATTTTACGGAAGCTGATCACCGAGTTTGTTTACGTAGATGCCGTTGTGGTGGATACGCCCATCCTTGATGAGGGTTTCAGGGAAATAATCGCCGACGTTCGATCAATCGAGGATAGGCTTGATAGGGCGCGTCACTTCCTTGGTTACTTGGATACTTGCTGGGAGGACGCTCCCCATCCTGACGGCGGGTTCGACTGGCCTTCAGTCTCTTCTGCACTAGGCCGTGGCATTGAGGAGGTTAGTAGGCGGCTGGATGCTAGGAAGCGGGAAAGGTAACACCAAGGTCGGTGGAACGGCTTTGGGCTGGAGCTGCTTTGGGGCGAGTGATCATGGCCCCGTAAGCTTCCGGCGAGTCGGGCAGTCTGTGGACCTGCCCGTTAAAGCACGACGTTGGGGCCATGATCTTAGAGGCTCGCCCCAAAGTGGCTGCCTAACTGGCTGTTCTCTATCCGTTCGCGTGCTCGGTCGGCCTCGAACAGGGGCCTGGATCGGGTGAGATTGCTGGTGGCGAGGCATGAGAGAAGGGCCTCTTGGTAGCTCGCGGATGTCGAGTCCAGCGAGGAGCAAGAGGCCCTGTTGTCGAAGTGTCGCGTGGTCACGGTCGCCGGGTCCAGTCCGGTCACTCCTGGGTGTGACTGTCTCGCCCACAGGTTCGGGAACGCGGCCGACAGGCCGGAGCGCCTGCCCCGGTACGGCTCGGACATGAGCGATGCCGAGTGGGCTCTGGTACGGGATCTGCTCCCGGTTCCTGGATGGCTGGCCGGTCGGGGCGGGCGGCCGGAGGGCTACTGCCACCGGCAGATGATCGACGCGGTGCGCTACCTCGTCGACAACGGCATCAAATGGCGAGCAATGCCCTCGGACTTCCCGCCCTGGCCGCGGGTGTATGCCTTCTTCGCCCGCTGGCGGGATGCGGGATTGATCGCCGAGCTGCACGACCGACTGCGCGGGTGTGTCCGCAGGGCTGAGGGCCGTGACCTGGAGCCGAGTGCGGCGGTCATCGACTCGCAGTCGGTGAAGGCGGACGCCACCGTCGCCCTCACCTCGCGGGGCTTCGACGCCGGGAAGAAGATCAATGGACGCAAGCGGCACCTGCTCACCGACACCCTTGGACTGTTGCTGTCCGTGCAGGTCACGCCGGCGTCCACGACCGACCGGGACGCCGCCCGGACCCTGCTGTCGGCGGCGACGGGCTGCTTCCGGCAGCTGTCACGGGTCTGGGCCGACGGCGGTTACACCGGCCACCTCGTCGACTGGGCTACCGCGCACCTCGCCCTCGTCCTGGACGTCGTCCGCCGCAGCGACGACGTCCAGGGCTTCCAGGTGCTGCCCCGCCGCTGGGTGGTGGAGCGATCTTTCGCCTGGTTCCTGCGCAGCCGACGCCTGGTCCGTGACTACGAACGGCGCACCGACACCAGCGAAGCCGTCATCCTGTGGTCGATGACCACCCTCATGAGCCGCCGCCTGGCCGCCCGGCAGCACAGCCCTGCTCCGCTGCGGGCAGCGTGAACCTGCCCGGTTTGACTTCGACCAGCCAGCCCCGTTCCACCAGCCTCTTCAGCCGTGCCCTCGCACCCTCGACGCGGGAGGCGGACGCACTGTCCCAGCCCAGCACCACCGCCGCCCGCCGGGCGCCGAGCCCGTCGCCTCCCGCCTCCACCGCGGCGGCCATCAACGCCTGGTAGTCCACCGACAACACCTCGCTTCCAGGGGCGTTGTCCCGGTGGGGCACCGCCCGGCGCGGCCCCACCGGCTTCTTCTGCGGTGCTCTGCCGCCCACCACGGCGGGCGCCTCCTCCTCGGCCAGCGCCTCCAGATACTGCTCCAGGCCGATCACCCGGCGCCTGAGCACCTCTTCGGCCTCCGCCAGAGCCGTCCGCACCCGCTCCAACTCGGCTTCGAGATCTTCCACCCGCACCGCCGCGGCCTTCTGCCGCGATTCCAGCACCGCCCGCATCGACGGCATCCGCCACCCCCACAACGTCTCGACCAGCAACGGACCGAGACTCCCTCGCCAGCCGCCATGCCATGCCGGACCAGCGGAAACCGCACACGAGGTTCGGAAAGAGAACGACCTCTAAAGCCGTGGAGACGACCGCCCCAGCCACAGAGGGTGTCTCTCACCTTCATGCCCGCAGTCGCCGAGCGCGCCGCCGGGCGCGGCCAGCCGGGGCGAAGACAGGAGGCAGGCCGCGCCGCAGAGGCGGCGCGCGCCCGCGCCGTGCGCGGGCCTTGATGAAGTAGGGAAAGTCTTATCCCGCTGCGATGAGGTGCCGGCCGTCATGGCTTCGTACGTGGGGACCGTTGCCATCCAAGGCATCCAACAGTCTGATCGCGAAGACCTCGGACATGCGCTCCGCCACCTCGTCGGGCGTGAGCCAAGCAACCGCCGTCGACTCGTCGGACGTCCGTTCCTCGCCGCCGGATGGCTTGCAGCGGAAGACTAGGGCGACGATGCCTCGGGTCGTGTTCTTGTAGACGCCGGTGAGTTCGTCCACCTCGACCTGGATGCCTGTCTCCTCCAGGACCTCGCGGGCGACGCCCGCTTCGGGGGTCTCTTCGAGTTCGAGTACGCCGCCGGGGAGCTCCCAAGTGCCGTTGTCGGCGCGGCGGATCGCCAGGAGGCGCCCGTCCTCGCGCACCACGGCTCCGGCCACGGATACCGAGTGCAGCGATGGTGCCTGCCTTGCCTCCTGTGATTGACTCATGTACAGGAGCATAGGAGGAAGAGAAGGACTATGGGAACCGCGGTAGGAGGAGACAAGGCTGTACCTCGGTACGTGCAGATCGCGAACGAGATCGTTCAGCAGATCCGGGCAGGGGTCCTCAAGCCTGGTGACATGGTGCCGAGTGAGTCCGAGCTGATTGACCGCTACGGCGTCTCTGGCGGCACCATCCGTAAGGCCATGGTCGAGGTGCGTGCGAGCGGCCTCGTCGAGACCCGGCACGGCAAGGGCTCCATCGTGAAGGACCGGCCGCCCGTGCGGCACCGCTCCTCCGACCGCTTCCGGCGCTCGCTGCGCCAGGGCGGCAAGGCCGCGTATCTCGCCGAGTCCGAGCAGTCCGGCGCCTCCGCCAAGGTGAGCGTCCTCTACATCGGGCCGATGGAGGCCCCCGAGGATGCCGCCCGCCGCCTGGGCGTGCCCGTCGGCACTCAGGTTCTCGCCCGCCGGCGTCTCTACTTCCGCAACGGCACGCCGGTCGAGACCGCGACGTCGTACCTGCCGTGGGATGTCGTCAAGGAGATCCCGGAGCTGTTCGCCGAGAACCCTGGCGGCGGTGGCATCTACGCCCGACTCGAAGAGCACGGGCACGAGTTCGCCGAGTTCGTCGAGACGCTGCAAGCGCGGCCGGCGTCCAAGGCAGAGGCTTCCGAGCTGGCGCTCAGCCCGGGTGCGCCCCTGGTTCATCTGATCCGAGAAGCCCGTACGGCCGAGGGCCTGGTGGTCGAGGTCTGCGACACGCTCATGGCCGCTGACCAGTTCGTCTTCGAGTATCGGATCCCGGCAGCAGACTGACGCCCGCTCAACTACCCACAGCCCGTCGCGAGTTCGTTCCCGCGGCGGGTTGACTCATGTATAGGAGTGATGCACTCTTCTTCATGTCACTCATGTACATGAGTGACGGAGTCCAGCATCTACGTAGGAGTGATCTGCTGTGCGCCAGATTCCCGTCGACACCGCCAACGCCACCGTGATGGTCGCCAAGGCCCCGCAGCCCAAGGTCAAGGACCGCCGTACCGGCGAGATCGCCACCGACGCCGAGACCGGCGCGACGATGATGACCGTCGACGTGATGTTCGCGGCCAACGACGAGGTGGAGATCCTTTCCATCACCGTCCCGGAGCCGGGCATCTCCGCCGAGCTGGCCATGGGCACCCCGGTCGCCCTCACCGGCCTGGTCGCCCGTCCGTGGGAGAACGAGTTCAACGGGCAGAAGCGGCACGGCATCGCGTTCCGCGCGGTCGCCGTCACCTCGCTCGCCGACGCTGCGGCGAAGCCCAAGGCGGCCTGATCATGACCGCGTTCACGGTCGCCCTGGTGCTGGTCGTCGCCGCTGCGGGTCTCCTGCGGTGGCGGCGTCCCGCCTGGTACTGGCTGACCTTCGGGGTCACCTTCGCCGCGCTGCGGGTCCTGTTCCGGTACGCCTCGGTCATGGACGCCTGCGGGTTGACCGTTCCGCCCTCGCGTTGGCGCCTCGCCCTCGCCCGGATCGCCGACCGGCCGGCGCCTGAGTCCCGGGTGCCGCGCATCCTTCGGTTACGCCCGACTCGTACAGGGCTCGTCCTGCGGCTCAAGCTTCGTCCGGGGCAGGACGCGTTCGACGTCGCGGCTGCCTCCGACCGGCTGCGGCACTCGTTCTCGATGTACGGCGTCACCTCCCGCGAAGTGCGGTCCGGCGTCGTAGAGCTGCGGATGACCGGCTATGACGTGCTCAAGCGGGTGCAGATGCCCGCCAAGACGGACCCTCGCCCCATGCGGGTGCCGGTCGCGCTGCGGGAAGACGGCTCGGTGCACTACCGCGACTACCGCGCCGTTCCGCACGCCCTCACCCTCGGGGCGACGGAGTCCGGCAAGTCCGTGTATCAGCGCAACCTGGTCGCCGGGCTCGCCCCGATGGACGTCGCCCTGGTCGGCATCGACTGCAAGCAGGGAGTGGAACTCTTCCCGCTGGCCCGCCGGTTCTCCGCGCTCGCCGACAACCCCGACACCGCCGCCGAGCTGCTCGACGCGCTCGTCGACCACATGCAGGGGGTCTACCAACTGATCCGGGCCGAGCAGCGCATCAGCGTCGCTGTACCGGACGCGGACATCGCCGCCGACATCTGGGATCTGCCCGAGGAACTGCGTCCGGTCCCGGTCGTGGTCCTGGTGGACGAGGTCGCCGAGCTGGCCCTGTTCGCCAACAAGGAGGAAGAGAAGCGGCGGGACCGCATCATCACCGCCCTGGTCCGCCTCGCCCAGCTCGGCCGCGCGGCCGGCATCTACCTGGAGATCTGCGGGCAGCGCTTCGGCTCCGAACTCGGCAAGGGCATCACCATGCTCCGCGCCCAGCTCACCGGCCGCACCGCCCACCGCGTCAACGACGAAACCTCCGCGAACATGGCCTTCGGCGACATCTCCCCGGACGCCGTCCTGGCCGCCATCCAGATACCCGCCGAGCTGCGCGGCGTCGCCATCGCCTGTGACTCCACCGGAGGCTGGCACCGCATCCGCGCCCCGCACACCTCTCTGCGCCAAGCCGTGAACGTCTGCAACAAGCACGCCGACCGCACGCCCGCGCTGCCCGTCCTGCAGCCGTTCCGGCCTGCCGTAGCCGCGCCGTCTGCTCCTCGCGTGCCGCTGTCCAAGGCAGCCCCCGTCACGGCCTGATCCTCCCTGTCCAACCGGTCGGCGCGACCGTCTCGCGCCAGGTCCCTACCCCCGCCATGCCTCATCTCAGAAGGGAGCCGTGATGGCCCGCCCCGCTCTTCGCATCGACGCGGTCCTGGTCCAGGCCGTCATCGCCGGTGCCCTGTCCTTCGCCCACCTCCACGACCTCGCTGCCGCTGCCGGACAGGACGGTTGGAAGGCCTGGGCCTACCCGATCAGTGTCGACCTGCTCCTGGTCGCCGCCTGGCGCCGACTGCGCACGGACGGGCCGTCCCGGCTGGCCTGGTGCTGGTTCATCACCGCGCTGTTCGCCTCGCTCGGCGCCAACGTCGCCACCGCCGGGCTGCTCGACCTGGACCAGGTCCCGGCGTGGCTGCGCATCCTCGTCGCAGCGTGGCCCGCACTCGCCTTCATGGGCGGGACGCTCCTGGCCCACTCCGCCGCAGAGCAGGTCCCGGAACCGCCGGCGCCTACAGCCGCGGCCCCCGAACCGGCACCCGAGCCCGTGCCCACGCACGCCCCGAAGCCCGAGCCCGTCCCGGCCGCCGACGACACCCCGGCGCTTCCCGCCGCCGAGCCCGCACCGGCTCCTCCGGTCACAGCACCGCCGGTCCCGGCCGCGCTCATCAACCACGCCCGCAAGGTCGCCGACGACCACCAGGCCCGTACGGGATCGCCCATCGACACCGACACCCTGCGCGCCCGCCTCGGCGTCCCGCCCCAACTCGCCGCCGCCATCGCCGCCCAACTCGCCTGACACCGACGGGAGACACGCCATGACCAGCGATCCGGCCGACCTGACCGCCGCCGACCACCTCGACGCCGCCCGCGAGATGGCCGCCACCAACCGGCCCTTCCTCGCCCACCTGCTCGCCGAGGAGGCCGCCCGCCTCACCACCGACCCGGCCACCGCCGCCGGCATCCGCGCCGCCTTCCCCGACCCGAACCTGACCCGAACGGAGACCGACTGACATGCCCGCCCGCGACTTCTTCCACTCCGTGATGCGGATCGGCCCGGTGCAGATCGGCACCCACCGCGACCGCCACGGCACCACCAAGCACGCCGCCGTGTGCAGCAACGACCACTGCGGCTGGTCCGCCGACTACTCCAGCCAGTCCGCCGCCCAGCTCGCCGCCCGCACCCACCGCTGCAAGGTCCGCTAGGAGACCACCGCCATGGATGTCCCGCTCTGGTTCGCCCTGCTCGTCGTCGGCTACCTCGGCGTCAAGCTCATCCGCCCGCCCGCCTGGCTCATCGCGGTGCTCCTGCTCGGCGGCTTCCTCCTCGCCGACAGCGTCCTGGCCCCCGGCATCGACACCTTCATCAAGTGACCCGCGCCCGAAGGGAGAACCACTGATGTTCCGCCCGAAGATCCCGACCATGCCCACCCCGACCGGCCGCGTCACGCCGCCCACCGTGGTCGAGCCGACTGCCATCGTCCCGGGCTCGCACACCCCGCCGACCTACCCGACGGAACCCGCCCGGCCTCGCCCCACCGTCCAGCTCACGCCCGGCACCGCGCTCGCCCTCGTCGGCGGCGGCACAGCCGTCGTCCTGGTCGTCGGCGCCGTCCTGGTCTCCCTGCTCCTGGCGGTCGCCATCACCGGCGCCTCGGTCGCCGTCTGCGCCGTCGTCCTGCGCTCGCTCCTCGCATCCGAGGCCAAGCGACGCTGACCGGCCCCCGGGCGGCCTCAACCGCCAAGTCTCCGCCGCCCGGGCGCCGTCCTGTCCGATCCACTGAACCGGAAGGAACCCCCATCATGACCGGCTCCACCCCGGCCGCCACCGGCAACGCCCGGATCTGCTCGAACTGCGACGGCTTCGGCTCCGTCGCCATCACCCTCGGCGGCCGCGACCGACACGGTCACCTGCGGACCATCACCGCCCACTGCCCGGCCTGCGACGGCCTCGGCACCGTCCCCGCCCGCCGTACGCGGGAGGGCGCCCGTGCCTGAGACGCTGCTCGACCCGACCACCCTCGGCGACCTGCTGAGGGTGGCTTCGGCCCCTGACTACCACCGCTGGGAAGACCAGATCCGCCGCACCGGCGGCTGCTCCGACCCCATCCACCTGACCGGATGGACCCTCCACAAGGACAAGACCACCGGCGAGACCCTGCATCACTACTCCACCGAACACGAGCCCGGCGGACGCCTCCGCCTCGCCTGCGGCAACCGCCGCGCCTCCCGCTGCCCGTCCTGCGCCTGGACCTACGCGGGCGACACCTACCACCTCATCCGCGCTGGCCTCGCCGGAGATGACCGACGCGACATCCCCGCCAACGTCCGCGACCACCCCCGTGTCTTCGCCACCCTCACCGCCCCCTCGTTCGGCCCGGTCCACAACCGGCCCGACCGAGGCGGCTGCCGCTGCGGCACACGCCATGCCGCCGACGACCCGGCCCTGGGAACCGCCCTCGACCCGGCAACGTACGACTACGCGGGCGCCGTCCTGTTCAACAACCACGCCGGGCAGCTCTGGCAGCGCTTCACCACCCGGCTCCGCCGCGAGATCGCCGCCCGCGCCGGCCTCACCCGCCGCGAACTCGCCGACCACCTGCGCGTCTCGTACGGCAAGGTCGCCGAATTCCAGAAACGCGGTGCCCTGCACTTCCATGCCGTGATCCGCCTCGACGGCCCGGACGGCCCCGACACGCCCCCGCCCGCGTGGGCAACGGTCGACCTCCTCGCCGACGCCATCCGGGCCGCTGCCGCGCACTCGTACACGTCGGTCTCGGTCCCGGCCGCCGAGGACCAACCGGCCCGCACCTTCCGCTGGGGCAAGCAGCTCGACGTCCGCCCCGTGAAGGCCTTCGGGGACGGCTCCGACATCACGGAGCAAGCGGTCGCCTCGTACGTAGCTAAGTACGCGACCAAGGCCGCCGAGAACACCGGCACGCTAGACCGCCGCATCGGCGAACTCGCCGAACTCGACCGCCACGACGTACCCGACCACACCCGCCGCCTGATCGAAGCCTGCAAGCTGCTCGACCCGCTCTACCCCGACCGGCGCCTATGGGCCTGGGCGCACATGCTCGGCTTCCGCGGCCACTTCTCCTCCAAGTCCCGCCGCTACTCCACCACCCTCGGCGCCCTCCGCCAGGCCCGCGCCGACTACCGCGCCGCCCAGGAACACGCCGCCCTCGGCCTCGACGACCAGGAGCCGGACACCGTCCTCGTCCTGGCCGACTGGCAGTACGCCGGCCACGGCCACACCCCCGGCGAATCAGCCCTGGCCGCCACCATCGCCCGCGACCTCCAGCTCAACCGCGAAACCGCCCGCGAAGCACTGCGAGACCTGGTCTTGGAAGGAGCCATTACATGACCGTTCGCACGCTTCCGGAGCGGTACCTGACCCCGGCCGACGTCGCCGAGCTGCTAGGCGTCCCGGTCGAGACGCTGTACCAGTGGCGGCGGAAGCGCACAGGTCCTCCAGCCTTCCGCGTCGGCCGGCACCTTCGTTACGACCCCGTCCGGCTTCGCGAGTGGGTCGACAGTCTCACCGAGGTGGCCGCCTGATGCCCGGCCACGTGCAGGACCGCTGGTACAAGACCGAGCCGGGCCCGGACGGCAAACCGGTGAGAGTGAAGACCGACCGCTACGGCAGCGGCCTGCGCTACCGGGCCCGGTACGTCGGTCCGGACGGCACGGAAAAGAGCCGGTCCTTCCCTGACCGTCAGAAGCGCAAGGCGGAAGAGTGGCTGGCCGAAACGGCCGCCGACATGTCCCGAGGCCAGTACGTCGATCCCAAGGCCGCCCGGATCACCTTCCAGCAGTACGCGGAACGCTGGATCGCCGGACAGACGACCGATCTCAACACCCGCATCGGAGTGGAGACCCGGCTTCGGTTGCACGCGTTCCCTCGCATCGGCGCGCGTCCGCTCGGCTCCTTCCGGCCGGTGCACATCCGCGAGTTCGTCCGCGACCTGGAGAACGACGCGATAGGCGGCGCCTACGCCCGCAACATCTACGCCAACGTCCGCGCGGTCCTGTCGGCCGCCGTGGACGATGGCCACCTCGCCCGGAATCCGTGCTCGGCGGCATCGGTCCGTCCGCCGGTCGTCTCGGCCGCTCGGGTCGTGCCCTGGCTTCCGTCCCAGGTACGTGCTGTCCGCGATGCTCTGCCCGAGCGTTACCAGGCCATGGTCTCCGTGGGCAGCGGCTGCGGTCTGCGTCAGGGCGAGATCGTTGGTCTGTCCGAGGACGCCGTCCAGCTCGACGGCCACACATTGCGCGTCACGACTCAGGTCAAGCTCATCCGGGGGGTCGCGGTCTTCGCTCCGCCCAAGGGCAACAAGGAACGGAACGTCCCGCTGCCTTCGACAGTGGCTTCCGCTCTGCGCCGGCACATGGAGCGTCACCCGCCCGTGGACATCAAGTTGCCGTGGGGCAGGCCGGACGGTCCGCTCACCGAGCGGCGTCTGATCTTCACGAACACGGTGGGTGGGGTCGTCTGGCGGAGCAACTTCAACGTGCACGAGTGGAAGCCCGCACTCGCCGCGGCTGGCATCATACCCACGCCGGAGCCCGGGAAGCCGTACGCCTCCGCCCGGCAGCACGGGATGCACGCCCTTCGCCACTTCTACGCCTCGGTCCTCCTGGACGCGGGCGAGAGCATCAAGGCCGTGAGCGAGTACCTGGGGCACGCCGATCCGGCGATGACGCTGCGGGTGTATGCCCACCTGATGCCCAGCAGCAGCGAGCGGGCCCGCCGGGCCCTGGACGACGTCTTCGGCACGGCCCAGGATCCCTGACGGCCCAGGGACGGCCCACCGGATACGAAACGGCCCCCTGCTGGCGGAAGAACCGCTGGTAGGGGGCTTCTCCATGCCTGTAGGAGATCAGTTCTCCGGGTGCAGGCATAACCCTTCCAGTGTGGCAGATCAACTGCGGGTGCCCGGGTCGGAGTGGGGTGGGGGCGGTCGCCCACGGGTGCCGGTCGGCGTTGGTCGGGCCCAGGGACGGCCCACCGACGCCCCGACGGGTCATTCCACCTGCGCCGGAGCGACCGGGAGCTGCTCATGACGCAGCCATGTAAAGGTGCGGTCGGGTTCGAGATGGGCGTCGCCCCAGTAAATGGCATGGATGCCGTTCTCGGCGTCGGCCGTGAAGAACACACAGACGAGCCGGGTGGAGGCTCCCAGCTCCTCGAACGCTTCGTGCAGCCCCAGGTACTCCTCGGTCGCCAGATCCTCGTCGACCTCGAACAGCCCCTCCGGAGACTGCGGCCCGTGCGCCCGAAACAGCCGCTGCCGCGTAGGAGAAGCATTCGCCGGCAGCCGGGCCCGATCCAGCGGCCTGGGCCGGTCCGCGTACCGGAAGGGAAAGAGTGCGTGATCGTTGATCACCGCGTACTCGTACCCACGCACGTCCCGTACGGCTTCCCCCAGCTCCCGAGCGCTCTCCGCCAGGTGCTCGCGCACGAGACCCGCCAGGGCAACGCCGTACGGACTCCGCTTCTTGAGCCCCGCGGCAAGGTGCGCGGCATGAGCCTTCGCGTGCGCCTTGGCCAGCTGCACCGGAACCGCAGCGGCAAGCGCGCCGGCATGCCGCCCAAACCGCTCGACGGCCCAACCCGACGGCCCCACCGAATAGCCACCCAACACCGACATGCAGCGCCCCCTCCCCCTGGTCCCCGCCTCTGATTTGTGTGACACGTACACGAAGGGCACACAAGGGGGCGATCCGGCCAGGACACTGCGAGCCGCGTGATGTCCAGACCCACTGCCACGTACGCGTCGGCAGGGTCGGCCATCGTCACAGTGCGGCTCTCAGTCGGTCCCTGGCGCCCAGCCGCTCACCGTGAAGCTGCTGCCGTCCCGGCGGACCTCGACCGCGCCCGGGCCCGCGAAGTGTGCGGGGACGATCAGTTCCCGTCGGTCCGCTGCCTGTTCGAGTACGGCTCGGCGGGTCGCGGCGGCCATATGTGGGTCCTCGCAGAAGCAGCTGTTGAACCGGGGGTCGAGGATCTGCACGGGGCTGTGCAGCATGTCTCCGACGAACACGGCGCGGTCCCCGCCGGAGGACAGCCGGACGACCGAGGAGCCCGGGGTGTGCCCCGGTGCGGGCTCCAGGGTGAGGTGTGCGTCGACGCGGTGGCCGTCCTCCCACAGTACGGCGCGGTCGAGCACCGGCGTGATGCTGTCCTCGTACACCAAGTGGCTGCCCTCTCGCCGCCGTTGCTCGTAATCGTCCCGGGGCGTGGGCCGGCGGTGGGCGTTGCTCGGATCGAAGTAGTCCTTGTCGGCCTTCGGGATCAGGTACGTCGCGTTCGGGAACGTCGGGACCCAGGAGTCGCCGTCCAGCCGGGTGTTCCAGCCGACGTGGTCGTAGTGGACATGCGTGTTGATCACGACGTCCACGTCCTCGGGCCGGACACCGGCCGCCGCAAGACGGTCCAGGAAGTCCGTGCGCAAGTGGTCGAAGAGCGGCACCTGCGGCCGGGTCCGGTCGTTGCCCGCCCCCGTGTCCACCAGGACGACCTTGCCCTCGCTGCGCAGCACCCAGGTCTGGACGGCGCCGTGGTACGCGTCGGACTCCGGGCGCCAGTGGTCCGGGGCCAGCCAGGACTCGTTGTCCCGCCAGATCTCCGGCGGACTGTCCGGGATCATGAACCGGGCCGGGGCGATCTCCCCCTGCCACTCGACCACCTTCGTGACCTCGACCTCGCCGAGCCGGAAACGCCGCATCGTGTGCGTGGTGTGCGTGGTGTGCATATGTCGACGCTAGGGCGGCACGGTGAGCAGATCCATGCGTGGATGGCTCATCCGCCTGCGTGATCGTCTCAGCAGGGGCGCTTCCGGTGCGTACACCGCTCCGCGTACGGTGACGGCGTGGATGTACTCAGCGACGTGATCACCACGATGCGCACCGGCCGCCCGGACTCCCGTCGGCTGCGGGTGGACGCGCCCTGGTGCTACCGGTTCGACCCGTACGAGGGCGCCGGCTTCCACGTGCTGCTGCGCGGCAGCGGATGGCTGCTCACCGAGGGTGCCGAACCCGTGCCGCTGGCCACCGGGGACGTCGTCCTGGTACCGCACGGCAGCGCCCACGTCCTCTCCCACGCCCCCCGCGCCGAGGGCGCGGTCCCCCTCGACGACGCCGAGGCCGACCCGCAGGGCCGCGTCGAGTTCCTGTGCGGCAAGTACCGCCTCGACCACACGCGCGGACACCCCCTGCTCAGCTCGCTGCCCGACGTCGTCCACCTTCCCGCCGGCCCCAGCCGCCACCCCGAACTGCGCGCGGCCGTCGACCTCCTCGCGGCCGAGGTGACCGGTGGCAGGTCCGGCCGGGACGCCGTCGTCTCCGGACTGCTCGACCTCCTGCTCGTCTACCTGGCCCGCGCCTGGTTCGAGGAGCACCCCGACCACGGCTGGCCACGCGCCCTGCGCGACCGCGAGGTCGCGGCCGCACTGGAGGCGCTGCACACCGAGCCCGCCGCACCCTGGCGGCTGGAGGACCTCGCCGCCCGCGTCGGCCTGTCCCGCGCCACCCTGGCCCGGCGGTTCACCGCCCTGACCGGACAGCCGCCCATGACCTACCTGACCTGGTGGCGGATGACCAGCGCGGCACACCTGCTGCGCACCGGCGACCAGCCGCTCACCGCCGTCGCACGACAGGTCGGCTACGGCTCGCCCTACGCCTTCTCCCACGCGTTCAAACGCCACTTCGGCCGCACCCCGGCCCACTTCCGCGCGGACCCCTCCGCACCGGAACCACGCTGACGCATCAAGCCGCCGTGGGCGAGCCTGACGGTCATGCTCACCGCCGTCGCGCGGCCCCCAGCACCTCCCTCGCCCGCTCCACCATGCCCACCGCGTCAGCGGCCGGCGGCGACAGAACGCCGTCGTCCCGCCGCAGGTCGGCCAGCGGCACCCAGGCCGCCGTCTCCGTGGAACCGTGGATCTCGGCCCTGACCGGCACTCCACCCTCGACGGCCGCCGCGTAGAACAGCGCCGTCAGGCTCCACCTCACGCCGTTCCGCCGGGCCACGTACGTCCGCGCGTCCAGCAGCGCCGCCCCGGTCAGTTCCAGGCCGGTTTCCTCCCTCAGTTCGCGTGCCAGCGCCTCGACCGGCTGTTCGCCCGGGTTGATACCCCCACCGGGCAGGTGCCACAGTCCCGGTGCGAAGACGGGCGACGCGTCCGACAGCCTGGCCGGCAGCATCCGATCGCCCTCCGCGACGATCGCGTACGCCGACATGCGGGTCCGGACCCGGGTGTCGGCGTCCATGCGTCCCCCTCCCCCACGGAACCTGTCCTCCAGGAACCTGTTCCCCAGGAACCTGTCTCCCGCCGCACCCTAGCCACCCTGCCGAACCTCAAGATCGGCATACGCCAAAGCCCCCGCTCAGCACGAGCGGGGGCTCCGGAGAAGACATCGCGGACCGGCGACCGGCGGACCGGGGCCGTCAGGGTCAGCCCGACCCCACGAACACCACCAGCAGCAGCCACACCACCGGTGCCGTCGGCAGGAGGGAGTCCAGGCGGTCCATGATGCCGCCGTGGCCCGGCAGGAGCGTGCCCATGTCCTTGATGCCCAGGTCGCGCTTGATCATCGACTCGCCGAGGTCGCCCAGCGTGGCGCTGGCCGCGACCGCGAGGCCCAGCAGGAGGCCCTGCCACCAGCGGCCGTCGTCGATCAGGAACTGCATGCACAGCGCGCCCGCCACCATCGCGAAGCTCACCGCGCCCAGCAGGCCCTCACGGGTCTTGCCGGGGCTGATGCGCGGCGCCAGCTTGGTCCGGCCGAAGCGCCAGCCGACGGCGTACGCGCCGGTGTCGCTGACGACCGTCAGGAGCAGGAACGTCAGGACGCGCCACGCCCCGTCGTCCGCGGTCAGCATCATCGTGACGAAGGTGGCGAGGAACGGTACGTAGAACGCCGCGAAGACGCCGGCGGTGACGTCCCGCAGATAGTCCTCGGGCGGTTCCGTCATCCGCCAGACCAGGACGGCCAGCGCGGTCAGCGCCATAGCCACCCAGGCGCCCTCGGCGCCCCGCACATACCCGGCGACCACCATCGCGGCGCCACCGACCGCGAGCGGCACGAGCGGCGCCTTGATGCCCTTGCGCTCCTCCAGCCGCTTGGTCAGCTCCCACAGGCCCACGACCACGGCCACGGCGACCACACCGACGAACACGGCCTTGACGACGAACAGGGACGCCACGATCACGACGCCGAGCCCGACGCCGACCCCTATGGCAGCGGTCAGGTCGCGTCCCGCGCTCTTCTTCTGCGGCGGGGGCGCCGGCTGCGACGCGTCGGGCATGGGCTCCGGATTCTGCGGCACCGCCGGGAACGGCTGCGCCTGCGGCGTGTGGTGAGGCCGCGCCTGCGGCGGTTCCTCCCGGAACAAGGGGCCGCTCAGCCGAGCGGCCCCCCGGTCGTCATCCTGGTCTCCGCCGTACGCGGGTTCGTCGGGCACGATGGGCATGGGGCGAGTCTGCTGCGCCTGAGGCGCATCGTACGCGGGACCCGCCGGGTCGGCCCCTTGGACAGGTCCTCGATCGTCGGGCCCCCAGTACCCGGCCTGCCCGGCCCCGGTCGGCGCGCCCCAGGAAGAGTCGTTCATCAGACCTCGAGCAGCTCGGCTTCCTTGTGCTTCAGCAGCTCGTCCACCTGAGCGACGTATTTGTGGGTGGTGTCGTCGAGCTCCTTCTCCGCACGCCGGCCCTCGTCCTCGCCGATCTCGCCGTCCTTGATCAGCTTGTCGATGGCGTCCTTGGCCTTGCGGCGGACCGAGCGGATGGACACCTTGGCGTCCTCGCCCTTGCCCTTGGCGACCTTGATGTAGTCGCGGCGGCGCTCCTCGGTGAGCTCGGGGAACACCACCCGGATGATGTTGCCGTCGTTGCTCGGGTTGACGCCGAGGTCGGAGTCGCGGATCGCCTGCTCGATGTTGCGCAGCGCGCTCTTGTCGAACGGGGTGACGACCGCCATGCGCGGCTCCGGCACGGAGAACGAGGCCAGCTGGTTGATCGGCGTCGGCGCACCGTAGTAGTCGGCCACGATCTTGTTGAACATCGCCGGGTGCGCACGCCCGGTGCGGATCGCGGCGAAGTCCTCCTTGGCGACCACGACGGCCTTCTCCATCTTCTCCTCGGCCTCGAGGAGGGTCTCTTCGATCACCACTTGCTCCTGCGTGTCTTGAGTGAAAGGCCCGGCTGCGGTTCCTGTGGGGGGCGGCGGCCGGCTGCGTCGCGTCTTCTTCCTGCACGGTTCCCGACCGGCAGGACATTGTCCATCCCCCGGCCAGGGTCCGTCCCGTCCGTCCCTCGGACGGGTCGGTGCCGAGGCGTCAGCCCCGGCCTCCCTGCTCACCCACCAGCGTGCCGATCTTCTCACCCTTGACGGCACGGGCGATATTGCCCTCCGCCAGAAGCTCGAAGACGAGGATCGGGAGCTTGTTGTCGCGGCACAGAGTGATCGCCGTGGCGTCGGCGACCTTGAGGTCCCGGGTGATGACCTCGCCGTATCCGAGGGAGTCGAACTTGACGGCGTCCGGGTTGGTCTTCGGGTCGGAGTCGTAGACCCCGTCGACGCCGTTCTTGCCCATGAGCAGCGCCTCGGCGTCGATCTCCAGGGCGCGCTGCGCGGCGGTGGTGTCGGTGGAGAAGTACGGCATGCCCATGCCCGCGCCGAAGATGACCACGCGGCCCTTCTCCAGGTGGCGCACGGCGCGCAGCGGGATGTACGGCTCGGCGACCTGCCCCATGGTGATGGCGGTCTGGACCCGGCTGTCGATGCCTTCCTTCTCCAGGAAGTCCTGGAGGGCGAGGCAGTTCATCACGGTGCCGAGCATGCCCATGTAGTCGGAGCGCGCGCGGTCCATGCCGCGCTGCTGGAGTTCGGCGCCGCGGAAGAAGTTGCCGCCGCCGATGACGACGGCGATCTCCGCGCCGTCGCGGACGACGGCCGCGATCTCACGGGCGATCTTGTGCACCACGTCCGGGTCGACACCGAGTCCCCCGCCGCCGGAGAAGGCCTCTCCGGACAGCTTCAGCAGAAACCGGCCGTGTACTTTGCCGTCGTCGCTCTTCTGGGCCTTGGTGGTCATCGAGATCCCGCCTTTGTTACTGGGTGCACATGCGAGAAAGGCCATTGCCGGTTGGGGTGTGTTCGCATCCCATGCGCGGCAATGGCCTCCTCGTCAGATCTGCTGTCGTCCGTCACCCGCGCGAGCGCGGTGGCGGCGTCCGCCATCGACTGCCTTCGACCCTATAGGGGCGGGGCGTCGAGCGCGGTACGGACTCAGATGCCGACCTTGATGCGCGTGAAGCGCTTCAGGGTGACACCGGCCTCGTCCAGGACCTTCTGGACGGACTTCTTGTTGTCGAGCGCGTAAGGCTGACCGAGCAGCGTGGCGTCCTTGAAGAAGCCGTTGAGGCGACCCTCGACGATCTTCGGCAGGGCGGCCTCGGGCTTGCCCTCGGCGCGGGTGGTCTCCTCGGCGACGCGGCGCTCGGACTCGACGACCTCGGCCGGCACGTCCTCCTTGGAGAGGTACTTCGGCGCGAAGGCGGCGATGTGCTGGGCGACGCCCTTGGCGATCTCGGCGTTCGGCTTGTCGAGCTCGACGAGGACACCGATCTGCGGGGGCAGGTCGGGCATCGTGCGGTGCATGTACGCCGTCACGTAGCCGTCGCCGAACTGGGCGAAGCGGTCCAGGACGATCTTCTCGCCGAGGTTGGCGTTGGCCTCGTCCACGTACGCCTGGACGGTCTTGCCGGGCTCGATCTCGGAGGCGAGCAGGGCCTCGATGTCGGCCGGGGAGGTCTTGGCGACGTGCTCGGCGATGGCGTTGGCCACGGCCTGGAACTTCTCGCCCTTGGCGACGAAGTCCGTCTCGCACTTCAGCTCGACGAGGACACCGGAGGAGTTGTCGTCGGCGATGATCGAGACCACGGCGCCGTTCTCGGCGGAGCGGCCCTCGCGCTTGGCGACGCCCTTCTGGCCCTTGATGCGGAGCGCCTCGACGGCCTTCTCGACGTTGCCCTCGGCCTCGTCCAGCGCCTTCTTGCAGTCCATCATGCCGGCGCCGGTGAGCTCGCGGAGCTTCTTGACGTCAGCGGCGGTGTAGTTCGCCATGAGTCTGTGAATCTTTCTGGAAGTCTGGAAGATCGAAGATCTGACGGGGTCCGCGGCCGCCATGGACCGGCCGGGGCCGCGGGCCTCGCGTCGACCTACAGGTGAACGGCGGGAGCGGGTTTCACCCCGGCACGGGGGCCGTGGGATCCAGTACCGCTCCCGCCGTCAACGCTGACGGTGTCAGGCCTGCTCGCCCTCGGCGGCCGGAGCGTCCGCGGCCGGAGCCTCGGTGGCCGGGGCCTCCGCGGCGGGGGCCTCGGCGGCGGGGGTCTCGGCGGCGGCCGGGGCCTCGTCGGCCTTCTTCTCGCCCTCGAGCAGGTCGCGCTCCCACTCGGCCAGCGGCTCGCCGGCGGCCTTCTCGCCCTTGCCCTCGGTGGCGACACCGCTGCGGGCGATGAGGCCCTCGGCGACGGCGTCGGCGATCACGCGGGTGAGCAGGGTGACGGAGCGGATCGCGTCGTCGTTGCCCGGGATCTTGTAGTCGACCTCGTCGGGGTCGCAGTTGGTGTCGAGGATGGCGACGACCGGGATGTTGAGCTTCCGGGCCTCGCCGACCGCGATGTGCTCCTTCTTGGTGTCCACGATCCAGACGGCGCTGGGCACCTTCTGCATCTCGCGGATACCACCGAGGGTCTTCTCGAGCTTGGCCTTCTCACGCGAGAGGACCAGGAGCTCCTTCTTGGTCAGACCCGACGCGGCGACGTCCTCGAAGTCGATCTGCTCGAGCTCCTTGAGGCGCTGCAGACGCTTGTAGACGGTCGAGAAGTTGGTGAGCATGCCGCCCAGCCAGCGCTGGTTCACGTAGGGCATGCCGACGCGGGTGGCCTGCTCGGCGATGGCCTCCTGCGCCTGCTTCTTCGTGCCGACGAACATGACCGTGCCGCCGTGGGCGACGGTCTCCTTGACGAACTCGTAGGCGCGGTCGATGTACGACAGCGACTGGAGCAGGTCGATGATGTAGATGCCGTTGCGCTCCGTGAAGATGAAGCGCTTCATCTTCGGGTTCCAACGGCGGGTCTGGTGACCGAAGTGGACGCCGCTCTCCAGCAGCTCCCGCATCGTGACGACGGCCATGGCCGTGTTCTCCTTGGTTCTCGGTTGTGCCGCGGGAACCGGACGGCTCCCGCGCCTGACGCCCGCGTGCGCCGTGCCGCAAAGGACCGAGGGGCGCTGACACCGACCGTTTCCGGCGGGGTGTCGGGGCGTGCGAAGTCGACCCGGTGACCCGGATCGCCAGAAGAAGTGTACGGGACCTTCGAGGTCCCGGGTGACGCCGCTGTCCACAGCACGGAGGTTGTCCACAGATACCGGCCATGATCGGCGGGATTGCGCCACTGTTCGGACATGCGACAGAAGCGATCACAGCGGCGATACGTGAAAGCGGCGAGGGCGTCCGGGCGGCTGGTCCTGCTGCTCCTCCTGACGGCCGCCGTCCTGCTGGCACCGGTGCCGGACCTGACCCCGACCGCCGCCCGGGTGCGCGCGGCTCCGGCCCCCGCGGACCCCGCGGACCCCGCGGAGCCCGGGGTCCCGACGCTCGGCCGCGCCTGGCCCGTGGGGTCGCGCCCACCGGTCCTGCGCGCCTGGGAGCCCCCGGCGACGCCGTACGGCCGTGGCCACCGGGGCGTGGACCTGGCGGCCCCGGCCGGCACACCGGTGCGGGCGGTGGCGGCCGGACGGGTGTCCTTCGCGGGCCGGGTGGCCGGCAAGGGGGTCGTGTCGGTGGAGCTGGCGGGGACGGGGGACCCGCCGCTGCGCACGACGTACGAACCGGTGCGGGCGTCCGTCGGGAAGGGCGAGGAGGTGGCGGCGGGTGCCGTCGTAGGGACCGTGGAGCCGGCCGGCTCACACTGTCCGGCGGTCTGCCTGCACTGGGGGCTGCGCCGGGGCGAGGGCTATCTGAACCCCTTGGCCCTGCTCCCGCCCTGGCTCCTGCACGGCCCGTCCCGCCTACTGCCGGTCCTGGGGGTGCCGGTGCCCACCGGGCGGGGTCCCGGGCCGGGTCTCAGCCCCGCACTCCCCTGAGCGCCATCGAGACGGCCGCGTCGGTGATCGCCGCCGGCTCCTCCGCGGCGCCCAGTTCGATCCTGCGGACGGCCGCGTCGACGACGCCCTGCAGCAGCATGGCGGCCAGCCGGGGCTCGGCGTGGCCCATCTCCCGCAGCGCCTCGACGATCATCGCGATCAGCCCGCCGTGCGCGGCCCGGATCTTCTCGCGGGCGCCGGCGTCCAGTTCGCTCGCGGAGATCGCCACGACGGCCCGGTGCCGCCGGTCGCCGACCAGTGCGAGCTGGCGGCGGACATACGCCTCGACCTTGCCCTCGGGGGTGGTCTCCTCCGCCATCGCGGCCTCGACCTCGGCGGCCCAGACCGGGAAGTCGACGGCGCACAGCTCCTCGACCACGGCGGCCCGCGACCGGAAGTACTCGTACACGGACGACCGCGCGAGTCCCGTGCGCTCGGCGAGGGCCGGGAAGGTCAGCGCCTCCGTCCCGCCCTCGGACAACAGGGAACGAGCCGCGTCCAGCAGGGCGGCTCGCTGCATCGACCGGTGCTCGGCCACGGAGGCCGCTCGAATCCTTGGCACCCGTCCACTGTACGGACGCCGCTCCCCGGACGGGAGTGTCTGCGCCGAACGCCACTGCCGTCGGAGCAGGTCACCGGCCGAAGCCGGCCAGTTTCGCCCGGAGCTGGAGCACGGACTTGGTGTGGATCTGGCTGACCCGGCTCTCCGTCACACCGAGGACGTTGCCGATCTCGGCGAGGGTCAGGCCCTCGTAGTAGTACAGCGTCACCACGGTCTTCTCCCGTTCGGGGAGCGTGTTGATCGCCCGCGCCAGGAACCGCCGCAGCTCCCGGTCCTCGGCGACCTCGACCGGGTTGTCCGCCGCGGTGTCCTCCAGCGTGTCCATCACGCTGAGGCCGTCGCCGCCCTCGGCGCCGACGTGCAGCAACTCCTCCAGGGCCACGACGTTGGCCAGCGACAACTGGCTGAACACCGAGTGGAGTTCGTCCACCGCGATGCCCATCTCTGCGGCCACCTCGGACTCGGTGGGCGTGCGCCGCAGCCGCGCCTCCAGCGTCGCGTACGCGCGCTCGACGTTGCGCGCCTTCTGCCGGACGGAGCGCGGGATCCAGTCCAGCGCCCGGAGTTCGTCGATCATCGCGCCGCGGATCCGGGTGATCGCGTACGTCTCGAACTTGATCTCCCGGTCGACGTCGAACTTCTCGATCGCGTCGATCAGCCCGAACACCCCGGACGACACGAAGTCCGCCTGCTCGACGTTGGGCGGCAGGCCGACGCTGACCCGGCCCGCCACGTACTTGACGAGGGGCGAGTAGTGCAGGATCAGCTGCTCGCGCAGCCGCTCGTCCCCCGTCGCCTTGTACGACCGCCACAGCTCGTCGAGTGTCGAGGGAGCGGGCGGCCGCGCGCTGCCACCGTCACGGGCGGCTGGGGGGATCGCCGCCCGGTCGGACCCGGAGGTGTGCTGGGGCATTCGTTGCCTAGTGCCGTTCTGCCGTGAAGCGGGGTGCCTGGGGAGCCGTCGGTCTGGAGGTCGTCGTGGTCGCCGTACTCGCCTTCCGTGTCGTGGGGCCCGTCCGAGCCGGAACCCCGTGAGCGTAGCGTGACTGACGTGTCGCGGTGCGCGAAGGGTGGAGGCCGAGCCGTACGCAGATACGTTCCGCTGGACGCTCCGCCGGGGCATGACGGTCGCGCTGCGTGATCACACGAACACCCCAACTGGGGGAATTCACAAGGGCGTCCGTGTTCCCCCGTACGGCCGAACACGCTCGGTCAGCATGGACGTCGCCCGGTGCGGGCGGTCATCATCGCCTGGCGTGTCAACTTCCAGCCGTCGCCGTGTCGTTCGACCCAGCCGAGTGAGCGGAGTTCGTACAGTCTCGCGACGGCGTCGTCCTCCGTGGTCTGCGCGCCGCGTGCGATCTCGTCCGCCCGGGCGGCGCGCGGGCCGGGCAGGGCGGCCAGGACCGCCCGTGCCCTCGGTTCGAGCAGGTCCCGTGGCAGGACGGGTCCGCGCCGCTCGGGGGCCAGCTCCCCCATGTCCCCGACGAGTTCGATGATCTCCGCCGCGTCGGTGACCAGCACCGCGTCCTGCCGCAGCAGGTCGTGCACGCCGGCGGAGAGTCCGCTGGTGGCGGGGCCGGGGACGCCCATGGTGTGCCGGCCGAGGCGCCGGGCTGCCCGCGCGGTGGCCAGGGAGCCGCTGCGGTGGGCGGCCTCCACGACGACCGTGCCCCGGGTGAGGGCGGCGATCACGCGGTTGCGCACGATGAATCTGCTCGGGGTGGGGTGCTCACCCGGTGGCAGCTCGCCGACGACCAGACCCTGCGCCGCGATCCGGTCGATCAGCTGGGTGTGCCCGCGGGGGTAGGGCCGGTCGGCGCCGCAGGCGAGGACGGCGACGGTGGCCCCGCCGGCGCCGAGGGCGCCGCGGTGGGCCGCGCCGTCCACCCCGTACGCCCCGCCGGAGACGACCACCCAGCCCTCTTCGGCGAGCGCTCCGGCGAGGGTGGCGGCCATGTGCGCGCCGTACTCCGTGCAGGCCCGCGCTCCGACCAGCGCGACGGAGCGCAGCGCCCACATGCGCAGGTCGGCCGGTCCGCGCACCCAGAGTCCGAGGGGCCGCGCGTCACCGAGGTCGTCGAGCTGCCCGGGCCACTCGGCGTCCCCCGGGCACACGAACCGCATCCCGGCGCTGTCGGCCGCGGCGAGGTCCCGGGCGGGGTCCGCGCGGGCCGCCCGGGCGCGCAGCCCCTCCCAGCGCCGGGGGCCGATGCCGGGCAGGGGCGGCTCGGCGTCCTCCCGCAGCCGTCGTACGACCGCTCCGGTGCCGTACTCGCGCACCCAGCGTCCGGCGGTCTCGTCGCCGGGCTCGACGACCCGGCTGAGGAAGACCCGGTCGAGCAGGGCGTCCGAAGGGGCCTCCCGAGGTGCCCCGGCGCCGCTCATGTCAGGGCCCCGATCGCCATGGGGACGCCGCGGGGGACTCCGGTGCGCAGTTGCAGGGCGAGGGCGACGTCCGTGGCGTCGGGCCGGTCGTGCCCGACGAGGTCGGCGACGGTCCACGCGACGCGCAGGACGCGGTCGAGGCCGCGGGCCGTGAGCACGCCGCGCTCCAGGTTCCGCTCGGCCTCGTCCATGGCGCCGCTCACCGCGTGCCAGCGGCTGCGCAGCTCGCGTCCGGGGATCTCGCTGTTGGTCCGCCACGGGGTGCCGGAGAGCCGCGCGGCGGCCCGCTCACGGGCGGCGCGCACCCGGTCGGCAACGGTGGCCGTCGACTCGCCGCGGGCGCCGCGCTCGGCGAGCTGGGCCCGGGTGACGCGGTCGGCCTCGACGCGGAGGTCGACGCGGTCGAGCAGCGGCCCGGACAGCCGGGCCTGGTAGCGGCGGATGGCGGAGGGCGGGCACTCGCACAGGTCGTCGGTCCGGGAGAAGCGCCCGCAGGGGCAGGGGTTGGCGGCGAGGACCATGAGGAACTTCGCCGGGAAGCGGACGACGCCGGCGCTGCGGGCGATCACGACGTGGCCCGCCTCCAGCGGCTGACGCAGGGCGTCGAGCGCCTGACCGCTGAATTCGGGGGTTTCATCCAGAAAAAGCACCCCTCGATGAGCGAGCGACACCGCGCCGGGGCGGGCGAAGCCGGGGCCGCCGCCGACCAGGGCCTGCATGGTGGCGGAGTGGTGCGGGGCGCAGTAGGGGGCCGCGTCGATGAGGGGCTTGCCCGCCGGGAGGAGGCCCGCGACCGAGTGCACGGCCGTGACCTCCAGGGACTCCTGCCGGCCGAGCGGCGGGAGGATGGCGGGCAGCCGCTCCGCGAGCATCGTCTTGCCGGCGCCGGGCGGGCCCTCCAGGAAAAGATGGTGCCCGCCGGCCGCGGCGACCTCCACGGCGGTGCGTGCCGAGGTCTGCCCGACGACGTCGGCGAGGTCGTGGCCGTGGTCGCAGGCGGTGGCGCCCAGGTTCCGCATGCCGGTGGCCGCGCCGGTCCCCGGCATCCGCAGGCCCGCGAGCAGCGGGTCGGGGCGGCCGTGGTCCTCGGGTTCCTCGTCGGGGACGGGTTCGTCGGCGAGGACGGCGATCAGCTGGCGCAGGCTGCGTACGCCGAACACGGAGACGCCCGGGACGAGGGATGCCTCGGCCGCCGCGCACTCCGGGACGACGACCTGTTCGTATCCGGCGTCGGCGGCGGCGAGCACGGCCGGGAGGATGCCCCGGACGGGGCGCACCCGGCCGTCCAGTCCGAGCTCGCCGATCATCACGATGTCGGCGAGGACGCGTGGGTCGATGCGCTCGGCGGCGCCGAGGACGGCGCAGGCGACGGCCAGGTCGAAGCCGCTGCCGGCCTTCGGTACGGACGCCGGGCTGAGTCCGACGGTGAGCTTCTTCTGCGGCCACTCGCCGCCGGAGTTGACGACGGCCGCCCGGACGCGGTCGCGGCTCTCGGTCAGGCTCTTGTCGGGCAGGCCCACGAGCGTGAAGGCCGCGACGCCCGGTTCGAGGTCCGCCTGGACCTCGACGACGACTCCCTCGACGCCCACGAGCGCCACCGCGCAGGTGCGTGCGAACCCCATGTCAGGCCACCCCTCGCGCGTGCTCGACGACGGGGGCGCCCCGGTCGGGCAGGACGATGCCGACCAGGTCGATCCGGACGCCTCCGGGCGGGGCTCCGCCGTGCGCGTGGATCCAGCGCTCGGCGAGGCCGCGCAGACGCCGCGCCTTGTCGGGGCCCACGGCGGCCATCGGATGTTCGAAGCCGCCGGCCCTGCGGGTCTTCACCTCACAGACGACGAGGACGTCGCCGTCGCGGGCGACGATGTCGATCTCTCCGGTCCTGCCACAGCGCCAGTTGCGCCCGAGAACCGTCATCCCGGCCTGGGTCAGCCGCCTCGCGGCCAGATCCTCGCCGTACCTGCCGAGTGCCCTGCGTGCGTTCATGTCGGCACCACCTCCGGCGCCAACGATGAGCCCGTCTCAGGACGTTGTTGGATCTTGGTGGACGACTACGGGGCTGTGGAAAACTCGCTCACCCGTGCGGGTGAACCTCAGCCCCGGCCTCAGCTGCTGGGCAGTTCGAGGTCGCTCTTGTTCAGCTCCTCGATGTTCACGTCCTTGAACGTCAGGACGCGCACCTGCTTCACGAACCGGGCCGGCCGGTACATGTCCCAGACCCAGGCGTCCGCCATGGACACCTCGAAGAACACCTCACCCTGGACCGAGTGCACCTGCATTTCGTAGTCGTTGGTCAGGTAGAAGCGCCGCTCGGTCTCGATCACGTACTTGAACAGACCGACGACATCGCGGTACTCCCGATAGAGCTTCAGCTCCATCTCGGTCTCGTACTTCTCGAGGTCCTCGGCGCTCATGGCATGTTCCCCTTCAGCCGTGCGATCCCCCCATTGTGCGCCAGTCCCGCAGGCCCCTAGACGATTTCGGTGTCGAGGGTCACGGGCCCGGCCGGGGGACCTTCGTCGAGCAGCCTCCGCAGCAGCTCGGCGAGTCTGGTCGGATACACCGTCTCATGCGCCCGGGCGAGTTCCGGACACGTCCACCAGCGTGCTCCGGCGACGCTGCGCCGCTCCAGCTCGGTGAGGGCCAGGGCCCTGACCGCCGTCTGGGTCGTACGGGCCAGGAAGTACCACTCGTCCTGGTCCCAGCGGCGGCCCGCGAACGGGAACGAGCACCGGCGCCGCCACAGCACGGGGCCGAGATCGACGTCCGTGATGCCGGTCTCCTCGGCGAGTTCCCGCAGAGCGGCCTCTTCGCGCGTCTCGTCGCCCTCGACTCCCCCGCCGGGCGTGAACCACCAGTCGTCGGCGGGGTCTTCCGGCTCATGGCCGTGCAGCAGCAGGATGCGGTCCTCGGGGTCGAGCAGCACGACGCGGGCGACCCTGCGCACCCCGTCCTCGGGCGGGCCGTCGACCCCGTTCTGGTGCGGGCTGTCGGTCTCAGCCGGCACGGGCGGGCTCCGGCTTGCGGTTGCGGCCCCCGAGGCGCTTGGCGATCGGGCCGTACGCCCCGCCGCCGAGGACCAGCACGGCTCCGGCGAGGATCATGAGGCCCTGCGTGCGCAGCGGCCCCTGCGGCGACAGCGGGCCGAGCTTCTCGAAGCCGGTCGCCTGCTCCAGCATGCCGTTCATGGGCCACACGACGGCCTCCACACGGGCCGAGACGGCACTGCGGGCGACGGTGCCGCTGGCGGCGTCCGTGAGGTGGGCGGTGGAGTCGAGGGAGCCGCTGCGCTCGTCGCCGAGGAGGAAGATCCGGCCCTTGGGGACCTTCACGCTCGGGAAGCCCTGGAGCTCGGCGAGGCCGTCGTCGGCCAGGTAGGGCTCGTCGATCCGCTTGCCGTTGACGGTCAGCTTGCCGTCGGTGCAGCAGGCGACGGTGTCGCCGCCGACCGCGACGACGCGCTTGACGACGGGCGCGTTGGTCACCCAGGTCTTGTCCGTGAAGACGACGACGTCACCGCGGTGGACGTCGCCGCCGTCGACGCGCTGGGCGAGCACCCGGGCGCCGGCGCCGATCGTGGGCGCCATAGAGCTGGTGGGGACGGTGTACGGCCGGTACACGACCGCTCCCCAGGCGAAGCCGCCCAGGAACAGCAGCAGACCCAGCGCCACGGCCAGCCCGGACAGCACCTGTCCGGTCCGGCTGCCCGCCGGGCCCTTGCTCGCGCCGGAACGCGGCGCCGTACGTATCGTGCTCTCGCCACCCATGGACCCGCACCCTACCCGGCGGTACCGACGCCGGGCAGCCCCTCAGGAGACCGCGGACCGGCCGCTCGGCAAAGCTTTCCCCAGGTGCGGGTGCGAAACGGAACGGCTGATGCCGTACTCCGCGGCGGGCCCGGTGCGGCTGCCCGGGCCGGTCCCGTCCACGGTGTCCCGGCCGCTCAGCGCGTCCGCTCGGCCCTGACCCGCTGCCGGCGCCACAGCACCAGCGGCACCGCGCCGGCCAGCGCGAGGCTCGGCGGGGCGACCGTCAGGGCCGCGGACCGCGTGCTGAGGTCCTGGTCGAAGGTGTCCGGAACCGGCAGGGTGCTCCAGCGGCCGACCGGCCACGCGATCACGACGGCACGGCCGACGACCTTGTCGACGGGGACCATGCCGTGGTTCTTGTCGGACTGGTTGTAGCGCGAGTCCCGGGAGTTCTGCCGGTGGTCGCCCATCACCCAGATGAAGCCCTCGGGGACCTTCACCTTGAACTGGCCGCCCTGGTCGTCCTGGCTGCACGGGGTGTTGCCCGGGTAGACGTAGGGCTCGTTCAGCGCCTTGCCGTTGACCGTCAGCGGGCCCGTGCCCTTGCACTCGACGGTGTCGCCACCGACGCCGATCACACGCTTGATCAGGTCCTTCTCCTCGGAGGACGGCATCAGGCCGATCCAGCTGAGGAAGGTCTGCAGGGCGTTCGGGTCGGGGGTGGGCTCGCCCGCGAGCCACTGGTCGGGGTCGTGGAAGACGACGACCTCGCCGCGCTCCGGCTCGGAGCCGAACCACGGGGTGAGCTTGTCGACGAGGACGCGGTCACCCTGCTGGAGGGTGTTCTGCATCGAGTCGGAGGGGATCGAGAACGCCTGCACCAGGAACGTCTTGATCAGCAGCGCCAGGACGAGCGCGATCCCGATCAGGATCGGCAGCTCCTTCCAGAAGGAGCGCTGCTTCTTCTCGGGGGCGGCCCCGCCCGACCCCTGGCCGCCGGTCGGGGGCTCGCCGCCCGACCGTCCGCCGTCATCGCCGGATCCGGGCTCATTCCCGGAGGTCACGGCGCCGTCCGCCGCCGGGTCGGCCGCGCCCACGGGGTGTCCGCGGTGCTCCTCGCCGTCGTGCCCGGACCGTGCGCCAACCGCCACATCCCCCACGCCAACTCCTTACTCTGTGCCGCTGCCTGCCCCATGCGCGGCGCAGGCCCACCACTCCCATAACGAGCGGGAGTTCCGCAGGGCTCGGGAGCTGGAGCGTTCCGTTCGAATCGTCCGGGGCAACCCTATGCGACAGCGGGACGGACGCGGTCGACCCGGGCGCCGAGTCGGCCACGGAGGCGTAGGTGTTCGGCTCGTCCAGACTGGTCCAGTGCCCGAGAGGCCAGGCGATCCACTTCGCGCGTCCGACGACCTCGTCCTCGGAGACCGTGCCGCCGTACTCCTGGTCCTGGTGGGCGCGGGAGTCGGCCGAGTTCGCCCGGTGGTCGCCCATGACCCACAGCCGGCCCTGGGGGACGGTGATGTCGAACTGGGTCTTGGACGGGGTGTTGCCCGGGTACAGATAGTCCTCGTTCAGGGGAACGCCGTTGACGGTGACCCGGCCCTGGGCGTCGCAGCACTTGACGCGGTCGCCGCCGACGCCCACGACCCGTTTGATCAGGTCCTTCTCGTCGTCGGAGGGCAGCAGGCCGATGAAGGTGAGGGCCTCCTTGACCTGCTTGACGACGACGGGGTCGTCCTTCTTCACCGTCGTCTGCTCGTCCTGGAGCCAGCCGCCGGGGTCCTTGAAGACGACGACGTCACCGCGCTCGGGCTTGTTGCCGAACCAGGGAGTCAGCTTGTCGACGAGGACGCGGTCGCCGACCTGGATCGTCTGCTCCATGGAGCCGGACGGGATCACGAAGGCCTGGACGAGGAAGGTCTTGAGGACGAGCGCTATCAGCACGGCGACGCCGACGAGGAGGGGTATCTCCTTGATCGCCGAGCGCCTGCGGCGCCGTTTGACCTTGCGCTGGAGCTTGCGCCGCTCGGCGCGGCTGCGGCCGCCCGTGGGGCCGGAGGCGCGCCGGGAGCCGGTGGGGAGCAGATTGTCGGCGGCGCTGCTGGGCACGCCGCGCGGTTTGCCGCGGTTACCCATGGGCGCCGTCCGGGGCGGGCACGCGCGCGTAGGCGTCCGGACGGTGCAGTCGGGTCCAGTGGGCGGCGGGCCAGACGACGGCCTCGGCGCGGCCGATGACGGCGTCGAGGGGGATCATGCCGCCGCCGGGTGAGCCCAGGTGGTCGCGGGAGTCGCTGGAGGCGCCGCGGTGGTCGCCGAGGACGAAGAGCCTGCCGTCGGGGACGACGACGTCGAACCGCACGGCGGACGGGCGGTCGCCGGGGTGCACGAAGGCCGATTCGTCGACCGGGCGGCCGTTCACCTGGATCCTCCCCTCCTTGTCACAGCAGACCACGTGGTCTCCCCCCACACCCACAACGCGTTTGACGTAGTCGGCGTCCCCGAAATACCCGGTTCCGTCGAACACGACGACATCGCCGCGCCGCGGCCCGGCATCGAAACGGTACGCCAACTTATTTACGAGGACGCGGTCGCCGATCCTCAATGCGGGCTCCATGGATCCGCTCGGGATCTCGAACGGCCGCGCGACGAACAGGTTGAGCAGCAGGACGCCGACGAGGACCAGCAGCAGGGTCAGGCTGTACCGGCCGCCGGGGAGGCGGGCGGTGATCCGGCCCGCCAACGCGGAACGCGACCGTCCCTCCCGGCCCTCCGGGTCCGGGGCGTACCCGGTGCCGGAAGGGCGGGAGGAGCGGTCGCGCTCCGTGTGCTGTGCTTCGGTGTCCATCGAGGCCAGATGCTATCCGGCCCCGCCGCGGACCCCTCGGGGGCGAGCCCCCGGAAGCGCTCAGTTCTCGCGCTTCTCCTTGATCTTCGCGGCCTTGCCGCGCAGCTCGCGCAGGTAGTACAGCTTGGCGCGACGCACGTCACCGCGGGTGACGAGCTCGATCTTCTCCACGATCGGGGTGTGCACCGGGAAGGTGCGCTCGACGCCGACGGAGAAGGAGACCTTGCGGACCGTGAAGGTCTCGCGCACGCCGGCACCCTGGCGGCGGATCACCACGCCCTTGAACTGCTGCACACGGGAGCGGTTGCCCTCGATGACGCGCACGTGGACGTTGACGGTGTCGCCGGGGCGGAAGGCCGGGACGTCGCTGCGCAGCGACGCGGCGTCGACGGAGTCGAGCAGGTGAGACATTTCGTCTGCTTTCTTCGCTGATGCCACAGGTCATCAACGGAACTAGGTGTTCGAGATGAGAGTGCTGTGCCCGTCGGGGCGGGCGTCGTGTCCCCCTGTGGCAGGGGCGCACGCCGGACGGCGCACAACAGCGGACTATTCTTCCACGGCCTCGGTCCTGCGCCAAAATCGGCCGAACCGCTCGCCCTCCGGGTCGGGCGTCCAGCCCAGGATGGAGAGCATCTCGCGGTCCTTCTTGTCGAAGGCGGCGGGCGCGCAGCGTTCGATCAGGTCGGGCCGGTTCGCGGTGGTGCGCCGCAGCGCCTCGTCGCGGCGCCAGCGGGCGATCTTCCCGTGGTGGCCGCTGAGCAGTACCTCCGGAATGTCCCGGCCGCGCCACTCGGGCGGCTTGGTGTAGACGGGGCCCTCCAGCAGGCTCACCATGGCGCCGGGCGCGAAGGAGTCGTCGCGGTGCGACTCGGCGTTGCCGAGGACGCCGGGCAGCAGCCGGGCCACGGCCTCGGTGACGACGAGGACGGCCGCCTCGCCGCCGGCGAGGACGTAGTCGCCGATGGACACCTCGTGCACGGGCATCCGGGTGCCGTACTCGTCGATGACGCGGCGGTCGATGCCCTCGTAGCGGGCCGGGGTGAAGATCAGCCAGGGCCGCTCGGACAGTTCGACGGCGAGTTCCTGGGTGAAGGGCCGCCCGCTGGGGGTGGGCACGATCAGGGTGGGCTCGCCGGCGCCGCCCTCGTAGCCGTCGGCCAGGACGGAGTCGAGCGCGTCGCCCCAGGGCTCGGTCTTCATGACCATGCCGGGGCCGCCGCCGTACGGGGTGTCGTCGACGGTGTTGTGGCGGTCGTACGTCCACGCCCGCAGGTCGTGCACCTGGACGTTCAGCTGTCCGCGCGCGCGGGCCTTGCCGACGAGGGAGACGTTCAGGGGGTCGAGGTATTCGGGGAAGATCGTGACGACGTCGAGCCGCATCAGCTCTCGGCCTCCGCGTCGCGGGACGAGGCGATCTCCGCCCGGTCGTCGATGAGGCCGGGCGGCGGGGTGATGACGGCCCGCTGCTCCTCCAGGTCGATCTCGGTGACGATCTCGGAGACGAAGGGGATCATCACCTCGCTCCCGTCGGGCCGTTCGACGATGAAGAGGTCCTGGGTGGGCAGGTGCGAGATCTCGGTGATGCGGCCGACCTCGACGCCGTCCGCGGTGACCACGTCCAGGTCCATGAGCTGGTGGTCGTAGTACTCGTCCTCCTCCTCGGGCAGCTCGTCGGGGTCGACGTCCGCGATCAGGAGGGTGTTGCGCAGGGCCTCGGCGCCGGTGCGGTCGCGTACGCCCTCGAAGCGCAGCAGGAGGCGTCCGCTGTGGACGCGGCCGCTCTCGATGGTGAGGGGTCCCGTGGAGGCGGGATCGGTGGCGAGCACGGCTCCGGGGGCGAGCCGCAGCTCGGGCTCGTCGGTGCGTACCTCGACGGTGACCTCGCCCTTGATGCCGTGGGCCCGGCCGATCCGTCCGACTACCAGCTGCACGTGTCCAATCTCCTGTCGTGTGCCTGCGGCATGACTGCGTAGAACGACCACGGGCCGGGGACGGCCGAGTGGCCCTCCCCGGCCCGAGCCGGTGCTGTGTTCGGCGTCAGCGGACGTGGTCCACGTCGACGAGGTCGACGCGGACACCGCGGCCGCCGATGGCGCCCACGACGGTGCGCAGAGCGCGTGCGGTGCGGCCGTTGCGGCCGATCACCTTGCCGAGGTCGTCGGGGTGGACCCGGACCTCCAGCACACGCCCGCGGCGCAGGTTGCGCGAGGCGACCTGCACATCGTCAGGGTTGTCGACGATGCCCTTCACGAGGTGCTCGAGAGCCTCCTCGAGCATGCTCAGGCCTCGGCCGACTCGGACTCGGCCGCGGCCTCGTCCTTCTTCTCCGCCTTCTTCTTCTGGGTGATGGCCTCACCCTTGCCCTCGTCGTCGCCACCGAGGGCCTCGAACGACGGGCGCGCCTTCTTCGGCTCGGCGGTCAGCAGCGGAGCCGGGGCGGGCTCGCCCTTGAACTTCTGCCAGTCGCCGGTCTTCTTCAGGATGGCGAGGACGGGCTCGGTCGGCTGCGCGCCGACACCCAGCCAGTACGCCACGCGCTCGGCGTCCACCTCGATGACCGACGGGTTGTAGGTCGGGTGGTACTTGCCGATCTCCTCGATCGCACGGCCGTCACGACGGGTGCGGGAGTCGGCGACGACGATGCGGTAGTGAGGCGAACGGATCTTGCCCAGACGCTTCAGCTTGATCTTGACTGCCACTGGAGTGGGTTCTCCTGGATTTGACGTGGTTGGGCACGGCAGGACTGCCGCGTGGGGTTGCGGTACCCGAGTGCCCGATGGACGCGTCAGCCGGAGGAGAGAGGGGTCCTGTGCGGCTGTCGAGTACAGCTAGCCATTGTGCCACACCCGGCGGGTCGCTCCCGGCCGCGGTCGGCGGCCGTGCGCGGGCATGCCGATGGGGCACCCGGCGGACCGGGTGCCGTGAGCATCGGCCACGGGCAGCCCGACGCCACGGGGCGCCGTCCGCGTCCGGCCGCGCCGCCTCGACGGCACGGCCGGACGGGTCACGACGGCACCCGCCTCGCCCCGCGTCCCTGACCGGCAGCCACGAGATGCCGGTGCCGGACGCCGTGCGAGCGCGTCACGCCGCTCCCATGACCTCCGGGATGCGGAACGGCTTGCCGCAGCCGCCGCACACGATGGGGGCCTGGGCGAGGACCGAGGGGACGACGCGGACGTTGCGGCCGCAGTCGCAGACCGCCTTGACGCGGACGCCGCCTCCGGAGGAGCCGTGCCGGGCGGCCGGGCCCCGGAAGGTCCTGCCGGTGTCCGAGGAGGTCGCCGCCATATGGGCCTTCAGCGCCCGCTGGAGGCGCTCGATGGTCGGGCGGTACCGGCGCTTGGCCTCGGGGTTGAGCGTGACCAGGGAGAAACCGCTGCTCGGGTGCGGCTCCTCGGGATGGTCCAGGCCCAGCTCCTCGGCGATGGTGAGGAATCGGCGGTTGTGGTAGCGGCCGGCCCGGGACGTGTCCCGGATGCCGCGCGCGGCGGCGATGCCATGGACTGCCTCATGAAGCAGTCGCTCGAAGGAGAGTTCGTGACCGCAGGCGGACGACGACTCCCCGATCAGGGACTCTGGCGCGGCGAGATCCGGCAGCTCGGGGTGGTACCGCTGAATGTCGGCCCACGCCTGCGCCAGCTCCGCGGCGAGAACAGGTGGTGTCTGTGTCGTGCTCACGTAATGACAACGAGCGCGGGTGCCGCTGTGTTCCGATTCCAGGGCATCCCAAATAATTTGCACGTACCCGTCAGTCGGGAATGATGCGCACCGACGAGGGCGGGTGCGCTGATCTGCGGAGAAAGGCTCACAGCTCGTACCAAGCCGGTGCGTAGGCTGACGTACGACCCGGCGCGTAGCCCGGGTCCAGACGCGGTCACCCCTGTGATGGGCGTGCGCGCAAGAGGCGTTTCGGTCGCTGTCGCTCCCCCGGCGTCATCTCAGTAAGCGCGCGCGACGACCGCGACGTTACCGGGTGCGTCCTCGGCGTCCGGCACCGACCCGTCCGCGGCGACCAGACACCGTACGGTCACCGCGTGCTCGGCGAGCGCGGCCTCGCCCTCCGGGCCGAGCGCGGCCCACGGCAGACGCGCCCAGCCGCCGCCCGCCACCGCCTCGACGGCCTCCTCGGCGTTCGCCACGTCCGCCGTGCGGGAGGCGCGGCGCTCACGCGACTGCGCGAGCAGCAGCGCCTGGTCCTCCTCCAGGAGCGCGGGCAGCCGGGCCGGCAGCGCGTCGAGCGCGATCGGCTCCTTGCCGCCGGGGATGCGCCGGGCCAGCATCGCCGTGCCGTTCTCCAGGTCACGGGGGCCGACCTCGACGCGGGCCGGTACGCCCTTGAGCTCCCAGTCCACGATCCGGCGGCCGAAGGGGGTGTCCGTGCGGTCGTCGACCTGGACCCGCAGACCGGCGGCGGCGAGACGGGCGCCGGTCTCCCGGACCGTGGCCAGAACCCGTTCGTCGCCCTTCACCGCGACCACGACGACCTGGGTCTGCGCGAGCCGCGGCGGGACGCGCAGGCCGTCGTCGTCGCCGTGCATCATGACGAGCGCGCCGATCATGCGGGTGGTCGAGCCCCAGGAGGTCTGCCAGACCAGTTCCTGCCGGCCGTCGGCGGAGAGATAGCGCGTGTCGAACGCCTTGGCGAAGTTCTGGCCCAACTCGTGGCTGGTGGCCATCTGGAGGGCCTTGCCGTCGCCCATCATGCCTTCGAGCGTCAGGGTGTTGACGGCTCCGGCGAAGCGCTCCTTCGTGGTCTTGCGGCCGGGGAGCACGTCCATCGCGAGGACGTTCACCATGAAGTCCTCGTAGACCTCGCGGTGGATGCGCGCGGCGAAGTCGCGGGCCTCCTCGTAGGTGGCGTGCGCGGTGTGGCCCTCCTGCCACAGGAACTCGGTGGTGCGCAGGAACAGGCGCGGCCGCAGCTCCCAACGCACCACGTTCGCCCACTGGTTGATCAGCAGCGGCAGATCGCGGTAGCTCTGCACCCACTTGGCGAAGTACTCGTTGACGATCATCTCGGAGGTGGGGCGGACCACGGCGGGCTCCTCCAGCTCCTTGCCGCCACCGTGCGTGACCACCGCGAGCTCGGGCGCGAACCCCTCGACGTGGTCGGCCTCCCGGGCCAGCGAGGACTGCGGGATCAGCACCGGGAAGTACGCGTTCTGCGTGCCGGTCGCCTTGATGCGGGCGTCCATCTCGGCCTGCATGCGCTCCCACAGGCCGTAGCCGTACGGCCGGATGACCATGGTGCCGCGCACCGGTCCGTTGTCGGCCAGCTCCGCCTTGGCGACCAGATCCTGGTACCAGCGCGGGAAGTCGTCGGCGCGGGGCGTGAGTACGGGTGCCTTCACCATGACGGGATCGTACGGCCTCCGATTACCGGAATGTGAATTTTGGCCACGGACACGGGGAAGCCACAAGCAGGGCCCCGCGACCCCTGGACGCGGGGACGGGCGCGGAGTTACCTGGCATACGGGGGGAGCGCGAGCGCATGCCACGGGGGCGACGGAAGCGGGCATCGCGACAACTCTCGGCGGATTGGGGCGCTTTACATGACACCTACGCTCGTGCGGCAGCGTCTGCCTCGCGCGGGCCGGGCACCTCGCGTGGACCCGTGTGCACGCGCGCGTGACTGGTCCGAGATCCAGGAGCGGATGCTGGTCCCGCTCTACGAGGCGGTCTACGAGCGCTTGGAGGTGGGTCCCGGCAGCAGGCTGCTGGGCCTGGGCTGCGGCAGCGGACTCGCCCTGCTGATGGCGGCGTCCAGAGGCGCGGCCGTCACCGGCGTCGAGGCCTCCGCCCCCGAGCGGCTGGCCCTGGCGCGGCAGCGGCTGCTCCCCGCGGGACCCGCGGGCGGGGAGGCACGCGCGCGTGGCGGCACGCGGCTCGTCGACACCCTGGCGGACGCGAGGCAGGAGCGGTCGCCGGCCTTCACGGTCGTGACCGCCTTCGAGCCCATCGGGTGCCTGGCGGGCGACGCGGAGGGGCCGGCCGGTCTGCTGGCGTCCGCGACGCCGCTCGCGGGGCGGGGCGCGCCTGTGGTGCTGGCGGGCTGGGGGCCGCCCGAGCGCTGTGCGACCTCGTCGGTGCTGCGGGTCGCCACGAAGCTGGCCGATCCGCTGCGGAACGCGGGCAGTTGGCGTCCGGCGCTGCGGGACGACCTGGAGGAGGTCGCCCAGCGGGCGGGGCTGCGGATCGACGGGTCGGGCCGGGTGGCCTGCCCGTTCGGGTACGCGGACGTGGACAGCGCCGTGCGCGGGCTGCTGTCGACGGGGCTGTTCGACGCGGCGATCACGGCGACGGACCAGGTGCAGGTCGACAAGGAGCTGACGGAGGCGCTGCATCCGCATCAGCGGCGGGACGGGACGGTGTGGATGCCGAACGTGTTCCGGTATCTCATCGCGCGCGTGCCGTGAACTCGCCCACCTCCCTCCCCTACGCCGTCTCCTCCTTCGCCAGCCGCGGGATGCCGGCGACCCGGTAGGCGTCGGCCTCCTCCAGGGTCTCCTGCTCCAGCAGGGCCTGCGCCAGGGCGTCCAGCCGGCCGCGGTGCTCGCGCAGTTTGCGGCGGGCCTCCTCGTAGCAGTCGTCGACGATGCGGCGCATCTCGGTGTCGATGACGTCGAGGGTGCGGGGGGCCGCGGAGAGCCCGTACGCCTGCTGGGCGTCGCTGGGCAGGGCGGACAGCCGGCCGACGCGTTCGCTCATGCCCCAGCGGGCGACCATGCCGCGGGCGATGGCGGTGACCTGTTCGAGGTCGTTCTCCGCGCCGGTGGTGACGACGCCGTAGACCTCCTCCTCGGCGGCCATGCCGCCCAGGGCGCCGATGATGCGGCCGCGCAGATACGCCTCGGAGTGCGCGTATCGCTCCACCTCCGGGGTGGACATGGTGACGCCGAGGGCCCGGCCGCGGGGCACGATGGTGACCTTGCGGACCGGGTCGGCGCCGGGCTGGAGCATGCCGAGCAGGGCGTGGCCGCTCTCGTGGTAGGCGGTGCGCCGGCGGTCCTCCTCGGGCATCACGAGGGTGCGTTCGGCGCCGAGCTGCACCTTCTCCAGCGCCTCGGACAGGTCCGTGGCCGTCACCTGGGACTGGCCCCTGCGGACGGCGAGCAGCGCGCCCTCGTTGGCGAGGTTGGCCAGGTCGGCGCCGGTCATGCCGGGGGTGGTGCGGGCCAGCTGGGTCAGGTCCACGTCGTCGGCGAGCGGGATGTCGCGGGTGTGGATGCGCAGGATGGCCTCGCGGCCGCGGCGGTCCGGCGGGGAGACGTTGACGACGCGGTCGAAGCGGCCGGGCCGGGTCAGCGCGGGGTCGAGGATGTCGGCGCGGTTGGTGGCCGCGATGACGATGACGCCCTCGGAGCCGGTGAAGCCGTCCATCTCGGTGAGGATCTGGTTCAGGGTCTGCTCGCGCTCGTCGTGACCGCTGACCGAGGCCCCGCCGCTGCGGACGCGGCCGATGGTGTCGATCTCGTCGATGAAGATGATCGACGGTGCCACCTTGCGGGCCTCGGCGAACAGCTCCCGGACGCGGGAGGCGCCGACGCCGACGATCATCTCGATGAACTCGGAGGCGGAGGCGGAGAAGAACGGCACGCCGGCCTCGCCCGCCACGGCCCGCGCGAGCAGGGTCTTACCGGTGCCGGGCGAGCCCGCGAGGAGGACGCCGCGCGGCATCTTCGCGCCCATCGCGCGGTAGGCGTCGGGGTGTTCCAGGAAGTCGACGACGTCGTCCAGTTCGCCCTTGACCTCGTCGATGCCCGCGACGTCCGCGAAGGTGGTGCGGTGCCGGCCCGGCAGCAGCTCGACCGGTTTGGGCGGCGGCTTGCGCCCGAACATGCCGCCGGCGCCGCCGCGTCCCGGGCCGAACCGCCGGGCGATGAAGATCCACACCGCGACGATGATCACGATCGGCGCGAGGGAGATCAGCAGGTTGGTGAGGGCGCTGCGCTCCTTGACGACCGGCTCCGCGGTCACGGTGACCCCGCGGCTGTTCAGCTCCTGCCAGAGGTCGTCCTCGGCGAACGCGGGGCGCTGGGTGCGGAACTTGGTGAACTTCCCGCCGTCGCCGGGGGCGTCCCTGGCCTTCTTGAGCTCGCCCTGGATGGCGTCGCCCTTGGAGTAGATCTTGGCGATGTTGTCGGCCTCGACCTGGCGGCTGAACTCGGTGTACGAGACCGTCGGCTCGTCGCCCCGGTCGAGGTAGTTCAGGCCCACGTAGGCCAGCAGGAACACGACCACCACGGTGACGGCCAGCCCCCACCAGCGGCCGCGCATCCGGCGCCCGCCGGACCGCACGGGCGGCTCCTCCGGTGTGCCCTCGGTGCGCCACGGCTGGTCCGGATCCTTCCGTCGTGGCGCCGTATCGCTCATATCTGGACGTTACGGCAGTCGCCGGGCCTCGGCATGCGCAGAGGGCGCCCCTCCCGGAGTTCCGGAGGAGGGACGCCCTGTGCGACGTACGGGAGCGGTCAGCCCATGAACTTCTTGAACTCGTCCGGGAGCTCGAAGTCCTTGGCGGGCTGCTGGCCGGGCACCCCGAAGGCCCCGCCGCCCTGAGCGGCGGCGGCGCGCCGGGCGGCCTCCTCCTGCTCCTGCTGCTTGCGCTTCATCGGGTTGCCGGAGCGCTGCTTGCCCTTGGCCTTCTTCGGCTGCTTCTTGGTGCGGCCGGGGCCGCCGCCCATGCCCGGCATCCCCGGCATGCCGGGCATCCCGCCGCCCTGGGCCATGCGGGACATCATCTTGCGGGCCTCGAAGAACCGCTCGACCAGGTTCTTGACGGCGCTGACCTCGACGCCGGAGCCCTTGGCGATACGGGCGCGGCGGGAGCCGTTGATGATCGTCGGTTCCTGGCGCTCGGCCGGGGTCATCGACTTGATGATCGCGGCGGTGCGGTCGACGTCCCGCTCGTCCAGGTTGTTGATCTGGTCCTTGATCTGGCCCATGCCGGGCAGCATGCCGAGCAGCTTGGAGATGGAGCCCATCTTCCGGACCTGCTCCATCTGGGCCAGGAAGTCGTCCAGGGTGAAGTCCTGGCCCTTCTTGGACGCCAGCTTGGAGGCCATCTTCTCGGCCTCTTCCTGGCTGAACGTCTTCTCCGCCTGCTCGATCAGGGTGAGCAGGTCACCCATGTCGAGGATGCGGGAGGCCATCCGGTCAGGGTGGAAGGCGTCGAAGTCGTCGAGCTTCTCGCCGTTGGAGGCGAACATGATCGGCTTGCCGGTGATCTGCCGGATCGACAGGGCGGCACCACCGCGGGCGTCACCGTCGAGCTTGGAGAGCACCACGCCGTCGAAGCCGACGCCGTCGCGGAAGGCCTCGGCGGTGTTGACCGCGTCCTGGCCGATCATCGCGTCGACGACGAAGAGGATCTCGTCCGGGGAGACGGCGTCGCGGATGTCCGCGGCCTGCTGCATCATCTCCTGGTCGATGCCGAGGCGGCCGGCGGTGTCCACGATCACGATGTCGTGGACCTTCGTCTTCGCGAACTCGATGGAGTCCTTGGCGACCTTCACCGGGTCGCCCACGCCGTTGCCCGGCTCGGGCGCGTAGACCGCGACACCGGCGCGCTCGGCGACGACGCTCAGCTGGTTGACGGCGTTGGGGCGCTGGAGGTCGGCGGCGACCAGCACCGGCGAGTGGCCCTGCTCCTTCAGCCAGCGGCCGAGCTTGCCCGCGAGGGTGGTCTTACCGGCACCCTGCAGACCGGCCAGCATGATCACGGTGGGCGGCTGCTTGGCGAAGCGCAGCCGGCGGGTCTCGCCGCCCAGGATCGTGACGAGCTCGTCGTTGACGATCTTCAGGACCTGCTGGGCAGGGTTCAGCGCCTTGGAGACCTCGGCGCCGAGCGCGCGCTCCTTGACGTTCTTGATGAACGTCCGCACGACGGGCAGCGCCACGTCGGCTTCGAGGAGCGCGATACGGATCTCGCGCGCGGTGGCGTCGATGTCCGCTTCGGAGAGCCGTCCCTTGCCACGCAGGTTCTTGAACGTCGCTGAGAGGCGATCGGAAAGAGTATCGAACACGGCGCTCGCGGTCCTCGGGGTCGGTGGCAGCTGGGAATCGCCCTCCAGGGTATCCCGGCGACACAGGTGGCCGGGATCCCCCGGTCAGCCCCGCAGGGTCTCCTCCAGCTTGCGGGCCACGGAGACGGCCTCCTCACCGGGCAGGGGCGCGCCCTCGGGGCCTGTGACATAGAACGCGTCGACGGCGTTGGCGCCCAGGGTGCTGACGTGCGCGCTGCGCACCCGCACGCTCGCGTCCTCCAGCGCGCGGCCGATCCGGAACAGCAGGCCGGGCGCGTCCTGGGCGCGCACCTCGATGACGGTGGCCAGCCGGGACGCCGCCGGATGCACGGTGACCCGGGGTGGCGGCGCCACGACGCCCCGACGGCGGGGATAGGCGGCGTCCCGCTCGGCGAGCCGCCCGGCGATGTCCAGGGAGCCGTCCAGGGCGCGCACCAGGTCGGCGCGCAGCCGGGTGGCCTGCGGCAGGGAGCCGTACTCGGCGGCGACCCGCCAGTTCAGCAGGAGGACGGAGCCGTCGACGCCGTCGGGCAGGTCCAGGGCCCGCAGCTCGGCGGTGCGCACGGTCAGCCGGTGCATGGCGAGGACGCCGGCGACCGCGGGCAGCACGCCCGGCTGGTCGGGGACGGCGATCAGGAGTTCGACGCCGAGCGGTTCCGGGTCGCCCGCGGGTCCGTCCTCGGACGGGGGCTCGGTCTGGGCGCGCAGGGCCAGGACGGGGCTGCCGACGGCGATCGCCTCGAGGGCGAGTCGTTCCTGCTCGGCGGTGGGCGCGGCGGCCTCGGGTTCGTCCGGGACGTCCCCGGCGAGCACCGCGCCGACCCGTTTGACCAGGTCGGCGACGAGGGAGCCGCGCCAGGCCGACCAGGCGGCGGGGCCGGTGGCCAGGGCGTCCGCCTCGGTCAGGGCGTGCAGGAGTTCGAGCGTGCCGGGCGTGCCGACGGCGTCGGCGACCGCGCGGACGGTCGCCGGGTCCTCCAGGTCGCGCCGGGTGGCCGTCTCGACGAGCAGCAGGTGGTGGCGGACGAGGGTGGAGAGGACCGCCACGTCGTCGCGGTCGAAGCCGATCCGGGCGGCCATGTCCTTGACGATGATCTCGCCGGCCACCGAGTGGTCGCCGGGCCAGCCCTTGCCGATGTCGTGCAGCAGCGCGGCGACGAGCAGCAGGTCGGGGCGGTGGACGCGGCGGGTGAACTCGGAGGCGCGGACGGCGGTCTCGATGAGGTGCCGGTCGACGGTCCAGATGTGGACGGCGTTGCGCTGCGGGCGGCAGCGCACCCGCTCCCAGTCGGGCAGGAAGTGGGTGATCAGCCCTTCTGCCTCCAGGGCCTCCCACACCTCGACGGTGGGCCGGCCCGAGCCCAGCAGGGTGACGAGCTGCTCGCGGGCCTCGGCGGGCCAGGGCGTGGGCAGCGGGCGCACGCCGGTCGCCATGCGCCGGACGGCGTGCAGGGAGAGCGGGAGCCCGGCCTGGGCGGCGGCGGCCGCGGCGCGCAGCGGGAGCACGGGGTCGCGGTCGGGGCGCGCGGCGCGGGCGAGCACCACCTCGCCGTCCTGCTCGACGACGCCCTCGGCCAGCGGGGAGCGTTCCGCGGTGGGCTTGCCGCCGCCCAGCATGGCCCGCAGCCGGGGCCGTACCGCGCGGGCCCGCAGCACACGGTTCACCTCGCGCCAGGTGACGTCGCTGGCGTACGAGACGACGCGGGCCGCCTCGTAGACCTGGCGCAGCAGGGTGTCGGCGTCGAGCAGGCCGAGTTCGGCGGCGACCTGGTCCTGCTCCTGGAGGGCGAGCCGGTCGGTGGCGCGTCCGGTGGCCAGGTGCAGCGCGTCCCGGACGTCGAGGAGGCGGCGCCGGGCGTCGGCGAGGCCCTCGCGGGGGGCGTCCGCCAGCCAGGAGGCGGCGACGGCGCGCAGGATGGTGGCGTCCCGCAGCCCGCCGCGGGCCTCCTTGAGATCGGGTTCCAGCAGGTACTGGAGTTCGCCCTGGCGCTGGGCGCGCTCGGCGGACAGCTCCTGGAGCTCGGGGAGCCGCTTGGCGGCCTGGTTGCGCCAGTCGGCGAGGACGGCGGTGCGCAGTCCGGTGGTGAGGCCGAGGTCGCCGGCGATGTGCCGGGCGTCCAGCAGGCCCAGCTGCACCTTGAGGTCGTCGGCGGCGGTCTTGCGGGCCTCGGCGGGGGTGCGCACGGAGTGGTCGAGGGCGAGCCCGAGGTCCCAGACCGGGTACCAGATCCGGTCGGCGAGGGCGGCGACCGCCGTGCCGTCCCCGCCGTCGTGCAGCAGCAGGAGGTCCAGGTCGCTGCGCGGGGACAGCTCGCCGCGGCCGTAGCCGCCGACGGCGACCAGGGCGACGCCCCGCGTCCCCTCGGCGCCCGCGGCGAACAGGCCGGTCAGCCACTCGTCGGTGAGCTGGGCGAGGGCGGAGCGGCGCGGCGGCCCGGACCGCGCCCCCTCGGTGAGGAGGCGCAGCCGGGCCGCCGCGTAGCCGCTGGGTCCCGAGTCCTCTGCTTTGTCCCGCACATCCGTACTCGACACCCGGCAGCTCCTGTTCTTCCGCTGATCAGAGCGCGTCGGGGCCGCGCTCGCCGGTCCTGACCCGTACGGCCGTCTCGACCGGCAGGGACCAGACCTTGCCGTCACCGATCTTGCCCGTGCGGGCCGCCTTGACGATGACGTCGATCAGCTGCTCGGCGTCGTCGTCCTCGGCCAGGACCTCGATACGGATCTTCGGCACCAGGTCGACGGTGTACTCGGCACCGCGGTAGACCTCGGTGTGGCCCCGCTGACGACCGTAACCGCTGGCCTCGGTGACCGTCAGGCCGTGTACTCCGAAGGCCTGGAGGGCTTCCTTGATCTCGTCGAGCCGGTGGGGCTTGACGACGGCGGTGATGAGCTTCATGCGTCCACCTTCTTGCTCTCGGCCGCGGCGACCGGGGCCGGGGTCGCGGCGGTACGGGCGGCGCCGCCACCGGCACCGCTGAAGTCGTATGCGGTCTCGGCGTGCTCGGCCTGGTCGATGCCGGCGATCTCCTCGTCCTCGGAGACGCGCATCCCGATCGTCTTGTCGAGCAGGAAGGCGAGGACCGCGGAGGCGATCAGCGAGTAGGCGAGGACACCGAAGACACCGGCGCACTGCTTCCAGAACTGGTCGAGGCCGCCGCCGTAGAAGAGGCCGGCCACGTCGGACTGGCCGCCGCCGGTGGCGAAGAAGCCGATCAGCAGGGAGCCGATGACACCGCCGACGAGGTGGACGCCGACCACGTCGAGGGAGTCGTCGTAGCCGAACTTGTACTTGAGGCCGACCGCCATGGCGCACAGGACACCGGCGATGAGACCGACGGCGATGGCGCCGAGCGGGGAGACCGCGCCACCCGCCGGGGTGATCGCGACGAGGCCGGCGACCGCGCCGGAGGCGGCACCGAGGGTGGTGAACGCGCCGTGGCGGATCTTCTCGTAGGCGAGCCAGCCGAGGACGGCGGCACCGGTGGCGACCTGCGTGTTGACGAACATCAGCGCGCCGACGCCGTCGTCGTTGCCGAGCCACGAGCCGGCGTTGAAGCCGAACCAGCCGAACCACAGCAGGGCGGCGCCGAGCATGACCAGCGGCAGGCTGTGCGGGCGCATCGGGTCCTTCTTGAAGCCGACGCGCTTGCCGATGACCAGGATCACGCCGAGCGCCGCGGCACCCGCGTTGATGTGGACGGCCGTACCGCCGGCGAAGTCGATCACGCCGAGGTCGAAGGCCCAGCCGCCGGAGCCCCAGACCCAGTGGGCGACCGGGAAGTACACGACCGTGACCCACAGCGTGATGAACAGGGCCCAGGCGGTGAACTTCACGCGGTCCGCGAGGGCACCGCTGATCAGGGCGGGCGTGAGGACGGCGAACATCAGCTGGAAGACGGCGAAGACGTACACCGGGATGGTCGTGCCGTCCCAGAGCTCGGTCAGCCCGATCCCGCTGAGCCCGACGAAGTCGGAGGACCAGCCGATGAGGCTGCCGGAGTCGGTGCCGAACGCCAGGGAGAAGCCGTACAGCACCCACAGGATGGTGACGATCCCCAGGCTGATGAAGCTCATCATCAGCATGTTCAGCGTGCTCTTGACGCGGACCATGCCCCCGTAGAAGAAGGCCAGGCCCGGGGTCATGAGCATCACCAGGGCGGAACAGATGAGCATGAAACCTGTGTTGGCGGCGGACAACTCGGGAGCGTCTGCCGCAAGCGTGATGGCTGATGCCATCGGCGTCTCCTCGTCATAGGTACGGCGGCCCCGTGCGGGCGAAGCCTGAGCGGAGTGAGGGGTGGGCCGGTTATGGGCCAAGAGATTGGCGCAGCGCGGTTTCGGTGGAAGCCCCTCGTTGTTTCGCCGCCGTGACGAAGGCACTCCGCGTGTTACGCGTCGATGAACTGCCGGATCCGGGTCCGCCGGATCGTTATCGTGGCGCAACCTTCGTGGAGGGATGCAAACCGGCCGCGGTCGGCCTTCCGATGACCTGGCATGGGGGAGCCGAGTCGGGCAGTTCGGGAGGGCCGGCCGCGGCCGGGGTCAGGGGTGCCCTGGGCACACGCGCGTGGTCAGACCGCCTCCGCGGTCTCGGGCAGCTCCACGGCGAGCTTCTCGGTCAGGTCCACGACCTCGGCCAGTTCCCCGAAGTCGCGTACGGCCGTGTCGACCGTCTTTCGGATACGAGTGTTCACACGCTCGGAGCGGACCTTCTTGGCGATCCGCATGGCGTGCTCGGCGTAGCCGACGCTCTGCTCGGGCTCGCGCCGCAGCAGGTGCACGGTGGCCATGCCGATCAGGTTCAGCGCGTAGGACCGCTGGTGCTCGCTGTCCTGGGCGAACAGGTCCACGGCCCGGCGCATCACGGGCTCGGCGAGGGAGGCGTAGGCGGGGCTGCGGCCGGCGACATAGGCCAGGTCGCGGAAGGAGTGGGAGTTCTCCCCGTACAGCTCGGCCTCGGAGAAGAAGCGGATCCAGTCGGGGTCCGGCTCGTCCCATTCGTCGGCCTCGGCGAAGGTGTCCTCGGCCATACGGACGGCCCGCTTGCACTTGCCGGGCTGGCCCATGTTGGCGTAGGCGCGGGCCTCCATCGCATACAGCATCGACTGGGTGCGGGGGCTCGCGCAGTCCCGGCTGCCGTACTGCGCGAGGTGGATCAGCTCCAGGGCGTCGTCGGGCCGGCCGAGGTGGATCATCTGACGGCTCATGCTGGACAGGACGTACGAGCCGAGCGGCCGGTCACCGGCCTCCTTGGCGGCGTGCAGCGCGAGGACGAAGTACTTCTGCGCGGTGGGCTGGAGCCCGACGTCGTACGACATCCAGCCGGCCAGCTCGGCCAGCTCGGCGGCGACTTTGAACAGCTTGCGGGTGGTGGCTTCGGGCTGGGGCTCCTGGAGGAGGTCGGTCACCTCGTGCAGCTGCCCGACGACGGCCTTGCGGCGCAGGCCGCCCCCGCACTGGGCGTCCCACTGCCGGAACATCACCGTGGTGGACTGCAGCAGGTCCAGCTCGGGCTTGGACAGGCGGCCGCGGGCCCGGGAGGACGGCACGGCCCGGGACTCGCGCTCGGCGGCCGGGGCCGGGACCAGCCAGCGCTGCATCGGCTCGATCAGCGCCGGGCCGGCGGACAGGGCGAGCGAGCTCCCGAGGAAGCCGCGCCGGGCGAGCATGAGGTCGCTGCGCGAGAACTCGCTGAGCAGGGCGACCGTCTGGGGGCCGGTCCAGGGCAGGTCGACGCCGGACACGGACGGTGACTGGCGGGCCGTGCGCAGGCCGAGGTCCTCGACGGAGACGACACAGCCGAACCGCTCGGAGAAGAGCTCGGACAGGATCCTCGGGATCGGCTCGCGAGGATTCTCCCCGTCCAGCCAGCGGCGGACGCGGGAGGTGTCGGTCGAGATGTGGTTGGCGCCCAACTGGCGGGCCCGGCGGTTCACTTGGCGGGCCAGCTCACCCTTGGACCAGCCGCTGCGCACGAACCAGGACGAGAGGAGGTCGTTCGGGCGCTTGTCCGTGTGCGACGCGCCGGTGGCACTCGTACCGCTTCCGCCGTTGCCGCTCACTGGAACGCCCCCATCCCTTGGACCACTTGCCACCGAGTGCGCCAAGCCCTATCAGAATGCCGGTAAACACCGTCGCTCGTCCGGCAGTTGTCACCCTTCGAACGGAAAGCCGACTTGCCCGCGGCATACCCACAAGTGCATGTGCCCCGAGGCTCCGTGCACACACGGTAATCCTACGATCACGGGCGCAGCCATGGCGTTCGCAGAATCGCCACCATTCGCCACCCCTTCGAATGAACTCACGGACGCCGCAACGCGATTCACTTGACATAGGACGGCCGGAAGTAGGCGGAGCGGAGCACTCAGGGGCGCGTGTCACGCGCTCCACCACCCTGCACACTCCAGTGCGCCGCAATGGACGACGCGGCGCCCGGGGTATCCGGACACCTTGAGAACACAGAGGGTCACGATCCGCTTTCACGCCGTAACCAGCGGCGTGCTGGACCCGTTGGAGGGGGCATGGGCTTCACGATCGGCGGTATCCGGGAGATCCGATCCGGCGCGCGTCGGCGCGGCCGCTCCCCGGAGTGCACCACCGTGGCCGAGTTCACCGGACTGTGGGGCTGGGACGTGGTGCCCGGCACGCGGGCCACGGGCGGCGTCTGCTCCTGCGGCCGCTCCGGCTGCGAGGCCCCCGGCGCGCACCCTCTGGATTTCGCCCCCGTCATCCCGGCCGGCGCCACGCTCGACGAGGTCAGCAAGGCGTGGTCGGAGTACCCCGGCGCCTCGGTGCTGCTCCCGGTCGGGCGGACGTTCGACGTGATCGAGGTGGCCGAGCCGGCCGGCCGCCGGGCGCTGACCCGGCTGGAGCGCATGGGCCTCCCCCTCGGCCCGGTCGTCGCCACCCCCGGCGGCCGCGCCCAGTTCCTGGTCGCCCCGGGCGCCGCCGCCGAGCTGCACGACCTGCTGTACCGCATGGGCTGGGACGACCGCACGCACCTCGACCTGCACGGCCTCGGCCCCGGCGCCCATGTGACCGCGCCCCCCTCCGACCGGGGCGGCCTGGGCCCCGCCCGCTGGCTGCGGCCGCCCTCCCTGGACACGGCGACGAAGCCGCCGGCGGCGCGCCTGCTCCTCGGCACGCTGGCCTACGTGGCCCACCGCTCACGCGCGTAGAGCGCGTACAGCGAAGCGCCCGCCCCCAACTGCACCTTGGGTGGCGGGCGCTTCTTCGCGCGGCGCGACGGGGCGCGGCCGGTGAGGTCACTCCCCGATCAGGGCGTCGACGAACGCCTCGGGCTCGAACGGCGCCAGGTCGTCGGCGCCCTCGCCGAGCCCGATCAGCTTGACCGGGACGCCCAGCTCGCGCTGGACGGCGATGACGATGCCGCCCTTGGCGGTGCCGTCGAGCTTGGTGAGCACGATGCCGGTGATGTCGACGACCTCGGCGAAGACACGGGCCTGCACGAGGCCGTTCTGCCCGGTGGTGGCGTCGAGCACGAGCAGCACCTCGTCGAGCGGCGCGTGCTTCTCCACGACGCGCTTGACCTTGCCGAGCTCGTCCATGAGGCCGGTCTTGGTGTGCAGGCGCCCTGCGGTGTCGATGAGGACGACGTCGGAGCCCATCTCCTTGCCCTCCTTCACCGCGTCGAAGGCCACGGAGGCGGGGTCGCCGCCCTCGGGTCCGCGCACGGTGTAGGCGCCGACGCGCTCGCCCCAGGTCTGGAGCTGGTCGGCGGCGGCGGCCCGGAAGGTGTCGGCGGCGCCGAGGACCACGCTGCGGCCGTCGGCCACGAGGACGCGGGCGAGCTTGCCGGTGGTGGTGGTCTTGCCGGTACCGTTGACGCCGACGACCATCACGATGCCGGGCTTGCTCGCCTCGGGCTCGGTGTGGACCGTGCGGTCCATGTCGGTGCCGACGAGCTTGAGCAGTTCCTCGCGCAGCAGGCCGCGCAGCTCCTCGGGGGTGCGGGTGCCGAGCACCTTGACGCGCTCGCGCAGGCCGTCGACCAGCTCCTGGGTGGGGGCCACGCCGACGTCGGCGGTGAGCAGGGTGTCCTCGATCTCCTCCCAGGTGTCCTCGTCCAGGTGCTCGCGGGACAGGAGCGTGAGCAGCCCCTTGCCGAGGGCGTTCTGGGAGCGGGAGAGCCGGGTGCGCAGCCGGACCAGGCGGCCGGCGGTCGGTTCCGGCACCTCGATCGCGGTCGGCGGGAGCTCCTCGACGACGGGCGGTTCCTCGACGGCCGTCGCTCCGCCGCCCGGGAGATCCACCTCCTCTATGGTCCGGCGCTCTTCGTCGCGCGGTGTCTCGGCCTCGTCGCCGACGTGCGGCTCGGCCGGTGGGGCGGTGATGTCGGGGGCGGCGGGCGGCGGCGGGGGCAGCTGCTTCTTACGGCGGGTGCCGATGACGAGCCCGCTGATCGCGCCGAGCACGACCACGGCGATGACTACAGCAAGGATGACGATGTCCATAACCCGACCAGTATCGGCCATGGAGTGCCGCGACACCCCTATGGATACCTGACACATCGTCAGCTGAGGTCCGCCGTGCCACCCGCCCGGCGAAGGGGGGGACCCCAGCCCGTCACGGTCGTGCGTTTCGACGTGGAGTGGAAGCGGCGCGGCCGGCTCCAGGAGGAGCTGCTGGAGAACGCTGCTGCGGGCATGGACCGGCGAGCCCTTCGCGTACCGGGGCCGTACGGTCCGGATCACCCCGCGCCCGCTCACCGAGCCCCACCCGCTGCTGCTGGTCGGCGGCTCCTCGAAGGCCGCCGCGCGCCGGGCCGCCGAAGGAGGGGTGGCGCAGCCTCACCCTGCCCTGCGGGTGCTGCCCGCCCTCGGCGACTGAGCGGGGCGGACACGACGGCGCCGCCCCGGCTCGGGCAGTGGCCGAGCCGGGGCGGCGGCGGGTCACGGGGAGAGGGGCAGCGGGGACTTGGCCCTTCCCCCCGGGTCGGGGGCGGTCAGCCCATGTCCTCGAGCTTCTTGCCCTTGGTCTCGGGCACGAACTTGAGGATGAAGGGGATGGAGAGGAAGGCGAACACCGCGTACATGACGTAGGTGAGCGACAGGTTCCAGTCCGCCAGGTCCGGGAAGGTGATCGTGATCAGCCAGTTGGCGATCCACTGGGCCGAGGCGGCCACACCCAGGGCGGCGGCGCGGATCTTGTTCGGGAAGACCTCGCCGAGCATGACCCAGACGACCACACCCCAGGACAGGGCGAAGAACAGGACGAACGCGTTGGCGGCGATCAGCGCCACATAGCCCTGCGCGGTGGGCAGCGGGTCGTTGCCGTGCTGGAAGGAGAACGCCCAGGCTGCCGCCGCGAGGGAGACGCCCATGCCGACGGAGCCGATGAGGGCGAGCGGCTTCCGGCCGAGACGGTCGACGAAGATCATCGCGATCACGGTGCCGAGGATGTTGATGATCGAGGTCTCGAACGAGTAGAAGAACGAGCTCGACGGGTCGACGCCGACGGACTGCCACAGCAGGTTCGAGTAGTAGAAGATGACGTTGATGCCGACCAGCTGCTGGAAGACGGACAGGCCGATACCGATCCACACGATCGGCAGCAGGCCGAAGCGGCCGCCCAGCAGGTCCCGGAACGTCGACTTGTGGTCGCTGCGCATGGCCTGGTCGATCTCGGTGACGCGGCCGTCCAGGTCGATGTCGCCCTCGACGTCCGCGAGGACCTTCTTGGCGTCGGCGATACGGCCGACGCTGATCAGGTAGCGCGGGGACTCGGGGATGGCGAAGGAGAGCAGCCCGTAGACGAGGGCGGGCACCAGCATCACGCCGAGCATCCACTGCCAGGCCTCGAGGCCGGCGACCTGACCGCGCTCGGCGCCGTCGGCCATGTTGAGGATGGCCCAGTTGACGAGCTGGGAGACGGCGATGCCGATGACGATGGCGGCCTGCTGGAACGAGGCGAGCCGGCCGCGGTAAGCGGGCGGGGCGACCTCGGCGATGTAGGCCGGGCCGATGACGGACGCCATACCGATGGCGATACCGCCGAGCACACGCCAGGCGGCGAGGTCCCAGGCGGCGAAGGGCAGCGCGGACCCGACGGCGCTCACGGCGAACAGCACCGCCGCGATCTGCATGACGCGGATACGGCCGATGCGGTCGGCTATGCGGCCGGCGATCGCGGCGCCCAGGGCGCTGCCGAGCAGGGCGCTGGCGGCGACGGTCCCGGTGACGCCGGAGCTGAGGTCGAACCGGGCCTGGATGCCGCCGTTGGCCCCGTTGATGACGGAGCTGTCGTAGCCGAAGAGGAAGCCGCCCATGGCGGCCGCGGCGGTGATGAAGACGACGTGCCCGAGATGTTCGGGGTGAGCCGTTCTGGCTCGTGCGGGCTGCGCCTGCGTAGTGCTGGTCACGTGTAACTCCTCGGGCCCTCGGCAACGCTGCCGGATGGGGGGTCAGCCCCTTCAGGCCGTGATACCTGAAGGAAAAAGCAACGCTGGTGACCCTATGCCTTCAAGTTCCGAAGTCAATAGGGCGAGGAGTGTGACTTCGAAGACCACTCGCGAACGCGATGTGTTCATTTCTTGAAGAGTTGAAGGTGAACGACGGCAGCACCGGGCCGCCCGTCGGGTGGGGGGCGCTCAGCGCAGGCGCTGGCTGATGACCTTCGACACACCGTCGCCCTGCATGGAGACGCCGTACAGCGCGTCGGCGACCTCCATCGTGCGCTTCTGGTGCGTGATCACGATGAGCTGGGAGGCCTCCTGCAGCTCCTGCATGATCCGGATCAGCCGCTGGAGGTTGGTGTCGTCGAGGGCGGCCTCGACCTCGTCCATGACGTAGAACGGGCTCGGCCGGGCCTTGAAGATCGACACCAGCAGGGCGACCGCCGTCAGGGAGCGCTCGCCGCCGGACAGCAGGGACAGCCGCTTGACCTTCTTGCCGGGCGGCCGGGCCTCGACGTCGACGCCGGTGGTGAGCATGTTGTCGGGGTCGGTGAGGACCAGTCGTCCCTCGCCGCCCGGGAAGAGCCGGCTGAAGACGCCCTCGAACTCGCGCGCGGTGTCCCGGTACGCCTCGGTGAAGACCTGCTCGACGCGCTCGTCGACCTCCTTGACCACCTGGAGCAGGTCCGCGCGGGTCTTGCGCAGGTCCTCCAGCTGCTCGCTGAGGAACTGGTGCCGCTCCTCCAGCGCCGCGAACTCCTCCAGCGCGAGCGGGTTGACCTTGCCGAGCTGCTGGTAGGCGCGCTCGGCGGCCTTGAGCCGCTTCTCCTGCTCGGCGCGCACGAACGGCTTGGGCCGGTTGCGCGGATGGTCGGGGTCCTCCGGCAGCTGCTCCCCCTCGGCGGGCAGCGACGGCGGTACGAGCTGGTCGGGGCCGTACTCCGAGACCAGCCCGGCCGGCTCCACGCCCAGCTCCTCCAGGGCCTTGGTCTCCAGCTGCTCGATCCGCATCCGCTTCTCGGCGCCCAGGACCTCGCCCCGGTGTACGGAGTCGGTGAGCTTGTCCAGCTCCGCCTTGAGGTCCCGGCCCTCGGTGCGGGCGGCCGCCAGCTCCTGCTCGCGCCGCGCCTTGGCGGCCTCGGCGGCGGCGCGCTCCCGCTCGGCGCGGCCCAGCGAGACCTCGACGTGGGCGAGGAGCTGCCGGGCGCCGGACGCGACGGCCTCGGCGACGGCGGCCTCGTGCCGCAGCCGGGCCCGCCGCTGCTCGGCACGCGCGCGTGCCTCGCGTTCGGCGCGGGCGGCCCGGTCCAGCGAGTCGGCCCGTCCGGCGAGCCCCTTGACGCGTTCCTCGTGCGTACGGACCTGGAGGCGGGCCTCCATCTCGGTCTGGCGGGCGTTGGCGCCGTCGGCGGCGAGCCGGTCGCGCACCGAGGTGTCCGGTTCCTCCTCGACCGGCATCTCCTCGGCGACGGCGAGCCGTTCCGCCAGCTCCTCGACGTCCTGGAGCGCCTTGTCGAGCGCCTCCTGGGCGCGGGCGGCGGCGGCCACGGACCGCTCGGCCTCCCCGGCGGCACCGCGAGCCTGCCCGGCGAGCCGGCCGAGCTGCTGGGCGACGGCCGACTTCTCCCGGTCGGCGGCCCGGCGCCGCTCCCCCAGCTCCTCGACGAGCGCGGCGCACTCCCGGCGCCGTTCGGCGGCCGCGTGCTGCGCCTCGGTCAGCTCCTCGCAGCGCACGGCCAGCTCGTCCAGTTCGGCGGCGGCCTCGTCGACGGACGCCTGCACCTCCAGCAGGCTGGGCGCACCGGCGGAGCCGCCGTGCGCGAAGTGGGCGCCGAGGAGATCGCCCTCGGCGGTGACCGCCGTCAGCTCGGGGTGGGCGTAGACGAGGTCCTCGGCGTCCTCCAGGGTGCCGACGACGACGATCCCCCGCAGCAGGCGGCGTACGGCGGGCATGAGCTCGGCGGGTCCGGTGACGAGATCGGCGGCGAGGCGTCCGGCGGGCGCGGGGGCCGGCTCCGGTGCGGGGGCGGGGTCGCCGGCCGGCAGGAGCGAGGCGCGGCCTCCGTCCTGTTTGCGCAGCAGGCGGATCGCCTCGGCGGCGGCGGCCGGGGACGTCACCGCGACCGCGTCCGCCGCGGACCCGAAGGCGGCGGCGAGCGCCACCTCGTGTCCCGGGGCCACGGTCAGCAGCTCCGCCGCCGGTCCGAGCAGACCGGTCAGGCGGTCCCGCGCGCCCAGCAGGGCACCGGTGCCGTCCTTGCGGCGCAGGCCCATGGCCAGGGCCTCGTGGCGGGCCTGGGTCGCGGCGCGGCGGCGTTCGGCGGCGGTGACGGCCTCGCGGGCGGCCGTGAGCCCGGCCTCCGCCTCGGCGAGCTCTCGCTTCGCAGCCTCGTGCCGCTCGCCGAGCTCGGCGTCACCGGCGTCCAGGCCGTCTACCTCGGCCTTCAGGGCCTCGTACTCCTCCTGGGCGGCGACGGCCCGCTCCTGTGCCTCGTCGCGGGCTGCGGCCAGCCGGTCGATCTCGGCCTGCGCGGAGGCGGCTCGTGAGCGGGCGGCGTTGACCTGGCCGTTCAGCCGGGCGAGGCCCTCGCGGCGGTCGGCGATGGCGCGGGCGACGTCCTTCAGGCGGCGCTCCTCGACGGCCAGCTCACGCTCCAGTTCGGCGCGGTGCTCGACCGTGTCCTCCAGGGCGCGCTCGGCCGCCTCCAGGGCCGCCTCCAGCTCGGCCTCCTGCTCGCGGATGCGGGCGGCCTCCCGCTCCATGTCCTCGGGGTCGCGGCCCCGGCGCTCCTCGGGCGGCGCGGACGTGGCGCTCTTCACCCGGGCGTCGGCCAGCGAGATCGTGCCGCGCACCCGTTCGGCGAGCTGGGACAGCTCGTACCAGGTCTGCTGGGCCCGCTGGAGGCGCGGCGCGAGCCTGCGCACCTCGTCCTCCAGGGCCGCCTCCCGCTGGAGCGCCTTCCTCAGCTCCTGCTCGGCGGACTCCTTGCGGGCCTTGAGCGCGGCCTCGTCCGCGACCTCGGCGCTCAGCGCCTGCCGCAGCCGTACGAGGTCGTCGGCGAGGAGGCGCAGCCGGGCGTCGCGCAGGTCGGCCTGGATGACGGCGGCCCGGCGGGCGACGGCGGCCTGGCGGCCCAGCGGCTTGAGCTGGCGCCGCAGCTCCTCGGTGAGGTCCTGCACGCGCGCGAGGTTGGCCTGCATCGCGTCCAGCTTGCGCAGCGCCTTCTCCTTGCGCTTGCGGTGCTTGAGGACGCCGGCGGCCTCCTCGATGAAGGCGCGGCGGCCCATCGGGTCGGCGTGCAGCACGGAGTCGAGCTGGCCCTGGCCGACGATGACGTGCATCTCGCGGCCGATGCCGGAGTCGGAGAGCAGTTCCTGGATGTCGAGCAGCCGGCAGGTGTCGCCGTTGATCTGGTACTCGCTGCCGCCGTTGCGGAACATGATCCGCGTGATGGTGACCTCGGCGTACTCGATGGGCAGGGCACCGTCGGAGTTGTCGATGGTCAGCGACACCTCGGCGCGGCCCAGCGGCGGGCGGCCGGTGGTGCCGGCGAAGATGACGTCCTCCATCTTGCCGCCGCGCAGCGACTTGGCGCCCTGCTCGCCCATGACCCAGCTGAGCGCGTCCACGACGTTGGACTTGCCCGAGCCGTTCGGTCCGACGACGCACGTGATCCCCGGCTCGAACCGGAGCGTGGTCGCCGAGGCGAACGACTTGAAGCCGCGGAGGGTCAGGGCCTTGAGGTGCACGCCGCCGGACTCTACCGTCCGGGGATGTCTCGCTCCATGAACGTGCGGTTTCGCCGGTGAACGCCGAGGGCACACCAGACGTTGAAGAAGGTGAAAGGATGCGCGGGGCAATAAGGCGGGGGGAAAGAAAGAAGGGACGCCGAAGCGTCCCTTGCAATTTCTGACAACTGGAAGCCCAGTCGTCCGACAACTGCCGAGCGGTTGGATACGGGCCGCCCGACCACTGCCGTGCTTTCGTGGAGCGATGCAGTGATCAGGTGAGCGCAGGCTCCGCCTGGTGTGCGTCGATGCTCTCCATGATCCTGTCGTGAGAAGCGGCAGCCGTCAGCGCCTCGTTCTCGGCCTGGATCCGTACGAGCTCGGATTCCAGGTCCTGGACACGCTGCTGGAGCCGTCGCATCTCGGCGAGGAGTCGCGGGTCGGAGCCGCCGACGTAACCGAGAAGCGCCTTTGCCATGATGGATGGTCCTCCACACTGAGTGACCGACCGATGCGGTGTGGGTCGTGAGGGATTCGCACCCGTGGATGCTTGACGGGCTTGAGTTGTACTGCCGTTCAGCCACGCCAAACAGCTGAGGTGCGCGGGGACTTTCAGCGTCTCACCAAAAAGTTTGACGGTCAACACGATCACGCCCCGTATTGGCGGGCGAACCCGGGGGCACACGGCCGGACGGCGGCGCGTGGCGACTCCTGCGGGGCCCTGGGGGCGTGACGATCACCGTGAGAGCGGAGCTTGCCACTACGCGCGCTTCTTGGCAACCACCTGCCCCTTTCTGCTTCGGGCAGGTGCCGGTGGCATGTCCCTCCGCTTCCGCGGGGGCGGCGCGCGGCCCGTCGATCACCGGATGGCGAAGCCGTCGTAGCCGCCGCGGGGTGTGTCCCAGATCTCGGTGACGCCGTCCACCCGCCCGGGCGTGTCGGCTCCCTGGAGCCAGTCGAGCAGTCCTTCGCAACCCTTGCGGGGGCCTTCGGCGACCACCTGGACGCGACCGTCCTCCAAATTGAGAGCAAAACCACTCAGGCCGCCGATCTCGAGCGCCTTGGCCCGCGTGAACCAGCGAAAACCCACACCCTGGACCCGTCCACGCACCCAGGCGACCAACCGCACATCCTCACTCATGACTGCAACCTAACGGGCCAATGTCCCTCGGGGCACGTCCTCCCCTGGCGCCATGCGGTACCGTCCCGACCCAATGAATCTCATGTGAAACTCACCTGATCGTGTGAGTTTCGTGAGGGCATGAAGACCGCAGGGACCAGGAAGGCCAGGACATGGGACGCCACCGACGCTCCGCCGCCGGCCGCGCCGCCACGGGCCGCGCCGCGGGGGGCACACACACGGACGGCTCGTACACGCACGGCGACGACCCGCTCAACCCCCAGGGCGACCGGCCCACCATGGGCATCGCGCCCTACCTGAACCCGGAGGCGTACGCCGAGGCCTACGCGGCGAGCGACGCCTACCTCTTCGCGACGGACGAGGGCTACGACCGGCTCACCGCGACGACCACCTTCCCGGGCGACGAGACCACCGCCTTCCACGGCGAGGGCTTCACGCCCGACGCCGGCAGCCGGCTGCCGGGCGGCTCGCACCGCCGCCGCAAGAAGAAGGGCCCGGCCCCGGTGAAGACCGGACTGCTGGGCGTGTCGGCCGCGGTGGCGCTGGGCACGGTCGCCGTCGCCACCGGTGTGGTGCCCGGCATCGACAACTACCAGCTCGGCGGCGGCAACGGCACCGACCGGGTGCAGTCCGCCGACAGCCCGACCAACGCGCCCAACGAGCTGGGCGGTACGTCGGGCAGCGCGGAGAGCCACGAGAGCGGCGGCACGACGAGCCGTGACGCCGAGCGGCCCACCTCGCCCGCTCCGTCCACCACGTCGTCCGCGCCGACGAAGACGCCGTCGAAGAAGCCGTCGGCCACGCCGAGCGAGAAGCCGAAGGAGACGCCGTCGCGTACGGCGACCAAGGCGCCCGAGAAGCCGGCGACGCCCCCGAAGGCCGAGGAGCGCACCAGCGCCCCGGTGACGGTGTCCGCGGAGGCGGCCGCCGCGGCGGAGGTCCTGCGGCTGGTCAACGACGAGCGCGCCCAGGTGGGCTGCACCCCGCTGGCCGCCAACAGCGCCCTGGCCGACCTGGCGCAGGACTTCAGCGAGGACATGGCCCAGCGCGGCTTCTTCGACCACACCGACCCGAGCGGCGCCTCCCCGTGGGACCGCGCGGCGAAGGCCGGCGTCACGGACCTCGGCGGCGAGAACATAGCCCGCGGCCAGGCGGACGCGGCGGCGGTCATGGAAGCCTGGATGAACAGCCCCGGCCACAAGGCCAACATCCTGAACTGCGACTTCAAGACCCTGGGAGTCGGCGTCCACATGGGCGCGGGCGGGCCCTGGTGGACGCAGGACTTCGGGTACTGAGGCGACCTCGGGTCCGCTTCCTCACGGCCGGCCCGACCCGCGAGCAGGCCCTCGGTGATGTCGACGCCAGTGACGATCATGGTCACCGGCATGCCGTGATCGCCCCAGGTGTTCCACAGGGCCCAGCCCTCCGGCGGGGTTCGACGCCGAGGCGCCCGCACGCGCCCTCGTACGTCTCCGTCCATCCGGCCGGCATCACGTCGGGACGGAGGAGGACCACTCCGGCGATGATGGTCCAGTTCCGTCATCTCCGGTCGCGTCACACCGCGCAGTGTGGCACCCGGGCCTGCCGGGCGACATCGGGTTTTGGCTGTGCTGCCTCAGGCGTGGCCGAGGAGTTGGTCGCGGTGGGCCAGTGCCCAGGTACGTTCCTCCTCGATGTCCGGGATGAAGTCCTGCCGCAGGAAGGCCGCCCAGGGGTCCGCGCCGAGGGGGCCCAGGCGGGCTATCCGGTCGGTCTCGTCTCGTTGCAGTCGGGCCAGCGCGTCCAGTACGCCGGCCGGGTCCGCGCCGTAGGCGTCGCACAGGAGCCGCAGCCGTCGGGCCAACGGCGCGCCGTCCGCGCCGAAGCCGACCTTGCGCTGACGCTCGGGGAGCCGCAACGGCACGCTGTACCAGGCGAGTTGTGCGAGATCGTCCAGCGGGTGGCCGGGGATGGCCAGGTCCCAGTCGATGACGCCGACCAGGCGGTCGTCGGCCCAGACCGAGTTCCAGGTGGTCAGGTCGCCGTGACGGATGATCAGGCCGGGGCGCCAGCGGGCCTCCGGGTCGCACCAGACGGCGTCCGGCGAGGGACGGAAGTCGCGTACGGCGTCGTGGTACTCGCGCAGCCATCGGCCGAGTTGGGTGACGCCCTGGTCCGTGAGGAGTGCCGGCGGCCACGGGTACAGGCCGACCTCGCCGCGCAGCAGGGACACCACCTCGTGGCCGTCCACGGGACCGTCGCCGAGAGCGCGGGGCGCGCCAACGAAGCCCACCTGCTCCAGGTGGCGCAGCAGTTCGCGCACCGCCGGGGTCCACACACGCCACGGCCGGAGAATGGTCTCCCCCACCCGGCGCACCGTCGAAAGGCCACCGCGCGCCGACTCACCGTCCTCGATCATGACGGGAATCGTAGTCGGCGCGCACGGCTCACCGGTCGGACATGGCCTTCTCGCCGGCGGCGGTGCTGGGCGTGTGGTCGTACCCGCTGTGGCGGTGGAAGGAGTACGCCTTCCCGGCCGTCTGGAGGAAGTTGGCGAGGGCCAGGGCCGCCCAGAGGGCGGTGAGGCCCCCCGCGGTGGCGATCGGGGCGGCGACCGCCGCGAGAACTCCGTAGCAGACGGCGGTCGTCACGAGGCTCGGCACCGTGCGCTTGAGGCCGATGAGACCGAAGCCGACGACCGCCTGCGCGGCGTCGGTGACGACCACGGCCAGCACCCACGGCAGGAGGTCGGTGATCTGCGGCCGGAGGGCGGCGTCGCCGGTGAACAGCGGGACGGCCCACGTGCTGAACACGATCAGCGCGGTCCCGACGCACCCCACGACGGCCAGGGCCAGCCACGTCCCCGCCCGGACGCTGCGCCGGATGTTCGCGCTGTCGCGCTCCTCCGCGAACGCGGAGACCAGGGGGATGGTGGCCTGGCCGACCGCCACCGCGGCCGTGAAGATCAGGTTGACCAGGGAGATCCCGACGCTGTGCACCGCCGCGCTGTCCGTCCCGATCCGGGCCGCGGCGAACGTCAGTACCCCCAGGACGGCGAACTTGACGAGGACAGTGCCGGCGAGCGGGATGCCCACGGCACCCACCTTCCAGACCTGCCGCAGGTCCGGCCGGCCCGGACGCGGCGAGCGGCCGGCCAGCGCGGCGCACCGGCGAAGGGCCAGGTGGTTGGCGACGGCGGTGATCAGGCTGGAGGCGAGCATCGCGATGCCCGCTCCGGTCAGGCCGAGGCTCGGCAACGGGCCCGGACCGCCCACGAGGAGGACCGACAGCGTGGCCGAGGCGGCCGTGCCGAGCAGTCCGGCCCGCATCACCGACGTCGAGCGTCCGAGGGCGACCAGGACGGAGGTCGCCGCCGAGGTGACCGCGATGGCGAGCACGCTCGCCGCCAGCAGATAGGGGAAGCTCCCCAACGCGTCGAGGGTGGTCCGGGGAACCCCGGTCGCCCGGCCGATCAACGGCACCGCCGCGACGGCCGCCGCCCCGAGGCCACCGACCGCGACCGCCAGCCACATCCCGGTGCGCACGACGGGCAGAAGCCGGTCGGGATCGTCCCTACGGGGCGCGACGAACGGCATCACCCCACGCAGCGCGCCCGCCACGGTGGCGGTGGCCGGGCTGAACACGGCCAGCGTGACGGCGAAGGCGGCGAGCGCGGCGGTGGCGTGATGGCCCAACAGGGCGGTGTCGACGAGCGCTCCGGCCGACGCGGCGATCATCGTCAGATACAGCGGCAACGCGCTCGCCGCGATCCCGACCCACGCACTCCGCCCGCCCCGCCCGCTCCCCTTGCCGATCACGGTTTCGATCATCACACCATGAGGGCCGGCGGGTGGGGGCGACGGTGAAATCGCCGCGCCTTCCGCCGATGCCAGAGGGTTGGATGGAGGGCATGGCCGACCGTTTCCCCGAGATCACCTCCGTCGAGGAGTTCATCCGGCTGCGAGAGAGTACGAACCCGGCGGAGTACGAGCGCTCCGCCTGGGCGGCCATGCCGTTGCCCGTCTGGTGGAGCCTGCTGCGCGACCGTCCCGACATGAATTTCTGGGCCGCCCACAACAGGACGGCACCACTGGAGATCCTCGCGGTGCTGGTCGAGGATCCGGACTGGCGGGTACGTCACCGGGTGGCCGGTCGACGTGACTGCCCGCCCGCCCTGCTGAACCGGTTGGCCGGCGATCCGCATGACGCGGTGCGGCAGACCGTCGCGGGGCATCCGCGCACACCCCGGCCGGCGCTCGTGCGCCTGCTCGACGACACATGGTCCGTGATCGCCGAGAAGGCCCGCACCCGCCTGACCGAACTGCCGTGACGGGACCCCGTGTTCGTCCTCCAGGACCCGCTCGTGGTCAGCGTTCAGGTGCCCGCTGGAGCCAGTGACCAGAGGAAAGCACTAACTATTTGAAAGCGCAAGCCTGGGGAGAGCGCGCACGCCTCACCAGCGCTGTATGCGAGTACGCTGTCCGCATGGAGAGCACCCAGGAACGCACGGCGGAGCAGGACCTTCCGTACAACGTGTTCGCCAGGACCTGTCCCTCGCGCGGCACGCTGGAGCACGTCACGGGGCGGTGGGGCGGGCTCACGCTGGGCGCCCTGTACGAGGGGTCGCTGCGGTTCAACGAGCTGCGGCGCAGGGTCGACGGGGTCAGCGAGAAGATGCTGTCCCAGACGCTGCACGCGCTGGAGCGCGACGGCCTGGTGCACAGGGAGGCGCAGCCGACGAATCCGCCGCGCGTGGACTACGAGCTGACGGCGCTGGGCCGCGGCGTGGCCGAGCGGCTGATGAGCCTCATCCAGTTCGTGGAGGGGCGGATGGACGACGTGCTCGACGCACGGCGGACCTACGACGAGACGCGCGGCACCCTCTGACACCTGGGGCAGAAGTAGCTGGACCGGTTCATCCAGGGCCGGCGCCGCATGGGCGTGCCGCACCGCTTGCAGGGCAGGCCCTCACGCCCGTACGCGTCGAGCGAGCGGTCGAAGTAGCCGGACTCGCCGTTGACGTTGACGTAGAGGCTGTCGAAGCTGGTGCCGCCGACCGCGAGGGCCGCGTTCATCACGTCCCGCGCGTGGCCCAGCAGTTCCAGTGTGCGCGGACGGGTGAGGGTCGCCGTCGGGCGGTCGTAGTGCAGCCGGGCCCGCCACAGGGCCTCGTCCGCGTAGATGTTGCCGACGCCGCTGATCAGCGACTGGTCGAGCAGGGCCCGCTTCACGGTCGTGCGCCGGCGCCGCAGCGACTGGTGGAACGCCTCGTCGTCGAAGAGCGGGTCGAGCGGGTCGCGGGCGATGTGCGCGATGACGTCGGGCAGGCCGTCGGGGGTGGTGTCGTGCAGCGACAGGCCGCCGAAGGTCCGCTGGTCGACGAACCGGAGTTCGGTGCCGAGGTCGTCGGCGAAGCGCACGCGGATGCGCAGGTGCTTCTCCGCGGGAGCGGTGTGCGGCTGCACCAGGAGCTGGCCGCTCATGCCGAGGTGCGCCAGGATCGCCTGGCCGGTGTCCGCGAGCGGCAGCCACAGATACTTGCCGCGCCGGCTGGGGACGCCGACGCGGTGGCCTTCGAGGCGGTGCGTGAAGTCGTCGGCGCCCGCGACATGCCGGCGCACGGCACGCGGGTGCAGCACCTCGGCGTCGGCGACCGTGCGGTGGGCGACCCACCGCTCCAGGCCACGCCGGACGACCTCGACCTCGGGCAACTCGGGCATGCTCTCCCTCTCCACCCCGTGCGGACACGGGCCGAGCGCCCGTCCCGGGGCCGGGACGGGCGCTCGGATCGCGCTGTTCGGTCAGGCGGAGGCCGACGCGTCGGCGTCGGGTTCGGCGGCGGCGTTCGCCGCCTCCTTGGCGCGCTCGTCCGCCGCGGCCTTGATGGACCGCCACGCGGACTCGGCGGCCTGCTGCTCCGCCTCCTTCTTGCTGCGGCCGGTGCCGGTGCCGTACGAGACGCCTCCGACGCGGGCGGCAGCAGTGAAGGTCTTCTCGTGGTCGGGGCCGGTCTCCGTGACCAGGTACTCGGGGACGCCGAGCCCTTCGGTCGCGGTGAGCTCCTGGAGACTGGTCTTCCAGTCCAGGCCGGCACCGAGGTTCGAGGACTTCTCGATCAGGGGGTCGAACAGGCGGTGCACCAGCTCCGCCGCCGAGTCGAGGCCCTGGTCGAGATAGACCGCGCCGATCACCGCTTCCAGGGTGTCGGCGAGGATGGATGCCTTGTCCCGGCCACCCGTGCCCTCTTCACCGCGGCCGAGCCGGATGAAGGCGCCCAGGTCGAGCCCGCGGCCCACCTCCGCCAGCGCGCGCGAGTTGACCACCGCGGCCCGGAGCTTGGCCAGCTGGCCCTCCGGCAGATCGGGGTGGGTGCGGTACAGCGTGTCCGTGACCACCAGGCCGAGCACGGAGTCCCCGAGGAACTCCAGCCGCTCGTTGGTGGGCAGACCGCCGTTCTCGTACGCGTAGGAACGGTGGGTCAGCGCACGCACCAGAAGGGCGGACTCGAGTTTGTACCCGAGCCGCCCTTCCAACAGCGTGTGGGACGAGGCCTGGTTGTCCGCTGCGTTCTTCTTGGGCGTGGACACAGTGCCTCTCACCAGCCGCTCAGACCTCGAGGACCTGGCGCTTGTTGTAGGTGCCGCAAGACGGGCACGCGATGTGCTGCTGCTTGGGCTCGTGGCAGCGCTCGCACGCAACCAGGGTGGGGACCGCAGCCTTCCACTGCGACCGGCGGTGGCGCGTGTTGCTGCGCGACATCTTCCGCTTCGGAACAGCCACGGCTACTTCTCCTGCTTCTCGTCGACGCCCGGTTCGGCGCCGCTCTTGTCGTCCTTATCGCCGGGTTCGAGTGAATCGGCGAGTCCCTGCAGTGCCGCCCAACGGATGTCGACGGCGTCATGGTGGTGGTCCGGGTCGTCAGCGAGACGCACGCCGCACTCGGCGCACAGTCCCGGGCAGTCTTCCTGGCACACCGGCTGCATCGGCAGTGCGAGCACCACCGCATCACGCAGCACAGGCTCGAGGTCGAACAGGCCGTCCTCGATGAAGAGCCTGTCCTCGTCGTCCTCGGCGTCGTCGCCGGGCTCCGCGCGGTGTGCACGGCCCCGGTCGTCGGCGTCAGGGTACGAGAACATCTCCTGGAAGTCCGCTTCCACGTCGAGCTGAAGCGGCTCCAGACACCTTACGCACTCCCCCTCGGCCCGTGCACGGGCGGTGCCTGTGACAAGCACACCTTCCATGACCGACTCGAGTCGGAGGTCGAGCTCCAGCGGGGCGCCTTCCGGCACTCCGACGACCTTGGGGATGCCGAGATCCTTGGGGGCGTCGACCGTGCGGGTCAGGCGCTGCAGCGCACCGGGCCGCCGGCCCAGCTCGTGTGTGTCGAACACGAGGGGGTTGCGGTGGTCGAGGCGGGCTGTCACGCCGTTCCTGCTTTCGATCTGCTGAGCTCAGGGGGGTCCGCCGCCCAGTGGTGCCTGCGGGCAGCGTTGATCGCGGACGTACGCGCGACCGAAGAGCCAGGATACTGGACCTTTCGCTCACGGCCCAATCCGGTGGCCGTGCTACTGGCCACGCCCCTGCTCGTACGCTCTCAGCTGCTCCGGAGTGATCATGCTGGTGTCGAAGAGGCTGGTCTCGTCGAGCGCGTAGGACTGGTGGGTCTGCTGGGGCTGCTGGGCCGCCTGCTGCGGGTCGTACGCCTGCTGCCCGGTGTCGTAGCCCTGGTACGCGTAGGGGTCGGTCTGCTGGTAGCCATAGGGGTCCTGCTGGCCGTAGCCCTGCTGCTGGTAGCCGTACGGGTCGGCGGTCTGCTGCTGGTAGCCGTACGCCGGCTGTGCGGCCCCGGGGTCGTACTGCGGCTGCGGCGGTACGGCAGCCGGGGGCTCGGCGGGGGCGGCCGGGGCGTCCTGCTGCGCGAGCGCGGCGAGGTCGGCGAGGTAGTCGGCGTCGCTGGAGTGCTGGACGGTGCTCATGTCGTCGGCGAGGGCGCCGAGGTCGTCGGTGGCGATCCGGCCGTGCAGCTTCTGCCGGCCGCGGCCGACCGCCTCCAGGGTCTTGGCGAGCACCGCCTCGAAGGCGCCGAGCTTGACGTCGACGTATTCGTCGGCGCTGCGGCGCAGGGTCTCCGGGTCGTGGCTGCGCTCGGGGGCGTCCTCGTCCTCGTAGCCGTTCTCGTCGGTGCCCGGGCCGGTGCCCAGCAGCTTCTCGCGGCCGCGGCCGACGGAGCCGAGGGTCTTGGTGAGGACGACCTCGAAGTTGGCGAGCTTGGAGTCGACGTAGTCGTCGGCCTCCGCGCGGATCTCCTCGGCCTCCTGGCGGGCCTCGGCGAGGATGCGGTCGGCCTCGGCCTGGGAGCGGCGGGCCACCTCGGTGTCGGAGATCAGGGAGCCGCGCTCGGCGTGCGCGCCCTGGATGATCCGCTCGGCCTCCTGGCGGGCCTGCTGGACCATCTGCTCGCGGTCGCCGATCAGCTCCTGGGCCTGGGCGAGCGAGCCGGGCAGGGCCTCGCGGACCTCTTCGAGCATCGAGAGCAGTTCGGCGCGGTTGACCACGCACGAGGCCGACATCGGCATCGACCGGGCACTGGAGACCGCCGAGACGATCTCGTCGAGCTTCTTCTGCACGTCCACCGTGTGCTCGCCACTCTCTACAGCTGTGATGGAGACGGACGGGACGACTGTAGCCCCATCAGCTGTGCCGCAGGCGCTTGTTCAGCGCCTCGAGGACCACCGGCGGGACCAGGTGGGAGACGTCTCCGCCCCAGGTCGCCACTTCCTTGACCAGGGAGGAGGACAGGAAGCTGTAGGTCGGGTTGGTCGGGACGAAGAGGGTCTCGACGCCCGAGAGGCCGTTGTTCATCTGGGCCATCTGCAGCTCGTAGTCGAAGTCGCTGACCGCGCGCAGGCCCTTCACGATGGCCGGGATGTCGCGCTGCTTGCAGAAGTCGACGAGGAGGCCGTGGAACGCCTCGATCCGGACGTTGCCGTACTCGGCGGTGACCTCGCGGATCAGGTCCAGCCGCTCGTCGACCTCGAACAGGCCCTTCTTGGACTTGTTGATCATGACGGCGACATAGACCTCGTCGTAGAGCCTGGAGGCCCGGGAGATGATGTCCAGGTGTCCGTTGGTGATCGGGTCGAACGACCCGGGGCATACGGCGCGGCGCACTTGTGATCCCTCGCTCTCCGGTCCGGTCATCGTGCGTCTTCGCACGTAGAGGCGGCGCGACCGTACCAAAACGTTCCCTCGCCGTACCGGCGGGCCCGGAGGCCCTCGAAACCGTCCGGCCACCGGAATTCCCCGCCTCTGGTGCTGCGCTCCACGGTGACGAGCGCGTCGGGGGCGAGCCAGCCCCCGGTGCGGAGTGTGAGCAGAATCTCCCGAAGATCGTCGTCGGAGACGGCGTACGGGGGGTCGAGGAAGACGATGTCGTACGGCTCACCGGGCGCCGGTGTACGGATGATCTGTTCCGCTTTGCCCGACCTCACCTCGGCGCCGGGGAGGCCGAGGCTCTTCACGTTCTCCCGGACGACGCGGGCGGCCCGGGCGTCCGCCTCGACGAGCAGGGTGTGGCTCGCGCCGCGCGAGAGGGCTTCGAGGCCGACGGCGCCGGAGCCGGCGTAGAGGTCGAGGACCCGCTCCCCGTCCAGCGGGCCGCCGAGCAGCGACTGCCAGGTGGAGAGGAGGCCTTCGCGCGCGCGGTCGGAGGTGGGTCTGGTCCCCGTGCCGGGCGGCACGGCCAGTCGACGTCCGCCGGCGGCTCCGGCGATCACGCGGGTCATCTTCTGTCCTCGGGTGTGGGCGGCTGTGGGTATCAGTGTGGCCGGTCGCTCACGGGCCCGGGTACCCGCCTGGTCCATCCGGTCGCGTCGCCCGGACGGCCCGTCTCACCCCTTCTCCAGGTACTGCTCCCGCTCCTCGTCCAGGAGGGCGTCCAGGGCGGTCCGCAGGCCGGGCAGTCCCGTGAGCTCCGGGTCCCGCTCCACCAAAGCCGCGGCCTCCTGCCGGGCCTCGGCGATGATCTCCTCGTCCTCGATGACGGCCAGCATCCGCAGGCTGGTGCGGGCTCCGGACTGGGCCTGGCCGAGGACGTCGCCCTCGCGGCGCTGCTCCAAGTCGATCCGGGAGAGCTCGAAGCCGTCGAGGGTGGAGGCGACGGCGGCCAGGCGCTGCCGGGCGGGGCTCGCCTCGGGCATCTCGGTGACCAGCAGGCACAGCCCCGGCGCCGAGCCGCGGCCGACACGGCCGCGCAGCTGGTGGAGCTGGGAGACGCCGAAGCGGTCGGCGTCCATGATCACCATGGCGGTGGCGTTCGGGACATTGACGCCGACCTCGATGACGGTCGTGGCGACGAGGACGTCCGTGTCGCCGGCGGCGAAGCGGCGCATCACGGCGTCCTTGTCGTCGGGGTGCATCCTGCCGTGCAGCACCTCGACCGTGAGGCCCTTCAGGGGGCCCTTGACGAGCTGGTCGGCGACGTCGAGGACGGCCAGCGGCGGGCGCTTCTCGGCCGCGTCCTCGGGCGAGGCGGCCTTGGCCTTCTTCGGGTCGTCCTCCTCGTCACCGATGCGGGGGCAGACGACGTACGCCTGGTGCCCGTTCTCCACCTCCTCGCGCACCCGCTGCCAGGCGCGGGTGAGGAAGTGGGGCTTGTCGGCGGCCGGGACGACATGGGAGGCGATCGGTGAGCGGCCGGCGGGGAGCTGGTCGAGGACGGACGTCTCCAGGTCGCCGAAGACCGTCATCGCGACCGTGCGGGGGATGGGGGTGGCCGTCATGACCAGCAGGTGCGGGGGTTGTTTGCCCTTGCCGCGCAGGGCGTCGCGCTGCTCCACGCCGAAGCGGTGCTGCTCGTCGACGACGACCAGGCCGAGGTCGTGGAACTGGACCTTGTCCTCGATCAGGGCGTGGGTGCCGATGACGATCCCGGCCTCGCCGGTGACGAGGTCGAGCAGGGCCTGGCGACGGGCGGCGGCCCCCATGGACCCGGTGAGCAGCACGACCTTGGTGGCGTGCTCGGCGCCGCCCAGGGTGCCGCCCTCGGCGAGGTCGCCCATCATCTCGACGATCGACCGGTGATGCTGCTGCGCCAGCACCTCGGTGGGCGCGAGCATCGCGGCCTGCCCGCCGGCGTCGACGACGGCGAGCATCGCGCGCAGCGCCACCAATGTCTTGCCGGAGCCGACCTCGCCCTGGAGCAGCCGGTGCATCGGGTGTTCAGTGGCCAGGTCGGCGAAGATCTCCCGGGAGACCTGCTGCTGGCCGTCGGTGAGGGTGAAGGGCAGGCGGGCGTCGAAGGCGGTGAGCAGCCCGTCGGGTGCGGGGCGCCGGGCGACGGCGGGGAGTTGGGCGTCGGCGTGCCGGCGGCGGGCGAGCGCGACCTGGAGGACGAAGGCCTCGTCCCACTTGAGGCGGGCGCGGGCGTCCTCGATGTCCGCCTTGGTGTGCGGGCGGTGGATCTTGAGCAGGGCCTCCGGCAGGGGGACCAGGCCGCGGCCTTCGCGCAGGGACTCCGGGAGCGGGTCGACGGCCTCCTGGGCGCTGGGCAGGACCGTCTGGATCGCCTTGCCGATCTTCCAGGACTCCAGTTTGGCGGTGGCCGGGTAGAGCGGGATCAGCGCGCCGGCCCAGGTCTCGACGGCCTCCTCGGAGTCCGCCCGCAGCAGTTCGTACGCGGGGTGCGCGAGTTGGAGGCGGCGGTTGAAGACGGAGACCTTGCCGGCGAACATCGCGCGGGTGCCGGGCAGGAGCTCCTTGTGCGGCTTGTGGACGCCGTTGCCGAAGAAGACCAGTTGGAGGCGGCCGCTGCCGTCGGTGATGGTGACCTCCAGGCGCTGGCCCTTGCCGCGCGGCGCCCGCGAGGAGGCGAAGCTGTGCAGCCGGGCGTCGGCGACCATGGCGACCACGGTGACGTGCTCGTCCATGGGGAGGTCCGCGAGGTGGGTGAGCTGGCCGCGCTCCTCGTATCTGCGGGGATAGTGGTGCAGCAGGTCCCCGACGGTGTGCAGGCCGAGGTGCTCGGCCATCACCTTCGCGGTGGGAGGGCCGAGCACCTTCTTCAGTGGTTCGTCCAGTGCGGGCACGAGATCCATTCCACACCACGGCACTGACATCGCGGCGGGCGCCGCCGTGAGCTTGTGGGTAAACGTCCCGGAAACCCCTGGTCAGCCGGTTCGTCTCGGATCTAGGATGACGCGCCCCGGCCATCCCTTTCGCGGTCACCGCCCAACCGGGACCGCCCGACCCCGCGCCGTCGCCCCTCCCCCCACCGGCGCTGCGACGATGGACTCCCAGACCCCACAGTCATCCCAGGCCCCCGCGGCCTCCCCGTCTCCCCGTTCCTTCCAGGTCGACCTGCGCGGTCTGGTGGACCTGCTCTCCCACCACCTGTACTCCAGTCCGAAGGTCTACCTGCGCGAACTGCTCCAGAACGCGGTCGACGCCATCACCGCCCGGCGTGCCGCCGAGCCGGACGCGCCCGCGCGCGTGCGGCTGTTCGCCGAGCCGGGCGCGCTGCGGGTCGAGGACTCCGGGATCGGGCTGACCGAGGCGGACGTGCACGACCTCCTGGCGACGATCGGGCGCAGCTCCAAGCGGGCGGAGGGGCTTCAGGAGGCGCGCTCGGACTTCCTCGGGCAGTTCGGCATCGGGCTGCTGGCCTGCTTCGTCGTCGCCGAGCGGATCCGGGTGGTCAGCCGCAGCGCGCGTACGCCGGACGCGGCGCCCGTGGAGTGGACGGCGACCGACGACGGTTCGTACACCGTGCGCACGCTGCCGGACGAGGCGCGCCCCGAGCCCGGCACGACCATGCACCTGGTGGCCCGGGCGGGCGCCGCCGAGTGGCTGGCCGAGGACCGGGTGCTGGCGCTGGCGCGGGACTTCGGCTCGCTGCTGCCGTACGACGTGCGGGTCGGCGAGGAGGCGGTCACCGATCTGCCGGCGCCCTGGGACCGGCCGTACCCCTCCCCCGCCGCCCGCCGGGTGGCGCTCGGGCGGCACTGCCACGACCTGTTCGGCTTCACGCCGCTGGACGCGATCGAGCTGGACGTGCCGCTCGCGGGGATCCGCGGGGTGGCGTACGTCCTGCCGTCGGCGGTCAGCCCGGCGCAGCGGGCGGGCCATCGCGTCCACCTCAAGGGCATGCTGCTGACCGAGCGGGCCGAACAGCTGCTGCCCGACTGGGCGTTCTTCGTGCGGTGCGTGCTGGACACCGACAGCCTGCGGCCGACGGCGTCCCGCGAGTCGCTGTACGAGGACGAGACGCTGGCGGCGGTGCGGGAGGCGCTGGGGGAACGGATCCGGGCCTGGCTGACGGGGCTGGCGGCCGGTGACCCGGAGCGGCTGGCCGCGTTCCTCGCGGTGCACCATCTGGGCGTGAAGTCCCTGGCGCGGCACGACCGGGAGATGCTGCGCACGATGCTGCCCTGGCTGCCGTTCGAGACGACCGACGGCCGGCTCTCCCTGGAGGAGTTCGCGCGGCGGCACCGGGTCGTGCACTTCACCCGGACCGTCGAGGAGTACCGGCAGGTCGCGCCGATCGCGTCCGCGCAGGGCGTCGGCGTGATCAACGGCGGCTACACGTACGACAGCGAGCTCGTCGAGGCGCTGCCGTCGGTGCGGCCGGGCACGGTCGTCGCCGAGCTGGACGCGGACACCGTGACCGCCCATCTGGACGCGGTCGACCCGGCGGTGGAGCTGGCCCTGTCGGGTTTCCTGGCGACCGCGCGGGCCACGCTCGACCCGCTGGGCTGCGACGTGGTGCTGCGCGCGTTCCATCCGCTGTCGGTGCCCGCGCTGCACCTGGACGACCGGGCCGCCCGGCACGAGCAGGCCCGTGCGCGGGCCGAGGAGGAGGCCGACGACCTGTGGGCGGGCATCCTCGGCTCGCTGCGCGGCGAGGCGCCCCGCGCGCGTCTGGTGCTCAACCACCTCAGCCCGCTGATCCGGCGGATCGGTTCGCTCGGCGGGCCGGAACTGATCGGCACCGCCGTGGAGTCCCTGTACGGGCAGGCGCTGCTGATGGCGCAGCGCCCGCTCAGGCCCGCGGACTCGGCGCTGCTGAACCGGGCCTTCATCGGCCTGCTGGAGTGGGCCACGAACGGGGAGGGGGACCGCTGATGACGGAGATCACCGACCTCGACGCGCTGCGCCGGGCGATGGCGGAGAACGGCGAGCAGCCGGAGGGCCCGGCCCGCAACGCGCGCGCGGAGCAGCTGCTCGCCGAGGCGGAGCGGCTGGGCGAGCCGCTCGCCGTGATCGAGGCCCTTGGGCACCAGCTGAAGGTCTACAACTACAGCTCCGAGAAGGCGAAGATGTTCGTCCCGTTCGCGCGGCTGCTGCGCATGTGGGACGAGCGGCCCGAGGACTTCGACGAGTACGAGACGCACAGCCTGCACTGGGTCTTCAAGTGGATGTCGGCCGGGATGCTCGACCAGCCGCACATCCCGCTCTCCTCGATCGAGAAGTGGCTCGGCGAGATGGAGCACCGCTACCGGCTGGCCGGGCACTCCGAGCGGGCGGTGCGCGGCGCCGAGTTCAGCGTGGCCGCGCACGTCGGTGACCTGGAGCGGGCGGAGCGGGCGTACGCGGCGTGGCTGGCGGCCGACCGGGACTCCATGGCCGACTGCCACGCGTGCGAGCTGCACGGGCAGGGCTGGTGGCAGGCGGTGCGGGGCCGGGACGCGGAGGCGGTCCGGCTGTGGCGGCCGGTCCTGGACGGCGAGTACGCCTGTGCCCACGAACCGCACACCGTGCTCGCGTCCTCGCTGGCCCCGCTGCTGCGCCTGGGCCGGGTGGACGAGGCCCGCGCCAACCATCTGCGGGGCTTCCGGCTGGTGCGGCCGATGGAGAGCATGCGGGGCGCGTACGCGGACCATGTGGAGTTCTGCGCGCTGACGGGCAACGAGGCGCGCGGTCTGGAGCTGCTGGCGGAGCGTCCGGCGTACTTCACGGACGACGGGCAGCCGCGCAGCAGGCTGGACTTCATGGCGGCGGTGACGCTGCTCATGGACCGGTTGACGGTGCTGGGGCTGGGCGGGCAGCAGGTGCCCGGCCCGGCGGACCGGACGTGGACGGCGCGCGAACTGGCCGCCCACGCGCGTGCGGAGGCGCTGGCGCTGGCCGCGCGCTTCGACGAGCGCAACGGCACGTCGTACACGAGTGAGCGGGTGCGGCTGCGTATGGCGCAGGAACCGCTGGTGGAGCGGCTGCCGCTGGGGGTGCGGACGGCGAACCGCCCGGCGCCGGCGGCCCCGGCGGCTGCCGTGGTGCCTTCCCCCGCTGCCAAGGAGGCGCCGGGTCTGCCGGAGCTGCTCGCGGAGGCGCGGCGGCTGTCGGACACGCTGCGGCCCAGTGCCATCGAGGCGTGGGCGGCGGTGTCGCGGGCCGCCGAGGGCGTCGAGCTGGAGGCGCGGGACCGGGCGGAGATCGCCGACCACCGGGGGATGGACCTCGGCCCGGAGGGTGTCCCCCTGTTCGAGGAGGCCGCCGCGCTGTACGCGGAGGCGGGCGATCCGGGCGAGGCGCTGGCGGCACGCGCGCGTGGGGCGTACGTCGAGGCGCTCACCGGCGAGGTGTCCGCGGCGATCGAGGCGGTCGGCGCCCTGTACGACCAGGTTCTGGCCCTGTACGCCGAGGACGGCACGGGTGTGCGGCAGACGGCGGCCGTCCTGATGAGCCGCGCGCGGATCCTGATGCGCCGGGTGCACGAGGCGGAGGAGGGCGCCGAGAGCGCCGCGCTGTCCGCCGCGGAGTCGGCCGTCCGGGAGGTGCTGGCGTTCGTCTCGGGGCGCACCGGGGACGACGTACGGCTGCTCGCGCGGGTCGCGGAGGCCTGGGCGATGCTGGCCGAGCTGGCGGCGCTGTCCGGTGACGTGGAGGGGGCCGCGGAGCTGTTCGCGCGGGCCTCGGGCGAGTTCGTCGCGGCGGGGCTGCCGTGGTTCGCGGTCGAGTACGAGGCCCGGCTGGCCGGTCTCGCCCACCATCTCGGCGACACGGCCAGGGCCGAGCGGGCGCTGCGGGCCGCCCTGGAGCACGGCGGGCCGTACCTGGAAGCGACCGGGCGGGCCCAGCTGCATCTCCAGCTGGCCGAGGTGCTGGGCGGCACCGGGGTGTCCGAGGAGGCCGCGGAGCACGCCCTGGAGGCGGCGCACTGGGCGGACGAGGCGGGTGAGAGCCGCACGCTGGGCGCCTGGGCGCGGCACCAGCTCGGGGGGTTCCTGGTGCGGCAGCAACGATTCGCCGAGGCGGCGGAGGTGCTGGAGTCCGCGCTGCCCGACCTGTCCGCCGAGACGCACGGCGACGGGGCGGTCGTCCAGACGCTGTGGTGGCTCGGTGACTGCCTGGAGGAGCTCGGCGACCACCGGGACGCGGCGGAACGGCGGCTGCAGGCGGCCGCGATCGCCCGGGAGTGGCCCGAGCAGCACGACCACGCGACACTGGCGCACCTGGCCGCCGAGTCGCTGGGCCACGCGGGGCTGCACACGGACGCCGACCGCGCGTACACGCGCGCGGGCGAGCTGTGGCGCTCCCTGGGCAACGTCCACGGCCTGGTCCGCTCGCTGCGCGCCCGCGCGTGGCTGGCGCTGCGGGTGGAGGACGGCGACGGGGCGCGGGCGGCCGAGCTGATGAAGGGCGCGGTCGAGGAGTGCGCGGCGGCGCTGGACGAGGCCGACGACGAGGAGGCGCGGCAGCGGCTGGTCGCCGAACTCGGCCAGACACACCGCCAGTTCGGGGACCTGCTGGCCCGCTCGGCGGCCGAGGACGCGGAGGACGACTCGATCCGCACGGCACTGGAGGAGGCCCTGGCGCAGATGTCCCGGGCCGTGACGGTGTTCGCGTCCCTCGGCGACGACGCCCTGCACAGCCGCACCGGCGCCGAACTCGCCGCCGGCTGGCTGCAGGCCGACCTCAGCCGCCCCGCCGACGCGGCGGCACACGCGCGTGCCGTGCTCGCCGCCTACGAGAACGCCGACGGACGGGACGACACGGTCCGCCGACGCCGGGCCGAGGCCGAACAGATGCTCCAGGTCGTGGCGGAACAGGACCAGGAGTGACGCGCGCCGGGGTCACTCCACGCCGATGAGCAGGAGCGCTCCCTGGCGGCCGCCCCGGTACACCACCGTGTCGACGGCGAGGTACGCCTCCCGTACGCGGCTCTCGAGGTGCTCGGCGATCGGGCCGGGGGCGTCGTCGCCGAGGACGAGGGTGACGAGTTCGCCGCCGGCGGCGAGCATGCGGTCGAGGACGGTCTCGGCGACGGCGGTGACGTCGGCTCCGATCACGGCCACGTCGCCGTCGATGAGCCCGAGGACGTCCCCTGCCTGGCAGATGCCGGCCGAGGTCCAGGACCGGTGCTCGGCGACGGCGACCTCGGCGTGCCGGGTGGCGCCGGCCGCGGAGGTCATCGAGACGACGTCCTCGTCGAAGCGGCGCTCGGGTTCGTGCACGGCGAGCGCCGCTATGCCCTGGACCGCGGAGCGGGTGGGGATGAGGGCCACGCGGATGCCTTCGGCGCGGGCCTGCTCGGCGGCCGCGGCGGCGGTGTGCCGCAGATCGGCGTCGTTGGGGAGCAGGACGACCTCGCGGGCGTGGGCCCGCCGTACGGCCTCGACGAGCTCGCCGCTGGCCGGGGGCTCCCCGGGACGGGCCAGCACGGTGGTCGCGCCGGCCTCGCCGTACAGCCCGGCCAGTCCCTCACCGGGCACGACGGCGACGACGGCCCGCTGGACCCGTTCGCGGGGCGTGCGCTCGCCGGTGCTGTGCGCGTCCCCGGCCCCGAAGTGGGTGATCCGGATCCGGTACGGCCGTCCGGCCTCCACGCCGGCCTCCACGGCGGCGCCCGCGTCGTCGACATGGACGTGGACGTTCCACAGGCCGTCCCCGCCGACGACCACGAGGGAGTCGCCGAGAGCGTCGAGGCGGTCCCGCAGCCGGGCCACGGCCGCGTCCTCCGCCTCCAGCAGGTAGATGACCTCGAACGCGGGGCCGCCCTCGCCGGGGCCGTCGGCGCAGTCCTCGGCACCGGCCGGCCCGTCCCCCGCACCGGCACGCGCGCGCGTGGCCGTCGCCCCGGCGACCACGGGTGCCGCCTCCCCGGTGAACGTCTCGACCAGCGCGCCCAGGACCGCGACGAGGCCACGCCCTCCGGCGTCGACCACCCCGGCGCGCTCCAGCGCGGCCAGTTGCCCGGGGGTGGCGGCCAGCGCCGCGCGCGCCCCGTCGAAGGCGGCCCGGGCGATCGCCCCGCAGTCCTCGCCGGTGGCCGCGCCGGCCGCGTCGGCGGCGGCCGAGGCCACCGTGAGGACCGTGCCCTCCACGGGGTGGGCCACGGCCTGCCGGGCGGAGTCGGCCGCGGTCCGCAGCGCCAGCCGCAGCCCGGTGCCGTCGGTGTGGGCCGTCTCCCCCTCGGCAGCGAGCACCTGGGCCATGCCCCGCAGCAGCTGCGCGAGGATCGTCCCGGAGTTGCCGCGCGCCCCGATCAGGGCGCCGTGCGCCATGGCGCGGACGGCGTCGGCGAGTGTGGGCTTGCCCACGTCGTAGGCGGTGAAGACGGCCTCCACGGCGGCGGCCGCGGACTCCACGGTCAGGTACAGGTTCGTCCCGGTGTCGCCGTCCGCCACGGGGTAGACGTTGATCGCGTCGATCTCCTCGCGCGCCCTGCCCAGCGACTCCAGCGCGAGGCCGCACCAGGTACGCACCGCGAGAGCATCGAAGAATGTCTGCGGCACCTGCGCCACCTGCGCCTCCTCGGACTGCTGGACGTGGGACGCAGCGTAGACCCAGGGCCGGGGCCCGCCGGAGGTGGGCCGGGACCGCCCCCCGGGCAGCCATGGTAGTTTCGTTGTACTGGCGCAGCCGTTGTATGCTGCTCCGGTTGCCCGATCCAATCGGGCCATTCCCCTGGCAACGCCACTCAGATCTCTGATCCTACGATCTCGATCCCGGCCTGCCGGGATCAACCGTAAGTGCATCTGAAGTCTTTGGAGTGACCCGTGGCTGCCAACTGCGACGTCTGCGGCAAGGGGCCGGGCTTCGGCAACAACATCTCGCACTCGCACCGCCGTACGCCCCGTCGCTGGAACCCGAACATCCAGCGCGTGCGTACCGTGGTCGGCGGGACGCCGAAGCGCGTGAACGCCTGCACCTCGTGCATCAAGGCCGGCAAGGTCTCGCGCTGACGCCCACAGCTGAGCGCGCGGCCACTGCTGGTTCGCTGCAAACAGCCGGTCCACCCTCGGGTGGGCCGGCTTTTCGCATGCCCTAGCTCAGGTTCCAGCCGTGGTGCACGGGCCCGATCCCGGCGCCCAGGGCGAACCCGGCGGCGATCGCCCCGGTGACGTACTCCTTGGCGGCCTTCACGGCCTCCGGCACGGACTGCCCCTTGGCGAGCTGGGAGGCGATCGCGGAGGCGAGGGTGCAGCCGGTGCCGTGGGAGTGCCGGTTGTCGTGGCGCGGGGCGCGCAGCCAGTGCTCCTGCGAGCCGTCCGTGAGCAGGTCCACGGCGTCCCCGGCGAGATGGCCGCCCTTGATCACGACCCAGCGCGGCCCGTACGCCAGCACGGCCTCCGCCGCCCGCCTCAGGTCGTCCTCCGACGCGACCCGCACCCCCGTGAGGTGCGCCACCTCGTCGAGGTTGGGCGTGGCCACGGTCGCCACCGGCAGCAGCGCGGTCCGGACGGAGTCGAGGGCCGACGGGGCGAGCAGCGGGTCCCCGTGCTTGGAGACCCCGACCGGGTCGACCACGGCCGGCGCGTCCGTCCCGGCGATCAACTCGGCCACCGCGTGGACCAGTTCGGCCGAGGACAGCATCCCGGTCTTCACGGCCCGTACGCCGATGTCGTCGACGACGCTGCGGTACTGGGCGCGGACCGCCTCGACCGGCAGTTCCCAGGCCCCCTGGACGCCGAGCGAGTTCTGCGCGGTGACCGCGGTGACCACGCTCATGCCGTGCACGCCGAGCGCCAGCATCGTCTTCAGGTCGGCCTGGATGCCGGCCCCGCCCCCGGAGTCGGACCCGGCGACCGTGAGCACGCCGGGTATCACGACTCGATGCCCCCTCCGAAGTGGTCCCAGCCGCCCTTGCGGGTCCAGGGCGCGCCGTCGACCGTGACCTGCGGGAGCGCCGACGGGTTGAGGACCTCCCCGATGACCTTCCAGCGGGCCGGGAGCTTCACGTCGGGCGGGAAGGTCGCCACGATCGCGTGGTCCTCTCCCCCGGTCAGCACCCACTGCATGGGGTCGACGCCGACGGCCTGCCCGATGTCGTTCATCTGGGTGGGGATGTCGATGGCGCCGGAGCGGATGTCGATACGGACCTTGCTGGCCTCGGCGATGTGCCCGAGGTCGGCGATCAGCCCGTCGCTGACGTCGCACATGGCGGTCGCGCCCAGCCCGGCGGCGGCCGGGCCGGCGTGGTACGGCGGCTCGGGGCGCCGGTGGGCCTCCACGAAGGCGCGGGGCGAGCGGAAGCCCCGGGCGAGCACGGCGTATCCGGCGGCGGACCATCCGAGCCAGCCGGTCACGGCGACGAGGTCGCCGGGCTGGGCGCCGGCGCGGGTGACGGGCTCCTGGTTGCGCAGATCGCCGAGCGCGGTGATGGACACCGTGATGGAGTCGCCGCGCACGACGTCGCCGCCGACCACCGAGGCGCCCGCGACCTGGCACTCGTCGCGCAGCCCGTCCATCAGTTCGCTCGCCCAGGTCACCGGGAGTTCGGCCGGTACGACCAGGCCGAGCAGCAGCGCGGTGGGCACCGCGCCCATGGCGGCGATGTCCGCGAGGTTCTGGGCGGCGGCCTTGCGGCCGACGTCGTAGGCGGTCGACCAGTCGCGGCGGAAGTGCCGCCCCTCGACCAGGATGTCGGTGCTGGCCACCACCCTGCGGTCGGGGGCGGCCACCACCGCGGCGTCGTCGCCGGGGCCGACCCGGACCGCCGGGGTGGTGGTGAGACGGGAGGTGAGCTCCCTGATGAGCCCGAACTCCCCTAGCTCACCAACAGTGCCCTTCATTGCCCTTACGCCCCTTCTATCCCTGTTCGCACCCGGTCGCGCGTCCCTGCTGCCCTCGCTACGGTCGAGGTGCACGTCAACTTCTGCCGTGCGTGCACCCCGGCGCGCAAGCCCCGGCCCTCGCGGGTCTCCCCGCGGCGAGCGGCGACGCGATACCGTGGCGTTCCTTTTCCCCACATGATCCTCGTGGCCGCCCTGGAGGTTCCGTGGTACAGGCGTACATCCTGATCCAGACCGAGGTCGGCAAGGCGTCGACCGTCGCCGAGACCATCGGCAAGCTCCCTGGAGTCATCCAGGCCGAGGACGTGACGGGACCGTACGACGTCATCGTCCGCGCCCAGGCCGACACCGTCGACGACCTCGGTCGCATGGTGGTCGCCAAAGTCCAGCAAGTGGACGGCATCACCCGCACCCTGACCTGCCCCGTCGTCCATCTGTAGCCCCCGTCTACCCTTGGCCGGTGAACTCTTTCCGTCACCGGCGCGCTGTCGTCCTCGGGCTGCCCGCACTCGCCGTTCTCGTCACCGCCGCGGGCTGCTCCTCGGCAGACGGCGGTGCGTCGGCTGCGGTTCCCAGTCCCGGTGCGAAAGCCACGGAGCTGTGCCGGAACCTCGACAAGGTGCTGCCGGCCGAGGTGGACGGGGCGGACCGTGAGGATCCCTCGCCCGCGTCCGCGTTGACCGCGGGCTGGGGAGACCCGGCGATCATACTGCGGTGCGGTGTCGAACGGCCGCCCAAGATGCTGGACCCGAAGGTGGCCGAGGGCAGGGACCCCGACGCGGTGGCCGGCGGCGTGGAGGGCGTCCGCTGGCTGATGGAGAAGCGCGACGACGGGGGGTACCGGTTCACCTCGGCTCTGCGCAAGGCGTACGTCGAGGTGGACGTGCCCGAGGGCCGGGACACCTCGGGCGTGCTGATCGACCTGGCCCCGGCCATCAAGAAGGCGATCCCCGAAGGGATCGCCGACTGAGGTTCCGGAGCTGCTGTCAGCGCAGTCCGGTCGAGCGCCGCAGCGCCGCCTTGATGAGCCGGTCGATCAGCTCCGGGTACTCGACCCCGGTGGCCTGCCACATCTGCGGGTACATCGAGATCGGCGTGAAGCCGGGCATCGTGTTGATCTCGTTGATCACGAACTCCCCGTCCTCGGTGAGGAAGAAGTCCGCCCGCACCAGGCCCTCGCACGAGGCCGCCTCGAAGGCGTCCACGGCCAGGCGCCGCACCTCTGCCGTCTCCTCGGCCGTCAGCGGCGCCGGGACGATGCCGGGCGTGGAGTCGATGTACTTGGCCTCGAAGTCGTAGTACGCGTGGGCGTCGGGCGGCGGGATCTCGGCGGGGACGGAGGCCCGCGGGCCGTCCTCGAACTCCAGCACCCCGCACTCGATCTCCCGGCCGCGCAGGGCCGCCTCCACGAGGAACTTCGGGTCGTGCCGGCGCGCCTCGGCGATCGCCTCGTCCAGCCCGGACAGGTCGTCGACCTTGGTGATGCCGATGGAGGAGCCCGCGCGCGCGGGCTTCACGAACAGCGGCCAGCCGTGGTCGCCCGCCAGGTCGATGATCTTCTTGCGGGCGGCGGACTCGTCCTGCTCCCACTCACGCGGCCGGATCACCACGTACGGGCCGACCTTGAGCCCGAACGACGTGAACACCCGCTTCATGTACTCCTTGTCCTGGCCGACGGCCGAGGCGAGCACACCCGAACCCACGTACGGCACACCGGAGAGCTCCAGCAGCCCCTGCAGGGTGCCGTCCTCGCCGTACGGGCCGTGCAGCACCGGGAAGACGACGTCGATCTCGCCCAGCGCCTTGGGCACCGAACCGGGCTCGCTGTAGACGACTTCGCGGTTCGCCGGGTCGACGGGCAGCACCACACCGCCGTCGTGGGACTCGGCGAGCTGGTCGACGCTGGGCGTACGGCGGTCGGTGATCGCCATGCGGTCCGGGTCGTCGGCGGTGAGCACCCAGCGGCCGCTCTGCGTGATGCCGATCGGCAGGACGTCGTACGTGGTCCGGTCGATCGCGCGCAGCACGGCCCCCGCGGTGACCGCGGAGATCCCGTGCTCGGAGCTGCGTCCGCCGAAGACGACGGCCACCCGCGGCTTGCGCGCCGGCCGGTCGGGGCTCTGGGGGAGGTTCTCGGTGCTCATATCGCGATGAGAGTACCCGGTGGTAGGGCGCCGAGTCAGCGTCCGTTGACGGGTGGCGGTTCGAGAGATGCCCCGAAAGGGTGGCTCAAGCGGAACCGGTCGCTCAGCGCCGCTCCGGTTTCGCGCTGCGCGACATCAGCTCCTTCAGCGCGACGACCGGCGGCTTGCCCTCGTGCACGATGCCGACGACCGTCTCCGTGATCGGCATGTCCACCCCGTGCCTGCGGGCCAGATCCAGCACGGACTCGCAGGACTTGACGCCCTCGGCGGTCTGCTTGGTGACCGCGATGGTCTCCTGCAGGGTCATGCCCTTGCCGAGGTTGGTGCCGAAGGTGTGGTTGCGCGAGAGCGGCGAGGAGCAGGTGGCCACCAGGTCGCCGAGGCCGGCGAGCCCGGAGAACGTCAGCGGGTCGGCGCCCAGCGCCATCCCGAGCCGGGTCGTCTCGGCGAGGCCGCGGGTGATGAGGGAGCCCTTGGCGTTGTCGCCGAGACCCATGCCGTCCGCGATGCCGACGGCGAGGCCGATGACGTTCTTCACGGCACCGCCGAGCTCGCAGCCCACCACGTCGGTGTTGGTGTACGGGCGGAAGTACGGCGTGTGGGAGTGCGCCTGGAGGCGCTGGGCGACCGCCTCGTCGGTACAGGCGACGACCGCGGCGGCAGGCATCCGCGCGGCGATCTCCCGTGCCAGGTTGGGTCCGGTGACCACGGCGATGCGGTCCGGGCCGACCTTGGCGACGTCCTCGATGACCTCGCTCATCCGCATCGCGGAGCCGAGTTCGACGCCCTTCATCAGGGAGACGAGGACGGTGCCCGGGGCGAGCAGCGGGGTCCAGTCGGCGAGGTTGGCGCGCAGCGTCTGCGAGGGGACGGCGAGGACGGTGAAGTCGGCGTCGCGGGTGGCCTCGGCGGCGTCCGTGGTGGCCCGCAGATTGCGGGGCAGTTCGACGCCGGGGAGGTAGTCCGGGTTGGTCCGGGTGGAGTTGACCGCGTCGGCCAGGCCGGCGCGCCGGGCCCACAGGGTCACCTCGCAGCCGGCGTCGGCGAGGACCATGCCGAAGGCGGTGCCCCACGATCCCGTGCCCATGACGGCCGCCTTGACGGGCTTGCTCACGTGCCCTGCCCCTCCTCCTGCTCGGCCTGCTCCTCCCGAGCCGGCCGGCTCTGCGCTGTGGTCCTGCGGCGCTGCTCGATGCGCTCACGGCGCGGGTCGTAGGGCACGTCGGGCGCCTTCTCCCCGCGGATCTCCTCGAGCTGGCGGGTGATCGCGGCCATGATGACCTCGGTCGCCTCCTTCAGCAGCTCGGGAGTCATCTCCTGGTCGTAGAACGCCGAGAGGTCGACCGGGGGTCCGGCGAGCACGCGGTGCGTCTTGCGCGGGAACAGGTGCGGCTTCTTGGCGTAGGGCGGCAGCAGTTCGTTGGCGCCCCACTGGGCGACCGGGATCACCGGGCACCTGGTCTGCAGGGCGACCCGCGCGGCACCGGTCTTGCCGGTCATGGGCCACAGGTCCGGGTCGCGGGTGAGGGTGCCCTCCGGGTAGAACGCCACGCACTCGCCGCGCTCGACCGCGTCGATCGCCGCGCGGAAGGCGCTCAGCGCGTCCGTGGTCTCCCGGTAGACGGGGATCTGCCCGGTGCCGCGCATCGCGGCGCCGACGAATCCCTTCTTGAAAAGGCCGCTCTTCGCGAGGAATCGCGGAACCCTGCCGGTGTTGTACTGAAAGTGCGCGTACGCGAAGGGATCGATGTGCGAATTGTGGTTCACCGCGGTGATAAATCCGCCCTCGGCCGGAATGTGCTCCATTCCACGCCAGTCCCGCTTGATCAGAGCCACCAGCGGTGGTTTGCAGATCACCGCGGCGAAGCGGTACCAGAAGCCGATTCTGCGGCGGGGCACGCGGACACCTTCCTCTAGGAAATCGACGACATCGGGCCGGGGGGCCGCACAAGTGTCGCCCCAGGCCGCCGGTCTGTCGAGAACACTACGCCCGCCCGTTGCGCGCCCCCACCCCTCCAGGGCCCTCCGTCCGCCGCCGCGCCCCGCGGCCGCCGGACGCCTCCGGGGACGGCTGGGCGACAATGACCGCGACGAGAGAGGGACGGAACACCGGTGCAGTGGACCTTGGTCGTACCCCTGAAGCCCTTGGCACGGGCGAAGAGCAGGCTGTCGGACACCGCGGCCGACGCGCTGCGCCCGGAGCTGGCCCTCGCCTTCGCCCAGGACACCGTCGCGGCGGCACTGGCCTGCTCGGCGGTGAAGGATGTGGCCGTCGTCACGGACGACGAGCGGGCGGGCCGCGAGCTGGCGCTGCTCGGCGCCCACATCGTCTCCGACGAACCGCGCGGCGGTCTCAACGCGGCGCTGGCGCACGCGGCCGCCGCCGTGCGCGCCCCCCGCCCCGAGGCGGCGGTGGCCGCCCTGAACGCGGATCTCCCCGCCCTGCGCCCGCTGGAATTGGCCCGGGTCCTGGACGCGGCGGCGGAATTCCCGCGCGCCTTTCTCGCGGACGCGGCGGGCATCGGTACGACCCTGCTGGCGGCGGCGCCCAGGAATGCGCTGCGGCCGGAGTTCGGGGAGAACTCGCGCGCCCGGCACCGCGCCTCCGGCGCATGGGAACTGCCCCTCCACGATGTGGACTCCGTACGCCAGGACGTGGACACCGGCGCGGATCTGCGGGCCGCCCTGGCGCTGGGCGTCGGCCCGCGCACGGCCCAGGTGGCGGCGCGGCTGCTCACCGAGGGCGCGTAGGACGGGCGGACGCACCGCACCCGGCGAACACCCCCTCGCGGCCCCCCGGCAGAGCGCATAGGCTGCGAACATGCAGGCCACCGCATACACCTACGACGCCGACACCCGCTCCGGCAGCGTGCTCCTGGACGACGGGACCCCCGTCCCCTTCGACGCCCCGGCCTTCGACGCGGGCGGCCTGCGGCTGCTGCGGCCCGGGCAGCGGGTCCGCATCGAGACGGAGGGCGACGGCGGTTCGCTGCGCGTGACGCTGGTGACGCTGCAGACCTTCTGACGGGGCCCGGGAACGCCGCGGGCCGGACTCCGTGCGGAGTCCGGCCCGGCGCGTGAGTGCCCCTGCGGTTCTACCTCTTGCGGGCGGTCGCCTTGGCGGTGGTCTTGCGAGCCGTCGACTTCTTGGCGGGCGCCTTCTTGGCGGTGGCCTTCTTCGCCGGGGCCTTCTTCGCGGCCGTCTTCTTCGCCGTCGCCGTGGTCTTCTTCGCCGTCGTCTTCTTGGCGGCGGCCGTCGTCGTCTTCTTCGCCGGCGCCTTCTTCGCGGCCGTCTTCTTCGCCGTCGCCGTGGTCTTCTTCGCAGTCGTCTTCTTGGCGGCGGCCGAGGTCTTCTTCGCGGCGGCCTTGGTGGTCTTCTTGGCGGCGGCCTTCTTGACCGTGGCCGAGGCGCCGCCGGTGAGGCTGCCCTTGGGTGCCTTCTTCACGGAGACCTCTCCGCCGCGCGGCAGCTTCTTCGAGCCGCTCACCAGGTCCTTGAAGCCCTGACCGGCGCGGAAGCGGGGAACCGAGGTCTTCTTGACCCGAACCCGCTCGCCCGTCTGAGGGTTGCGGGCGTACCGGGCCGGGCGGTCGACCTTCTCGAACGAACCGAAGCCGGTGACCGAGACCCGCTCCCCCGCCACGACGGCGCGGACGATCGCGTCCAGTACGTGGTCGACAGCATCGGCGGCCTGCTGGCGGCCGCCCATCTTGTCGGCAATCGCTTCTACGAGCTGCGCCTTGTTCACGTCTTCCCCTTCGGAGACATCGCCAGAACGAAAGTGTTCAAGCTTTTTCGCACGTTAGGCAGATATATACCGCAAATCAAACACGAAACGGGCTAATCACCCTTGTGCCGCAACAGACTCGACTGCCTCGAAGGTGTTCTCAGCGTTCCTCTTCGGGGAATCGCCCCGCGTCGAGGTCCGCGACGAACCGCTCCAGACGCCTTGCCGCTTCGGCGACGTCGTGCTTGGCCGCGGCCGTAATGACCAGCAGCTTCCGGGTCAGCGCCATCCGTACGCCCTCCGGGACTTGCAGTGCGCGCACGCTCGCGTGCGCTTCCTTGAGTTGGTCCGCGACCGCCGCATAGAGCTCGAGTTGGCCGTCGTGTTCCATGCACAGATTGTGCCATCTGGGGCGAGTTGTCGCCTGCCAGGGGTGCAACTCCGGCCTCAGTTGGCCTTCCGGGCACTTGCGGAAGCCGCGGTGACATGTCTCGCGTACCCCGGCAACACCCTTCGTAACGTGGGGTGTTGTGAGCGGCGCCCCGATCGCGCAGGGCCGTTCGGGTGCAGACATGGCAGTACCCCCGATCGGACCGATCGGGGGTACTGCGGGTGTGTTGGGGTGGCCGAAAGTCGCCTTGCGCGACGTCCGGATCAGCCCTGGAGGGTGCGCGGCTTGAACGACGGCCGCTTCGCCTCGTAGGCCGCGATGTCGGCCTCGTTCTGGAGGGTGATCGAGATGTCGTCGAGGCCGTTCAGCAGCCGCCAGCGGGAGTTCTCGTCCAGCTCGAAGGCGGCGGTGATGCCCTCGGCGCGCACCTCACGCGCCTCGAGGTCCACCGTGACCTCGGCCGTGGGGTCCTTCTCGGTGAGCTCCCACAGCGCGTCCACGATCTTCTGGTCCAGCACGACCGTGAGCAGGCCGTTCTTCAGCGAGTTGCCGCGGAAGATGTCGGCGAAGCGGGACGAGATCACGGCCTTGAAGCCGTAGTTCTGCAGCGCCCACACGGCGTGCTCACGGGAGGAGCCGGTGCCGAAGTCGGGGCCGGCGACCAGCACCGTGGCGCCTTCGCGCTCGGGGCGGTTGAGCACGAACTCCGGGTCCTTGCGCCAGGCCTCGAACAGCCCGTCCTCGAAGCCGTCCCTGGTCACCTTCTTGAGCCAGTGAGCAGGGATGATCTGGTCGGTGTCGACGTTGGAGCGGCGCAGCGGGACGGCCCGGCCGGTGTGCTTGGTGAATGCTTCCATGACTGATCAGACTCCAGCGGGCGTACGGGTCTCGGCGTCGGACAGGTCGGCCGGGGAGGCCAGGTGGCCCAGGACCGCGGTGGCCGCCGCGACCTGCGGCGACACCAGGTGCGTACGGCCGCCCTTGCCCTGCCGGCCCTCGAAGTTGCGGTTGGACGTGGACGCCGAGCGCTCGCCGGGGGCCAGCTGGTCGGGGTTCATGCCCAGGCACATCGAGCAGCCGGCGTGCCGCCACTCGGCGCCGGCCTCCTTGAAGACGACGTCCAGGCCCTCGGAGACGGCCTGCAGACCGACCCGGGCGGAGCCGGGGACGACCAGCATCCGTACGCCGTCGGCGACTTTGCGGCCCTTGACGAGCTCGGCGGCGGCGCGCAGGTCCTCGATGCGGCCGTTGGTGCACGAGCCTACGAAGACGGTGTCCACCTTGATGGAGCGCAGCGGCTGACCGGCCTCCAACCCCATGTACTCCAGGGCCTTTTCGGCGGCCAGACGCTCCGAGGCGTCTTCGTACGAAGCCGGGTCGGGGACGGACGCCGAAAGCGGCGCGCCCTGGCCCGGGTTGGTGCCCCAGGTGACGAACGGCGACAGCTCGGAGGCGTCGATGACCACCTCGGCGTCGAACTCGGCGTCGTCGTCCGTCCTCAGCGTCTTCCAGTACGCGACGGCCGCGTCCCAGTCCTCGCCCTTCGGCGCGTGCGGACGGCCCTCGAGGTAGTCGAAGGTGGTCTGGTCGGGGGCGATCATGCCCGCGCGGGCGCCCGCCTCGATCGACATGTTGCAGATGGTCATGCGGGCCTCCATCGAGAGCTTCTCGATGGCGGAGCCGCGGTACTCCAGGACGTAGCCCTGGCCGCCGCCGGTGCCGATCCGGGCGATGATCGCCAGGATCAGGTCCTTGGCGGTGACGCCCTCGGGCAGCTCGCCGTCGACCGTGATGGCCATGGTCTTCGGGCGGGCCATGGGCAGCGTCTGGGTGGCCAGCACATGCTCCACCTGGGAGGTGCCGATGCCGAACGCCAGGCCGCCGAACGCGCCGTGCGTGGAGGTGTGCGAGTCGCCGCAGACCACGGTCATGCCGGGCTGCGTCAGACCGAGCTGCGGGCCGACGACGTGGACGACGCCCTGCTCGACGTCGCCCAGCGGGTGCAGCCGGACGCCGAACTCGGCGGCGTTCTTGCGCAGGGTCTCCAGCTGGACGCGGGAGACGGGGTCCGCGATGGGCTTGTCGATGTCGAGGGTCGGGGTGTTGTGATCCTCGGTCGCGATGGTGAGGTCGAGCCGGCGCACCTGCCGGCCGCTCTTGCGCAGACCGTCGAAGGCCTGCGGACTGGTCACCTCGTGCAGCAGGTGCAGATCGATGAAGAGGAGGTCGGGCTCGCCCTCGGCGCGCCGGACGACGTGGTCGTCCCAGACCTTCTCCGCGAGTGTCCTACCCATCGCTTTCCCTTCGGCCGGTCTACGGTCCACCGGCCCAACTAGAGATCTTGAGAGGGCGACCGCCGTCCGTGCCCCTGCTTCCGGACGTCCGCCGCCAGGCCCGTTCTGGTCCACGGGCCGCTGTGCCTTCGTGACATCCAGAGTGGCGTGTTCCACGGGAAATTGAACTTGCGTTTCACAGAGTGAGACGCGAGTATCGTTGCATGGACAACAGTAGCGGCGTCGGCGTCCTGGACAAGGCAGCCCTTGTCCTGAGCGCCCTGGAGTCCGGACCGGCCACCCTCGCGGGACTCGTCTCGGCCACCGGACTCGCACGACCCACGGCCCACCGGCTGGCCGTGGCATTGGAACACCACCGGCTGGTGGCGCGCGACATGCAGGGCCGATTCATTCTCGGCCCCCGCCTCGCGGAACTGGCCGCGGCGGCGGGTGAGGACCGTCTCCTCGCGACCGCCGGCCCGGTCCTCACGCATCTGCGGGACGTCACGGGCGAGAGCGCCCAGCTCTACCGCCGCCAGGGCGACATGCGCATCTGCGTCGCCGCGGCGGAGCGGCTGTCCGGCCTGCGGGACACGGTCCCGGTCGGCTCGACGCTGACGATGAAGGCGGGTTCCTCCGCGCAGATCCTGATGGCCTGGGAGGAGCCCGAGCGGCTGCACCGCGGCCTGCAGGGCGCCCGCTTCACGGCCACCGCCCTCTCCGGCGTACGGCGCCGCGGCTGGGCCCAGTCGATCGGCGAGCGCGAGCCGGGTGTCGCCTCGGTCTCCGCGCCGGTGCGCGGCCCGTCGAACCGCGTGGTGGCCGCCGTGTCGGTCTCCGGCCCCATCGAGCGCCTCACGCGCCACCCCGGCCGCATGCACGCCCAGGCGGTCATCGACGCCGCCTCCCGCCTGTCCGAGGCCCTGCGCCGCACGGGCTGACCCCGCCGGCGACGACGTACGCACGCCGTCGGTCCTGGACGCGCCTCAACGCCGCGGCGCCTCCCGGACCGACGGCACCGATCTCTCAGGAGCCCGCGCCGCCCGACCGGTGGGCGAAGCGGTCCTTCGCGGACCGGCCGCGCCGCTCCACCGGCACCTGTCCGTGCGCGGCCGCGAGGCCGAACGCCGGCATGTCCCCGTAGATGGACTCGTACGACCCCTCCGGCACGACGTACGACTCGTGCCAGATCCCCACGTGCCCGCGGACCCTGCCGGCCCGCTCCTTGCGGTTCACGATGCCCCACACCTTGTGGTGGAACATGTCCGGCGAGGCGGCGTACGCGTACAGCTTCTCCTTGGACTCCCAGTACTGGACGACGTAGTACGTCCGCGGCGAGGCCGTCAGGAGCACCCGCCCCAGCAGCCCCCGGTCGCCGTCCTTCGCGAGCTCCGCCAACATGCGGAACATCGCCAGCATGACCGGGAGCCACTGGTGCACCGCCCAGAAGTGGTTGATCCGCATGCCGATGAGCAGCACCACCACATCGCCCTCGGTGTCGGCCGTCGTACGCCCCAGCACCGGTTTCGCGACCATGTCGCCCCCTGGTTCCGCCATCGGATAGCGGCACTATCCATCTGTTCGGTGGTTGGATAGTGGCACTGTCCAAGGGGAGGCGCAAGAGATGCGGCTGGCGGAGCTGAGCGAGCGCAGTGGCGTGCCCATCGCGACGATCAAGTACTACCTGCGCGAGGGCCTGTTGAGCCCCGGCCGCCAGATCAACGCCCGCACCGCCGAGTACGACCAGGAGCACCTGCGCCGGCTGCGGCTGGTGCGCGCCCTGATCCAGGTGGGGCGGCTGCCGGTGGCGACGGTCCGGGAGGTGCTCGGGCACGTCGACGACGACGCCCTGCCCCGGACGATCCGGATGGGCGCGGCCCTGTGGGCCCTCCCCCAGGTCCCGGAGCCGGACGAGGACGACGAGTACGTCCGGGGCGCCCACGAGACGGCGGACCGGCTCCTGGCGGAGCTGGGCTGGTCCCACGCCCAGGCGCTGGTGTCGATCTCCCCCGCCTATCGCTCGCTGGTCGTGGCGGTGGCGGCCCTGCGGCGCCTCGGCTACGACTGGGACCCTCAACTGCTGCTGTCCTACGCCCGGTTGATGCACGGGGCGGCCGTCCTCGACCTGGACTTCGTGGAGACCCGGGCGTCGGAGGCGGAGAAGGTCGAGACGGCGGTGCTGGGCGCGGTCCTGGTGGAGCCGATGCTTCAGGCCCTGCACCGGCTGGCGCAGGAGGAGGAGTCCGCGCGGCGCTACGGCTTCGAGTGAGCGGAGACACGAGCGAGCGGGGACACGCCGAAGGCCCCCCGCCGAAGCGGAGGGCCTTCTCGCTGTACCCCCGACCGGATTCGAACCGGCGCTACCGCCTTGAGAGGGCGGCGTGCTAGGCCGCTACACAACGGGGGCGAGGATCGTACGTTTCCGCAGATCCGAGCTGGTCTACCTGGACTCGAACCAAGACTAACTGAACCAGAATCAGTCGTGCTGCCAATTACACCATAGACCAATGTGGTTTAGACCAGTTTGTACCCCCGACCGGATTCGAACCGGCGCTACCGCCTTGAGAGGGCGGCGTGCTAGGCCGCTACACAACGGGGGCCCTAGCGATCCTGCATCGAGGTCGGTGGGAGCTACCCGAGCCGTCCTCGCGGGAAGGATCTGTACCCCCGACCGGATTCGAACCGGCGCTACTGCCTTGAGAGGGCAGCGTGCTAGGCCGCTACACAACGGGGGCTTTGCGGATGGAACTCCGCGGCGCAGATAAGCTCTGCGAGCTGGCCTACCTGGACTCGAACCAAGACTAACTGAACCAGAATCAGTCGTGCTGCCAATTACACCATAGGCCACTGGAACGCAAGCCCCTGAGGGGATCTTGTTCTAGTTCGCTCCCCCGGTTCCCGGCCTTTCGGCCCGCTCCCCGGCGGCGCAGGAAGAACATTACCTGAACGTGGGCCGGGCTCCAAAACGGGTATCGGCGCCGAGCAGGGCGGGGAGTTCGGCGAGCGAGGCGATCCGGTGGGGGCCGGAGGCCCCGTCATCGGCGGTGTGCACGCCGTCACGGTCGATCCAGACCGACAGCAGCCCGGCGTCCGCGGCGCCCCGCCCATCGATCAGCGGATGGTCGCCGACGTACGCCACCTCGTGCGGGGCGAGCCGCAGGGCGGCGCAGGCGGCGTGGAAGGCGCCCGCCTCCGGCTTGGACACGCCCAGCTCGGCCGCGCACAGGATGGCCTCGAAGCGGTCGTGGACGCCCAGCACCCGCAGTTTGCGGTCCTGGACGTGCAGGCTGGAGTTGGACAGCACCGCGTGCCGGTGGCTGGCCGCGAGGGCGTCCAGGACCGGCAGCACGTCCGGGAACAGCGCCCAGGCCGTCTCGTAGTGCGCCACGTACCGATCGAACCAGGCGTCCGCCTCGGTGTCGTCCAGTTCCTCGCCGAGGAAGACCCGCACCCGGTCGCGGCGCTGCGCCGGGAAGGTCGCCTCGCCGGCCGCGTAGCGGGCCCACTGCGCCTCGGTGACCTCGCGCCACAGCGTCAGGGCCCGCTCGGCGCTCCCGTACCGCTCGAGCAGCCCCTCGGCCGCCAGGTGCGCGCGCATCCCGGCCCGGTCGGCCGCGGTGTAGTCGAAGAGGGTGTCGTCCACGTCCCAGACCACCGCGCGAATGCCCATGATCCGACGGTAGCGCGCGGCACCGGGGCGTGTCCGGGGATCCGCCGGGGGGCCGGTCAGACCAGGGTCTCCGCGGGGTCCGGGGCCACGAAGAAGTCGGTGACGAGGCAGGTGACCTCCCCGTCGGCGCCCCGGCCCGTCCAGGTCGGGTAGGCGCCGTCGCCCCAGCCCGAGGTGAAGGCGGCCAGGGTGTGCCCGGTGGCGGGGGACCTGACCAGGTGGGGTCCGCCGGACCAGTCGCTGTCCTCGAAGGCGTCCCACAGCGGCCCCTCGTCCGCCTGCGCCTCCGGGAAGCCCTGCTCGGCCGCGGCGTCGTAGAAGCAGCCGGTCCCGGCGTCGACGCCGTAGCCGTAGAACTCGTCCTCCCCGAGGTCGGCCGGGTCCTGGCCGGGGAGCAGGGCCGGCTCCCACGTGACGGTGGGTTCGTCGCGGATCACCAGGCGGGCCGCCGCCACCCGGCGGTGGGGGCGGTCGGAGGGGGCCTCGCCGGGGTGGGTGAGGGTGGCGACGGCGGCCTCGACGCGGTAGCGGCCGGGGGCGACGGTGACCGTGAAGGGCTCCACGTCGCCGGTGCCGAGGCAGACGAAGGGGTCGCAGGCGACGATCCGTCCGGTGGGCAGGTCCAGCTCGCCGCCGTCGGCCACGTGGATCACGCCGGTGGGACCGGAGGGGTGGCTGAACGTGCTGCCCGGCGTGAACAGCCAGGTGTAGTCGCGAGGGGACATCGGCATGACGGCGCGCCTTCCTGATCAAGGAACTTGATGCCAGGAACCGTAGCCGCGCCCACTGACATCGGCGCCGATGCCTGAGGGGCGGCAGCCGCGGTCCGCGGCTGCCGCCCCTCGGGGCCGTGCGTGGGATCAGGCGGCGGACAGCTTCGCCAGCGCCGCGTCGATCCGGGCCAGCGTCTTCTCCTTGCCCAGGACCTCCAGGGACTCGAAGAGCGGCAGGCCGACCGTGCGGCCGGTGACCGCGACGCGGACCGGGGCCTGGGCCTTGCCGAGCTTGAGGCCGTGGGCCTCACCGGCGGCCAGGACGGCCTCCTTCAGCGACTCGGCGGAGGACCAGTCGGCGGCCTCCAGCTTCTCGCGGGCGGTGCGCAGCAGGGCGTCGGAGCCCTCCTTCATGGCCTTGGTCCAGGACGCCTCGTCGAAGACCGGCTCCGGCAGGAACAGGAAGTCGACGTTGTCGGTGATCTCGGAGAGGACCTTGAGCCGGGTCTGCGCGTGCGGGGCGATCGCCTGCCACTTCGCCTCGTCGAACGCCTCCGGGGCCCACGGGGCGACGGGGGCCTGGAGCCACGGACGGCAGCGCTCGGCGAAGTCCTTCACGTCGAGCATCCGGATGTGGTCGGCGTTGATCGCCTCGCACTTCTTGAGGTCGAAGCGGGCCGGGTTCGGGTTGACGTCCTCGATCTCGAAGGCCGCGACCATCTCGTCGATGGTGAAGATGTCCTGGTCGGCGGAGAGCGACCAGCCGAGCAGCGAGAGGTAGTTGAGCAGGCCCTCGGGCAGGAAGCCGCGCTCGCGGTAGAGGTTCAGCGAGGACTGCGGGTCGCGCTTGGAGAGCTTCTTGTTGCCCTCGCCCATCACGTACGGCAGGTGGCCGAAGGCCGGGGTCCCCTTGGCGACGCCCAGTTCGGTGAGCGCCTTGTAGAGGGCGATCTGGCGGGGGGTGGAGGAGAGCAGGTCCTCGCCGCGCAGGACGTGGGTGATCTCCATGAGGGCGTCGTCGACCGGGTTGACCAGCGTGTAGAGCGGGGCGCCGTTGGCCCGGACGATGCCGTAGTCCGGCACGTTCTCCGGGAGGTAGGTGATCTCGCCGCGGACCAGGTCCGTGAAGGTGATCGGCTCGTCGGGCATCCGGAAGCGGACGATCGGCGTGCGGCCCTGGGCCTTGTACTCCTCGATCTGGGCGTCGGTGAGCTCGCGGCAGTGCCCGTCGTAGCCGGACGGCTTGCCGGCGGCGCGGGCGGCCTCGCGGCGGGTGTCCAGCTCCTCCTGGGAGCAGTAGCAGTGGTAGGCGTGGCCGGCGTCGAGCAGCTTGGCGGCGACGTCCTTGTAGAGGTCCATCCGCTGCGACTGGCGGTACGGCGCGTGCGGGCCGCCGACCTCGGGGCCCTCGTCCCAGTCGAAGCCCAGCCAGCGCATGGCGTCCAGCAACTGGTTGTAGGACTCCTCGGAGTCGCGGGCCGCGTCGGTGTCCTCGATACGGAAGACCAGCGTGCCCTGGTGGTGCTTGGCGAACGCCCAGTTGAACAGGGCGGTGCGGACCAGGCCCACGTGGGGGTTACCGGTGGGCGACGGGCAGAAACGGACGCGTACAGGTGCGCTAGCCACGCTTGACAACCTTGTTGGTGAGAGTGCCGATGCCTTCGATGGTGACGGCGACGTCGTCGCCGACGTTGAGGGGTCCGACGCCTGCCGGGGTGCCCGTGAGGATGACGTCGCCGGGGAGCAGCGTCATGGCCTCGGAGATGTTGACGATCAGATCCTCGATGCCGTGGATCATCTCGCTGGTGCGGCCCAGCTGGCGCTGTTCGCCGTTGACCGTGAGCTGGATCGTCAGGTCGGAGGCCGTCCCGATGTCCAGTCCGGTCTCCACCCAGGGGCCGAGCGGGCAGGAGCTGTCGAAGCCCTTGGCCCGGGCCCACTGCTTCTCGCGCTTCTGGACGTCCCGCGCGGTGATGTCGTTGGCGCACGTGTAGCCGAAGATCACGTCCTTGACGCGCTCGCGCGGGACCTCGCGGCACAGCCGGCCGATGACGACGGCGAGTTCCGCCTCGTGGTGGAGGTCCTGGGTGAAGGACGGGTACTGGATCTCGTCGCCGGGGCCGATCACCGAGGTGGACGGCTTGAAGAAGGCGAACGGGGCGTCGGGCACCTCGTTGCCGAGTTCACGGGCGTGCTCGGCGTAGTTGCGGCCGAAGGCGACGACCTTGTTGGGGAGGACCGGCGGCAGCAGCCTGACCTTGCTCAGCGGCACCTTCGTGCCGGAGAGCTCGAAGTCCGTGAACGGGATGCCCTTGATGATGTCGAGGACGTGTTCGTCCGGCCTGTCGCCCTCGACCGCGCCGAAGGCGACGTTCCCGTCGATGGAGAATCTGGCGATGCGCACGGGATCCTGCGCCCCTCACTTGAAGCCGGCTGGAGTCTGACGCTCCAGGCTAGCGCGGTGAGGCGTCCGCGCCTCGCGCGAGCGGCGCGGACGCCGGGGCCGTCGTGACGGATCCCTCCGACGGGCGGTCGTCCGGCGATGAACGACATGCCGCCCGTGTCCGTACTAACCGGCGACGGTGGTCGCGGGGAGTTCCTGGAGGATGGTGCGCTTGGGGTTGGCGGTCTGAGCGGGGAGGTCGAGGGAGTGCTCCGGCTGCTCGGGGAGACGCAGTTCGTCGGCGCTGTCGAGGTGGGCCAGCTTCGTGCGCCGCGGGTTGGCTATCGTGTGGATCATCGTCGTCTTCACGGTCGTACTGAGTCCTGTCGTGACGAAGCGCCCGGATACGGGCCTGTCGAGGCCTGCGTCCGGACGCGGGTGGGCAGAAACATCCCTCTTGTAAAGCGTCAGGCTAAACATCCGCTTCCCGGAGAAGTCGTGAAGACCCCTTGATCTGGGTGTGAGTTTCCTCACGCCCCGATGCATAATCCGGGCAATTCAGGCCTGCCCCCCTGGGTGGAGAAACGGACAATCGCCCCCTGAACCCATCATTCCGCTCCTGATCATGGCGACTTGGGCACCTTGCGCCGTAAAGCGACTCGCGGACCTATGTCCGTTCTGAGGTGAATGACGATCCACGGCAGGTAATTCCCCCCTCACGCGGTGTCACGTATGTCACGGCTCGGCCTACGGGCCTTGTTGGCGATCCTGCACTGTGCTGGAATTCCACGGACCGCCGCAGGATCGAGCCGGCGCACAGGGGGCGCATCGACGCGCCGAGTGGCGGCGAGAAGGGGGAGCCAGCGCCGGTCACTCACGACCACCAGGGAGCGTGTTCAGGACGCTCCCCAATACGCCGACACCGTGTCCGACCGCTCACGCGGAAGGGCGCCTGGTCCAGAGGTTGCGACGCTAGTGCAGGGACGTTTCAAGAGGGATGGCAGCGCTTCGGCGGAGCCGGAGCACGGCGGGACCGACCGAGGTCCCTCGCCCCAGCACGCCCAGACCCAGGGCCCGGCCCCGTCGGTCGACAGCGGTGAGCGCTCCGGGCGCCCCGCCGTGTCGGCGTCCCCGGGTGCCGCGGTTCCCCCGCCTCCGACGAAGAAGCCGGCCAAGGGCGAGGTCGGCCCGGGCTCACGAATAGCCCTGCGCAACTGGCGTATCTCCACGCGCCTCGTCGCGCTGCTGACGCTCCCCGTGGTCGCGGCCACCTCGCTGGGCGCCCTGCGTATCAGCGACAACATGGACGACATCCAGCAGCTGGAGAACATGCGGCTGCTGACGGACATGACCAAGCGGGCCACCGAGCTCGCGCACGCGCTCCAGGAGGAGCGCGACCAGTCCGCCGGTCCGCTCGCCCACGGCGCCAAGTCGACCGACTACACGGTCAAGGGCTACCGCGACAAGACGGACCGCGCCGCGCAGAGCTTCCGGGACGCCTCCGAGGAGATCGACGACCAGAGCAAGGACGGCAGCCTCAAGGGCGTCCGCGACAACATCGTCCAGCTCATCCGCGAACTCGGCACGCTCTCCGAGGTCCGCGGCACGGCGTACCAGGCCGACGGCAACTCCACGCAGACCGTCGAGGCCTACCACCGGCTGATCACCCACCTGCTGGACCTCTCCCAGGACATGGCCGAGGCGACCAGCAACCCCGACATGATCCAGAGCACCCGCGCCCTGGCGTCGTTCTCCTCCGCCAAGGAGTACGCCTCCATCCAGCGCGCGGTCCTCGCCGCGGCCCTCCCGGCGAACAACACCACCGACGCCGACCTCTCGGACAACGACCGCCTCTACGCCGACTCCGCGCTGGAGAGCCAGAAGTCCGAGCTTCGCTCCTTCAAGAGCATCTACGGCAGCGAGCCCGCGGACGAGCTGCTGAAGCCGATCGGCGACGGCAACCCGACGATCAAGGCCAGTGACACCTACGCCACCCGCGCCCTGACGTCGGCCACCGGCCTCGCCTCGCTGGACAAGCGCTCCTACCGGGACTGGGTGGACGACAGCACCACCAAGATCCAGGGCATGCGCGCCATCGAGACCACGCTGCTCGAGGAGATGGAGCAGAAGGCCCGCGAGCTGCGCAACGAGTCCGAGCGCGAAGCGATCATCTCCGGTGCGCTGATCCTGCTCGTGCTCGGTGTGTCGCTGGTCGGCGCCTTCGTCGTGGCCCGCTCCATGATCCGCTCGCTGCGCCGGCTGGAGGAGACCGCCACCAAGGTCGCCCAGGACCGTCTGCCCGAGCTGGTCAAGCAGCTCTCCGAGGCCGACCCGCAGGACGTCGACACGTCCGTGGAGTCGGTCGGTGTGCACTCCCGGGACGAGATCGGCCAGGTGGCCGCGGCCTTCGACGACGTGCACCGCGAGGCGGTCCGCCTCGCCGCCGAGCAGGCCCTCCTGCGGGGCAACGTCAACGCGATGTTCACCAACCTCTCGCGCCGCTCCCAGGGCCTCATCCAGCGTCAGCTCTCGCTCATCTCCGAACTGGAGTCCCGCGAGGCCGACCCGGACCAGCTGTCCTCGCTCTTCAAGCTCGACCACCTCGCGACGCGTATGCGCCGTAACGGTGAGAACCTCCTCGTCCTCGCGGGTGAGGAGCCCGGCCGCCGGTGGACCCGCCCGGTCCCCCTGGTCGACGTGCTCCGCGCCGCCGCGTCCGAGGTGGAGCAGTACGAGCGCATCGAGCTGGCCGCCGTGCCGACCACCGAAGTGGCCGGCCGTGTGGTCAACGACCTCGTGCACCTCCTCGCCGAGCTGCTGGAGAACGCGACCTCGTTCTCCTCGCCGCAGACCAAGGTCAAGGTCACCGGTCACGCGCTGCCCGACGGCCGCGTGCTGATCGAGATCCACGACACCGGTATCGGCCTCTCCCCCGAGGACCTCGCGGCGATCAACGAGCGGCTCGCCTCGCCGCCCACCGTGGACGTCTCGGTCTCCCGCCGCATGGGTCTGTTCGTGGTCGGCCGTCTGTCGCAGCGCCACGGCATCCGCATCCAGCTCCGCCCGTCCGACTCCGGTGGTACGACCGCGCTGGTCATGCTGCCCGTCGACGTCGCCCAGGGCGGCAAGCCGGCCGGCGGCAAGCCCGGCCCGAACGGCCCCGGTGCCTCCGGCGGTCCCGCCGCCGCGCAGGCCGCCGCGGGTGCGGCCGCCGCGCGCCGTCAGGTGCAGTCCGGTGGCGGTGCCTTCGGCGGGGGTGCGCCGGGTGGCGGTGCCCCGGGCGGTGGCCGGCTCGGCGCCGGTCAGGGCCCGCGTGCGGCGCTGCCCGGACGTGACGGCGACGGTATGCAGGGCGGGCCGGGCGCGCCGCGCGGACCGCAGGGCGGTCCCGGTGCTCCCGCGCAGGGCCGGCCGGCCCAGGCCGGTGCCATGTTCGGCGGCCCCTCGCAGGGCGCCGGGCAGGGCATGCAGAGCAACGGTGCCGGTCAGGACATGTTCGGCGGCTCCCGCGGGACCGCCCCCGGACGCGACCAGTCCCGTCAGAGCGCCCCGACGCCTCCGCAGGCGCCGCCCGCCGGCGGCGAGCAGGGCCCCCGCCGTGGCCGCCGGCCGCAGCTGCCGCCGCGCGGTGGCGCGCGGGCCGAGCTGCCGGGCGGCAACCAGCCCTCGCGTCCCAGCTGGAGCGACGAGAACGCGCAGCCCCCGGTGCCGCGCGCCTCGCTCGACGCCCCGCGCGGGCACGACGAGGACCCGGCGCAGCAGACCTCGCGGATGCCGCGGATCGACGACCGGCAGGGCCCGGCCTCCACCTCGGAGTTCGCCCGCCCGGACTTCGACGCCCAGGCTCCCGGCGGTTACGACCCGCAGAACACGGGTCAGTTCGCCCGCCCCGGCGCCGACGCGCAGCAGGACACCGGCCAGTTCGTCCGCCCGGACGTCTTCGGCACCAACGGCTCGGGGCAGAACAACGCCTCGCAGACGGGCCAGTTCGCCGTGCCGCAGTCGTACGACAACAGCTCGACGGGCCGGCACTCGCTGCCGGGCCGCCAGAGCCCGGAGTCGACCGGCCAGTTCGAGCGGCCCCAGGTCAACGGCGGTTCGTACGGCGGCAACAACGGCTACGGCGCGGGCCAGCAGCCCCCCGTCCCGCCGCAGCGTCCGCAGCAGCGTCCCGTGCGTCAGGAGCCCGAGGCCCTGCCGCCGGCGACCGGTCCCGGCGACGGCCGTACCCCGCTGTACGACACGCTCGAGACCAACTGGTTCCACGGCGGTCCGCAGGGACGCCAGCCGGGCACCGACACCCCGGCCGCCGCTCCGCAGCAGGAGCGTCCGGCCCCGGCGGAGCGGCCCCAGCCGTCCTCCGCCCCCCAGCGCTCCGCGTCGACCGCCTGGCGCAGCTCGCCGAACGACGACCTCGTCCGGCAGGCTGAACGCGTCAGGCAGCCCGCCGCGGGCGGAGTCACCACCTCCGGCCTGCCGCGCCGGGTGCCCCGGGCGAACCTCGTCCCCGGCACGGCTCAGCAGCAACAGCACCAAAGCGGTCCGCAGGTCTCGCGTGCGCCCGATGACGTACGCGGCCGGCTGACCAATCTCCGTCGGGGCATCGCTCAGGGCCGTCAGGCCGGCAGCGGCCAGACCGGCAGCTTCCCGAGCCCCACTCACCAGCAGGAGCGTTAGTTGAGCCAGATGAGCCAAGCGGCACAGAACCTCAACTGGTTGATCACCAACTTCGTGGACAACACCCCCGGGGTGTCCCACACCGTCGTCGTGTCCGCCGACGGCCTTCTGCTGGCGATGTCGGAGGGGTTCCCCCGCGACCGTGCCGACCAGCTGGCGGCCGTCGCGTCGGGTCTGACCTCGCTGACGGCGGGTGCCAGCCGGATCTTCGAAGGCGGGGACGTCGCACAGACCGTCGTCGAGATGGAGCGAGGATTCCTCTTCCTCATGTCCATCTCGGACGGGTCGTCCCTCGCCGTACTCGCTCACCCGGAGGCGGACATCGGCCTCGTCGGGTACGAGATGGCACTGCTGGTCGACCGTGCGGGCGCGGTCCTCACCCCCGACCTGCGTGCCGAGCTCCAAGGCAGTCTGCTCCACTGACATCTCCCGGATCCACCCGTCTCACCAAATCACCGTCCGGCCGCCACAATCCCCCCACTGGCCCCCTCACGACGGCTTGACCGACCGACTGTGTTCCAGCCCGGAGGATTCATGACCCCGCCCACCGCCTCTCATGATCCGTACGCGGAGCCGTACGAGGATGAGGGCGACCAGCCGCTGGTACGTCCGTACGCGATGACCGGCGGCCGGACCCGGCCGCGTTACCAGCTGGCCATCGAGGCACTGATCAGCACCACGGCCGACCCGGCGGCGCTGATGGGGCTCCTCCCGGAGCACCAGCGCATCTGCCACCTGTGCCGCGAGGTGAAGTCGGTCGCCGAGGTCTCCGCGCTCCTGTCCATGCCTCTCGGCGTGGCCAGGATCCTCGTGGCGGACCTCGCGGAGGCGGGCTTGGTCGCCATCCACCAGCCGGGTGGCGACGAGAACAACGGTGGCGCACCGGACGTGACGCTGCTCGAAAGGGTGCTCAGTGGACTTCGCAAGCTCTGAACCAAGCCGGGCGACCACCTCCGCGAAGATCGTGGTGGCGGGTGGCTTCGGCGTGGGCAAGACCACGTTCGTGGGTGCCGTCTCGGAGATCAACCCGCTGCGCACGGAGGCCGTGATGACCTCCGCGAGCGCGGGGATCGACGACCTCACGCACACCGGGGACAAGACCACCACCACGGTGGCCATGGACTTCGGCCGTATCACCCTGGACCAGGACCTGATCCTCTACCTGTTCGGTACGCCGGGTCAGGACCGCTTCTGGTTCATGTGGGACGACCTGGTGCGCGGTGCCATCGGCGCCGTCGTGCTGGTGGACACCCGCCGTCTCGCGGACTGCTTCCCCGCGGTCGACTACTTCGAGAACAGCGGCCTGCCGTTCGTCATCGCCCTCAACGGCTTCGACGGGCACCAGCCGTACACACCGGACGAGGTGCGCGAGGCGCTGCAGATCGGACCGGACGCGCCGATCATCACGACGGACGCCCGGCACCGCGCCGATGCCAAGAGTGCGCTGATCACGCTGGTGGAGCACGCGCTCATGGCACGACTGCGGTAGTGGAAGTCTGCGGGCACATACGGCAGTTGTCGTAGATGTCCCGGAGCCGGCTGTGGCCTTTGACACGGTCGGCTCCGCTGTTCATAACGTTTCGGCAGAGGAATCGGGTGGTACGGCAACTCGTCGCGGTCAACCGGTCTCGCTGCGCGCACAACCGCCCCGTCTTTTGACGGGGCTCGCTCTTTATGACCGTTTTATCTGGGACTTACATCGCGCGGAATCCTCCTCTTCCACTGTTTGGAAGAGCGCGGGCCCCCGTGCTGGAATGCCAGAACTGCCCACTGGTCGAAGACGTACTCATCAGTAATGCGTACTTCAAGGCGATGGGCTCTGAGACACAGCGGCACGACCTAGGTGCCGACCCCGCCGGAAGGTTGTTGGTCGAGTGAGGCGAAGCAAGAACAGTCCCGAGCCGTCGGCCCGGGGCAACTTCACCCCGCCGCCGCGCGGAGCGGCGCCCGCCCCTGTGCCCGGATCCGAGCCCACGGCCGCGCCGGCCCGCAGCGGCGGCCGCTTCTCGCCGCGCAACTGGCGCGTGCCGACCAGGCTGAACGCGATCCTGCTCATACCCGTGATGGTCGGCCTCGTCATGGGCGGCTTCCAGGTGAAGAGCTCGATCGACACCTGGCAGGAGGCCGAGGACGCCGAGAACGTCGCCCTCCTCGTGCGCTCCGCCGCCGAGTACGGCAACGCCCTGCTGGACGAGCGCGACCTCACCGCGGCCGACCTGCTCCAGGGCAAGGGCACCACGGACACCGTGACCCAGCTGCGCTCCGCAACCGACAGCGCCAAGGCGAAGTTCGACGAGGCCGCGCAGAACCTCCCGCACACGGCCGCGCTCGACCGCCGTATGCAGCTCTTCCGGTCCAACGAGACCAAGCTGGCGCCCCTGCGTCAGGCGGCCTACACCAAGTCCATGGACCCGGTGAAGACCGAAGAGGGATACGTCGCCGTCCAGCACTCCCTGATGGAGTTCGCCAACGAGCTCAGCCTGGGAACCGGCAACGTCACCTCCTACGGCCGTACCGTCTACGCCGTGGCCCTCGCCAAGGCCGCCACCTCCCTCCAGCGCTCGATCGCCGTGCACATGCTGATACGGCCGAGCACCAAGGAGGCCGTGGTCCGCCAGCAGGGCATCTCCCTCGTGTCGTACCGCTACCTCGAGGGCATCGCGATCAACGAGTTCGTCTCGGGCGCCACCCAGGACGACGTCGACCAGCTCGACGACATCATGGCCGCGCAGCGAAAGAAGATCGGCGACAAGGGCACCGCCGTCAACGCCGGTGACAGCAGCTCCACGCAGGGCGGCGCCTACACCGCCATGCCGGCCGCCGACGCCATGCTCCAGGGCATCGCCGCGGGCACCTTCACCCCCGAGCAGCTGGCCGCCAAGGGCGTCACGCCCAAGGCGTGGCTGGGCGCCTCCACCGCCAAGTACGAGGGCTACCGCGAGATCGAGACGGACCTCGTCAGCAAGGCCGTGAACGACGCCGCGACCGTCTCCGAGGACGCCAAGACCGACGCCCTCATCACCGGTGCGGCCGTCGTGGTCGCCCTGCTCGTCGCGTTCATCCTGGCCGGCGCGGTCGCCCGCCAGATGTCCCGCTCGATGCGCCAGCTGCGCAACGCCGCCTTCGGTATCGCCGAGCAGCGTCTGCCGATGCTGGTCGACCAGCTCTCGCGCACCGACCCCGGCCGGGTCGACACCCGGGTCGCGCCCATCCCGATCACCACCCGCGACGAGATCGGCGAAGTCGCCCGCGCCTTCGACCAGGTCCACCGCGAGGCCGTCCGGCTCGCCGCCGAGCAGGCTCTGCTGCGGGGCAACATCAACGCGATCTTCACCAACCTGTCGCGCCGCAACCAGTCGCTGATCGAGGGCCAGCTGACCCTGATCACCGACCTGGAGAACAACGAGGCCGACCCGGACCAGCTGGAGAACCTCTTCAAGCTGGACCACCTCGCGACCCGTATGCGCCGCAACGGCGAGAACCTCCTCGTCCTCGCCGGCGAGGAGCCCGGCCGCCGCTGGGACCAGCCGGTCCCGCTGGTCGACGTGCTGCGCGCCGCCTCCTCCGAGGTGGAGCAGTACGAGCGCATCGAGCTGTCCGGCGTCCCGGAGGCCGAGATCCACGGCCGCGCGGTCACCGACCTCGTGCACCTGCTGGCCGAGCTGCTGGAGAACGCCACCACGTTCTCCTCGCCGCAGACCAAGGTCCGCGTCACCGCGACCCGTCTCCCCGACGGCCGCGTGATGATCGAGATCCACGACAAGGGCATCGGCCTCACCGCCGAGGACTTCGCGGACATCAACCACAAGCTGGCGAACCCGCCCACCGTCGACGCGGCGATATCCCAGCGCATGGGTCTGTTCGTGGTCGGCCGGCTGTCCGACCGGCACGGCATCCGCGTCCAGCTGCGCCCCTCGGGCGAGCAGGCCGGCACCACCTCGCTGGTCATGCTGCCGGACGCCATCACGCACGGTGGCGGCGGCGGTGAACAGCAGCCGTCGCAGGACGAGTTCACCGTCTCGCAGATCATCCCGGAGCAGCAGTTCCAGGGTGAGAACTTCGGTCAGCCGATGCGTACCGCGGCCGAGCTCGGCTTCGACGACAGCGCCTACACCGAGGTCCCGGACGACATCCGCGAGCTGGACCCCGTCGGCCGCTCCCTGATGCGCGAGGAGCGCCGGGCGGCCCTGGAGGCCCAGTCGCACGGCCCGGAGGGCTCCGAGGCCCCCGCCTACGACGAGTTCGGCCAGCCCGCCTACGACGAGCACAACGGCTACGCGGGGCAGCAGGACGGCTACGACCAGCAGCAGGCGTACGACGACCAGCGGCAGCAGTCCTACGAGGACCAGCAGCAGGCGTACGGCGAGCAGCAGCACTCCGGCTACGAGGAGCCCCAGCAGGCGTCGTACGACGACACGTACTACGCGCCGAACGGCGGCCTGCCCCGCGACGACTCCTTCTCGTCCCCCAACGGCTACCCGGACTCCGGCTATGCGGAGCCCGCCGCCGAGGAGCCGGTGGCCCGCAACGGCTCCGCACAGGACGGCTTCACGGCCTTCGACCAGCGGCGCCACCAGGACGACTGGCCTCAGCAGAGCGGCTACCGCGACGGCTACCAGGAGCAGTACGCTCCGGAAACGGAATCCGCGCAGGCCGGTGACGCGGGCGAGTCCGACGGCGTAGGCTTCGACCGTCCGGGACCGGCGCAATCCGCGCCCCACGCACTGACCGACGCCGGGCTTCCGCGTCGCGGCGCCGCCGCGAGCGGCACCAACGGCACGCGGCCCGTGCGGCAGGACGCGCCGGCGCCGGCTCCCACTCCGGAGAGCAACGGCGACAGCGCCTGGCGTTCGCAGAACGACGAGCGCTGGCAGCAGGCCTCGCAGCTCCGGAAGCCCAAGGCGGGCGGGGTCACCTCCTCCGGCCTGCCGCGGCGGGTCCCGAAGGCCAACCTGGTCCAGGGAGCCGCCGAAACCACCCCCCAGGGGGGCCCACAGGTCTCCCGTGCTCCCGAGGACGTCCGGGGCAGGCTGAGCAACCTGCGCCGCGGTGTCCAGCGGGGTCGCAGCGCGGGAAGTGAAACGAACGGCCAGGGCTTCGGTCCTGACAGCACCTACAACCAGGAGCGTTAGTGTGAGCCCGATGAGCCAGGCGGCACAGAACCTGAACTGGTTGATCACCAACTTCGTGGACAACACCCCCGGGGTGTCCCACACGGTGGTGGTCTCCGCCGACGGACTCCTTCTGGCGATGTCCGAAGGCTTCCCGCGCGACCGCGCCGACCAGCTCGCGGCCGTCGCCTCCGGTCTGACGTCACTGACGGCAGGCGCCTCCCGCATCTTCGAGGGCGGCAGCGTGAACCAGACGGTTGTGGAGATGGAGCGGGGATTCCTCTTCATCATGTCCATCTCCGACGGTTCGTCCCTCGCGGTCCTCGCACATCCCGAGGCGGACATCGGCCTCATCGGGTACGAGATGGCGCTTCTGGTCGACCGTGCCGGTACGGTCCTGACGCCCGATCTGCGGGCGGAACTCCAAGGGAGCCTGCTCAACTGAACGGACAGCGGTGCGTTTTGGCGTCCCGGGGCCGTAAGGTTTCGGGACGCGGCTCCACATGATGGGTGCCAGGCACAGTCGGAGGAGGAGAGAAAGTGGCAACACCCCCAGACGGTTCGTCATCGGGCAACTGGTCGTACGGCCCTGCCCAGGGCCAGAACGACGGTTCCCAGAACCGGTACTTCCCCTCCCAGCCGAACCAGCGGCAGCCGTACGCCCCGCAGGGCCCCGGGCCCTCGCCGTACGACCAGCCGCCGGCGCCGCGCATCCAGCCGGTGCAGCCGCAGCGACGCGCCCCTGAGCCGACGCCCGCCGGGGCGTCGAACAACCCCCTGGTGCGTCCGTACGCCATGACCGGCGGCCGGACCCGCCCGCGCTACCAGCTCGCCATCGAGGCGCTGGTGCACACCACCGCGCAGCCGCACCAGATGCAGGGCCAGCTGCCCGAGCATCAGCGGATCTGCAACCTCTGCCGAGAGATCAAATCGGTGGCCGAGATCTCGGCCCTCCTCACGATCCCCCTCGGCGTGGCCAGGATCCTCGTCGCCGACTTGGCGGAGGCAGGACTGGTCGCGATCCATCAGCCCGGCGGCGACGAGAACGCCGGCGGCCAGCCAGACGTGACACTGCTCGAAAGGGTGCTCAGTGGACTTCGCAAGCTCTAGCGGCGGTCCTTCCCGCTCCACCACCTCCGCGAAGATCGTGGTGGCGGGCGGCTTCGGCGTGGGCAAGACCACGTTCGTCGGCGCCGTCTCGGAGATCAACCCGCTGCGCACGGAGGCCGTCATGACGTCTGCTTCGGCGGGCATCGACGACCTCACCCACACCGGGGACAAGACGACCACGACGGTCGCCATGGACTTCGGCCGTATCACCCTGGACCAGGACCTGATCCTGTACCTCTTCGGTACGCCCGGCCAGGACCGCTTCTGGTTCATGTGGGACGACCTCGTGCGCGGCGCCATCGGCGCGATCGTGCTGGTGGACACCCGCCGTCTCGCCGACTGCTTCCCCGCGGTCGACTACTTCGAGAACAGCGGCCTGCCGTTCGTCATCGCGCTGAACGGCTTCGACGGCAACCAGCCGTACAACCCGGACGAGGTGCGCGAGGCGCTGCAGATCGGCCCCGACACCCCGATCATCACGACGGACGCCCGGCACCGCGCGGACGCCAAGTCGGCGCTGATCACGCTCGTGGAGCACGCGCTGATGGCGCGGCTGCGCTAGACACGGGTCTCCTCGCTCCACAGGGATGCCCCGGACGGTCGTTCACCGTCCGGGGCATCCCTGTGTCCGTCGCGCGGCTCCAGGCGCCCCTCAGGGACGCGGAAGGGCCCCTCTCCCGGGAGAGGGGCCCTTCGTGGTCGGTCGCGGGTCAGCGCCAGCTGTGGGGGGCGCGGAAGCCGCCCTCGCGCTCCAGGCGGCGCCAGCCGGCCTTCGGGCGGCCCCGGTGGGCCGGGGCGGCGGCGGGCCGGGCGGCGGCGCGGGCCAGGAGGATCGCCGTGATGGCGGCGACTTCCTCGGGCTCGGCGTGGCCCTTCTCGACGCGGATGTCAGGGACGTTCATGGGCTCAGTCTCCATGGATGAGGTTTCCGCACGGATACCGGTGGGTTACTGCGGAGGGTTGCCGTGCTTGCGGGACGGCAGGTCGGCGTGCTTGGTGTGCAGCATCGCCAGGGAGCGGACGAGGACCTCGCGGGTCTCGGAGGGGTCGATCACGTCGTCGACCAGGCCCCGTTCGGCCGCGTAGTACGGGTGCATCAGCTCGGACTTGTACTCCTTGACCATGCGCGCCCGCATGGCCTCGGGGTCCTCCGCCTCGGCGATCTGCCGGCGGAAGATGACGTTGGCGGCGCCCTCGGCGCCCATCACGGCGATCTCGTTGGTCGGCCAGGCGTAGGTGAGGTCGGCGCCGATGGACTGGCTGTCCATGACGATGTACGCGCCGCCGTACGCCTTGCGCAGGATCAGGGAGATCCGGGGCACGGTCGCGTTGCAGTAGGCGTACAGCAGCTTGGCGCCGTGGCGGATGATGCCGCCGTGCTCCTGGTCGACGCCCGGGAGGAAGCCGGGGACGTCGAGGAACGTGATGATCGGGATGTTGAAGGCGTCGCACATCTGCACGAAGCGGGCGGCCTTCTCGGACGCCTCGATGTCGAGCACGCCCGCCAGCGTCTGGGGCTGGTTGGCGACGATGCCGACGACCTGGCCGTCGAGGCGGGCCAGCGCGCAGATGATGTTCCGCGCCCAGCGCTCGTGGACCTCCAGGAACTCGCCGTCGTCGACGATCTCCTCGATGACCTTGGTCATGTCGTACGGCCGGTTGCCGTCGGCCGGGACCAGGTCGAGGAGCGTCTCGCTGCGGCGGTCCGCGGGGTCCGACGGCTCCACGCGGGGCGGGTTCTCCCGGTTGTTCTGCGGGAGGAGCGAGAGGAGGTAGCGCACCTCGGCGATGCACGTCTCCTCGTCGTCGTACGCGAAGTGGCAGACGCCGGAGGTCTCGGCGTGCACGTCGGCGCCGCCGAGGCCGTTCTGGGTGATCTCCTCGCCCGTCACGGCCTTGACCACGTCGGGGCCGGTGATGAACATCTGCGAGGTGTCGCGGACCATGAACACGAAGTCCGTGAGGGCGGGGCTGTAGGCCGCGCCGCCCGCGCACGGGCCGAGCATCACGCTGATCTGCGGGATGACGCCGGACGCCTTGGTGTTGCGCTGGAAGATGCCGCCGTACCCGGCGAGGGCGGAGACGCCCTCCTGGATACGGGCGCCGGCGCCGTCGTTCAGGGAGACCAGCGGGGCACCGGCCGCGATGGCCATGTCCATGATCTTGTGGATCTTGGTGGCGTGGGCCTCGCCCAGCGCGCCGCCGAAGATCCGGAAGTCGTGCGCGTACACGAAGACCGTGCGGCCCTCGACCGTGCCCCAGCCGGTGATGACACCGTCGGTGTACGGCTTCTTGGACTCCAGGCCGAAGCCCTGGGCCCGGTGCCGGCGCAGCTGCTCGACCTCCCGGAAGGTGCCCGGGTCCAGGAGCAGCTCGATGCGCTCCCGGGCGGTCAGCTTCCCCTTGGCGTGCTGCGCCGCGGTGGCCTTCTCGCTCGGGCCGGCCAGCGCCTGGGCACGGATCTCGTGCAGCTCGGCGGTCCGTCCACGGGCGTCGATCGGCTCACCCGGTGCCTCATCCAAAACGGTCATGTAGTGACCTTACGAAGGACCCGGCGCAATGCGAGCCGTCGACTCCTCACAGTCTCCGGAGCGTTTTCCTGGTAGCACTGAACAGAACCACGGCGGCATGCAGCCTTTCCGACTGCTCAGAGGGCCTGTGCGTTGTGGGGGTCGCACAAACCCGTCAGGCGAGAACCACCTCACATCGGTGGGTCCGGCATACCGTCCCCGGAGTGACGCGGAGCCTGAGCCGGGGTCCGGTGGCGACGATCGCGACCGTCTCGTCGGCGTGCGTCACGTGCCGTACGGGGTGGTCGAGGACGATCTCCAGGGGCTCGCCCGTGCGGGGCGGCTCGCTCACCCAGAGGGTAGCGGTCCGGCCGCGGCGCCGGAGCAGCACGCTCGCTCCCGCGTCGGCCGTGAGGGGGCCCGCGGTGCCGGGCTGCCGGAACAGGGCCGCCGTGACGCCGAGGGAGGGGACGTGGACGGCCTGGCGGGCCGCGTCATTGGCGAGGACGGTCAGCCAGCCGCGGTCGGCCGCCCGCGCGGCGACCTCCCGCCGGCTCGCGCCCGGCATGAGCACGTACTGATAGGTCGCGTCCCGCGGATCGGTGCCGTGGTCGAGCCAGAGGGTCTGCCAGCGGCGGGTGCGGCGCTCGGTGGTGCTGGTCGTGTTGATGTCGGCCCACGCGCCGGTGCGGTCCTCGCGCAGGGCGCGCAGCCGGCCGTACGGGACGATCCAGCCGCCGTGGCCCTCCAGGTGGGCCCAGCCGGGGCCGCGCGTCAGGGCCTGGGTGCCGTTCTCGCCCAGGTTCCGGTTGTCGACGACGGTCTCCACGGGGACGCCGTCGGCGCAGCTGATCCCGGCGCCGAGGCAGACCACGGCGTCCGCGAGGCAGAACCACGCCTTGTGGGCGCGGAGTGTGGAGCCCAGGCCCTCCAGCTCCTGGCCGATCGCCGCGTACGTGCCGTCCGTCGTGCCGCCGACCCAGCGTGCGGCGGGCCGGGCCTCGCCCCATTCGCCGCCCGCCCGGTCGGGCAGGCGGCGGGTGGAGACGGTCGTGCCGGGCAGCCGGTACCAGTCGACGGTCGGCCAGTACCAGTCGGTGTACTGGTCGCCGAGGCCGTCGGCCCACCAGGAGACCATGCCGGCGCCGGTGTGCCAGCCGCGCGGGTTCTCGCCGTTGCCGCACTCGTAGTGGGCGATCCGGTCACTGGCCATGGCGATGCTCGCGACGAAGCGCGGGCGGCGGTGGACGGCGCGGTCCATCGCGGCGAAGAGGTGGTGCCCGGTCGGCTCGGGTGCGGCGGGGACCGGCGCCCGTGCGACGGCGTGCAGACGGGCGAGGTCGGCCACCCCGAACTGACGTGACGTCAGGACCGGTGTCACGGCGTCCCGTTCGATCCAGCCCTTGACGCGCGCGTGCCACCGGTCCCGTTCGGCCGGACTCGCGCCGTCGGCGAGAAGGGCGATCGCGGCGATGAGGCCGTGCCCGTGGTAGTGGTCGCCGCGCATGACCCGCCGCTCGTCGTTCTTCAGGTACCCCCGGCTGATGGCCCGCCCGTTGACGGCGTCCACGACCAGTCCGTCGTGGATCAGCGGGGCGTAGGCGCGTTCGACGCTGTCGAGGACGATCCGCCGGTTCGGGTCGGTGACCTCCCAGGCGGAGCCGGCGAGCAGGGCGAAGAGACGTCCGAGTCCGTCGAGGAGGACCTGGCCGTAGGTGCCGGAGTAGGCGACCCAGGTGTGCTGCACGAAGGAGCCGTCGGCGTACAGGCCGTCGCCCGCCGTGACGTACGGGAAGACCGGGGAGAGCGCGTCCCGCGCGAGCGCGATCCGGTCCGGGGCGCGCCCGAGGACGCCGCGCAGGACGACGGAGCGGCACAGGTCGACACGGTTGGCGCCGGTGGAGGTGCCGGAGTAGTCGGTGAGCAGGGTGTCGGGGACGAAGTGGTCGACGGCGGCGCAGGCGGCGTCGATCCGGGCCTGCCCGAGGTGGCCGTACAGGGCCGCCGTGATGTCCATGAGCAGGCGCGGGCTGCCGATCTGCCACTCCCACCAGTTGCCGTAGCGGGTGGTGCCGGGGTGGTAGACGGTCGCGGAGAGGTGGTCGAGGCCGCGCAGGACGTCGGCGAGCAGGGCGGGGTCGGCGGTGGCTCCGGTGCCGGGCTGGACGTAGGCCTGGGTCATGGTCCACAGGCGGGTGTAGCTCTGGGTGATCCCGGCGGGCGGGTCGAAGGGGTGGCCGGGCCACAGGGAGGTGGGGGTGGGGTCCATGGCCCGCTGGAACGTGCGGGCGAGCGTGCCGGTCTCGGCGAGGCGCCCGGCGTAGGGCTCGGCGGCGGGGTCGTAGCCGGTGCCGAGGGCGATGCCGAGCCAGCGGGCGCGGAGGGTGTCGTAGGGGTCGGCAGCACCGGCGTGGGCCGGGGTCGCGACGGTGCGGCCGAGGGCCGCGGCGAGGGCGGCGGCGGTCAGCAGGGCTCGGCGCGAAGGGGTCATGTCCATGCCCTACCACGTCACGTCGGGTGACACCAGGAACACACCGCGGATGATGTTGAAAGTTGAAGGGAATGCGTCTACGGTGATGTGCGTTAGGTGGTTAAACATTCAACGAACCCCCTCCGAGGAGAACGTCATGGGCATCTTCAACCGCAAGGACTCCGCCGCCACCGCCACGGCCGCCCCGGCCGCCGTCGCCCCGGAACTGGCCGCGCTGACCGGCGACTACACGATCGACCCGGCGCACTCGACGCTCGGGTTCGTGGCCCGGCACGCCATGGTCACCAACGTCAAGGGCAAGTTCCTCGACTTCACCGGCTCCCTGCACCTGGACGGCACGGACCCGGCCGCGTCCACGGCGTCCCTGGACATCACGATGGACAGCATCGACACCGGTTCGGCGGACCGTGACGGGCACCTGAAGAGCGCGGACTTCTTCAAGACGGACGAGTTCCCGACGATGACGTTCCGCTCCACCAAGGCGGAGGCCCTGGGCGGCGAGGACTACCGCATCACCGGTGACCTGACGATCCTCGGCACCACCCGGCCGATCACCATCGACCTGGAGTTCAACGGCGCCGCGAAGGACCCGTTCGGCAACGAGCGCGTCGGCTTCGAGGGCAAGGCGGAGCTCCTGCGCTCGGAGTGGGGCCTGACCTGGAACGCCGCGCTGGAGACGGGCGGCGTGCTGGTCTCCGACAAGATCAAGCTGAACTTCGACATCTCGGCGATCAAGAACGCGTGACCCTCGCGACCTCCGGGTCGCCGTTTCCGAGCACACCCGTCCCCCGGTTCCCGCCGGGTGGGCGGGTGCTCTGGTTCTCGGCCACGGGACCGACGCCGCGACCCGTTGTCAGTGCCGGGTGGCAGGCTCTGGCGTCATGGACAGAGAGCGGTTCTGACACCTTGGCGGACCTTCCCGTCGTGCGGGCGTGTGCGGCCGACGGCGGTTTCCTCGAGTGCGAGGACGTCCTGGGCGTCGCCTGGAACGCGCATCTCGCCGCGACCGGTGAGCGGATTCCCCAAGGTACGTGCACCATCCGGTACCCCACGCCGGCTCCCGCCTGGGACTTCGACGATGCCGGTGAGATGGCGCGGCGGCTGCCCCGGCTGGCGGGGCTCTTCCTGGAGTAGGGAGCCGGCCCCGGCCGGGGGGCGGGTGGCCGGAATCCGGCTCTTGTGGGGGGTGTCACAGGGTTCTCATAATCCAGCAACGGAAACGGCCGGGGTGTGCCAGCCGCGCTTGGTTGACATGTTCCTGTCATTTGCACTTCTCGCGTTCGTATGTCGAACCCCCCACGGAAGGCATCACGTTGAAGAAGCTCCTCACCGCGCTCAAGAGATGCGCGGTCCTCGGCGCCGCCGCGCTCGCGATCGTCAGTCTCCAGCCCGTGTCCGCCGCGCAGGCCGCGGACTCGCGGGTCGTCGGCGGGACTCGCGCCGCGCGGGGCGAGTTCCCGTTCATGGTCCGGCTCTCCATGGGCTGTGGCGGCGCGCTCTACACCCAGCAGATCGTCCTCACCGCCGCCCACTGCGTCGGCTCGACCGGCCGGAACACCAGCATCACGGCCACCGCCGGTGTCGTGGACCTCCAGAACAGCAGCGGCCGCGTCCAGGTCCGCTCCACCTACGTGTACCGGGCGCCCGGCTACAACGGCACCGGCAAGGACTGGGCGCTCATCAAGCTCGCGCAGCCCGTGAATCTGCCGACGCTGAACATCGCCACCACCACCCAGTACAACACCGGCACCTTCACCGTCGCCGGCTGGGGCGCCAACCGCGAGGGCGGGGCCCAGCAGCGCTATCTGCTCAAGGCCGACGTGCCGTTCGTCAGCGACGCCCAGTGCCGCTCCTACAGCGGCTACAGCGGGCTCGTCGCGAACGAGGAGATCTGCGCCGGGCTGCCCTCCGGCGGCGTGGACACCTGCCAGGGCGACTCCGGCGGCCCCATGTTCCGGCGCGACGCGAACAACGCCTGGGTCCAGGTCGGCATCGTCAGCTGGGGCATAGGCTGCGCCCGGCCGAACGCGCCCGGCGTCTACACCGAGGTCTCCACCTTCGCCTCCGCCATCGCCTCGGCGGCGGCCGGCCTCTGAACCGATGAATGGACGGGTCCGGTACCGCGGGGCGCCGGGCCCGTCCGCCGCGTTTCAGAAGCCGCCGCCGTCGAAGCCGCCTCCCCCGCCGAAGTCCCCGCCGCCCCCGAAGCCTCCGTCGCCGAACCCGCCGCCGAAGTCACCCGGGTCGAAGTCCGCGCCCGAGACGTCACCGCCCCCGTACCCACCGAAGTCGCCGTACCCGGAGCCGTAGTCGGCCCCGTACGCCGGCCCCGCCATCATGCTGCCCAGCAGGGTGCCGACGAGCAGGCCCGGGAGGATGCCGCCGCCGAAGTAGCCGCCCGCCCAGGGCCCGTACGCCGGCCCGGCCTCCCAGTACGGCCGCCGGCCGTACTCGGTGTCGACCTCGCGGACCTGGGGATCGCGACCGTCGGCCAGCCGGGCCCGGTCCGCCGCGCACACCGGCACCTCGCGCGGCGCGCCACCGGGCGGCGTCCAGGTCTCGTCGGCCACCGACGGGCCGTGACGGGGGTCGAAGAAGCAGGGCGGCCGGCGCTCGGGCAGCGGCCGGCCCTCCCGGCGGGCGGCCAGCTGGGCGAGGGAGAAGCGGCCGTCCGCCAGGGCCTGGGTGACCGCCTTGACGTCCTCCGGTCTGCGCGCGGTGTCCATCAGCCGCTTGGCCTGCTCGTAGGAGTCGAGGGCGCGTTCGTAGTCCGCGCGCATCGCGTCGTCGGCGCCGGGTTCGGCCGGGTGGAAGTCGAGCCGGTCGAGTTCCTCGCCGTAGGCGGTGATGTCCTCGTCGACGACGACCCGCAGCTTCTCCAGCGCGGCCCGCTGCTCCTCCTCGTGGCGCCGCCGGTTGCGCCGGACCAGGGCGTAGGCGCCCGCGCCGCCCGCCGCGACCACCGCCCCGGCGACGATGAGGCCGCCGGTGTCCACGCCGCCTCCGCCGCCGTCGCCCCAGGAGGCGGGGGCCGAACCCCGGGCGCTGCGCAGCGCCGCGTCGACGAAGTCGTTCAGCTGGGCCTTGGGGTCGTCGACGCCCCGGACGGCCGTGACGAGGTTCTGGACCCCGCGCGGCGGCAGGACGACCGTGTCGGCCCGCGCGCCGAAGCGGTCGCCGCTGCGGATCGCGTACAGGCCGGTGATGCCGGTCTCCGTCCGCAGGTTCAGGAAGATGTCCCGGTCGGGCTGGTCGGCGGGCAGGACGGCCACGAAGACCGGTTTCCCGGCGTCCTTGATCTTGTCGGAGAGCGCCTCGGCGTCCGCCGACGACAGCTGGTCCGAGGCGGCGGGATCGACGTACACGGGATCCTCGCGGAGCGCCTCGGCCACCGTGGAAAGGTCCGTGGCCGCATGTGCGCCGGGCGGACCGGTCAGGAGCACCATCGCGGTGGCGGCGACCGGCACGAGCAGGGAGCGCATGAGGCCCCTCAAGCGCGGAGTCCTCATGTCTTCGACGCTACCCGATGAGGCGGCCCCGGGCGTCCGGGACCGCCGTGCGCCCCTACCGGGCGGGGGCGACGCCGGCCCGCAGCAGGCCGTACGTGTACGCGTCCTCCAGGGCCTGCCAGGACGCGGCGATGACGTTCTCCGCCACCCCGACCGTGGACCACTCCCCCGCCCCGTCCGACGTGGAGATCAGGACGCGGGTGGTGGACTGGGTGCCGTGGACGCCCTCCAGGATGCGGACCTTGTAGTCGACGAGGTCGAGGGCGGCGAGCTGGGGGTAGATCTTCTCCAGGGCGACGCGCAGCGCCCGGTCGAGGGCGTTGACCGGGCCGTTGCCCTCCGCGGTGGCGACGATCCGCTCGCCCTTGGCGAAGAGCTTGACGGTGGCCTCGTTGGCGTGGCTGCCGTCGGGGCGGTCCTCGACGATCGCGCGCCAGGACTCGACGTCGAAGTACTTCAGCGGCCTGCCCTCGACCTCGGCGCGCAGCAGCAGCTCGAAGGAGGCGTCAGCGGCTTCGTAGGTGTAGCCCCTGAGCTCGCGCTCCTTGACGCGCTCGACGACCCGGCCGACCAGCTCGCGGTCGCCGCCGAGGTCGATGCCGAGCTCCTTGCCCTTCAGCTCGACGGAGGCGCGGCCGGCCATGTCGGAGACAAGCATCCGCATGGTGTTGCCGACCTGCTCGGGGTCGATGTGCTGGTACAGGTCCGGATCGACCTTGATCGCGGAGGCGTGCAGTCCGGCCTTGTGGGCGAAGGCGGAGACGCCGACGTACGGCTGGTGCGTGGAGGGGGTGAGGTTCACGACCTCGGCGATGGCGTGCGAGATCCGGGTCATCTCGCGCAGCCGGCCCTCGGGCAGGACCTTCTTGCCGTACTTGAGCTCCAGGGCGGCGACGACCGGGAAGAGGTTGGCGTTGCCGACGCGCTCGCCGTACCCGTTGGCCGTGCACTGGACGTGGGTGGCGCCCGCGTCGACGGCGGCGAGGGTGTTGGCGACCGCGCAGCCGGTGTCGTCCTGGGCGTGGATGCCGAGCCGTGCGCCGGTGTCGGCGAGGACGGTGGAGACGACCGCCTGGACCTGGGCGGGGAGCATGCCGCCGTTGGTGTCGCAGAGGATGACGACGTCGGCGCCGGCCTCGGAGGCGGTCCGTACGACGGACTTGGCGTACTCGGGGTTGGCGCGGTAGCCGTCGAAGAAGTGCTCGCAGTCCACGAAGACGCGGCGGCCCTCGCCGACCAGGTACGAGACGGTGTCGCGGACCATCTCCAGGTTCTCGTCGAGAGTGGTGCGCAGCGCCAGCTCGACATGCCGGTCGTGGGACTTGGCGACCAGGGTGATCACCGGGGCGCCGGACTCCAGCAGCGCCTTGACCTGCGGGTCCTCGGAGGCCTTGCCGCCCGCGCGCCGGGTGGCGCCGAAGGCGACGAGCTGGGCGTGCCGGAAGTCGATCTCCTGCTGGGCGCGGGCGAAGAACTCGGTGTCGCGCGGGTTGGCGCCGGGCCAGCCGCCCTCGATGAATCCCACGCCGAAGTCGTCCAGGTGCCGGGCGATGGCCAGCTTGTCGGCGACGGTGAGGTTGATGCCCTCCCGCTGGGCGCCGTCGCGCAAGGTGGTGTCGAAGACGTGGAACGAGTCGTCGAGCTCGTTGGTCGGCGTCATGGTCGTAAGGCTCCTGTATTGGATCTCGGTCTACCGGAATGACCGGCTCCACCGTCCCCACCTATGGTCCCTCACGCTCTCCGCCCGGCTGCTGGTGGGCCGGGAAACAGAAAAACCCCTCGCGGGTGCGAGAGGTCTGCGCGCGGGTCGAGGACGACGGTGTCCACCCGTACCTGGTCGTACGTGGTGGTCACTGCGGACCGGCGCGCCTGCTGCCAATAATCATGGCGAACGAGAGCACGGAGGCAGTCTGGCACACCCGCACCCCGCGCTCACCGTCCGTCTCAGGATGCGAACACTGCGCTGATCATCGGCGGGGCGGTCTCAGGCGTCCGCGACGAGGCTGTCGTCGAGGAACTCCCGCACATGGCGCAGGACCCGCGCGCGGTCGGTGCCGCGCAGGCCGATCGCCACATGGATGGAGAAGCCGTCGAGGAGGGCCCGCAGCCGGGCGGCGAAGCGGTCCGGGTCGACCGCCCGGAACTCCCCGCGCGAGACGCCCTCCGCGACGAGCGCCACGAGGTCCCGGTGCCAGGCGCCCTCGATGGCGGCCTGCCGGTCGCGGGCGTCGTCGTCGGCGTTCTGCGACCGGTTCCAGACCTCCAGCCACAGGGTCCAGTGCGGGTCGCCCCGGCCGTCGGGGACGTACAGGTCCACGTAGGCGTCGAGCCGTTCCCGCGCCGGGGAGCCCTGGGCGAGCAGACGGCCGCGTTCGGCGCCGAGCCGGCCCTCGCTCCACTCCAGGGTGCGCAGCAGCAGCTCGTCCTTGGAGCGGAAGTAGTACAGGAGGTGGCCGCTGCTCATGCCGACCTCGCGGCCGAGCGCGGCCATGGTCAGCTTCTCCAGACCGCGCTCGGCGATCATCTCCATGGCGGCGGCCAGGACCCGCTCGCGCGGCGGGGCGTTCCGGCGCGCACCGGCCATGGGTCAGGCTCCTAGGGTTTCGGCTGCTGCTGGGTGATGCAGTGGATGCCTCCACCGCCCGCGAAAATGGTACGGGCGTCCACCAGGGTGACCGTGCGCCCGGGGTACAGGCGGCGCAGGATGCCGGCCGCGATCTCGTCGTGCGGGTCGTCGAAGGCGCAGAGCACGACACCGCCGTTGCAGACGTAGTGGTTGATGTAGGAGTAGTCGGCCCAGTGGCCGTCCTCGTCCTTCAGCACGGCCGGCGCGGGCACCTCGACGACCTCCAGGCGGCGTCCCCGGGCGTCGGTCGCGCCGCGCAGGATCTCCAGGTACTCCTGGGAGCGGGCGTGGTCCGGGTGTCCGGGGTCGCGCTGGCTGTGGACGACGACGGTGCCGGGCCCGGCGAAGGCGGCCACGATGTCGACGTGGCCCTGGGTGCCGTAGGTGCCGTAGTCGCCGGTCAGGCCGTGCGGGAGCCAGATCGCCTTGGTGGTGCCGAGCCGGGCGTGGATCTCGGCCTCGACCTGCTCGCGGGTCCAGCCGGGGTTGCGTCCGGCGCCGAGCTGGACGGTGTCGGTCAGCAGGACCGTGCCCTCGCCGTCGACGTGGATCGCGCCGCCCTCGTTGACCAGGGGCGAGGAGTGGACGGGGACGTCCGCGAGGCCGGCGACATGGCGGGCGATCCCCGCGTCGTGCTCCCAGCGGGCCCAGTCCTGGCCGCCCCAGCCGTTGAACACCCAGTCCACGGCGGCCAGTCGGCCGTCCTCGTCCTGGACGAAGGTCGGTCCGATGTCCCGCATCCACGCGTCGTCGAGGTCGCCCTCGGCCAACTCCACGTCCGGGCCGAGCAGTTCGCGGGCGGAGGCCGCGTCGCCGGGGGCGTGGACCATGGTCACGGGCTCGAACCGGCGTACGGCACGGGCGACTTCGGCCCAGGCGGCGCGCGCCTCGGCGAGTTCGGCGTCGGTGGTGAAGGTCGGGTTGGGGCGGGGCCAGGCCATCCAGGTGCGCTCGTGCGGGGCCCACTCGGGGGGCATGCGGAAGGTCATCACCACGTCCTAGAGGACTAGAGGACTAGAGGAAGTACAGGCGGTTGAGGGGGACGGAGTCAGCGGGGTCCGAGCGCAGTGGCTCGCCGTCGAGGGTGACCAGGCCGGTGCGCCGGTCGACGTCGACGGCCCCGGTACGGGTGTTCAGGCGCAGGTCGGCCGGTCCGATGCCCCGGGTGCCGCGCACGGCGACCCGGCGCCGGCGGGTCGGCATCGAGTCGGCGCCCTGGTCGAGGGCCGCCTGGGCGACGAAGGCCACCGAGAGGTCGGCGGGGGTGGCGCCGTACGCCCCGAACTGCGGTCCGAGCACGAGGGGCTCGCAGGTGTCGGTGGCCGCGTTGGGGTCGCCGACCACCCCGTACGCGGGGAAGCCGGCCTTGAGGACCAGCTGCGGCTTGGCGCCGAAGAACTCGGGGCGCCACAGCACGATGTCGGCGAGCTTGCCGATCTCCAGGGAGCCGACCTCGTGGGAGAGGCCGTGGGCGATGGCGGGGTTGATCGTCAGCTTGGCGATGTAGCGCAGGACGCGCTCGTTGTCGTGCTCCGCGGGCGCCCCGAACCGGGCCTTCATCTTCCCGGCCATGGCGAGGGTGCGCCGGACGGTCTCCCCTGCCCGGCCCATGCCCTGCGCGTCGGACGAGGTGATGCCGATGGCGCCCAGGTCGTGCAGGACGTCCTCGGCGCCCATCGTCCCGGCGCGGATGCGGTCGCGGGCCATGGCGGCGTCGCCGGGCAGGTCGGTCTTGAGGTCGTGGACGGAGACGATCATGCCGTAGTGCTCGGCGACGGCGTCCCGGCCGAACGGCAGGGTGGGGTTGGTGGAGGACCCGATGACGTTCGGCACGCCGGCCATCTTCAGGACGTTCGGGACGTGCCCGCCGCCGCAGCCCTCGATGTGGAAGGCGTGGATGGTGCGGCCCTCCAGGACCCGCAGGGTGTCCTCGACGGACAGGCACTCGTTGAGGCCGTCGCTGTGCAGGGCGACCTGGACGTCGTGCTCCTCGGCGACGCGCAGCGCGGTGTCCAGGGCACGGGTGTGGGCGCCCATGTCCTCGTGCACCTTGAAGCCGGACGCGCCGCCCTCCGCCAGCGCCTCCAGGAGGGGCGCCTCGTGGGAGGACGAACCCCGGGCGAGGAAGCCGATGTTGACCGGCCACGCGTCGAAGGCGCCGAACGCGTGCCGCAGCGCCCAGGGCGAGTTGACGCCGACGCCCCACACCGGCCCGAACTCCTGGCCGATGATCGTGGTGACGCCGGAGGCGAGCGACGCCTCCATGACGCGCGGCGACAGCAGATGGACATGGGTGTCGACGGCGCCCGCGGTGGCGATCAGCCCCTCGCCGGACACGATGGACGTGCCGGTGCCGACGACGACGTCGACCCCGTCGAGGGTGTCCGGGTTCCCGGCCCGCCCGACGGCGCTGATGCGCCCCTGCCGGATGCCGATGGACACCTTGCGGATGCCGAGGACCGCGTCGACGACCACGACGTTGCTGATGACGACGTCGCAGGTCTCCCGGACCGGCGCGGCCTTCAGGTGCAGCCCGTCCCGGGCGGTCTTGCCGAACCCGGCGAGGAACTCGTCGCCGGGGCGCTGGGAGTCGGACTCGACGCGGATCGTCAGCCCCGAGTCGCCGAGCCGGACGCGGTCGCCGGCGCGGGGGCCGTGGGTGGCGGCGTACTCGTGCGGGGTGAGGCGGCGGGCCTCGGCGGGATGTCCTCCGGGACGGCTCATCGGCCGGCCTCCTTCTCGTGTACGCCCAGGTAGCCGCAGGCGGCGGCGCGGCGCAGTGCCTCCTCGCGGGCGCCGGGCGCGTCCAGCGGCCCGTCGACGAGGCCCGCGAAGCCGATGGCGATCCGGTCGCCGCCGAGGGGCACCAGGCCGACCTCGGCGCTCTCCCCCGGCCCGAACCGGACGGAGGACCCGGCGGGTACGGCGAGCCGCATGCCGTACGCCCGCGCGCGGGGGAAGTCGAGGCGCGGGTTGGCCTCGAAGAAGTGGAAGTGGGAGGTGACGGAGACCGGCACGTCGGCGGTGTTGGTGACCGTCAGCCGCAGGGCGGGCGCGGGTTCCTCGTGCCCGGGGCCGGGGAGCAGGGCGCCGGGGGCGCGGTCGCCGAGGCCGCCGCCGATCGGGTCGGTGACGACCGCGAGCCGGGAGCCGTCGTCGAAGACGGCCTCGACGTGCACCTCGGTGACGATGTCCGCGACGCCGGGCAGCACGTCGTCCGGGCCGAGCACGGAACGGGCCCGCTCGATGGCGTCGGCGAGCCGGGCGCCGTCGCGGGCGGCCTCGCACACCGTGTCCGCGATGAGCGCTGTCGCCTCGGGGACGTTCAGGCGCAGTCCGCGCGCACGGCGGGCCCGCGCCAGTTCCGCGGCGCCGAAGAGCAGCAGCCGGTCACGTTCCGTGGGCGTCAGTCTCATGCCGCGGCCTCTCCCTGCATGACGAAAGTTAGATCGACACTCTAAACATGGAAAGCCCTGCGATCCAAGGGTTGACGACGACCACATCCCTCCCCCAGATTGAACGCCACTCTAACCGAGGGAGATCAGCCATGCCGAGGGAACAGCGCGGAGTCGACACCATCCCGGAGGAGGAACGCACCAGCGGACCGAAGGACCTCGTCTCGATCCTGCTCGGATCGAACCTGTGCCTCGGCGTGATCGTCTTCGGCTGGCTGCCCCCGTCGTTCGGGCTCGGCTGGTGGGCCTCGGTCAGCTCGATCGTGCTCGGCACCCTGGCCGGTACGGCCCTCACCGCCCCGCTGGCCCTCGTCTCGCTGCGCACGGCGACCAACCTGTCGACCTCCTCCGGCGCCCAGTTCGGGGTGCGCGGCCGCCTGGTCGGCTCGGTGGTCGGGCTGCTGCTGGCGCTCGGGTACTCCGCGCTCACCGTGTGGATCGGCGGCGACGTGATGGTCGGCGTCCTCGGCCGCCTGACCGGCATGCCGGCGAACGACGTGTCGTACGGCGTGATCTACGCGCTGCTGGCCGCCGCGACCGTCGCGGGCGCGGTGTACGGCTACCGCGTGCTGCTCGCCATGTCCCGCGTCCTCGCGTTCGGCATGACGGCCCTGCTGGTCCTCGGCGTGCTCGCCTACGCCCCGCACTTCACGACGGCGGCGCTGCCGGAGGCGGGCGGCCATCTGCTGGGCGGCTTCTGGCCGACCTGGCTGCTGGCGGCGGTCGCGGCCGGCCTGTCGGGGCCGATCGCCTTCATCACCCTGCTCGGCGACTACACCCGCTACATCTCACCGGTCCGCCACTCCCCGCGCCGGGTGCTGCACGCCACCTGGCTCGGTCTGATCCTGGGGCTACTGGTGCCGCAGCTCTTCGGCACCTTCACGGCGTACGCGGCGCGCGCTGCGCTCGACTACGCGGGGCCGCTGGTCGACGCCTCCCCCGGCTGGTACCTGCTGCCGCTGCTGCTGGCCGCCTCGGCCGGGTCGGTCGGCAACGCGGGCCTGATGCTCTACTCCATGGGCCTGGACCTGGACGCGATCCTGCCGCGCGCCTCCCGCGCGACGGCCACGTACGCGGTCGCCGTCGTCGCCACCGTGTGCGTGTTCGCCGGTCACTACGCCTCCAGCACCCAGGACGCCATGACGTCGTTCGTCCTGCTGCTGACGGCGATCGGCACGCCCTGGGCGGTGATCACCCTCATCGGCTTCGTCCGCTGCCGGGGCGTGTACGACGCGGAGGCCCTCCAGGTGTTCAACCGCCGGGCGCGGGGCGGGATCTACTGGTACCGGGCCGGCTGGAACGTGCGGGCGACGGTGTCCTGGGCGCTGGGCGCGGTGGTGGGCGTGCTGGCGGTCGCGCTGCCGTCGTACGAGGGGCCGCTGCTGGGCCTGACCGGCGGGGTGGACTGCAGCTTCCTGCTGTCCGGTCTGGTCGGGGGTGTGGCGTACGCGCTGCTGACCGGTCGCGGCGGCGCGTCCGCGGACGGAACGGCCGCCGTGGACATGGGGTCCGCGGCGGCCGTGAAGGTCCCGTCCGAAAACTAGGCCAGCTTGTGCATCCAGCCGTGCCGGTCCTCGGACGTGCCGCGCTGGATGTCGAGGAGGGCCTGGCGCAGCTTCATCGTCACCTCGCCGGGCTCGCCCCCGCCCTGCTGCCACTGGGCGCCGGTGCGCTTGACGGTGCCGACGGGGGTGATCACCGCGGCGGTGCCGCAGGCGAAGACCTCGGTGAGGGTGCCGTTCTCCGAGTCGCGCTGCCACTGGTCGACGGAGACCCGGCCCTCCTCGGCGGTGTAGCCGAGGTCACGGGCGACCTGGAGCAGGGAGTCACGGGTGACGCCCTCCAGGATGGAGCCGGTCAGGGACGGGGTGACGATCCGGTCGCCGTACACGAAGTACAGGTTCATGCCGCCGAGTTCCTCGACCCACTTGCGCTCGACCGCGTCGAGGTAGCAGACCTGGGCGCAGCCCTCGGCGGCCGCCTCGGCCTGGGCCAGCAGGGAGGCCGCGTAGTTGCCGCCCGTCTTGGCGTCGCCCATGCCGCCGGGCACCGCGCGGACGTGGTCCTCGGAGACCCAGATCGACACCGGCTTGACGCCGCCCGGGAAGTAGGCGCCGGCCGGGGAGGCGATGACGATGAACAGGTACTCGCCGGCGGGCTTGACGCCCAGGCCGACCTCGGTGGCGAACATGAACGGACGCAGGTACAGGGACTCCTCGCCGCCGTGCGCGGGGACCCATCCCTGGTCCTGCTTCACCAGCGCGTCGCACGCCTCGATGAACGTCTCGACCGGAAGCTCGGGCATGCCGAGCCGGCGGGCCGAGCGCTGGAAGCGTTCGGCGTTCTTCTCGGGGCGGAAGGTGGCGACGGTCCCGTCGGGCTGGCGGTACGCCTTCAGGCCCTCGAAGATCTCCTGCGCGTAGTGCAGGACCATGGTGGCCGGGTCGAGGGAGAGCGGCGCGTACGGCACGAGCTGGCCGTCGTGCCAGCCGCGGCCCTCGGTCCACTTGATGGTCACCATGTGGTCGGTGAAGTGGCGGCCGAACCCCGGGTTGGCCAGGATCGCGTCGCGCTCGGCGGAGGAGAGCGGGCTGGCGGAGGGCTTGAGCTCGATCGTGGGCGTCGTCATGAGTGGTTGTCCTTCACCGGTTGTGTGTGACGGGCCGCGCTCACGCCTGTACTGCCCGTGGCCAGTGCTAGGACGTCCGAGCATTGCCTCATTCCGCGGCTCCTTGTTCGATTATCGCAAGAGCGAGCCGTGGACGAAATCGGCCTGTTCGGTGTGATCGGCGTGGTGTGCGACCCAGGGTCGATGGTGTCACCCGGCGGCGGACATGCGGAAGCCGCCGGGTGCGATGTGACCCGGCGGCTTCGAGGTGTGCGAGCGGCGCGGGTCAGCCGGCTACTCGTACGGCCAGCGCGTCGCCGATCTCCGACGTGCTGCGGGCGGGCTTGCCGGTCCGCTCGGCCAGGTCGGCGGAGACCGCCTCGTCGATCCGGGCGGCCTCGGCCTCGTAGCCGAGGTGGCGCAGGAGCAGGGCGACGGACAGGACCGTGGCGGTGGGGTCGGCCTTGCCCTGGCCGGCGATGTCGGGCGCGGAACCGTGGACCGGCTCGAACATCGAGGGGTACGCGCCGGAGGGGTTGATGTTGCCGCTCGCGGCGACGCCGATGCCACCGGAGACGGCCGCGGCGAGGTCGGTGATGATGTCGCCGAAGAGGTTGTCGGTGACGATCACGTCGAACCGCTCGGGCTGGGTCACCAGGTAGATGGTGGCCGCGTCGACGTGCATGTACTCGGTGGTGACCTCGGGGAACTCCTCGGCCACCCGGTTGAAGACGTCGGTCCACAGGTGACCGGCGAAGGTCAGCACGTTGTTCTTGTGGATCAGCGCGAGCTTCTTGCGCGGGCGGGCCTGGGCGCGGGCGAACGCGTCCCGGACGACACGCTCGACACCGAAGGCCGTGTTGACGGAGACCTCGGTGGCGACCTCGTGCTCGGTGCCCTTGCGGATGGTGCCGCCGTTGCCGGTGTACGGGCCCTCGGTGCCCTCGCGGACCACGACGAAGTCGATGCTCGGCTCACCGGCGAGCGGGGTGGCCACGCCCGGGAGGAGCTTCGAGGGGCGCAGGTTGACGTGGTGGTCGAAGGCGAAGCGGAGCTTCAGCAGGAAGCCGCGCTCCAGGACGCCGGACGGCACGGACGGGTCCCCGATGGCGCCGAGCAGGATGGCGTCGTGGCCCTTGAGGGCGTCGAGGTCGGCGTCGGTGAGGGTCTCACCGGTGGCGTGGTAGCGCCGGGCGCCGAAGTCGTACTCCTTGGTCTCCAGCTTCACATCCTGCGGGAGGACGGCGGAGAGGACCTTCAGGCCTTCGGCCACGACCTCCTGGCCGATGCCGTCACCGGGGATCACTGCGAGATCGATGCTGCGAGACATGTCGGCACCCTACTGCTCGTCCCATGGGATGACACACGCCGTCCGCCATACGGACAACGTGTGTCGGGCGAACGAGGGCCGGGGGCTACGCGCGGGCTACGCGGCCTGGTGGCCGGTGGCGCCGCCGTTGTCCCTGCGGTCGAGGGCGCGCTGGAGGGCGGCCGCGGCGTTCTTGCGGTCGCTGTCGCTGGTGCGGGAGAGGTGACGGACTCGACGGCGGGCGGTCGTCTCGGCCATGGGAAATCGACTCCTTCGGCAAGCACGGGAGTGCGGGAGGGGTTACGAGACGCCGGAAGGGGCGGGGAGCGGGCCGCAGGGGTTGCCTGCGCGGGGCCCGGCTCACGACCGCCATTCGCTGGATCGAGCGAGACGTTCGGCTCCTACAAAGCTAAGGGAGCCGGGCGCGTCTGTCTCCACAATTACTCGGACTTCCTACTATCTGAGACGGCGGATCGGGTCACACCGCGCTGAGCTGCGGTTTCCTCGTCCACCCGGCAGAGCGCGTCAGCCGGTCGGCTGATCCTCCGGGCGGTCCGGGAGGCGGCGCCGCGCCCCTCGGGGAACGCTGGGTGCATGAACGACACGGCGAAGGTGTTCCTGGAAGGCGGCCCGGACGATCTGCCCGACCGCGTCGTCCCGGCCCCGTCCCCCGGCCCGGACGTGAAAGTCGAACTGCGAAACGGCTACGAGCACTTCCGGCCGACGTCGCGCCGCACGGACACCCCGCAGGGGGAACTGCCGGTGTACGAGTGGTGGGAGCGCACGGAGATGCCCGGCTAGCGGGACGGAGACGCGGAAGGGGCCGGGCGCAGAAGCGCCCGGCCCCTTCTCACGCACGTCGGACGGTCAGCCCATGTGCGGGTACGCGTAGTCGGTCGGCGGGACCAGCGTCTCCTTGATGGCGCGGGTCAGCGTCCAGCGCATCAGGTTCTGCGGGGCACCGGCCTTGTCGTTGGTGCCGGAGGCACGGCCGCCGCCGAAGGGCTGCTGGCCGACGACGGCGCCGGTCGACTTGTCGTTGATGTAGAAGTTGCCGGCCGCGTAGCGCAGCTTCTCCATGGTGTGCGCGGTCGCCGCGCGGTCCGTCGAGATGACCGAGCCGGTCAGCGCGTACGCGGACACCGACTCCATCTGGTCCAGCATCTCCTCGTACCTGTCGTCCTCGTAGACGTGCACGGCGAGGATCGGGCCGAAGTACTCGGTCGTGAAGACCTCGTTCTCCGGGTCGGAGCACTCGATGACGGTCGGGCGGACGAAGTAGCCGACCGAGTCGTCGTAGGAGCCGCCCGCGACGATCGTGCAGGACGGGTCGGCCTGGGCGCGGTCGATGGCGGCCTTGTTCTTGGCGAAGGCGCGCTCGTCGATGACGGCGCCGATGAAGTTCGACAGGTCGGTGACGTCACCCATGGTCAGGTAGTCGACCTCGGCCGCGAACTCCTCCTTGAACCCGGAGTTCCAGATCGACGCCGGGATGTACGCCCGGGAGGTCGCCGAGCACTTCTGGCCCTGGTACTCGAAGGCGCCACGGGTCAGGGCGGTCTTCAGGACGGCGCGGTCGGCGCTCGGGTGGGCGACGACGAAGTCCTTGCCGCCGGTCTCGCCGACGATGCGCGGGTACGAGCGGTACTTCTCGATGTTGTTGCCGACCGTCTTCCACAGGTACTGGAAGGTCTTGGTCGAGCCGGTGAAGTGGATGCCCGCGAGGTCGCGGTGCTCCAGCGCCACCTTGGAGACCTCGATGCCGTCGCCGGTGACGAGGTTGATGACGCCCTTGGGCAGCCCGGCCTCCTCCAGGAGCTGCATCAGCAGCACGGCGGCGTGGGTCTGCGTCGGGGACGGCTTCCAGACGACGACGTTGCCCATGAGCGCGGGCGCGGTCGGCAGGTTGCCCGCGATGGCCGTGAAGTTGAACGGCGTGATCGCGTAGACGAAGCCCTCCAGCGGGCGGTGGTCGAGGCGGTTCCACACACCCGGGGAGTTCGCCGGGGGCTGCTCGGCGAGCAGGTCACGGGCGTACTTGACGTTGAAGCGCCAGAAGTCGACGAGCTCGCAGGGGGTGTCGATCTCGGCCTGCTGCGCGGTCTTGGACTGGCCGAGCATGGTGGAGGCGGCCAGCGTCTCGCGCCAGGGACCGGCCAGCAGCTCGGCGGCGCGCAGGATGATCGCGGCGCGGTCGTCGAAGGACATCGCGCGCCAGGCCGGCGCGGCGGCGAGGGCCGCGTCGATGGCGTCCTGGGCGTCCTGCTGGGTGGCGGTGCCGAAGGTGCCGAGGCGGGCCTTGTGGTTGTGCGGCTGCACGACGTCGATCCGCTCGCCGCCGCCCATCCGCTTCTCACCGCCGATGGTCATCGGCAGGTCGATCGGGTTCTCGGCCAGCTCCTTGAGCTTGGCCTCCAGCCGGGCGCGCTCGGGCGAGCCGGGGGCGTAGCCGTGCACCGGCTCGTTGACGGGGGTGGGGACCTGGGTCACAGCGTCCATGGGTTCCGTAACTCCTTACTGAGCGGTGTGTGTCGAGCCGTTGTGCAGGGGCCGGGGTCGGGCCGCTGTGCGGGGGCTCAGCCCTTGCTGACCATGGAGCGGACGAAGAACCGCAGGTTGGCGGGCTTCTCCGCGAGCCGCCGCATGAAGTAGCCGTACCAGTCGGTGCCGTAGGCCGTGTAGACGCGCATGCGGTGGCCCTCGGCGGCCAGGCGCAGGTGCTCGTCGCTGCGGATGCCGTACAGCATCTGGAACTCGTACTCGTCCAGTTTGCGCCCGGCGCGCCGGGCGAGCTCCTGTCCGATGGAGATCAGCCGGGGGTCGTGGGAGCCGATCATCGGGTAGCCGGAGCCCTCCATCAGGATCCTGAGGATCCGGACGTACGCCTTGTCGATGTCCTGCTTGCGCTGGAGGGCGACCTCGGCGGGCTCCTTGTAGGCGCCCTTGACCAGGCGCACCCGGCTGCCGTTCGCGGCGAGGCGGCGGGCGTCGTCCTCGGTGCGGAACAGGTAGGCCTGGATGACGCAGCCGGTCTGCGGGAAGTCCTTCCGCAGCTCCTCGTGGATGGCGAACATCGAGTCGAGGGTGGTGTGGTCCTCCGCGTCCAGCGTGACCGTCGTGCCGATGGCGGCGGCGGCCTCGACGACGGGGCGGACGTTGGCGAGGGCGAGCTCGTGGCCGCCCTCCAGCGCCTGGCCGAACATGGAGAGCTTCACGGACATCTCGACACGCTCGCCGAGCTCCAGGTCCTTGATCCGGTCGACGAGGCGCAGATAGGCGTCCCGGGCGGCGGCCGCCTGCTCGGGGCGGGTGATGTCCTCGCCGACGACGTCCATGGTCAGCTCCAGGCCCTTGCCGGTGAGCTCCTGGACGATCGGCACGATCTCGTCGACGGTCTCGCCGGGGATGAACCGGTCGACGACCTGCTTCGTCACCGGGGCCGCCGAGATCAGGCGTCGCATCCGGTCGCTGCGCGACGCGGCGAGAATCACGGGACCCAGCACGGGGCACCTCCACAGACAACGAAAGGCGGCCGCGATCCCGACCATTCGGGTACGGCACGGAGAACCACCGTGAAACCTAGGGATCCCTCCGATCGTGGGCCATCGACAGCTGTCACGCATCCGTGCCGGAGATCTCAGACAGATGTATGAAGGCCCCGGGGGAATGAGGGAGAATGCCCGGGTGACGCCCGCAGACAAGGCCGACTATCAGGAGCTCGTGGACGAGATCTCGGAGCTCCTGGGCGCCCCCGCGACGCTGGAGAACCGCGACTTCGAGCTGATCGCGTTCGGCGCGTACGACAGCGAGGACGACCTCGACGCGTCGGCCCTGGATCCCGTGCGCACCCGCTCGATCCTGACCCGGCGCTCCACGGCGGCCGTGCGGACCTGGTTCGAGGGGTTCGGCATCACCCGGGCGAGTGGCCCGGTGCGCATCCCCCGCACCCCGGAGGCCGGCGTCTACCGGGCCCGGATCTGCCTCCCGGTACGCCATCGGGGTGTCGTCCTCGGCTATGTGTGGCTGCTGGACGGCGATCCCGGCCCCACCGACCGGCAGCTGGACGACGCGATGGCGGTGACCGCGCGGATCGGCGCGCTGCTCGCGGACGAGGCGCAGCACGGGGCGGACCTCAGCCGGGAGCTGCGCGCGGTGCTGACCGCGGAGCGCGGCTGGCAGAGCGACATGGCGGTGGCCGAGCTGCGCACGGCGCTCGGCTCGCGCGCGGACGGCGTCCACACGGTGGTCTGTGTGGCGCCCTGGCCCTCGGCACACCCGGACGACGCCCCGTCGGTCCGGACGGTCCCGCACGCGACCGCGCTGTGCACGGTGCCGTGGGGCGCGGCCGGGCACAGCCTCGCCGTCCTCGTCCGGCTGCGCTCGGCGGACGTGCGGACGGCGGCGCACGCGGCGGCGGCCCGGCTGCTGAAGGACGACACGGGTCCGGCCCGCCCGGCGGCCGGCCTCGGTGAACCGCGCACCGGGCTCGCCGAGTTGGCCGGGTCCTGGCGGGAGGCGTCGGCGGCGGCCCGCGCGGCGCTGGCGGAGCCGCGGCTGGGTCCGGTGGCCGAGTGGTCGCGCGTCGGCCCGTACCGCCTGCTGACCGCGCTGCCTCCGGAGGCGTCCCGCGACGCGGCGATCGCCCCGCTCCTGTCCCCCGCCCAGCGCGAACTGGCGCACACCGCCGAGGTCTACCTGGACCGCGCGGGCCAGGCGGGCCGCACGGCCGCCGAACTCGGCATCCACCGCCAGACCCTGTACTACCGCCTCTCCCGCGTCGAACAGCTCACGGGCCTGGACCTGGACGACGGCGAGGACCGGCTGCTGCTGCACATGGTCCTGAAGGGACGCAGGCTCGACTCCCCCTAGCGGGCGACGGCCTCCGCTCGCCAGTGGTCGACGTTGCCCCGCAGGACGGACACGTCCACGTCGTCGAAGCCCAGCGGCCCGAGATCGTGGTCGAGCAGCCCGGCGAACGCGTCGGCCGCTCCGGCGGCGTCCCCCTCCTTGGCCCGGAGCATGCCGAGGAACCAGCGGGTCGTGAGCGTGTTCGGATGGCCGGGCCCGGACGCGCGTTCCTGCTCCGCGAGGCGCTGCTCGTAGGCGGGGAGTGTGCCGGGGTGGTCGGGGCTGAGGATCGGGTACTGGCCCGCGCGTGCCTCCGTGGACGCGGCGGCGGCTCCGTGCGTGTCGCCCTGCCGCTCCCGCCACTGGGCGAGGCTCTTGCGGGTGGCGAGCGTGGCGGTGTGGCCGGGGCCCAGCACCCGCTCGTAGTCGGCACTCAGGCGGGTGAAGGCGGAGACCGCTCCCGCCACATCCCCGGAGTCGCCCCGCAGCCAGGCGAGTTCGTAGCGGGTGTCCAGGACCTCGGGGTGATCGGGGCCGAAGATCCGCTCCTGGTCCGCGCACAGGGCACGGAACGCCGCGGCGGCTCCGGCCTTGTCCCCTGCCTGGGCCCGCAGCCAGGCGAGGTTGTGACGGATACCGAGGGTGCCCTCGTCGTCCGGGCCCACGACCCGGGCCGCGTCGACGGCCAGCGCCTCCAGGATCTCCACCGCTCCCGCGTGGTCCCCCGCCTCGGCGTGCAGGGTGGCGAGCTGGGCCCGGGCAGAGAGCACCTCGGGGTCGTCGGCACCCTTCTCCCGGGTCAGCACGGCGATCTCCCGCTCGTGCTCGGCGGCCATCGCCGTGAGGACCTCCGCCTCCCGGAACAGGTCGGCGGGGGTCTTCAGCCCGGTGACCCAGTCCGGGGAGTCGGAGCGCTGGTGACGGCACATGTGGGGCAGGAAGACCTCGACGAAGTGGACGCGCCAGCTGTGGTGCGCCTTGCGGTACCGGACGTCGCGGTCCTCCCACATGAACGGGCCGTACGCCGGTGCCAGCACTTCCTCGCGCACCCGCTGGACGTACTGCTGGATGTAGGGCAGGCGCAGCGAGGTGGTCATCAGGCGCCGCGAGGCGCCGTCGTCACCGCGCCGGAACGCGAGGTCCCCGAGGATCGCGATGGCCGAGTAGTAGGCCTCGCACGCCTCGGTCGCGCGGCGTGCGCCGTGCCAGGCCGTCACGCGGTGCCGGCCGTCCCACTTGAGCCGTCCGAGGGTGCCCAGCAGGCCGGTGGGCCGTTTGTTCGTCATGAGCCACACGCCCACGAAGTAGTTGAAGCATGTCGTGAACGTCGCCGCGTCCGCCCGGAGCTCCTCGTTCTCCTCGTCGGAGATCCGCAGATGCGGGGCGAGGCGCTCGGAGAGGAACGCCTCCGTCTCACGGCCCTCCACGGACAGCAGATCCCCGTGGTCGAGGTGGGCGAGCTCGTGCGCGAGGGCGAAGGTCATCGCGGCGATATAGAAGTCACGCGGCCCACGCGCGTGCGTGGTGGCCCCGTGCTGCATCGCGACGTCGAGCGCGCTCAGCGACACCGGCCCGCCGTCGGGCACCTCCAGGGCGCGCACATAGCGCTGAAGGTTGAGGGCGAGCGATTCCTGCGCGTGCATGGTGGCCGCCTCCCATCCGCGGGGAAGCGCCTCGGGCTCGTAGGGGTGTGCCAGTTCCAGGCCCCAGGCGATCTCGGCGGTCAGCTGGACGGCGGCCGGGGAGATGCCGATGAGGTGGCCGGGCGTCCCTCCGGGACTGGCGAAGACCCGTGATTCGAGCGCGCCGGAGGGCAGCACGAACGCCTCGACGGAGCCGGCCAGTTCGGCCGCGCGGTCCCGGTCCTCCGGGGGGAACGTGGCAAGGAGTCCGTCGAGCAGCCCGCGCACTTGGGGCTGGGTGTGGGCGAAGTACATCTCCCACGCACGCTCCGGGTCCTCCTCACCGGTGGCCCGGCGCAGATGGGCGAAGTCGGCGAAGGTGAGGCTCATCTCGCGTGCCTCCGCCATCAGTTCCGGGTTCTGGTGGTGGGCGAACAGGACGCTGCGGCCGGGGTCGCCGCCCGGGTCAGGCACCGGAACCGCCGCTGCCCTGGCCCGTGCCGTCACCGCCGCGCGCGGGGAGCGCCGCGGTGATGACGTCGGTCAGCCCGGCGCCGTCGCGCACGGTCACCTCGCCCGACTTCGAGCGGACGACGACGAGGCCGCGCGGCAGGGCCGAGTCCTGCCGGATGGTGATCCGTCTGCCGATCGCGTCGATCACGACGCCCTTGCTCCACGCCTTGCGCAGGGTGTTGACCAGATAGGCGAGCGCGTGCGTCGCGACCGAGCCGATCAGCAGCACGTCGCCCAGGGGGACGGTGCCGCGGGCCTCGACGTCCTTGGCGACGCTCTCGGCCTGGCTGAACGCCTCCCTGGCGGCAGCCAGCGACTCCGGATCTCCGGGCGCGAAGACGTTCACCTGGATCCGATCGGTCCCCACCACGTCCACTCGATCCCCCATTGAGCGTACGAACTCGGTCAACGCGACTGTAACGCAGATCACTTACCCGGACGGGCGGCTTCCATCACCCGGCGCAGGCCCTCCGTGAGGTGGGCCGCATCCGGGGCGCGGTCGGGGTCGAAGGTCCACTGCATCATCAGTCCCATGAGCAGGGTCGTGTAGAACTCGCCGAGGGTGTCCGCGGCGTCCTGGGTGACGTCGTCCTCGGAGCCGCCCACGAAGAGCGCGACGATGCCGCGCGAGGCCTCCCGCTGAGCCTCCGCCAGATGAGCCCTGACCTCGGGCAGTTCGTCACCCATGGCCACGATCTCCACGCTGAGCCGCCACAGCGAGCCGGGGTCCTTCATGGTGCCGATGATGTTGGACCACACCTCCTCGAAGCGGTCCAGGGACCCCGGTTCACCCCGGATGCCGTCCACCCCGTCGAAGGCCTCGGACATCCCCTCGACCAGGGAGACGTACGCCTGGGCGAGCAGCGCGTCCTTCGAGCCGTAGTGGTAGCCGATCGAGGCCAGGTTGGTCCCCGACTCCTTGACGATGTCGCGCGCGGTCGTGCGCGCGAACCCCTTCGCCAGCAGGCAGCGCTTGGCGCCTTCGAGCAGATCCTCACGGTGTCCCATACGGCACACCCTACCGCCGATCCATACAGCCGTCCTATACAGCCGTCCTATACAACCGTTCTAGACAAGCGTTTGAGACGCGCGTACATTCACCGTCATGACTTCCGAAGCGAAGAGCACCACCCCTGCCAACGCCCGCGCCGGGCGCCGTGAATGGACCGCCCTGGGCGTCCTGATGCTGCCGCTGCTGCTGGTCTCCATGGACGTCTCCGTCCTCTACTTCGCCATCCCGGCGATCAGCGCGGACCTGCGGCCCAGCGGCACCCAGCAGCTGTGGATCTTCGACATCTACGCCTTCGTCCTCGCCGGACTGCTGATGACGATGGGCTCGCTCGGCGACCGCGTCGGACACCGCCGGCTGCTGCTCGCCGGCGCCGCCGCCTTCGGTGCCGCCTCGCTGGCGGCGGCCTACGCCGGCAGCGCCGAGATGCTGATCGCGGCCCGCGCGGTCCTCGGCGTCGGCGGCGCGACCCTCATGCCGTCCACCATGGCCATGCTGCGCGCGATGTTCACCGACCCCGGGCAGCGCGCGAAGGCGATCGGCCTGTGGTCGGGCGTGATGACGGCGGGCATCGCCCTGGGCTCCGTGATGAGCGGGGTGCTGGTGGAGTTCTTCTGGTGGGGCTCGGTCTTCCTGGTCAACCTGCCCGCGATGGCCCTGCTGCTGGTCCTCGGCCCGCTGCTGCTCCCCGAGTCGCGGACGGCCCGCCCCGGCCGCTTCGACCTGCTGAGCGTCCCGCTGTCGCTGGCCGCGGTGCTGCCCGTGATCTACGGGCTGAAGGAGATCCCCTCCGAGGGCTGGAACGTCCGCTACGTCGTCTCGATCACCGTCGGCCTGCTCTTCGCCGCCCTGTTCGTGCACCGCCAGCGCACGGCCGCCGCCCCGATGATCTCCCCCGCGCTGTTCCGTGGGCGGGGCTTCGCGCCCTCGGTCGCCCTGAACCTGCTCTCGGCGTTCGGGGTGATGGGGTCCGCCTACTTCACCACGCAGTACCTGCAGTCGGTGCTCGGCAGGAGCGCCCTGGAGGCGGCCCTGTGGGCGCTGCTGCCGTCCGTGCCGATCGGCGCGGCCGCCCCGATCGCCGGGGCGCTGGTGAGCCGGGGCGTGCCCCGGGCCCATGTCGTCACGGTGGGCTTCGCCGTGGCCTCCGCGGGCTTCGTGGTGCTGTCCCTCGCGGGCACCGACTCGCTGGCCGTGGTGCTCACGGCCAGCGCGATCCTCGCGGTCGGCGCCGTCGTCGTGATGTCCCAGATCATGGACCTGGCCCTGGGCACCGTCCCCGTGGAGCGGGCGGGCGCCGCGTCCTCCCTGATGGAGACGTCCAGCGAGTTCGGCGGGGCGATGGGCATGGCGGTGCTCGGGTCGATCGGTGCCGCGGTCTACCGCCACGAGATCCCCGCGTCGGCGCCGGACGCGGCCCGGGAGACCCTGGGCGGCGCGCTCACCGTCGCGGACGGGGTGCCGGGGCTGGCGGCGGCCGCACGGGAGGCGTTCACCAGCGGGATGCAGGGCGCGGCGATCGCCGGGGCCGTGGTGCTGGCCGGGGCGGCGGTGCTGGCCGGCCTCACCCTGCGGCGGGTCCGCGACGGTGAGCGGACATGCGGAACGCCGGACGAGCCGAGCACGCTCAGCCCGTCCGGCGTATGAGGACGGAACCCCTCCGGGGCGCCGGGGCGGGCCGGGACGACTGTCCCGGCCCGTCGGCTCAGGTCAGGTTCACCGCACGCGCGGACGTCGCGCCGATCTCGGCCGCGACCTCGGTCAGCACCCCGGCGGGCACCGTGTCGTCGACGGTGAGGACGGCCAGCGCCTCGCCGCCGGCCACGGCCCGGGAGACCTGCATGCCGGCGATGTTGAGACCGGCCTCGCCGAGGATGCGGCCGACGGTCCCGACGACACCGGGCCGGTCCTCGTACCGCAGGACCGCCATGTGGTCGGCCAGCGCGAGGTCCACGTCGTACTCGCCGACGGCGACGATCTTCTGGAGGTGCTTCGGGCCGGCCAGCGTGCCGGAGACCGACACCTCCTCGCCGTTCGCGAGGGTGCCGCGCACGGTGACCACGTTGCGGTGCTCGGCCGACTCGGAGCTGGTCGTCAGCCGCACCTCGACGCCGCGCTCCTGCGCGAACAGCGGGGCGTTGACGTACGACACGGTCTCGTCGACGACGTCCTCGAAGACACCCTTGAGGGCGGACAGCTCCAGGACCTTCACGTCGTGCTGGGTGATCTCGCCGTACACCTCGACGTCGAGGCGGACCGCGACCTCACCGGCGAGCGCCGTGAAGATGCGGCCGAGGCGCTCGGCGAGCGGCAGGCCCGGCTTGACGTCCTCGGCGATGACGCCGCCCTGGACGTTCACCGCGTCGGGGACCAGCTCACCGGCGAGCGCGAGCCGCACGGAGCGGGCGACGGCGATGCCGGCCTTCTCCTGCGCCTCGTCGGTGGAGGCGCCCAGGTGGGGGGTGCTGACGACCTGGTCGAACTCGAACAGCGGGGAGTCCGTGCAGGGTTCCTTCGCGTACACGTCGAGGCCGGCGCCGGCGACGCGGCCCTCCTTGAGGGCGGAGTACAGCGCCTCCTCGTCGACGATGCCGCCGCGCGCGGCGTTGACGATGCGCACGCTCGGCTTGACCTTGCGCAGCGCCTCGTCGCCGATCAGGCCGACCGTCTCGGGGGTCTTCGGCAGGTGGACGGTGATGAAGTCGGAGACCTCGAGCAGCTCGTCCAGGGACAGCACCTTGACGCCCATCTGCGCGGCGCGGGCCGGCTGGATGTAGGGGTCGTAGGCGACGACCTTCATGCCGAAGGCGGACATGCGCTGGGCGACGAGCGCGCCGATGCGGCCGAGGCCGACCACGCCGAGCGTCTTCTCGGCCAGCTCCACGCCGGTGTACTTGCTGCGCTTCCACTCGCCGTTCTTCAGCGCGGCGTTGGCCTGCGGGATGTTGCGGGCGGTGGCGAGCAGCAGACCGCAGGCCAGCTCGGCGGCGGTCACGATGTTCGAGGTGGGGGCGTTGACGACCATCACGCCGGCCTTGGTGGCGGCGGAGACGTCGACGTTGTCCAGGCCGACGCCGGCTCGTGCGACGACCTTCAGCTTGTTCGCGGCGGCGATCGCCTCGGCGTCGACCTTGGTCGCGGAGCGGATCAGGATCGCGTCCACGTCGGCGATGGCGGGCAGCAGCTCGGCCCGGTCCGCGCCGTTGCAATGCCGGATCTCGAAGTCCGGACCAAGCGCGTCCACGGTCGCGGGCGAAAGCTCTTCAGCGATGAGTACGACGGGTTTCGAGCTCACGTGAGTCCTCACAAGTCCATTGCGGACGGCCGTCCCGACGGCCGCAGGCGGTGGAGGGTTGCTAGCCGCGTGGAAGACGCACGACGCTGTGGGCCTGACGCGTATGTAGTACGGCAGTGTAGTGCCGTGACGGAGACGGTCTCACGCCTCCGTGGAAGGATCACTCGTCCGTGGTGGGACGAGGTGGACAAGAGGGCCGGAGCGGCTGCTCCGGCCCTGTCGCCCTGAGGCTCACGCCTCCTCGTTCACCCAGCTCATGAGCTTGCGCAGCTCCTTGCCGGTGGTCTCCAGCAGGTGCTCGGAGTCCTGCTGCTTGTACTCGTTGTACTTCTTCAGGCCGCCGTGGTACTCGTCCATCCACTGCTGCGCGAAGGTGCCGTCCTGGATCTCGCCGAGGACCTTCTTCATCTCCGCCTTGGTGGCGTCGGTGATGATCCGCGGGCCGGTGACGTAGTCGCCCCACTCGGCGGTCTCGGAGATCGACCAGCGCATCTTCTCCAGGCCGCCCTCGTACATGAGGTCCACGATCAGCTTCAGCTCGTGCAGGCACTCGAAGTACGCGATCTCCGGCTGGTAGCCGGCCTCGGTCAGCGTCTCGAAGCCGGCCTTGACCAGCGCGGCCGTACCACCGCAGAGGACGGCCTGCTCACCGAACAGGTCGGTCTCGGTCTCCTCGGTGAAGGTCGTCTTGATGACGCCGGCGCGGGTGCCGCCGATGCCCTTGGCGTACGACAGGGCGAGCGCGAAGCCGTTGCCGGAGGCGTCCTGCTCGACGGCCGCGATGCACGGGACGCCGCGGCCCTCCTCGTACTGACGGCGCACCAGGTGGCCCGGGCCCTTGGGGGCGACCATGCAGACGTCCACGCCGGCCGGGGGCTTGATGAAGCCGAAGCGGATGTTGAAGCCGTGGCCGAAGAACAGGGCGTCGCCGTCGTTGAGGTTGTCCTTGATGGACTCCTCGTAGACCTGGGCCTGGATCGGGTCCGGGACGAGGATCATGATGACGTCGGCCTCGGCGGCGGCCTCGGCGGGCGTCACCACGCGCAGGCCCTGCTCCTCGGCCTTCGCCTTGGACTTGGAGCCCTCGTGCAGACCGACGCGGACGTCGACACCCGAGTCGCGCAGCGACAGCGCGTGGGCGTGGCCCTGGCTGCCGTAACCGATGACCGCGACCTTGCGGCCCTGGATGATGGACAGGTCGGCGTCGGCGTCGTAGAACAGCTCGGCCACTTTGGGTTCTCTCCTTGGGTGCAGGTGTTGCGTCCCACCGTATGACGGTGGGGGTGGGGGAGGTCTCGGGGTCTCGGAATGCGGGCGGCCGGATTCCCCCGGCCGCCCGAACGGCGTCCTACGCCGACCGGTCCAGGGCGCGCAGCGACCGGTCCGTGATCGAACGGGCGCCGCGGCCGATGGCGATCGTGCCGGACTGGACGAGCTCCTTGATGCCGAAGGGCTCCAGCATCTTCAGCATGGCCTCCAGCTTGTCGCTGGAGCCGGTGGCCTCGATCGTGACGGCCTCCGGGGAGACGTCGACGGTCTTGGCGCGGAACAGCTGGACGATCTCGACGATCTGGGAGCGGGTCTCGTTGTCGGCGCGGACCTTCACGAGGACGAGTTCACGCTGGACGGCCGATCCGGGCTCCAGCTCGACGATCTTCAGCACGTTGACGAGCTTGTTGAGCTGCTTCGTGACCTGCTCGAGCGGGAAGTCCTCGACGCTGACCACGATGGTGATGCGGGAGATGTCGGGGTGCTCGGTGACACCGACCGCGAGCGAGTCGATGTTGAAGCCGCGTCGGGAGAACAGGGCGGCGATCCGGGCCAGGATGCCCGGCGTGTTCTCCACCAGGACGGAGAGCGTGTGCTTGGACATGATCTTTTACGTCTCTCTCGCTCAGTCGTCTTCGTTGTCGCCGAAGTCGGGGCGGACGTCCCGGGCGGCCATGATCTCGTCGTTGGAGGTGCCGGCGGCGACCATCGGCCACACCATGGCGTCCTCGTGGACGATGAAGTCGACGACGACGGGGCGGTCGTTGATGGAGTTCGCCTCCTCGATCACCTTGTCCAGCTCGTCCGGCGACTCGCAGCGCAGGCCGACACAGCCCATGGCCTCGGCGAGCTTGACGAAGTCCGGCACGCGCGTGCCCTTGGCCTGCGGGTTGACGTCGTCCGGGCCGGAGTGCAGCACGGTGTTGGAGTAGCGCTGGTTGTAGAACAGGGTCTGCCACTGGCGGACCATCCCGAGGGCGCCGTTGTTGATGATGGCGACCTTGATCGGGATGTTGTTCAGGGCGCAGGTGGTGAGTTCCTGGTTGGTCATCTGGAAGCAGCCGTCGCCGTCGATCGCCCAGACGGTCTGCTCCGGGACGCCGGCCTTGGCGCCCATGGCGGCCGGCACCGCGTAGCCCATCGTCCCGGCGCCGCCGGAGTTCAGCCAGGTGGCGGGCTTCTCGTACTGGACGAAGTGCGCGGCCCACATCTGGTGCTGGCCGACGCCCGCCGCGAAGACGGTGCCCTCGGGGGCGAGCCGGCCGATGCGCTCGATGACCTGCTGCGGGGAGAGCGAGCCGTCCTGGGGCAGGTCGTAGCCGAGCGGGTAGGTGTCGCGCCAGCGGCTGAGGTCGTTCCACCAGGCGGTGTAGTCGCCCCGGTGGCCGTCGGCCTGCTCCTTCTGGACGGCCTGGACGAGGTCGGCGATGACCTCGCGCGCGTCCCCGACGATCGGCACGTCGGCGGCGCGGTTCTTGCCGATCTCGGCGGGGTCGATGTCGGCGTGGACGATCTTGGCGTACGGGGCGAAGCTGTCCAGCTTGCCGGTGACGCGGTCGTCGAAGCGGGCTCCGAGGGCGACGATCAGGTCGGCCTTCTGCAGCGCGGTGACGGCGGTGACCGAACCGTGCATGCCCGGCATTCCCACGTGCAGCGGGTGGCTGTCGGGGAATGCGCCGAGCGCCATCAGTGTGGTGGTGACGGGCGCTCCGGTGAGTTCCGCGAGGACCTTCAGCTCGGCGGTGGCGCCGGCCTTGATGACGCCGCCGCCGACGTAGAGGACGGGCCGCTTCGCGGAGGTGATGAGCTTGGCGGCCTCCCGGATCTGCTTGGCGTGCGGCTTGGTGACGGGCCGGTAGCCGGGCAGGTCCATGACGGGCGGCCAGGTGAAGGTGGTCTTCGCCTGGAGGATGTCCTTGGGGATGTCGACCAGGACCGGTCCCGGGCGGCCGGTGGAGGCGATGTGGAACGCCTGCGCGATCGTCCGGGGGATGTCCTCCGCCTTGGTGACGAGGAAGCTGTGCTTGGTGATCGGCATGGTGATGCCGACGATGTCCGCCTCCTGGAAGGCGTCGGTGCCGATCGCCTTGGAGACGACCTGCCCGGTGATCGCGACGAGCGGCACGGAGTCCATGTGCGCGTCGGCGATCGGCGTGACCAGGTTGGTGGCGCCCGGACCGGACGTCGCCATGCACACCCCGACCTTGCCGGTGGCCTGCGCGTACCCCGTGGCCGCGTGGCCGGCGCCCTGCTCGTGGCGGACCAGCACGTGGCGGACCCGGGTGGAGTCCATCAGGGGGTCGTACGCCGGCAGGATGGTGCCCCCGGGGATGCCGAACACGGTGTCGGCGCCGACCTCCTCGAGCGAGCGGATGAGGGACTGCGCACCCGTGACGTGCTCGGGCATGGACTGCTGTCCTCCGGATCGGGGCCGGGGCTGTGGGTGAGCCCCGGAGGCCTGCTCGGTCATCGGCATTCTCTTCTCGATGCTGAGGGTTTTTGCGAGGTTTGGGCGGAGTTTCGGCGTCGCACCACAGGTGCTGGTGCAACAAAAAACCCCTCGTGCCATAAGGCAAGCGAGGGGAGCGCGCCGGGTGTGGGTCGCTGGGATTCCGGGTCGGTCCGGACGTCACCAGCTTCAGCCGACGCGCTTTCCAAGTACGAGAATTCGGGTGCGCATGGCACTGACCCTCCCCCCGGCGCGCACCCGGTGTCAAGTGGGTGGGACGGGAGTCTCATTATGTGAACGCAGGCCCGTCCCGCCGCCGAGGACGGCGGGCACCCCTGTGGTGTACCTCCCCGTACCCCGTTCGGCGGGCTCCCGCGCACTGCCCACGAACGCGGGTTCGACGGGGCCGTTCGGCACCGGGTAGTGGCCGGCGGTGAGCGCCCGGCGCAGCCGGTACTCGTCCAGCGGCCCGGAGAAGGCCATGCCCTGTCCATGGGTGCAGCCCATGGAGCGCAGGGCGACGACCTGCTCGGGGAGGTCCACGCCGTCGGCCACGGACTGGAGCCCCAGGTCGCCCGCGATCCGCAGCAGCCCGCCGGTGATCTTGTGCAGCCGGGCGGACTCGACGACGCCCTCGACCAGGCCCCGGTCGAGCTTGAGCACATCGACGGGGAGCCGGCGCAGGGCGGTGATGGCCGCGTAGCCGCTGCCGAAGCCGTCCAGGGCGATCCGGACGCCGAGCCGGCGCAGCCCGCTGAGCCGGCGCTCCAGCTCGTCCAGCGGGATCCGCGGATCGAGGTCGGCCAGCTCGATGACGAGCGACCCGGACGGCAGCCCGTACCGGGTCAGGAGCGTCTCCACGGAGCCGAGCGGCATCGACCGGTCGAGCAGCCGGCGCGCGCCCACGCGTACGGCGACGGGGACGGCGTGGCCGGTCGCGGTGCGCTCGGCGGCCTGCTCGACGGCCTCCTCCAGCATCCAGCGGCCCAGCTCGGCGGTCTTGTCGCTGTCCTCGGCGACCCGCAGGAACTCGGCGGGCGTGAACAGCACCCCCTGCGAGGAGCGCCAGCGCGCCTGGGTGGCGACCGACGCGATCCGGCCGGTCTCCAGGCACACCACCGGCTGGTGCAGCAGCGCGAACTCGCCGTCGTGCAGCGCGGCCCGCAGACGCGTGGCCAGCTCCGCCTTGCGGACGACGTCCTGCTGCATATGCGGCTTGTACAGCTCGACGCGGCCCTTGCCGCCCGCCTTGGCCCGGTACATGGCCAGGTCGGCGTTGCGCAGCAACTCCCCGGCGCCCAGGCCCGGTTCGGCGAAGGCGACGCCGATGGATGCGTTGACGCGGACATCGTTGCCGTCGATGAGGTAGGGCTGGGACAGCGTCACCCTGAGGCGGTCGGCGAGCTCCAGGATGTGCCGTTCCCGGGCGGCGCGGTCGCGGGTGCCGTCCCCGGTGATCAGGGCCGCGAACTCGTCGCCACCCAGCCGCGAGGCGATGTCCCCGCCGCGGACCGCGTCCTGGAGTCTGCGGGCGGCCTGGACGAGCAGCTCGTCCCCGGCCTGGTGTCCGATCGTGTCGTTGACGCCCTTGAAGCCGTCGAGGTCGATGAAGAGCACGGCCGTGTTGCGCAGGGCGGTGCCCCGGTCGGTGGCGCGGCGGCCGGACAGGGCCTGCTGCACCCGCTTGGTGAACAGGGCGCGGTTGGGCAGGTCCGTGAGCGGGTCGTGCTCGGCGTTGTGCTGGAGCTGGGCCTGCAGGCGGACCCGCTCGGTGACGTCCCGGCTGTTGAAGATCAGGCCGCCGTGGTGCCGGTTGACCGTCGACTCGACGTTGAGCCAGCCGCCGTCGCCGGAGCGGAACCGGCACTCGATGCGTGTGGTGGGTTCCTCCAGCGGGCTGGCGGCGAGGAAGCGGCGCACCTCGTGCACCACGCAGCCCAGGTCCTCCGGGTGGATGAGGCCGGCCAGCTCCGAACCGACCAGTTCCTCGGCGGAGCGGCCGTAGACGCCGGCGGCGGCCGGGGACACGTACCGCAGGATGCCGTTGGGCGCGGCGATCATGATGACGTCGCTGGAGCCCTGCACCAGGGACCGGAAGTGGTTCTCCTTCTGGGCGAGTTCCTGGGTGAGGGTGATGTTGTCGAGCAGCATGATGCCCTGGCGCACGACGAGGGCGAGCACCACGGTGCCGCCGGTGATCAGCACGACGTGGTCGACGCTGCGGCCGTTGAGGACGTTGTACAGGATGCCCAGGGTGCAGACGGCGGCGGCGAGGTAGGGCGTGAGGGCGGCCAGGGAGCCGGCGATGGGCCGGGTGAGCGGATACCGCGGCTGGTCACCCGGCTGCGGGACCGGTGGCGGGGCGGGGTGGTGGTGGCCGGCGCCGCGCTGGCCCGGCAGATGCTCGTGGACCACGCGGGAGTGCCCGCCGTCCTCGCGCCGGGCGTCGGCGGGCCCGCGCCTGGGGGCGGCCCAGGGCGCGTAGGCGAGGAGCAGGGAGCCCGCGAACCATCCGGCGTCGAGCAACTGCCCCGACTGGTACGCGTGGTGGAGCAGCGGCGAGGTGAACAGCGCGTCGCACATCACGGTCAGGGCGAGCGCGCCGATCGCGGTGTTGATCGCGGTCCGGTTGGTCGAGGAGTGCCGGAAGTGCAGGGCGAGCACCATGCTGACCAGGGCGATGTCCAGCAGCGGGTAGGCGAGCGAGAGCGCGGTGTGGGCGACACTGGGGCCCTCGGACTTGGCGGCCTGGGCGAGGGCGAGACTCCAGGCCAGCGTCAGCAGCGAGCCGCCGATCAGCCAGGCGTCCAGCCCGAGGCAGACCCACCCGGCCTTGGTCACGGGCCGTTTGGCGAGCACCAGGAGGCCGACGATGGCGGGCGGCGCGAAGCACAGGAAGAACGCGTCGGCGTACGAGGGGCTCGGCACGGGCCGCTCCAGGACGACCTCGTACCACCCCCAGACCAGGTTGCCGACGGCGGCCATCGCCGAGGAGAGCGCGAACAGCAGCCAGGCGGGCCGGAAGCGGATGCGGCGGCTGCGGGCGTAGCGGAAGCAGGAGACGGCGGCCACCGAGGCGGCCGCGGCCAGTCCGAAGTCGCCCATGATCAGGGCGAGTCGGTCCGAGCCCCAGCCGACGGCGGCCCCGACGGCGTAGGCCGCGCACACCAGGGCCAGAACGCACTGCTGGGCGAGGGCGGAGCCGCCGAGCAGGGGGCTCGGCAGGATCAGCCGCGGTGTGCGCCGGTCCCGCACTCCGTCGACGCGCGTCGGGGAGGGCGGTGGCGAGCTCACCGGTCCCTCCCGGTGCGCGCCGCTCGTGGGTCCCGCGGGTCCCGGTGGGCCGGGCGGGTCTGCCGCCTCCGGCCGCCGGGCCCGCGTGGATGCTGTCCGTGACGGCAGCCGTGACCGGTCTGGTGGCCGCGTCCGCGGGCGGCCGTCCGCCAGGGTCGCCGTCGGCGGCCCCGCAGCGTCGGATCGATCGTCCATAGGCCGTGCATCGCCCGTCGCCCCCCTCACACATCTGGTCTGTCCGTCCCCGGCGCCGAACGGTGCGCGGCGCAGCCCCTGTCCGGACGATACACCAGTCTCGTCACTCAGGGACATAGCATCTCTACTCTCCGTGACGACCAGCGCATATGCGCGTACGGACCGCTTCCGAAGGGTCGCGGACGGTACTCGAAGCGGATTTCCGGCTTGTTGCGTGGCGGCGAGCGCGTCACCCCGCGCACGGTCGGCCGGTGGGCGTCACGCGCGGTTCGCACCCGTCGTAAGGATCACGTTGCGCAACGGCTCCCGGTTCACCCAACGAGTCAACTGGTCCACCAGCAACCGCTTCGCGCGCGGCAGGAACGCGGACGTGGGCCCGCCGACGTGCGGGCTGATCAGGACGCCGGGGGCCCGCCACAGGGGGTGCGCCGGCGGGAGCGGCTCGGGGTCGGTGACGTCCAGGGCCGCCGTGATGCGGCCGGTCTCCACCTCCGCCAGCAGGGCCTTCGTGTCCACGACGCCGCCGCGGGCGACGTTGACCAGGAGCGCGCCGTCCTTCATACGGGCGAGGAAGGCGGCGTCGACCAGGTGCCGGGTCGCCTCCGTGAGAGGCGTGGAGAGGATGACGACGTCCGCGTCGGGGAGCAGGGCGGACAGATCGGTGAGTGGATGCACGGGTCCGCGCGCCGTGGTGCGCGCCGAGCGCGCGACGCGCGCCACCCGCGCCACCTCGAAGGGAACGAGCCGGTCCTCGATGGCCGCGCCGATCGAGCCGTATCCCACGATGAGGACGTTCTTGTCGGCGAGCGCCGGGCGGAATCCTCCGCGCCACTCCCCCTTGTCCTGCGCCCGCACGAAGTCCGGGATGCCGCGCAGGGACGCGAGGACCAGCGCGAGCGTGAGCTCGGAGGTGCTCGCCTCGTGCACCCCGCGCGCGTTGCACAGCCGCACGCCGGGCGGCAGGTGCCTGAGGCCCGGCTCCACGTGGTCGGTGCCGGCGGACAGCGTCTGCACGACCTCCACGGCGGTCATCGCGGGCAGGGGGCGCTGACCGACCTCCGGCGCCTTCATATAGGGAACGACGTAGAACGCGCACTCCGCGGGATCGGCGGGGTAGTCCTCGCCGCCGTCCCAGAAGCGGTACGCCGGACCTGCGGGAAGGCCGTCGATCTCGTCCGGCCGGAGCGGGAGCCACACGTCAGCAGTCATGCCTGGAGGCTATGTCAGGCGAACTGGTGTGCAGAGGTTAGGTTGGGGTGCCGGAAGAGGGAGGGTTACGGCCAGGTGGAGCGCAGGACGATCGGCGCGGGCGCACTCGCGGTGGGAGCCGTCGGCCTCGGCTGCATGCCGATGAGCTGGGCCTACAGCTCGTCACGGCAGCGGGGCGAGGAGTCGCTGAGAGCGGTGCACCGCGCACTCGATCTGGGCACGACGCTGCTGGACACGGCCGACATGTACGGCCCGTTCACCAACGAGCTGCTGGTGGGGCGGGTGTTGAAGGAGCGGCGGCCGGACGCCTTCGTCTCGACGAAGGTCGGTCTGCTGGTCGGCGAGCAGCACATCGTGGCCAACGGCCGCCCCGGCTATGTGAGACGGGCGTGCGACGCCTCGCTGCGCCGGCTCCAGACCGACGTCATCGACCTGTACCAGCTGCACCGCGCCGACCCGGAGGTGCCCGTCGAGGAGACGTGGGGCGCGATGGCCGAGCTGGTGCAGGCCGGCAAGGTGCGGGCGCTGGGGCTGTGCGCGGTCGGCGCCCGCGGCGGGCGGCGGTCCGGCGCACGCCTGCACGACGCCACGATCCGCCAGCTCCAGCGGGTGCAGCAGGTCTTCCCGGTGAGCGCGGTGCAGGCCGAGCTGTCGGTGTGGTCGCCCGAGGCGCTGGAGACGCTGCTGCCGTGGTGCGAGGCCCGCGGGGTCGGCTTCCTGGCCGCGATGCCGCTCGGCAACGGCTTCCTGACCGGCACCCTCACCCCGGGCCAGGGCTTCGAGCCCGACGACGTGCGCGCCCGGCACCCGCGCTTCACCGCCGAGATGATGGCGGCGAACCAGCCGATCGTGGTGGGGCTGCGCCGGATAGCCGCCCGGCACGGGGGCGGGGTGACACCGGCGCAGGTGGCGCTGGCGTGGGTGCTGGCGCAGGGACGGCACGTGGTGCCGGTGCCGGGGGCGAAGCGGGAGCGCTGGGTGACGGAGAACGCGGGGGCCGAGGGGCTGCGGCTGACGAGCGAGGACCTGGCCGAGGTGGCGGAGCTGCCCCGGGCGCGGGGATCCTGGGACTGACGGCGGGGTCGCCCCTCCGTCGGAGCCCCGGACCCGTGATCGATGATCGGTGACCGGTCCCAGGAGATCGGGAACCCGGGAGGCCCGAGCGGTGTATGAAGAGTGAGACCCGCCGCGTCGAAGGGACCGTGATCGTGCAACGTCGAGCCGTGTCGGCCGTGTTGGCCGCCGCCGCACTCCTGCTGACGGCCGGATGCTCGTCCGGCGACGGTGACACGCCGGAGAAGAACGGAGGCGCGCGGCCGAGCGCCACCGCCGGTTCCGAGGCGCCGCCGAGCGCGCGGGCGACCGCGACCCCGCCCGCGAAGGGCACGGTCTCCGTGGTGCGCACGGTCGCCGAGGGCCTGAAGACCCCCTGGGGTCTCGCCCCGATCCCGGGCGGCGATCTGCTGGTGTCCTCCCGTGACGAGGCCACGATCACCCGGGTCGACCCGGAGACGGGGAAGAAGACCGAGCTGGGCGAGGTGCCCGGGGTGTCGGCGGCCGGCGAGGGCGGGCTGCTGGGCATAGCGCTGTCCCCGGACTTCGCCGCGGACCGCATGATCTACGCCTACTTCACCTCCGCCTCGGACAACCGCATCGTGCGGATGCTCTACGACGCGAAGCGGCCCGCGGGCGAGCAGCTGGGCGCCCCGGACACGGTCTTCAAGGGCATACCGAAGGGCTTCATCCACAACGGCGGGCGGATCGCCTTCGGCCCGGACCGCATGCTGTACGCGGGCACCGGCGAGAGCGGCGACACCGGGCTGTCCCAGGACAAGAAGTCCCTGGGCGGCAAGATCCTGCGGATGACGCCCGAGGGCGAGCCCGCGCCGGGCAACCCGTTCCCGGACTCCCCGGTGTACTCCTACGGCCACCGCAATGTGCAGGGCCTGGCCTGGGACCGTGAACAGCGGCTGTTCGCCTCGGAGTTCGGCCAGGACACCTGGGACGAGCTGAACGCGATCAAGCCCGGCGACAATTACGGCTGGCCCGAGGCCGAGGGCAGGACCGATGACAAGGACGTCCACAGTCCGCTGGCCCAGTGGGCGACCGACGACGCCTCCCCCAGCGGGCTGGCCCACGCCAAGGGCTCTCTGTGGATGGCCGGGCTGAAGGGCCGGACCTTGTGGCGGGTCCCGCTCGACGGCGTCAAGGCGTCGGCCGACCCCCAGCCCTTCCTGAAGGGCGAGTACGGCCGGCTGCGGACGGTCGTGGCCGCGGGCGGCGACAGGCTGTGGCTGGTGACGAGCAACACCGACGGAAGGGGTGACCCGAAGAGCGGCGACGACCGCATCCTGGAGCTCAAGGTGAGCTGAGGCGCCCGCTACCCTCACCGCTCTCCCCGCCGCCGTCCTCGCCACCCTCGTCGTCCTCCTCGGGGGACGCCGGGTCCGTACGCCGTACGACGACCTTTCCGGAGGCGAGGTCTATCGGCCCGCGTCCGGGGTCGTTGTCCCCTACGTCCTCGCGGCTCAGTTCCAGGCGCTTCTGTTCGTCGTGCTGGTGCTTGCGGCCTGGCGCGAAGAGCTCTTCGAACGCGTTGAACACGGGACCTCCTCCGACCGGCGTCCCTTGCAGCGTATGCCTCAGCCGCGCGATCCGGAGGTGAGCGTCTCCATCGGGAAGAGGCCCATCCGGTGTGCCACGGCGGCCGCCTCGCCCCGGCCGGAGACGCCGAGCTTGCCCAGGATGTTCGACACGTGGACGCTCGCCGTCTTCGGGGAGATGAAGAGCTCCTCGGCGATCTGGCGGTTGGTGCGGCCCGCGGAGACCAGGCGCAGCACATCGCGCTCGCGGCTGGTGAGGCCGAGGGTGTCGGCCGGGTCGGCGGGCGGCGGGGCCGTGGTGAGGCTGAGGCGGGCCCGCTGGGCCAGCAGGGTCGTGGCGTCGGCGAGCGGGCGGGCGCCCAGGTGGACGGCGGTGGCCCGGGTCAGCCGGAGCAGTTCCGTGGCGCGGGCCCGCTCGTCGTCGCCGCCCTCCGTCAGCAGCGCCTCGGCCAGGCGGTGGCGGACCCGGGCGAGGTCGTAGGGGCGTTCCAGGGGCTCGAAGGCGGTGACCACGTCGGACCAGGTGCCGGGGTCGGTGCCGTCCTCGGCCCGGGCGAGCTCGGCGCGGGTCCAGCGCTCATAGGCCCGCCACACGGGAGCGCCCGTGGCGAGGGTGCGGACGGCCTCGAAGAGCCGCCCCAGGAAGGCGGTGCGTCCGTCGCCTGCGCCGGGCGTCGGAAGGGCGCGGGCGTCGGCCTCGGCGACGGCGGCGTCCAGCAGCAGGGGCCAGACATAGCGCTGGGTGCCGGGCGGGAAGCCGGCGTCGAGGACCCGGTCGGCCTCGGCGCGCGCGTCGAGGACGCGGCCCTCGGCGGCGGCCGTCCCGAAGGCGAGGCGGGACATGGGCAGGTTGTGCTGCGGCATCGGGTCGTGGGTGCCGTAGGAGGCGCGCGCGGCGGCGAGGTGGCGGGCGGCCTCGGCGGTCTCGCCGCGGTCGAGCGCGAGCTGGGCGAGGCGTGCGGCGGCGCCGCCGCGCGGCTTGGCGGACTGGCTGGTGCGCTGGGCGGCGACGGCGGCCTCGGCCGCCTCGTCCCAGTGGCCGAGGGAGACCAGGGACTCGGCGAGGTTCACCCACACCCAGGCCTCGGAGTCGCGCAGGCCCCACTCCTGGGTGAGCCGCAGGCCCTCGCGAAGGATGCCGACGGCCTCCGCGGAGCGGCCGACGCCTTCCAGGACGGACGGCAGGTTCACATGGCTGCGGCCCACCACGGAGATGAGGCCGCGTTCCAGGACCGCTTCCTTGACCTCGTACATCTGGTCGAGGCCGGCGCCGTCCCCGGCCTCGACCATGAGTCCGCCGAGGGTGAGGCGGGCGTTCAGCTCGATGTCCTCGGCGCCCACCATGCGCGCGTACTCCACGGCCCGTTCGGCAGCGGACACGGCGTCGGGGCCGGGGTCGCGCAGCATGGACCAGCTCGCGGCGGTGGCGAGCACCTCGGCGTGCACCTCGGACGGCGGCAGGCCGCGTACGAGGTCCTGGGCGGTGCCGATCTCCTTCCAGCCGTCCCCGCGGGCCAGGGCCTGCACCAGCCGGGAGCGCTGGATCCAGAACCAGGCGGCGCGCAGCGGGTCGTGGTCCTCCTCCAGCAGGTGCAGGGCCCGCTTGGTGATCTTCAGGGCGCGTTCGCGTTCCCCGCAGCGGCGTCCGGCGACGGCCGCCTCGGCCATCAGGTCGAGGTAGCGCAGCGGGGCGGCGGGCTCGGCGGTGCCGCCGTGCCGCTCGGACAGCGGCGGCGGATAGGCCTCGGTGTAGTCGACGGGGCGCAGGGTGGCGCGGATGCCGGCGGGGGTCGCGTCCCAGAGTTCCATCGCGCGTTCCAGCAGCCGGAGTTGCTCGGAGTGGGCGCGTCGGCGGCGGGCGGTGACGGCGGCGTCGAGGGCGGCGGGCAGGGCCTTGGCCGGGTCGTTCGCGTGGTACCAGTAGCTGGCCAGCCGCATCACGCGCTCACCGGCGGGGACGAGCGTCGGGTCGGCTTCGAGGGCTTCGGCGTAGCGGCGGTTGATGCGGGAGCGTTCGCCGGGCAGCAGATCGTCGGCGACGGCCTCGCGGACGAGGGAGTGCCGGAAGCGGTAGCCGTCGTCGCCGGACGCGACGGTGAGGATGCTGGCGTTGACGGCGGCCCGCAGCGCCTCGATCAGATCGTCCTCGGCGAGGTCGGCGACGGCGGCGAGGAGCCGGTACTCGACGGTGGAGCCGCCCTCGGCGACGAGCCGGGCGATCCGCTGGGCGCTTTCGGGCAGCCGTTCGACACGGACGAGGAGCAGGTCGCGCAGGGAGTCGGTGAGGCCGGTGCAGCCGCCCTCGTGGGCGGCGACGGCGAGTTCCTCGACGAAGAAGGCGTTCCCGTCGGAGCGTTCGAAGATCGCGTCGACCTGGGCCGGGTCGGGTTCGCGGGCGAGGATGCCGGCGATCTGGCAGCCGACCTCGTCGCGGGTGAAGCGGCCGAGTTCGATGCGGCGGACGGTGCGCAGCCGGTCGAGTTCGGCGAGGAGCGGGCGCAGCGGGTGCCGGCGGTGGATGTCGTCGGAGCGGTAGGTGGCGAGGACGACGAGGCGGGCGGTGCGCAGGGTGCGGAAGAGGTAGGTGAGCAGGTGCCGGGTGGAGGCGTCGGCCCAGTGCAGGTCCTCCAGGGCGACGACGACCGTGCGGTCGGCGGCGAGGCGTTCCAGGAGGCGGGCGGTCAGTTCGAAGAGGCGGGCCATGCCCTCCTCGCCGGAGCGGTCGGCGCCGAGGCCGGCGGGGCTCTCCCCCACCTCGGGCAGCAGGCGCGCCAGCTCCTCCTCCTGGCCGGCGGCGGCCGCGGCCAGTTCCCCGGGCAGTTGGCGGCGCAGGGCGCGCAGGGCGGTGGAGAAGGGGGCGAACGGCAGGCCGTCGGCGCCGATCTCGACGCAGCCGCCGAGGGCCACGACGGCGCCCGCGCGGGCGGCCGCGGTCGCGAACTCCTCGACGAGGCGGGTCTTGCCGACGCCGGCCTCACCGCCGATGACCAACGCCTGCGGCTCGCCCGTGGTGGCACGGGCGAGCGCGTCGTCCAACGTCTCCAACTCGGTTGTCCGGCCGACGAACACGGGGCTTACGGAGCGGCTCTCCACAGGCCCGAGCATCGCACGCGGCGCGGGCGGCGCGGCACCGGTTTTCCCGGGGCCGGGCCCGGCCCCCGGCGGCCTCACGCGGCGCGTGCGGCTCGCCGGTGGCCGGGGTGGGCGCTATGCGAGGGCGTGTCCTCCGCGTTCCGGGCGGGGCGCCGGGCGGCGCGGCGCGCGGCGCGGCGGACCCGGACGGCCTCGCGGACCAGGCGCTCGTGCTCGGCCTGGCGGATCAGCTCGTCGGTGCGGAGGTGGTGCATCTCGTGGTCGTACATGGTGTCCCCCTGGTGGATCCGGGCTGTCATCGCTTCTTGCGATGCCTCCACCTTCGTCTCCCAGGGGGGTCCGCCACATCGGGAGAGTGCCGCATCTTCCCGGCCGGGCGGGTGCCTTAGAGACGGCGAAGGGGCCTCAGGCCGCCGTCTAAGGTGCTTACGGCGGCCCTGAGGCCCCTTCGGTCCGCGGTGACTCAGCCCGCCGAGGGCAGGCCGAGCAGCGCGTCGGTGTACTTGAGGACGGCCAGGAGCAGACCGATGACGCCGAGGACGACACCGCCCCAGGCGACGGACTTGATCCAGGCGGGCTGCGGTGCGCCGGGGGCCCCGAACGCGGGCCGGGCGAGCACCACGACACCGACGATCAGCGCGACCACCGCGAACAGGCCGGCGACCAGCGCGGAGGTCTGCCAGGCGTCGCCGTAGACCGCCTTGATCTGGGTGGCCACGTCCGCCTGGGACGACGTCTCCAGCTGGCCGATGAGCGTCTCGCGGGCGGCGGCGACCGTGCCGAGCCAGCCGCCGGTCAGGGACACGAGGGCGAGCGCGGCGGAGACCACCGCGGCGGCGCCCTGGCCGACGAAGGAGGGCGCCGCTTCCGTCGCCTCGGCGGCCACCTCCTCGGGCTCTTCGCCGGCGACGGCGTCGGCCTGGGCCTCGGCCGCCTCGGTGGCGTCCACGGTCTCTTCGTCGGCCTCGGCCGCGGTCACGGTCTCGTCCACTGTCTTCGTTCCCATGCTCGGCACCGTACGGATACTTCCTGAGAGGTGTCTTAATGATCGCTGTGCGCGGTACGCGCGCGTGCTTCGCGCCACTCCGGGGCGAGGACCGACCAGATCTCCAGGTCGTGCCGGACCCCGTCGTGGAGGTGGGCCTCGCGGCGCACGCCGTCCCGGGTCATGCCGAGGCGGCGGGCGACGTCGAGGCTGGCGGTGTTGCCGGCGGCGGCGACCCATTCGACGCGGTGGATGCCGCGCTCCTCGACGGCCCAGTCGATGAGGACCCGCATGGCCCGTGTGACGAGGCCGCGCCCGGTCGCGGCGGGCTCCAGCCAGCAGCCGACCTCGCAGGTCCCTGCCGCCGCGTCGAAGTGCAGGGTGAGGACGCCGCCGACGAGCTGCCCGTCCAGCCAGATGCCGTGGTACGAGGCACTGTCCGCGGCGCGCAGGTCGGCGTACCGCTGGAGCGTGGCGCGGGCGGACGCCGGGTCGGTGACGGCCGAGCCGAACGGGATGAACCGTCCGATGAACTCCCGGCCGCGCTCCAGATGGGCCAGGAACGCGTCGGCGTGCCACGGCTCCAGCGGCCTCAGTTCGGCGCCGTCGTCACCCAGGGATATCGCGTACATCGTCCCGCTGCTCCTTCTCGAGTTCCGCCACGACGTCGGTGAGCCTCTCATGGGCGGCGCGGCACTCGGGCGGCTCGATGCTGATGCGCGGCATGCGCTGGTCGAGCCAGCGGGGCAGCCACCAGTTGGCGCCGCCGAGCAGGTGCATGAGCGCGGGGACGAGGAGGGTGCGCAGCACGAACGCGTCCAGGGCGACGGCCGCCGCCAGGGCGATGCCGAACATGGCGATCACGCGGTCGCCGCTGAGGACGAAGGCGAGGAACACGGAGATCATGATGACGGCGGCGGAGTTGATCACCCGGCTGGTCTCGGCGAGGCCGATGCGTACGGCCCGCCGGTTGTCGCCGGTCTCCAGCCACTCCTCGTACATCCGGCTGACCAGGAAGACCTGGTAGTCCATGGAGAGTCCGAAGAGCACGGACACCATGATCACGGGGAGGAAGGGCTCGATCGGCCCGGCCCGGCCCAGGCCGAGCAGTTCGCTCCCCCAGCCCCACTGGAAGACGGCCACGACGACGCCGAACGCGGCGGCCACGGCGGCCACGTTCATCACGGCGGCCTTCAGCGGGATGCCGAGGGACCGGAAGGCGAACAGGAGCAGCAGACAGCCGAGGCCGATGACGGCGCCGACGAAGAGGGGCAGCTTGCCGACGATCACGTCGGCGAAGTCGTCGTAGCCGGCCGTCATGCCGCCGACGTGCACGTCGAGGGAGGTGCCGGTCTCGGCGCGCGGCAGGACGTCGTCGCGCAGCCGGTCCACGAGGTCGCTGGTCCGGTGGGACTGCGGGGACGAGTCGGGGACCACGGTGAGGTAGGCGGTGTCGCTGTGCGCGTCGTACGTCACCGGGGTCACGGAGGCGACGCCCTCGGTGGTGCGCAGGGTGGCGTCGAGGTTGTCGAGGGCGAGCTTGTCCTCGGCGCCGCCGACCTGGGTGACGAGGGTGAGCGGCCCGTTGACGCCGGGCCCGAAGCCGTCGGCGAGGAGGTCGTAGGCCTGACGGGTGGTGGAGCCGGCCGGGTTGTTGCCCTGGTCGGAGGTGCCGAGGCGCAGCCCCAGGGTGGGCAGGGCGAGGACGGTGATGACGGCGAGGGCGATCGCGCCGAGGGCCTTGGGGTGGCGTTCCACGAAGGCGGACCAGCGGGCGGCGAGGCCGGTGGGCAGTTCGGGCTGGGGGCCGTGCTCGGCGAGCCGGCGCCGCTCGCGGCGGCTGAGGGCGCGCATGCCGATGAGGGACAGCAGGGCGGGCAGCAGGGTCACGGAGGCCGCGACGGTGAGCACCACGGTCAGGGAGGCGGCGATCGCCACGCCGTTGAGGAAGCTGAGCCGCAGGATCAGCATGCCGAGCAGGGCTATGCACACCGTGGCGCCCGCGAACACCACCGCGCGCCCGGTGGTGGCGACGGCGTTGGTGATCGACTCGGCCACGGGCAGGCCGCGTTTGAGGCCGCGGCGGTGCCGGGTGACGATGAACAGCGCGTAGTCGATGCCGACGCCGAGCCCGACGAGCATGCCGAGCATGGGGGCGAAGTCGGCGACCGTCATGGCGTGCCCGAGGAGCGCGATCCCCGCGTAGGCGGTGCCGACGCTCACCAGGGCGGTGGCGATGGGCAGCAGCGAGGCGGCGAGCGAGCCGAAGGCGAGGAAGAGCACGACGGCGGCGACGGCCACGCCGACGATCTCGGCGGTGTGCCCGCCCGGTGACTCGGTGAGGGCGACGGCGGACCCGCCGAGCTCGACCTGGAGCCCGTCGGTCTCGGCGGCCTTCGCGGTGTCGACGACGGCCCGGGCCTCGCCCTTGTCGAGGTGCTCGGCGCCGTCGCGGAAGGTGACGGTGGCGTAGGCGGTGTGCCCGTCCTCGCTGATCCGGGCGGCGCCCTGCTTGCCGTAGGGGCCGTCCACGGACGCGACGCCGGGCAGGTGCGCGATCTCGTCCAGGGTGCGTGTCATGGTCTGCTGGACGGCGCCGGCGCGGACGGTGCCCGACGTGGTGTGCCAGACGACGCTGTCGGTGTCGCCGCCGAGGCCGGGGAAGCCCTCCCGCAGCAGCTGGGTGGCGCGGCCGGACTCGGTGCCGGGGACCTCGTAGTCGTTGGAGTACGCGGAACCCGTGACGGCGGCGGCCGCGGTCACCCCGCCGAAGGCGAGGAGCCAGAGCAGTACGGCGACGAGGCGGCGTTGGACACACCAGCGTGCAAGAGCTGCCACGGACGTGCTCCCAGGGGGACGATGTGTGGATCTTTGACCGGGAACAGTCGTTCATGGAGTGAACAGCCCGCAAAGAACACATGAGCGATGTGAAACAACCCTTGCATCAGAAAATGATCGTTTGCCGCGATCGTGGGGTTGTTCACAGGAATAGGAGGAAGATCACAGGCCGGTAACGGCGTTTGTGTCGTCGCAGGTGGCGCCTCTCACAGAAATGCCTCCGCACACCGGGAACTTATTCCGAGCACCCGGCCGGGCTTCTCCGTATTCTTTTCCGCCGCCCCGGACCCAAGGAGCCCGTCCACCCATGCCGGACCACACCCCGCACACTCCGAGTGAGCCCCTCGCCGCACGGCTGACCCATCCCCGCTATCCGCGCTCCGGCCGCTACGACCCCCGCTGGGTCGTCGACAACCAGATGGGGCCGAACGCGCTCTGGCTGCTGGAGTGGCTGGCCCCCGCCCTCGGCCTGGACGCGCTGCGCCCCGGCGCCCGCGTCCTGGACCTGGGCTGCGGCCGGGCCATGACCTCCGTCTTCCTGGCCAGGGAGTACGACGCCCAGGTCACCGCCGCCGACCTGTGGATCGAGCCCGACGACAACGCGCGCCGGGTCGCCGAGGCCGGTTTCGCCGACCGGGTGCTGCCCGTGAAGGCGGAGGCGCACGACCTGCCGTTCGCGGAGGGCTGCTTCGACACGATCGTGAGCGTCGACGCCTACCAGTACTTCGGCACCGACGACCTCTACCTGCCCACCCTGACCCGGCTGCTGCGCCCCGGCGGCCGGATCGGTGTCGTCGTCCCCGCGCTGCGCGAGGAGCTGGACGGCGTGGAGCCGCCGGAGCATCTGCGGCCGTACTGGGAGCCCGCGTACTGGTGCTTCCACAGCGCCGGCTGGTGGCGGCGCCACTGGACCCGCAGCGGGGCCGTGGAGGTCGAGGCCGCCGACTGGCTGGACGACGGCTGGCGGGACTGGCTGCTGTGGTGCGAGGTGGTCGCCGAGGAGAGCCCCGAGGAGTTCCACCGCACGATGGCCCGCCAGGTCGCCGAGATGGTCCGCCGCGACGAGGGGCGCACGCTCGGCTTCGTCCGCGTGGTGGGGCGCCGCCGCTGACGACGAGGGGGACGCGCCGGTGTCCGGTGCGTCCCCCTCGTGGGTGTCCTGCCGCGGGCTCAGCCCTCGGTGACGCCCAGCTTCTCCAGGATCAGCTCCTTGACGCGGGCCGCGTCGGCCTGACCACGGGTGGCCTTCATGACCGCGCCGACCAGGGCGCCGGCCGCGGCGACCTTGCCGGAGCGGATCTTGTCGGCGATGCCCGGGTTGCCGGCGATGGCCTCGTCGACGGCGGTGCCGAGGGCGCCCTCGTCGGAGACGACCTTCAGGCCGCGCTTGTCGACGACCTCGTCCGGGGTGCCCTCGCCCGCGAGCACGCCCTCGATGACCTGACGCGCCAGCTTGTCGTTCAGGTCGCCCTTGGCGACGAGCTCGGTGACCCGGGCGACCTGCTCCGGGGTGATGGGGAGCTCGTCGAGCGCCTTGCCCGACTCGTTGGCGCTGCGGGCCAGCTCGCCCATCCACCACTTGCGGGCGGAGGCCGCGTCGGCGCCGGCGTCGATCGTGGCGACGATCAGGTCCAGCGCGCCGGCGTTGAGGATCGCCTGCATGTCGGTGGCGGAGATGCCCCACTCGGCCAGCAGCCGGGTGCGGCGGGCCAGCGGGAGCTCGGGCAGGGCAGCCCGGATCTCCTCGACCCACGCGCGCGAGGGGGCGACGGGGACCAGGTCCGGCTCGGGGAAGTACCGGTAGTCCTCGGCCTCCTCCTTCACGCGGCCCGAGGTCGTGGACCCCGTGTCCTCGTGGAAGTGCCGGGTCTCCTGCACGATCGTGCCGCCGGACGACAGCACGGCCGCGTGCCGCTGGATCTCGAAGCGGGCCGCGCGCTCCACGGACCGCAGCGAGTTGACGTTCTTCGTCTCCGAGCGGGTGCCGAACTTCTCGGTGCCGTGCGGGCGCAGCGACAGGTTCACGTCGCAGCGCATCTGGCCCATCTCCATACGGGCCTCGGAGACGCCGAGCGCCTTGATGACCTCGCGCAGCTCACGCACGTACGCCTTGGCGACCTCGGGGGCGCGCTCGCCGGCGCCCTCGATCGGCTTGGTGACGATCTCGATGAGCGGGATGCCGGCGCGGTTGTAGTCCAGCAGGGAGTGGGACGCGCCGTGGATACGGCCGGTGGCGCCGCCGACGTGCGTCGACTTGCCGGTGTCCTCCTCCATGTGGGCGCGCTCGATCTCGACGCGGAAGGTCTCCCCGTCCTCCAGCTGCACGTCGAGGTAGCCGTTGAAGGCGATCGGCTCGTCGTACTGGGAGGTCTGGAAGTTCTTCGGCATGTCCGGATAGAAGTAGTTCTTCCGGGCGAAGCGGCACCATTCGGCGATCTCGCAGTTCAGCGCGAGGCCGATCTTGATGGCGGACTCGACACCGGTCGCGTTGACGACCGGGAGCGCGCCCGGCAGGCCGAGGCAGACCGGGCAGGTCTGCGTGTTGGCGTCCTGGCCGAGCGCGGTCGAGCAACCGCAGAACATCTTGGTCTTGGTGCCGAGTTCGACATGGACCTCGAGGCCCATGACGGGGTCGTACGACGCGAGTGCGTCCTCGTACGACACCAGGTCGGTCGTGGTGGTCACGGTGAAACTTCCCTCTCAGCCCAGCAGGACGTCGTCGTCGCCCAGCCGCTTCAGCTCGCGGTAGAGGATGGCGAGGCCGGTGACGATCGCGGTGGCGGAGACGGCGGCGTCGATCAGACGCAGCGTGTCGCTCTCCCCGCGGGCCTTCTTGGCCTGCTTGACGACGTTGACCGCACCGAACGCGGTGGTGGCCATGGACAGGTACAGACCGGACTTCGACTTCTTGAAGCCCTTGGCCTTCGACATTGCCTTGCTCACAGCGACGGAGCCTCCTCGATCAGCGGGTGACCCCACTTTTCCACGAAGGCCGCCTCGACGGCCGCGCCGACCTTGTAGAGCCGGTCGTCCTTGAGTGCCGGGGCGATGATCTGCAGGCCGACCGGGAGGTTGTCCTCCGGGGCCAGACCGCAGGGCAGCGACATCGCCGCGTTGCCCGCGAGGTTCGTCGGGATGGTGCACAGGTCGGCGAGGTACATCGCCATCGGGTCGTCGGCGCGCTCGCCGATCGGGAAGGCGGTGGTCGGCGTCGTCGGGGAGACGATCACGTCGACCTGCTCGAAGGCCTTCTCGAAGTCGCGCGTGATGAGCGTGCGGACCTTCTGGGCGCTGCCGTAGTACGCGTCGTAGTAGCCGCTCGACAGGGCGTACGTGCCGAGCATGACGCGGCGCTTCACCTCGGGGCCGAAGCCCGCCTCGCGGGTCAGCGAGGTGACCTCCTCGGCGGAGTGCGTGCCGTCGTCGCCGACGCGCAGGCCGTAGCGCAGGCCGTCGAAGCGGGCGAGGTTGGAGGAGCACTCGGACGGGGCGATCAGGTAGTAGGCGGAGAGCGCGAGGTCGAAGGACGGGCAGTCCAGCTCGACGATCTCGGCGCCGAGTTCCTTCAGCAGGGCGACGGACTCGTCGAAGCGCTGGATGACGCCGGCCTGGTAGCCCTCGCCGCGGAACTGCTTGACCACGCCGACGCGCATCCCCTGGACGCTGCCGTTGCGGGCGGCCTCGACGACCGGCGGGACCGGGGCGTCGATGGAGGTGGAGTCCATCGGGTCGTGCCCGGCGATGACCTCGTGCAGCAGGGCCGCGTCGAGGACGGTACGGGCGCAGGGGCCGCCCTGGTCCAGCGAGCTGGAGAAGGCGACCATGCCGTAGCGGGAGACCGCGCCGTACGTCGGCTTGACGCCGACCGTGCCGGTGACGGCGGCCGGCTGGCGGATGGAGCCGCCGGTGTCGGTGCCGATGGCGAGGGGCGCCTGGAAGGAGGCGAGCGCGGCGGAGGAACCGCCGCCGGAGCCGCCGGGGATCCTGGTGAGGTCCCAGGGGTTGCCGGTCGGGCCGTAGGCGCTGTTCTCGGTGGAGGACCCCATGGCGAACTCGTCCATGTTGGTCTTGCCGAGGATGACGACGTCGGCGGCCTTCAGCCGCTTGGTGAGCGTCGCGTCGTACGGCGGGATCCAGCCCTCGAGCATCTTCGAGCCGACGGTCGTCGGGATGCCCTCGGTGGTGAAGATGTCCTTCAGCGCGAGGGGGACGCCGGCCAGCGGGCCCAGCTTCTCGCCGCGCTCCCGCTTCTCGTCGACGGCGCGGGCCTGCGCGAGGGCGCCCTCGCGGTCGACGTGGAGGAAGGCGTGGACCTTCTCGTCGACGGCCTCGATCCGGGCCAGGTGGGCCTCGGTGACCTCGACGGCCGTGAGCTCGCCGGAGGCGATCTTCGCGGCGGTCTCGGCGGCGGTGAGCTTGATGATGTCCGTCATGACTAGTCCTCCCCCAGGATCTGCGGCACCTTGAAACGCTGCTGCTCCTGGGCCGGGGCGCCGGAGAGCGCCTGCTCGGGGGTGAGCGAGGGACGGACCTCGTCCTCGCGCATGACGTTCGTCAGCGGGAGCGGGTGCGAGGTCGGCGGTACGTCTTGGTCGGCGACCTCACTGACGCGGGCGACCGCGCCGATGATGTCGTCCAGCTGTCCCGCGAAGTGGTCGAGCTCTTCGGGCTTCAGCTCCAGACGCGCCAGCCGGGCGAGGTGGGCGACCTCCTCGCGCGTGATGCCAGGCATGCAGCGATCCTCTGGGGTGAGTGTGTGTGGTTTGGCCCAATCCTATGGGTCGGGGGGGCGTGCCCGTGCATCGGTTTCCCCGCGGCACCCGCAGGGGGCTGCTCAGGGCCTCACCAGGTCACTCGGCGGCCGGGAGTGCCGCCTTCGGGCGCTGCCAGCCGCGTGAGCCGCGTGCCCGCAGCCAGGCGGTCGTCTCCTCGGGCGGCATGGCGGCGGCCACCAGCCAGCCCTGGACGGCGTCGCAGCGCAGATCGCGCAGCCGCTCCCAGGTCTCGTCGTCCTCGACGCCCTCGGCGACGACCAGCAGGCCGAGGGAGTGCGCCAGGTCGATCGTGCAGCGCACGATCTCCGCGTCCTCGGTGTCCACCGCGAGCCGGGCCACGAACGAGCGGTCGATCTTCAGCTCGCTCACCGGGAGCCGCCGCAGATGCACGAGCGAGGAGTAGCCGGTGCCGAAGTCGTCGAGGGACATCTTCACGCCGTGCCCGGTGAGGGCGGCGAGGGTGTCGGCAGCGCGGGTCGGGTCCTCCAGCAGGACGTGCTCGGTGATCTCCAGCTGGAGCGCCCCCGCGGGCACCCCGTGCCGGGCGAGGCGCGCGGCGACGGACCCGGCGAACCCGGGGGTGTGCACGTCGCGCGGGGAGACGTTGACGGCGACCGGCACGAACAGGCCCTGGGAACGCCAGCGCGCCACCTGGCCGAGCGCGGTCTCCAGGACGTACTCGGTGAGGTGCGGCATCAGCCCGGAGGACTCGGCGATGGCGATGAACTCGTCGGGCGGCACCCTCCCGCGCTCGGGGTGCACCCAGCGGACCAGCGCCTCCAGGCCGGCTACCTGTCCGTCGAAGCGGACCTTGGGCTGGTAGTGCAGCTCGACCTCGTGGGCGTCGAGGGCGCGGCGCAGATCGCCGAGGAGCCCGAGCCGGTCCGGGGTGTTGGAGTCCCGTTTGGACTCGTAGACCTCGACGCCCGTGCGGTCCCGCTTCGCCTGGTACATCGCCACGTCCGCGCGCCGCAGCATCCCTTCGGCGTCGAGCGCGTGGTCCGGGAAGACGGCGACGCCCGCGCTGGCCTCCAGCACCAGGGTGAGGCCGTCCAGGTCGAGCGGTGAGCTGAGCGCCGCGACCAGGCCGCGGGCGACCCGGGTCGCGGACGTGGTGGAGTCCGCGACCGGCAGCAGGACGGCGAACTCGTCTCCCCCGAGCCGCGCGGCCTCCGCTCCGCGCGGCAGGGCGAGCCGCAGCCGGTCGGCGATCTGCAACAGCAGCCGGTCACCGGCGAGATGCCCCAGGGTGTCGTTCACCGACCGGAAGCGGTCCAGGTCGATCAGCATCAGCGCGGAGCGGGCGCCCACGCGTTCGGCGTCGTCCAGCGCCGTCCAGATGCGCTCCTGCAGCCACTGCCGGTTCGGCAGCCCGGTCAGCGGATCGCGCAACTGCTCCTCCGCCCGGGCCCTCGCTATCCACAGCGTGGAGTCGAGGGCTATCAGCGGGATGGAGAACAGCGGCAGCAGCAACGGCTTGGCGACGGCCACCACGCACACCAGCGGGGCGATGCACAGCAGGGCGACGGCGACCAGCCCCTGTCTGACCAGGGCGGTGCGGGCGACGGTGGGCAGACCGCCGCGCGGGGCGTGCAGGTACCAGTGCAGGACGCGGGTGACGAGGAGATACGCCACGGCGACCAGCACGACGCCGGGCGCGGTGTAGAGCGTCCAGGTGTCGGGGCTCCAGGGTCTCTCGACGCTCGGGACCCGGCCGAACGCGGCCAGCACCAGGGCGCCGGAGGCGATGCCGAGGATGTCCACCGCGCCGTGCAGCACGCCCAGGCGCCAGTGGCCCCGGCGGGCGACACCGACCAGGACGACGACGGTGAGGCTGACCATGCCGGCCGGCACCCAGCCGTACAGCAGCAGCACGGCGAGGGTGAGGGCGGCGCCGGAGCCCGTGCCGCCCCACCAGCGGGCGCGGCCCAGGGCCACCAGGTGGCCGACGATGATGCCGGTCAGCACGGCCAGGGACCAGCCGACGGTGCCGGACGGGAAGAGGGCGTGGCCGCCGGTGAACGCCCGGTAGAAGCCCGCGCCGAGGACGAGGGCGGCGGCCGCGACCACCGAGGCGGGCAACGCGGGCCAGTACAGGTGCCGTTCCTGGTCGGGGTCCGACAGCCCCGCCGCGTGCTCGCCGTCCCGCAGGGCGGCACCGCCGTCCGGGGTCTCCCGCCCGCTGCCCGCACCGGGGCGATCCGCGGTCCGTGTCGCCCACCCGCGCCATGCGCCGGCCGTCCGGCGCAGCCGTGAGTGCGGGGCGGCACTCTCGGTCGGTTCCATTCCCGTCCCTCTCACAGCCGGCGGTGCCCACGCCACGCGGCCCGTCGCCCGACGACTGCCCTCGACGGCCCCGCGCTGGAAAACCCTTCCCCTCGCCCTTCCTTGCTCCTCGGACGCTTCTCGGACGCTTGTCGGAGCCTTCTCGGAGCGAAGGGATGCCCCGACCGCAACTGGGCACGGCAGGCGCACATCTCAACAGTAGGCCGCCGAAGGCGTGTACGGGCAGCGGTCGTCGACGGTTGCCCGAATGCGCCCCAGCCACCCGTATGCATCTGATATGCGCCCATCGGGCCGGGTTCAACCGTTACTGCTCCGGGGACAGGGCAACTTCGGCCGCGGCTTCCGGCCCCTGTTCCAGCAGGACGGCGAAGCCGTCCTCGTCCAGGACCGGCACCTTCAGCTGCATCGCCTTGTCGTACTTGGAGCCCGGGCTGTCGCCCACGACGACGAAGGACGTCTTCTTCGACACCGAACCGGTCACCTTCGCGCCGCGGCTCTCCAGCGCCTCCTTGGCCCCGTCTCGCGTGTAGTTCTCCAGCGTGCCGGTGACGACGACCGTCAGCCCTTCCAGCGGGCGGGGGCCCTCGTCCTCCCCGGAGGACTGCTCCTCCAGCGGGACGCCGGCCGCCTTCCACTTGCGGATGATCTCGCGGTGCCAGTCCTCGGCGAACCACTCCTTGAGCGCGGCGGCGATGATGGGGCCGACTCCGGCGGTCGCCGCGAGCTCCTCCTCCGTGGCCTGTTCGATGCGGTCGATCGAGCGGAACTCACGGGCGAGGGCCTGCGCGGCGACCGGGCCGACGTGCCGGATGGACAGTCCGTTGATGAACCGCGCGAGCGGGCGCTGCTTGGCCGCCTCGATGTTCGCCAGCAGGGCGAGGGTGTTCTTCTTCGGCTCGCCCTTCTGGTTGGCGAAGACCGTGACGACCTTCTCCTCGCCCGTCTTCGGGTCGCGCTTGGGCAGACCGCTGTCGGGGTCGAGGACGTACGCCTTGATGGGCAGCAGCTTCTCCACCGTCAGGTCGAACAGGTCGCCCTCGTCGGCCATCGGCGGTTCGGCCGGCTCCAGCGGGCGGGTGAGCGCGGCGGCGGCCACCGCGCCGAAGTGCTCGATGTCCAGGCACTCACGCCCGGCGAGATAGGTGAGCCGCTCCCGCAACTGGGCCGGGCAGGCACGGGCGTTGGGGCAGCGGAGGTCGATGTCGCCCTCCTTCATGGGCCGCAGCGGGGTGCCGCACTCGGGGCACTCGCTCGGCATCACGAACTCCCGTTCGCTGCCGTCGCGCAGGTCGACGACCGGGCCGAGGATCTCCGGGATGACGTCCCCGGCCTTGCGGATGACCACGGTGTCCCCGATGAGGACGCCCTTGGCCTTCACGACCTCCTGGTTGTGCAGGGTCGCGAACTCGACCTCGCTGCCCGCGACGGTGACCGGCTCGACCTGGGCGTAGGGGGTGACCCGGCCGGTGCGGCCGACGCCGACCTTGATGTCGATGAGCTTGGTGTTGACCTCCTCCGGCGCGTACTTGTACGCGATGGCCCAGCGCGGGGCGCGCGCGGTGGAGCCGAGGCGGCCCTGGAGCCGGATCTCGTCCAGCTTGACGACGACGCCGTCGATCTCGTGCTCGACGGAGTGGCGGTTCTCGCCGTAGTACGCGATGAACTCCCGGATGCCCGCGAGGTCGTCGACCACGCGGTTGTGCGGGGAGGTGGGCAGGCCCCAGGTCTTCAGCAGGTCGTAGGCCTGGGAGAGCCGGGTCATGCCGGAGAAGCCCTGGAGGGCGCCGATGCCGTGGACGACCATGTGCAGCGGGCGGGTCGCGGTGACGCGCGGGTCCTTCTGGCGCAGCGAACCGGCGGCGGCGTTGCGCGGGTTGGCGAAGGGCTTGTCGCCGGCGGCGACCAGGCGTTCGTTGAGCTCGAGGAACTTCGCCATCGGGAAGTAGACCTCGCCGCGGATCTCGACCAGCTCGGGGACCTCGTCGCCGTGCAGGCGCTCCGGGATCTCCGCGATGGTGCGGACGTTGGGCGTGATGTCCTCGCCCGTGCGGCCGTCGCCGCGGGTGGCCGCGCGGGTGAGACGGCCGTTCTCGTAGGTGAGGTTGACGGCGAGTCCGTCGACCTTCAGCTCGCACAGGAAGTGGTACTCCTGGTCGCCCAGTTCACGGGCGATGCGGTCCACCCAGGCGGCGAGCTCCTCGTCGTTGAAGGTGTTGTCGAGCGACAGCATCCGCTCGCGGTGCTCGACCGCGGTGAACTCCGTCTCGTACGAACCCGCGACCTTCTGGGTCGGCGAGTCCGGGGTGCGCAGCTCCGGATACTTCTCCTCGAGGGCCTCCAGCCTCTTCAGCAGCGTGTCGAACTCGGCGTCGCTGACGACCGGAGCGTCCTTCACGTAGTACCGGAAGCGGTGCTCCTCGACCTGCTCCGCCAGCTGCGCGTGCTCTTCGCGGGCCTCGGCGGGCACCGCCGTCGTCTCCGCCTGCTTGTCGCCGGCCACCGTGTTTCCTCCCGTTACTCTGGGTTGTCCGCGAGGGATCTCGCCGCCTGGACGCAGTGGGCGAGTGCCCGGCGCGCGTAGTCGGGGGACGCGCCCGCGAGTCCGCACGCCGGCGTGATCGTGACCGTCTCCGCGAGCAGCCCCGGTGACAGCCCCAGCCTGCGCCACAACGTCCTGACACCCATGACGCTACCGGCAGGGTCTGACAACGGGGCGTCCGTGCCGGGGACGACACCGGCGAACAGCCGCGTGCCGCCTTCCACCGCCTCGCCGATCGCTTCGTCGTCACGCTCCGTGAGGAGGGAGAGGTCGAAGGAGACCGCGGCCGCGCCCGCCCGGCGCAGCAGCGCGAACGGGACGTCCGGCGCGCACGAGTGGACCACGACCGGGTCCTCGCCGTGCACCCCGACGACGTCGCGCAGGGTGGACTCGACGATCTGCCGGTCGACGGCGCGGTGGGTGCGGTAGCCGCTGGCGGTTCTGACCTGCCCGCGCAGCACGGCGATCAGGGAGGGCTCGTCGAGCTGGAGGACGACCCGGGCGCCGGGGACGCGGCGCCGTACCTCCGCGAGATGCTCGCGCAGGCCCTCGGCGAGCGAGGCGGCGAGGTCGCGGCAGGCGCCCGGATCGGACAGCGCGGCCTCGCCGTTGCGCAGTTCGAGGGCGGCGGCGAGCGTCCAGGGCCCCACGGCCTGGACCTTGAGCGGCCCCTCGTAGCCCTGGGTGAACTCCTCCAGCGCGTCGAGGTCCTCGCCCAGCCAGGACCGGGCGCGCCGGGTGTCCCGGCCGGGCCGGTCGCCGAGCCGCCACCCGCTGGGCTCCACGCGCGCGTACAGCTCGACGAGCATCCCGGCGGTCCGCCCGATCATGTCGGCGCCGGGCCCGCGGGCGGGCAGTTCGGCCAGGAACGGGAAGTCGTCGAAGGAGCCGGTGGCGGTCTTCGCGGCCTCGCGGGTGTCGCCGCCGGGCAGCGAACCGACGCCGGTGGCCGCGCCGAAGAGGTGGTCAGTGCTGTTGCTCACCCGGAAAGCCTATGCAACGCGGCGCGGCCACCGCGCCGGTCACCTGCCCGGCCGGACCGTCAGGTCGTTCACCTCCGCGTCCCGGGGCAGGTCCAGGGCCATGACGATCGTCGTGGCGACCGACTCGGGGTCGATCCAGCGCGCGGGGTCGTACTCCTTGCCCTCCTGCTGGTGCACCTTCGCCTGCATGGGGCTCGCCGTGCGGCCCGGGTAGACCGAGGTGACCCGGACGCCGCCCGCGTGCTCCTCGGCCCGCAGCGAGTCCGCCAGGGCCTTCAGCCCGTGCTTGGAGGCCGCGTACGCCCCCCAGCCGGCGTGGGCGGTGAGCCCGGCGCCGGAGTTCACGAACAGCACGTGCCCGCGCGTGGCGCGCAGCTGGGGCAGGAAGTGCCGGGTCAGTTCGGCGGGGGCGATCAGGTTGACGTTCAGCTGGTGGCGCCAGGTCTTGGGGGTGAGGTCGCCGATGGAGCCCAGGTCGACGACGCCGGCGATGTGCAGCAGGGAGTCGACCCGGTCGGGCAGCGACTGGTGGGAGAAGGCCCAGGACAGCCGGTCCGGGTCCGCCAGGTCGCCGACCAGTGTCGCCGCGCCCGGGTACTGGGCGGCGAGCTCCTTCGCGCGGGCGGCGTCGCGCGCGTGGAGGACGAGTTCGTCCCCGCGCGCGTGCAGACGGCGGGCGACGGCCGCGCCGATTCCGGAGCCCGCTCCGGTGATCACATGTGTAGCCATACCCGCCATGCTCGCACCGGCCCGGATCAGGCGATGCCCTGGCTCTCCTCCAGGTAGGCGAGCGCCCCGACCGGCTCCTCGGCGAAGAAGACCAGGTCGGTGAGCGGGCGGGGCAGGAAGCCCTCGTCGTCCATGCGCCGGAACTGCTCCTTGAGGCCGTCGTAGAACCCGGCGGTGTTGAGCAGGACCACCGGCTTGTCGGTGTGGCCGTGCTTCTTCAGCTCCAGGATCTCGGTGGCCTCGTCCAGGGTGCCGGTGCCGCCGACCATGATCACGACGGCGTCGGCCTTCTCCAGCAGCAGCCGCTTGCGCTCGGCGAGGTCCTTGGCGACCACCATCTCGTCGACGCCGGGCCGGGCCTTGGCGGCCAGGAACTCCACGGAGACCCCCACGAGCCGGCCGCCCGCGTCCTGCACGCCGTCGGCGACGACCTTCATCAGGCCGACGTCGGAACCGCCCCAGACGAGCGTGTGGCCGCCCTTGCCGAGCAGTTCCGCGAACTCGCGCGCGGGGCCGGTGTAGCGGTCGTCGAGGTCGGCGGCGGAGAGGAAGACGCAGATACGCATGGGCCCCACGGTACGCGGGAAGAACGGGGCTCCCGCGCGCGCTGTCCCCACATGACCCTTGGACACACGATCACGATCGAGCAGGGGACCCGGCGCGTCCGGGTCGTGCACGACGGCCAGGTGCTGGCGGAGAGCGACCGGCCGCTGGTGCTGCGGGAGACGGGCTGTCCCGTGCGCTACTACATCCCGCCGGAGGACGTCCGCCTGGATCTGCTGACTCCCTCGGCGACCCACACCCACTGCCCCTTCAAGGGCGACGCCTCCTACTGGTCGCACGGGGACACCGCGGATCTCGTCTGGGCGTATCCGGATCCGAGGACGGACATCGCCGCGATCAAGGACCATCTCTGCTTCTACGAAGTCGAGGTGTCGTAGGCGATTACTTCCGTGCCGTACGGCAATCTGCACAGGCATGGACAAGAAGACCATTTCGGCCGACGGCACCTCCCTCGCCTACGCGAGCCGGGGCGAGGGACCGCCGGTGATCCTCGTCAGCGGCGCGATGTCCACCGGCGACACGATGGCACCCCTCGCGGAGGCACTCGCCGACCGCTGCACGGCCGTCGTCTACGACCGCCGGGGGCGCGGCGGGAGCGGTGACACCCAGCCGTACGCGGTGGAGCGCGAGGTCGAGGACCTGGCGGCGCTGATCGACGCGGTCGGCGGCGAGGCGGCGCTGTACGGCGTCTCGTCGGGCGGCGCGCTGGCGCTGCGGGCGGCGGCGAGCGGGCTCCCGGTGCCCCGGATCGCTGTGTACGAGGTGCCGTTCGCCGTCTCCGAGGGCGGCGCCGGGGAGCGGGCGGAGTACACCGAGCGGCTGACGGCCGCGCTGGCCGAGGACCGGCGCGGGGACGCGGTCGAGCTGTTCCTGCGGCTCACCGGACTCGGCGAGGGGATCATCCGGGGCGCCCGGCAGTCCCCGATGTGGCCCGGCATGGAGTCGATCGCGCCGACCCTGGCCTACGACGACGCCGTGATGGGCGGCGGACCGGTGCCGGAGGCGCGGCTGGCGTCCATCACGGCCCCGGTCCTGTCGCTGGCGGGCGGCGCGAGCCCCGACTGGATGCGCGAGGCGGCCCGCACGGTCGCGGACACGGCCCCTCAGGGGACGTACCGGGTGCTGGAGCGGCAGTCCCACATGGTGGAGCCGCAGGTGCTGGCGCCGGTGCTGGCGGAGTTCTTCGCGGGGTGACCGGCGCCCCGCACGCGCGCGTGCGGGGCGCTCGCGCGCGGGGTCTCAGCCCGCCGGGGTGCTCTCCTTCACCCGGACCGTCGACGCGATCGTCGCCGAGCCCACCACGCGCGTGCCGTCGTACAGCACGATCGCCTGGCCGGGGGCGACCCCGCGCACGGGCTCGGTGAACGACACCTCCAGGGAGCCGTCGACGAGTTCCGCCGTCACCTCGGTCTCGCCGCCGTGGGCGCGCAGCTGGGCGGTGTAGGTGCCGGGGCCGGTGGGCGCCGCGCCGCACCAGCGGGGCTTGATCGCGGTGAGGGCGGAGACGTCGAGGGCGGACGCCGGGCCGACGGTGACCGTGTTGTCCACCGGCGAGATGTCCAGGACGTAGCGCGGCTTGCCGTCGGGCGCCGGGGTGCCGATGCGCAGCCCCTTGCGCTGGCCGATGGTGAAGCCGTACGCGCCCTCGTGGCTGCCGACCTTGGCACCGGACTCGTCGACGATGTCGCCCTCGGCCTTGCCGAGCCGCTTGGCGAGGAAGCCCTGGGTGTCGCCGTCGGCGATGAAGCAGATGTCGTGCGAGTCGGGCTTCTTGGCGACGGCGAGGCCCCGGCGCTCGGCCTCCGCGCGGATCTCGTCCTTGGTGGTGACCGTGTCGCCGAGCGGGAACATCGCGTGGGCGAGCTGCCGGTCGTCGAGCACGCCGAGGACGTAGCTCTGGTCCTTGGCCATGTCGGAGGCGCGGTGCAGCTCGCGGGTGCCGTCCTCGCGGACGATCACCTGGGCGTAGTGGCCGGTGCAGACCGCGTCGAAGCCCAGGGCGAGCGCCTTGTCCAGCAGCGCCGCGAACTTGATCTTCTCGTTGCAGCGCAGGCAGGGGTTGGGGGTGCGGCCGGCCTCGTACTCGGCGACGAAGTCCTCGACGACGTCCTCGCGGAAGCGGTCGGCGAGGTCCCACACGTAGAACGGGATGCCGATGACATCGGCGGCGCGGCGGGCGTCGCGGGAGTCCTCGATGGTGCAACAGCCCCGCGCGCCCGTGCGGAAGGATTGAGGGTTCGCGGAGAGCGCGAGGTGGACGCCGGTCACGTCGTGTCCCGCCTCGGCCGCGCGGGCGGCGGCGACGGCGGAGTCGACCCCGCCGGACATGGCGGCGAGGACGCGGAGGGGGCGGGAGGGCTGCGCGGTGTCAGTCATAACCCCTCCAGGGTACGGGGACGCGGGAACCAGAGCCCCCGGGTATCCGTTGACGAGCACATGGGACAGGGGAACGCGTCGAAGGACGGCGACCGCAAGGTCGGGCGCCGCGCCGTGCTGATCGGCGGGGCGGTGGCCGCGGCGGGTTCGGCCGTCCTGGCCCGTGACGAGCTGTCCCGCCTGTGGTGGCGGACGCCGGGCGTGCAGAAGCCGCGCAAGGAGGGCGAGGTCGACTACGCCGGGGCGCGGTGGGTGGCGGCCTCGGAGGCCAACTGGCGGCGGGCGGACCGGCCCGCCGACTACGGCATCGACATGGTGGTCGTCCATGTCACGCAGGGCAGTTTCGCGAGCGCGGTGAAGGTGTTCCAGGACCCGGAGCACAAGGCGGCCGCGCACTACATCGTCCGCAAGGACGGGCACATCACGCAGATGATCCGCGAGCTCGACGTGGCGTACCACGCGGGCAACCGCTCGTACAACGAGCGCAGTGTCGGCATCGAGCACGAGGGGTTCGTGGAGCGCCCCGAGGACCTCACGGACGCCATGTACGAGGCGTCGGCCCGGCTGACGGCCCGGATATGCGCGCGCTACGACATCCCGGTCGACCGGGAGCACATCATCGGGCACGTGGAGGTGCCGGGCACGGACCACACGGACCCCGGCAGGCACTGGGACTGGGACCGGTACATGAAGCTGGTGCGGGCGGCCCGGACGGCACCCGCGTAGGAGTCAGGTGAGACCGGCCGCGCGGGCCCGTTCCACCGCCGGTCCGATCGCCCGGGCGACCGCCTCCACGTCGGCCTCGGTGGAGGTGTGGCCGAGGGAGAAGCGCAGGGTGCCGCGGGCCAGGTCCGGGTCGGTGCCGGTGGCGAGCAGGACGTGGCTGGGCTGGGCGACGCCCGCGGTGCAGGCGGAGCCGGTGGAGCACTCGATGCCCTGGGCGTCCAGCAGCAGGAGCAGGGAGTCGCCCTCGCAGCCGGGGAAGGTGAAGTGCGCGTTGGCCGGCAGCCGTCCGCCGGGCTCGGGGTCGCCGCCGAGGATCGCGTCGGGGACAGCCGTACGGACCGCGTCGACGAGGGAGTCGCGCAGGGCGCCGATCTCGCGGGCGAACCATGCACGCTGCTCGGCGGCGAGACGTCCGGCGACGGCGAAGGAGGCGATGGCGGGGACGTCGAGGGTGCCGGAGCGGACGTGCCGTTCCTGTCCGCCGCCGTGCAGGACGGGCACAGGGCTCTGGTCGCGGCCCAGGAGCAGCGCGCCGATGCCGTAGGGGCCGCCGATCTTGTGGCCGGAGACCGTCATCGCGGCGAGGCCCGCCTCGGCGAAGCCTACCGGCACCTGGCCGAAGGCCTGGACGGCGTCGGAGTGCAGCGGCACCCCGAACTCGGCGGCGACCTCGGCCAGTTCACGGATCGGCATGATCGTGCCGATCTCGTTGTTGGCCCACATCACGGTGGCCAGGGCGACGTCGTCGGGGTTGCGGGCGATGGCCTTGCGCAGGGCGTCCGGGTGGACCCGGCCGTGCGTGTCGACGGGCAGGTATTCGACGGTGGCGCCCTCGTGCTCGCCGAGCCAGTGGACGGCGTCGAGGACGGCGTGGTGCTCGACGGGGCTGGCGAGGACGCGGGTGCGGGCCGGTTCGGCGTCGCGGCGGGACCAGTACAGGCCCTTGACCGCGAGGTTGTCGGCCTCGGTGCCGCCGGAGGTGAACACCACCTCGCTGGGGCGGGCGCCGAGCGCTTCCGCGAGCATCTCGCGGGCCTCCTCGACGGTGCGCCGCGCGCGGCGGCCGGATGCGTGCAGGGAGGAGGCGTTGCCGGTGACGCCCAGCTGGGCGGTCATAGCCTCAGCCACCTCCGGGAGCATCGGAGTGGTCGCGGCGTGGTCGAGGTAAGCCATGGTGGCCACGATTCTAAGGGGCCCCGGCGGGCGGCCTCGTGTCAAGGCCGCCGCTCAGAAGCTCCAGGACAGCGTGTCGTCCATCTGCATGACGGCCAGCAGGACCAGCAGGTCGGCGACGCCCAGGCCCATGCCCAGGTAGGCGCGGCCCTTGCGGGAGGTGCCCCGCCACAGGGAGACCGCGGCCAGGACGACGGCGGTCGGGCCGAGGAAGACGTTGAAGACGAGGAGGCCCAGGAGGCCGAGGATGAAGGACGCGACGGCCATGCCGTCGGCGTCGCGGGTGCGGGTCCGGGTGCGCGGCCGTTCGGCGGCCGGTGCGGTGAGTTGCATGGGTGTCAGCTCCTGTGGGGTCGTCGGGAAGGACCGGCCGGCGGTGCGGGTGACGGCCGGGTCAGTTACCGGCGGGGTCAGTGCCGGCGGGCGTGGCGCTCGCGGGCAGCGAAGACGGCCAGCCAGCAGGCGATGACGACGGCGGCGACGGCGCTGAGGGCGAGCGGCGCGTGGGCGACGGCGCCCAGCACCACGCCCAGCAGCAGGAGCGCTGCGACGAGGAACAACATGGTCGGATCCCCCTCCGAGATCACGTGTCGATCTCTCTCAATTCGGTGAACAGTTGTGGTTACACTTGTTCACTGACTTCAGAGTACCCCGCCCCACGACTTCCCAACTCCAGAGAACAGTTGTTAACTGCATGGCATGAGTCACACCCTCGGCATACGGCAGGCCCAGAAGCAGAAGACCCGGCAGGCGCTCCTGGACGCCGCGTTGGCGCTGCTGGAGGACCAGAGCCTGAGCAGCCTGGGTCTGCGCGAGGTCACCCGGGCCGTGGGCGTCGCGCCGACCGCCTTCTACCGGCACTTCCGCTCCACCGCCGACCTGGGCGTCGCCCTGGTCGAGGAGGCCCTCGGCAGCCTGCACCCGACGATCCGCGGCATCGTCGCCCCCGACGGGGAGAGCGAGCGGCGCATCGAGCGGGCGGTGGAGCTGATCGCGGGTCATGTGGAGACCCATCCGGCCCATGTGCGGTTCATCGCCCGGGAGCGGCACGGCGGGGTGCAGCCGGTGCGCGCGGCGATACAGGACCAGCTCGCCCTGTTCGGCGAGGAGGTGAAGGCCGCGCTGGCGCAGGACCCGGTCTCGGCGGGCTGGCAGGAGGACGACCTGCGCATGCTCGCGCATCTGTACGTCGATCAGATGCTGGTGACGGCCTCGCTGTTCCTGGAGGCCCTGGAGGGCCCCGAGGACGCCCGCCGCCAGGTCGCCGACGACGCGATCCGGCGGATGCGGCTGATCACCCTCGGCCGGCAGCACTGGCTGGACTGAGCGGCGGCGGGAACACCGAAGGGCGGCACTCCGGCCGGACCGGGAGTGCCGCCCTTCGGCGAGCGGGGAGGGGCCTCAGCCGAGCCGCACCCGCGCCAGTTGCCGGGACTGGGCCACGAGCCGGTCCTCGCTGTCCCAGACCTCCGCGTCCTCCTCCAGGAAGCCCCCCGCGAGGTTGCGGGTGGTGATGGAGACGCGCAGAGGGCCGGGCGCGGGACGGTGGCGCACATGGACCGTCAGCTCGACGGTCGGCACCCAGCCCGAGATGCCGATCTCGAACGCGGTGGGCGGCAGGGCGTCCACGGCGAGCAGCAGCGAGAGCGGGTCGGCGTCGCGGCCGTCGGCGAGACCGAACCAGGCCCGCATCTCGCCCTTGCCGGACGGCCGGCCGATCGCCCAGCCGACGGTGGCGGGGTCCAGCTTGAGCATCAGCCGCTCGGTGATGGCGGAGCTGCCGGAGACCGGGGCGGGGCCGTCGTCGGCGCCGAAGCAGTGCTCGACGGGCGGGATCGCCGGCGGCACGGCCGTCGTCCGGACGTCGTCGGGGAGGGCGTCGAGGTCGCCGTAGGAGGCGAGGACGCGGATGCGCTCGACCTCGTTGCCCTCGTCGTCGTACTGGAAGAGCGAGGCCTGGCCGGTGGAGAGGGTGCGGCCGGTGCGGACGACGTCCGTGCGCACGACCGCGGGGCCCGGCTGGGACGCGGTCAGGTAGTGCGCGGAGATGGTGAACGGGTCGCTGTGCGGCAGGGCGTCCGCGAGGGCGCGGCCGAGGACGGCCAGCAGATAGCCGCCGTTGACGGCGCTGATGATGGTCCAGCCGGCGGAGAGGTCGATGTCGTACACGCCGGGCTCGCGCCGCGTGAGCGCGGTGTCGCGGTCGAACTCGCTGTCGCCGATCGTGGCCCGCTGGGCCGTGGTGGCGGAGGCTGCTTCTGGCATGGCTGAACGGTACAACAACTAACTACTAAGCGGTAGCTTTTCGGTCATCGGGGGCGCCTCGGTGAACCCGGGGGCCCGCTTCGCCCCTCTATGAGGACATGAGTCTCACCGGGACCCCGTTCCTCGTCACGCTCGCCGTGCTGTGCGCCGCCGCCGTCGCCCTGCCGCTGGCCCTCTGGTCACGGGTGCCCGGACCCCGGTTCGCCCGGGCCGCCGCCCGCCTGGCCATGCTGCTGTTCGCCCAGGCCACGGCGGTCGCCCTGGTCTTCACGCTGGTCAACAACTCCAACCAGCTCTACGACAGCTGGGACGACCTCCTCGGGACCGGCGACCACGTCCGCGAGGCCGTCGACCTCGGCGCGAGCGGCACCGGCGGGATAGCCCTGGAGACCCTGCCCCGGGTCCGCCAGACCTTCGAACGGGGCCGGGGGCCCGGCATGCGCGCCGAGGGCGGGGTGCTCGTCACCCAGCTCGAGGGCCGCGTGTCCGGGGTCCACGCCGAGGTCAACGTCTGGCTGCCGCCCCAGTACGACGACCCCGCCTACCGGGATCACCGGTTCCCGGTCGTCGAGCTGCTGCCCGGCTACCCGGGCTCCTCGAAGGCGTGGTTCGGGTCGATGGACGCCACCGAGCAGCTCGCGCCGCTGATGCGCGCGGGGCGGATCGAGCCGTTCATCCTCGTCTCGCCGCGCACCAACCTGCTGCCCGGGGTGGACACCGGGTGCGCCAACATCGCGGGGCGGGTGAACGCCGACACCTGGCTGAGCGTGGACGTGCCGAAGATGGTCACCGACAACTTCCGGGCGCGGGCCGCGCCCGAGGGCTGGGCCGTGGCCGGCTACTCGGCGGGCGGGCACTGCGCGGTCAAACTGGCCGTGGCCCACCCCGACCGCTACCGCGCCGCCGTCAGCCTGTCCGGGTACAACGACCCCGCCGCCGAGGCCGGCTCGCTCGCGGCCCGCACGCCCGCGCTGCGCGCCGCCAACGACCCGTACACGCTGCTGACCCGCTCCCCCGCGCCGCCGCCCGTCGCGCTGTACCTGTCCGGGCAGCCCGGCGACGGGTACGAGGCCGCGCAGGCCCTCGACCGCGCCGCGCGGCCGCCCACGCGCGTGGACGTGGTGTTCGTCCCGCCGGGCGCCGGAGGCCACACCATGGCGCTGTGGAAGCCGCAGGTGGTGCCCGCCTTCCAGTGGCTGAGCGAGGTGATGACCGCCGGGGACTCGCCCCGCGCTACTCCTCCCGCACGGTCGAGCGCCGGTTCCACGCTCGCGGAGCCCGCCAGTGGAACCGCATGGCGAGCAGCCGCAGCACGAAGGCCGTGACCGCCGCGGCCGTGCCGGTGACGGGGGTCAGGGCGTCGTAGTGGATGCACAGCACGGTCAGCGAGGCGCCGACGATCGCGGGGACGGCGTACAGGTCGCGGTCCCAGCGCAGCAGGGACGGCACCTCGTTGGCCAGCACGTCGCGCAGCACACCGCCGCCGACGGCGGTGGCGAGGCCCAGCGCGACGGAGGCGGTGAGGTTCAGCCCGTAGTCGTAGGCCTTCGCCGTCCCGGCGACGCAGAACAGGCCGAGGCCCGCCGCGTCGAAGACGTTCACGCCGGTCTGGATGCGCTCCACGTGCGGGTGGAGGAAGAACACCAGGAGCGCGGCGAGCAGCGGGGTGAGGAAGTACCCCAGGTCCGTGAACGCGGCGGGCGGCACCGCGCCGATGATCACGTCGCGGAACAGTCCGCCGCCCAGGGCCGTGACCTCGGCGAGGACGGCTATGCCGAAGACGTCGAAGTTCTTGCGGACCGCGAGCAGGGCGCCCGAGATCGCGAACACGAAGATTCCGATCAGGTCGAGCGTGTGCTGGACGGACGGGGTGAACAGTTGCTGGAGCACCCGTACATTCTTACGCAGCAAACGGCCCCCGCCTTACAAAAGAAGGCGGGGGCCGTGGCGTGGCTACTTGTCGTCACCCTCGGCGGGGGCTTCGGAGGGCGCCTCGGCTGCGGGCTCCGGGTCCTCGGCGGCGGGCTCGACGTCCGTCGCAGCGGGCTCGGCGGCCTTCTCCTTCACCGGCAGGACCTCCGCGGCCACCGCGGCCGACGTCTGCGCCGACTCCGCGAGCACCTCGTCGGCCACCAGCTCGGCGGCCTCCTTGGCGGCGGTGAGCAGCACCGTGTCCTGCGGCTGCTGGTCCTCGAAGTTCTCCGGGTGGTGGCACGCCACGCGCTGGCCGGGCCGCAGCTCCAGCAGCGGCGGCTCCACCGTCCGGCAGACCTCGGTCGCCTTCCAGCACCGCGTGTGGAAGCGGCAGCCGGGCGGCGGGGCGATCGGCGAGGGCACGTCCCCGCGGAGCAGGATGCGCTCGCTCTTGGCGCCCCGGCGCTTGGGGTCCGGCACCGGCACGGCCGACATCAGGGCCTTGGTGTACGGGTGCATCGGCGCCTCGTACAGCGAGGTGCGGTCGGCGAGCTCGACGATCTTGCCCAGGTACATCACCGCGATGCGGTCCGACACGTGCCGGACGACCGAGAGGTCGTGCGCGATGATCACGTAGGTGAGGCCGAGCTCCTCCTGGAGGTCGTCCATGAGGTTGACGACCTGCGCCTGGATGGAGACGTCCAGCGCGGAGACCGGCTCGTCCGCCACGACCAGCTTCGGCTTCAGCGCGAGCGCCCGGGCGATGCCGATGCGCTGGCGCTGGCCGCCGGAGAACTCGTGCGGGTAGCGGTTGTAGTGCTCGGGGCTCAGGCCCACCAGCTCCAGGAGCCGCTGGACCTCCTTCTTCACCCCGCCCTCGGGCTCGACGCCCTGGAGCCGGAACGGCGCCGAGACGATCGAGCCGATGGTGTGCCGCGGGTTCAGGGAGCCGTAGGGGTCCTGGAAGATCATCTGGATGTCCCGCCGCAGCGGGCGCATCCCCGCGGTGTTCAGCCGCGTGATGTCCTTGCCCTCGAAGTGGATCGAGCCGCCCGTCGGGTCCTGGAGGCGGGTGATGACCCGGCCCATGGTCGACTTGCCGCAGCCGGACTCGCCGACCACGCCCAGCGTCTCGCCCTTGCGCACCTCGAAGTCGATGCCGTCGACGGCCTTGACCGCGCCGACCTGACGCTGGAGGACGCCCTTGCGGATCGGGAAGTGCTTCTGCAGGCCCTCGACCTTCAGCAGCACCTCGCGCTCGGCGGCGGGGGCCGGCGCCTGGGCCGGGACGGCCGCGTCCGATTTCTTCGTCTCACTCACAGCTTCGGCGCAATCTCTTCGGTCCAGATCCGCGTGCGGTCCTCAGCCGAGAGGTGGCAGGCGGAGAAGTGTCCGCTGCCGACCGGCTGGAGCTCCGGGCGCACGGTACGGGTGACATCGCCCTTGGGGATGTCGGCGTACGGGCAGCGCGGGTGGAAGGCGCAGCCCGACGGGACGTTGATGAGGCTCGGCGGCTGGCCCTTGACGGGGATGAGCCGCTCCGAGGTCTCCCGGTCGATGCGCGGCATCGAGCCGAGCAGGCCCCAGGTGTAGGGGTGCTGCGGCCGCTCGAAGACGTCGGCGACGGAGCCCCGCTCCACGCACCGGCCGCCGTACATCACGAGGACGTCGTCGGCGATCTCGGCGACCACGCCCAGGTCGTGCGTGATGAGGACGACCGCGGAGCCGAACTCCTTCTGCAGGTCGCGGATGAGGTCGAGGATCTGCGCCTGGACGGTCACGTCCAGGGCGGTCGTCGGCTCGTCCGCGATGAGCAGTTCGGGGTTGTTGACCAGCGCCATCGCGATCATCGCGCGCTGGCGCATACCGCCGGAGAACTCGTGCGGGTAGTTGTCGACGCGCTTGCCGGGCTCGGGGATGCCGACCCGGTCGAGCATCTCGATGGCCCGCTTGCGCGCGGTCTTCTTGTTGACGTCGTGGTGGACGCGGTACGCCTCCACGATCTGGCTGCCGATCGTGTAGTACGGGTGCATCGCGGACAGCGGGTCCTGGAAGATCATCGCCATCTCGCGGCCGCGCAGCCGGCGCACCTCGTCCGGGTCGGCGGAGATGAGCTCCTTGCCGCCGAGCCAGATCTCGCCGGACATCCGCACGTTCTTGCCGCGTGCGCCGAGCCGGTGCAGGCCCATGACCGCGAGGGAGGTGACCGACTTGCCGGAGCCGGACTCGCCCACGATGCAGAGGGTCTTGCCCTTCTCCAGCGAGAAGGTCAGCCCGTCGACGGACTTGACCAGACCGTCGTCGGTCGGGAAGTACACCTTGAGGTCACGGACATCGAGGAACGCCGTGGACGCGTCGGAGGCGCCCTTCACGGGCTCCCCCACTGCGGCACCGGTCTTGGAGAGTTCGGTCACGAGATCCTCACCCGCGGGTCGGCGGCGGCGTACAACAGGTCCACCAGGAAGTTGGCGAGTACGACGAAGAAGGCGGCCAGGAGCGTGACGCCGAGGATCGGCGGCAGGTCGTTGTCCCGGATGGACTGCACCGCGTACTCGCCGATGCCGTGCAGGGAGAACACCGTCTCGGTGATGACGGCACCGCCGAGCAGGAGTCCGAGGTCCATGCCGAACACGGTGATGATCGGCGTCAGCGCGGCCCGCAGACCGTGCCGGACCACGACCTTCCGCTCCCGCAGGCCCTTGGCGCGGGCGCTGCGGATGAAGTCCTCGTTCATCGTCTCCAGCATGCCCGAGCGGGTGAGCCGGGCGTAGATGGCCGAGTACAGCAGGGCCAGCGAACACCACGCGGGGAAGAGGGTGTTGGCCCACTGCGAGGGGTTCTCGGTGAACGGGACGTACTCGCGGCCGAAGATCGGCCACTGGAAGGTGAAGAGGAACAGCGCGAGCTGGCCGGTGAAGAACATGGGCAGCGAGACACCCGCGAGGGCGATGCCCATGAACGTCCGGTCGGCGAACGACCGCGGCTTGAGCGCGGAGATCACACCGGCCGTGACACCGCCCACCAGCCACAGCACGGCGGCACCGGCGGCCAGGGAGACCGTCACGGGCAGCCGGTCGGTGAGCTGGGGCCAGACCTCGACGTGCGTCTTGAAGGAGTAGCCGAAGCAGGGCGCGCTGCAGTGCGCCGTGGTGGGGCCGAGGTCGTAGGTGGCGCCGGAGACGATCCCCTTGATGAAGTCCCAGTACTGGACGTACACGGGCTGGTCGAGACCGAGGTTCTGCTTGACCGCCTCGATGTCGGCCTGGGTGGGGCTCTTCCCGATGTACTGCTGCGCCAGCTGGTCGGCCGTCTGGCCGGCGAGCCTGGGCAGCAGGAAGAAGATCGCGAAGGTGACCGCGGTGACGACCAGCAGCAGGATCACTGCCGCGAGCGTCCGGCGGAGGATGTACGAGATCACGGGGATCGGCGCTGGTGCCCGCGGGCCGCGAGGCCCGCGGGCACCAAAGCCTTCACCTGCCTTCCGGGGCTACTTCTTGGTCGTGCCGATGTTGAGGTAGTCGTACTGACCGCTGAAGGCCGCGGTGGACACCAGGTTGGTGAAGCCGGCGGGGCGGTACAGCAGGACCTTGAAGTAGGTCAGCGGAACGAGGGCCGCCTCCTCCATCGCCTTCTTGTCGATCTCGGCGTAGAGGCTGTCGCGCTCGCCCTGGTCCTCGCTGGCGATCGCCTTCTCCAGCAGGGAGTCGACGTCCTTGTTGTCCAGCTGCGACAGGTTCGTGTTGCCGGACTCGCCGATCGCGTCACTGTGCAGGATCTGCTGCAGGAAGCCGTAGCCGGACGGCCAGTCGGCACCCCACTGCATCATGTGCAGGCCGATGTTCTGCTTCTTGTTGAACTTCGGGACACCCGCGGCGTCGGTGAAGTACTTGCCCGACGGGAACTGCTTCAGGCTGGCGTTGATGCCGACCTTCTTCAGCGAGTCGATGATCGCGGTGGCCGCGTCGATCTCCGCGGGACGGTCGCTGCGCGCCGAGATGTTGGTGTTGATCGACGTCTTGCCGCAGGCCTGCAGCTGCTCCTTGGCCTTGGCGACGTCGCCCTTGTTGCCCGGCGTGGCGTACAGCTCGGACTTCTGGTAGCCCGGGATGTCCGGCGGCAGGACGGTGTTGGCGATGTCACCGCGGATCGGGCCGCCGAGGGCCGTCTGCACGGAGACCTTGTTGACCGCGTACTCCACGGCCTTGCGGCACTCGACCTTGTCGAACGGCGCGAGCTTGGTGTTGATCGCCATGTAGACCAGGCGGCCACCGTAGGTGTTGTCGGTGTTGGCCTTCTGGTCCGAGGAGTTGACGACCTTCGCCTGGGTCGCGGCCTGGACGCCCGTACCACCGAGGTCGATGGCCTTGCCGGCCATGACGTCCTGGTCGATGGTCTCGGCGTTGACCTTCAGCTTGACGACGACCTTGTCCGGGTACTGCTTGCGCAGCGGGTCGGTCTTGGCGTCCCAGTTCTCGTTGCGGACCAGGACGGCTTCCTTGCCCTCCTGGTAGCTCTCGAACTTGTAGGAGCCCGACGACACGATCTTCTTGACGTAGTCGACGCCGGTGTCCTTCGCCTTCGGCACGGGGGCCGTCTGCGGGGTGGCGACCAGGTAGTCGAACTCCTGGAAGGCGCGGTTCAGCTTGAAGACGATGGTGGTGTCGTCCGGGGTCTGGATGGACGAGATGCCCTTGTCGCTCTTGTCCTTGTACGGGCCCTTGTACTTGTCGCCGCCCTCGAGGAACTGCTGGAAGTAGCTCGGGCCGAGGGAGAGCACGTCACGCGCGAAGTTGGAGCGCTCGACGGCGTACTTCACGTCCTTGGACGTGATCGGGGTGCCGTCCTCGTACTTCAGGCCCGGACGCAGCTTGTACGTCCAGGTCTTGCCGCCGTCGCTGGGCTCGCCCGGGGCGGAGGCCAGGTCCGGGACCAGCTCGTTGCCGGACTCGCCGGCGCCCGGCTTGAACGTCATCAGCGGGCGGGCGTAGAGCCGGCTGAGGTTGTACATGTACGCGTAGTACGTGTTGCCCGGGTCGAAGGAGTCCGGGACGTCGGAGTACTCGTACGTGACCGTCCCACCCTTCTGGGTGGAGGCGTTGACGACGTCCTTGGTCGCGGCGTTGGCCCCAGCCGACTTCGATCCGTTGTTGTCCGACTTGTCATCGGCCTTGCTGCAGGCCGAAAGCAGCAAGCTCGCACTGCCGACGACCGCAACCGCGGCCAGCACTGACCTTCGCATGATGGTCTGCTTCCCCTCCATTGTTGGAAATCTCTGGGTCTCTCGATGCGGCCGCGGGTCAGCGGCTGCGCGGGTCGAGAGCGTCACGAAGACCGTCGCCGAGCAGGTTGAACGCCAGGACGGTGACGAAGATGGCGAGGCCGGGCACGATCATGAACTGCGGGTCGACCTCGTAGAAGTCGACCGCCTGGTTGAGCATGCCGCCCCACGATGCCTGCGGGGGCTGGATGCCGACACCGAGGAAGCTCAGGCTGGCCTCGAAAAGGATGTTCGTCGGGATGAGCAGCGTCGAGTAGACGATGATCGGGCCGACCAGGTTCGGGAGGAGCTCCCGGAAGAGGATGTACGGCCCCTTGGCCCCCATGCCCCGGGAGGCGTCGACGAACTCGCGCTCCCTGAGGGCCAGGGTCTGGCCGCGGACGATGCGGCCCAGATACGGCCAGTTGAAGAAACCGATGATGAAGATCAGCACGCTGATGTGCAGCGGCAGGCCCTCCAGGCCGAAGGCACCGCCCTGCAGGGTGGCCGAGATGGCGATGGCGAACAGCAGCAGCGGGAAGGCCAGGAAGGTGTCCATCAGGCGGCTGATGATCGTGTCCACCCGGCCGCCGTAGTAGCCGGCGACGACGCCGAGGATGGCGCCGATCGTGTTGGACAGCAGCGTGGCGCCGAAGGCGACGACCAGCGAGACCCAGGAGCCCTCGAGGATGCGGGTGGCGATGTCGCGGCCGAACTTCGGCTCGACACCCAGCGGGTGGTCCCAGCTCATGCCGCCGAAGTCGCCCTTGGGCAGCGAGGTGTTGGGGTCGATGAGGTCCTGGTTGAGGGCGTTGGGGTCCAGGCCGAGCATCGCCTGGATGGGACGCGACAGGATCGCGAGCAGGATCAGCAGGACGACGATGACGCCGCCGGCGACGGCCGCCTTGTCCTTCTTGAAGCGGGACCAGGCGATCTGCCCCAGGGAGCGCCCCTCGATCTGGCTCTTCTCGATCCCGGAGAGCACGGCCTCAGGCTGTGCTCCAGCCTCCGCTCCCGTTGTCTCGATCGGTGCGGTCACAGTGGAATTGACCCCTCTCGGCCGGCGGTTGCCGACCCCCCTGGCTGCCGCGGTAGCGGTTGCTCTCACTCGCACACAGGGCCGACCGGCCCTGCCTAGCGGGGAGTCTTCAATGCGGGAGTGATCAGTCGCCAGAGCCAACGGGGAAAGGATGCGCAACCGTGATGCTGTTTGGGGGATTCCGTTATCCGAACAGTGGGTAACAGGGGCCGGACGCGCACCAGTTGGGGCGTATACGGGCGGACCAGGACCTTCCGATCGCATCTACGCGCGGAGATTCACCTGCGAAACCGTGCCGGGAAGGCGCTCACACCTGCGACAGAGGGGGATGGGACGAAACGGCGCAAGGTCAAGTGAATGCTCAGTAACGGCCCTGTGCCGGAGGGTAGCCATAGCCTCCGGCGGGGGCGGGGGCGTGCGCCTCGCGGTCGTAGAACGGCCGCGCGGCCGCCCGCATCCACAGCGCCACCGGGTCGTCCTCGTCGGCCAGGGCGACGGTCGAGACCGGCAGTCCGTCCGGAACCGCGGTGACCGACTGGAGCATCATCGAGCGCACCGCGTCGACCGCGGGCGGGCTGGTGTCGTACACGTCCAGGCCGATCGCCAGATACGGCGCCCCGAGCGCGGGCTGCACCCAGGCGCGGCGCAGGGTGCGCACGGCCGGGGTGCGGTGGGCGTTCTGCGCGAGGAGGGCGTAGAACTGCGGGATCTCGATGGCGGGCTCCGACAGCCGCAGCGGGCCCGCGGGCTGGCGGTCCAGGCCGGTGGCGATCCGGCGCAGGTCGAGCCAGGGGATGCCGACGCCGCCGCCGGGGGCGTGCGGGTTCAGCCAGAGGCCGTAGTGGTCGGGGTAGAGGGTGCGGGCCACGTCGAGCCCGTCGACGACCTCGTAACTGCGGTTCCAGCCACTGGCGGACAGCTCCTGGGCGGAGGTGACGCACGGGGCGTAGCCGTGCCCGTCGACCTCCATGTTCCCGTACTGGGCGTCCGGGGAGCCCGCCTGACCGTGCCACAACAGCATCCAGACCTGGCCGGTGGCCGGGGTGGCGAGCGCGCGCAGGAGGGCCTCGTAGGCGTCGTAGCGCCCGGGGGTCACCTGGCGCAGCATGTGCTCGACCTGCCCGGTCGAGGTTGTGCCGCTCGCGCTCACCTTTTACCGCCCCTTCGGGAAACCATGGCTTCGATCCCAGCTTAAGGGCTGTCCCCTCATTCCCGGCGGGACAGCTCTCAGGCCTGCCGTTCGGATCCTGGGCGCTGCGCCGGGGGTCTCAGGGCTCGCGGGTGTAGAAGGGGCGGACCTTCGCCCGCATCCACTCGATGACCGGGTCCTGGGCCACGTCGAGGAGGACCAGGTTGACCGGCCAGGGCACGGGGACCCGGCCGAGGGCGCGGCCCAGGGCGTCCGTGGGGGCCGCCCTCAGATCGCCCTCCCAGTGGGTGAGTTCGACGCCGACGAACATGACCGGCGGGCCCGTCTCGATCGCGGCGAGGCAGCGGCGGGCGGTGGCGACGACGCCGATCGCGGCGAACTCGGCGGAGGCGGCGGACAGGAAGTCGACCGGGTCGTCCTGCCAGTCGGGCTCGTAGAGCTTGACGCGGCCGCCGGAGGCGGGCCCGTCCAGCGGGGAACGGCCCGCCCGGCACACCTCGGCCACCGCCGCCGGGGGCAGCGGAACGCCCACCACACCGCCCGGGTTGACGGCGATGCCCACGTGCGGGGGCAGCCCTCGGGCGAACTCCACGGCGGGGGCGACGGTGTACGCCATGTGGGAGCCGACGACCTGCCGGAACTGCTCCTCGGAGGAGAACACCGGGACATAGCCCTGGCCGTCGATCTCCATGCCGGGCAGGTCGAGCGGACCGCTGTGCGGGCCACCGCCGTTGGGCAGCGGGACCCAGACGAAGCTGCGGCCGAGCACCTCCACGATCCGGGCGCCTGCCGAGGGCTGCCCGAGGGAGGCGGAGAGCACCTCCTCCAGTTCGTTGCCGGGCCAGCCGCCGTGCGGGTGGAGAGGTGAGCCTGCCGGGAAGTCCGCGGGGAGATCCGCTGCGAAGTCCATCTGTGGGTGACCGCCTGCTGTGAATCACGTCTGAGGGTCGAAAGGCTACCGGGGTCCCCGCCGTCCGGCGGGGCCCGGTCAGCCGGTGAAGCCGATCCGGCGCAGCGCGGCGGCCGCGTCCCGGTCGAGCAGCACCGCCGAGCCGCAGCCCCGGGGCAGGTCGCCGGCGGTGACCGCGCGCATCAGCCGGGCGGCGGCACGCCGGTGGCGCAGGAAGGCGTACCGGGAGACGCCCCGGCCGCGCTCGCGCTGTCCCGCCAGCGCGGTGTCCGGGTCGACGTCGAGCACCAACAGGTGCAGGACGCCGCCGCGGCGCCGGGCCGCCCGGGCCAGCCAGCCGCGCACCCACGCCTGGGTGCCGCAGTCGTGCACGACGAGCCCGCCCCCGCCACGGACGGCGCGGCGCAGCCCGGCGTAGTGGGAGAGGCGGACCAGGGGGCGGTAGAGCGCGTAGGGCAGGAGGCGGGGCATCCGGGCGTCCCAGCGGTCCCGGGTGTCCTGGGAGTCGACGCGCGCGCCGGGCACGGTCCGCCGCATCAGGGTGGACTTGCCGCTGCCGGGCAGACCGGTGATCACGACGAGGTCGCGCGGGCCGAAGAGCAGGGCGTGCGGGCCGCGGCCGGAGCGCTCGCGCAGATCGCGGACGACAGGTGCGGGCGCGACGGTCTCGGCGGCGGGGGCGGCCGGCTGACCGGGCAGGGCGACGCCCGAGGTCGTGGCGTACGCCGAGGTGCGCTTCACCGGCATCGTCCTCCTCCGCATACAGGCTTCCCCGTCCCCACCGTGCGTAAAGAGAAGGTAATGGAGTCTCGCCTCCGATTTCGTTCGCTCACCGCCACAGACCGGTTACAGATGTGGCCTGGGGCGGAGGGGGCCGGGCATGCGATGATGGCGGCGCCAACTGCATACCGGCCGTTTGAATCCGCGCGGGAGAGTCCCCGGCAGTACGCCGCCGGGGCGCCGAAGGAGCAAGTCCCTCCCTTGAATCTCTCAGGCCCCGTTACCGCGCGGGCGAGGCACATCTGAAAAGCGGGCCGCCGTACGCGGTGGCTCCACCCAAGGTGCAAGCCATGAACCTCCCCCGCGGGGGTCGTGGCGAACCTCTCAGGTTCCGATGACAGATGGGGAGGACCTTCCTCGCCCGTCTGCCCTTGGAGAAGACCGACCGATGAGCAGTACCGCAGCCTCCGCACCGCGCCGTACCGCGCTCGATGCCCTGCATCGCTCGCTCGGCGCCACCATGACCGACTTCGCCGGCTGGGACATGCCCCTGCGCTACGGCTCCGAGCGCGACGAGCACAACGCGGTGCGCACCCGGGCCGGCCTGTTCGACCTGTCCCACATGGGTGAGATCACGGTCACCGGCGCCCAGGCGGCCGCCTTCCTGAACCACGCCCTGGTCGGCAACATCGCCTCCGTCGGCGTCGGCCGGGCCCGCTACACCATGATCTGCCAGGCCGACGGCGGCATCCTCGACGACCTGATCGTGTACCGGCTCGCCGAGACGGAGTACATGGTCGTCGCGAACGCCTCCAACGCCCAGGTCGTCCTCGACGCCCTGACCGAGCGGGTGGCCGGCTTCGACGCCGAGGTCCGCGACGACCGGGACGCGTACGCGCTGATCGCCGTCCAGGGCCCCGAGTCCCCCGGCATCCTGAAGTCCCTCACCGACGCCGACCTCGACGGCCTGAAGTACTACGCCGGCCTGCCCGGCACCGTCGCCGGCGTGCCCGCCCTGATCGCCCGCACGGGCTACACCGGCGAAGACGGCTTCGAGCTGTTCGTGAAGCCGGAGCACGCCGTGGCGCTGTGGCAGGCGCTGACCGAGGCCGGCGAGGGCGTCGGCCTGGTCCCCTGCGGCCTGTCCTGCCGGGACACGCTCCGCCTGGAGGCGGGCATGCCGCTGTACGGCAACGAGCTGTCGACCTCGCTCACCCCCTTCGACGCCGGGCTCGGCCGGGTGGTGAAGTTCGAGAAGGAGGGCGACTTCGTCGGGCGCGAGGCGCTGCGGAAGGCCGCCGAGCGCGCCGAGACGGACCCGCCGCGCGTCCTGGTCGGCCTGGTCGCCGAGGGCCGCCGGGTCCCGCGCGCCGGGTACCCGGTCGTCGCGGGCGGCGAGGTCGTCGGCGAGGTGACCTCGGGCGCCCCCTCCCCCACCCTGGGCAAGCCGATCGCCATGGCGTACGTCGACGCCGCGCACGCGGCGCCGGGCACCCCCGGTGTCGGCGTGGACATCCGCGGCAGCCACGAACCGTACGAGGTCGTGGCGCTGCCGTTCTACAAGCGCCAGAAGTAGGACCCGCGAGCGGCACGAGCGACGCCGCGCGTACAGACTGGCAGGGCGGCGTGCGACCGCGCACGCCCGCCGCCATGTCCGTGTCCCCCGTCCCCCCTTCATCAGCACTCCCGCGTGTACAGGAGAATTCAGGCCATGAGCAACCCCCAGCAGCTGCGTTACAGCAAGGAGCACGAGTGGCTCGCGACCGCCGAGGACGGCGTCGCCACGGTCGGCATCACCGAGTTCGCGGCGAACGCGCTCGGCGACGTCGTCTACGCCCAGCTCCCCGAGGTCGGCTCGACCGTGACCGCCGGTGACACCTGCGGCGAACTGGAGTCGACGAAGTCCGTCTCCGACCTGTACTCCCCGGTCACCGGCGAGGTCACCGAGATCAACGAGGACGTGGTGAACGACCCGGCCCTGGTGAACTCGGCCCCCTTCGAGGGCGGCTGGCTGTTCAAGGTGCGCGTCACGGAGGAGCCGGCCGACCTGCTCTCCGCCGACGAGTACGACGCCCACACCGCCGGCTGAGGAGCCGTAGTCCCCCATGTCTGAGAACTCCCTTCTGAACACGCCCCTGCACGAGCTGGACCCGGCGGTCGCCGCCGCGCTCGACGCGGAGCTGGAGCGTCAGCAGTCCACCCTCGAGATGATCGCGTCGGAGAACTTCGCCCCGCTCGCCGTCATGGAGGCGCAGGGCTCGGTCCTGACGAACAAGTACGCCGAGGGCTACCCCGGCCGGCGCTACTACGGCGGCTGCGAGCACATCGACGTCGCCGAGCAGATCGCGATCGACCGGGTCAAGGAGCTGTTCGGCGCCGAGTACGCCAACGTGCAGCCGCACTCGGGCGCCTCGGCCAACCAGGCCGCGCTGTTCGCGCTGGCCCAGCCCGGCGACACCATCCTGGGTCTGGACCTGGCGCACGGCGGTCACCTCACCCACGGGATGCGGCTGAACTTCTCCGGCAAGCAGTTCCAGGTGGTCGCGTACCACGTGGACGCCGAGACCGGTCTGGTCGACATGGACGAGGTGGAGCGCCTCGCCAAGGAGCACCGCCCGAAGGTGATCATCGCGGGCTGGTCGGCGTACCCGCGCCAGCTGGACTTCGCGGCCTTCCGCCGGATCGCCGACGAGACCGGCGCCTACCTGTGGGTGGACATGGCCCACTTCGCGGGTCTGGTCGCGGCCGGGCTGCACCCCAACCCGGTGCCGCACGCCGACGTGGTCACCTCCACCACCCACAAGACGCTCGGCGGTCCGCGCGGCGGGATCATCCTGGCCCGCGGCAAGGACTTCGCGAGGAAGCTGAACTCGTCCGTCTTCCCGGGCTTCCAGGGCGGTCCGCTGGAGCACGTGATCGCCGCCAAGGCGGTCTCGTTCAAGGTCGCCGCCTCCGAGGAGTTCAAGGAGCGCCAGCGCCGCACGGTCGAGGGCGCCCGGATCCTCGCGGACCGGCTGACCGCGGCCGACGCCCGTGAGGCCGGGGTGAACGTGCTGTCCGGCGGCACGGACGTGCATCTGATCCTGGTCGACCTGCGGGACTCCGAGCTGGACGGGCAGCAGGCCGAGGACCGCCTCCACGAGGTCGGGATCACGGTCAACCGCAACGCGGTCCCGAACGACCCGCGGCCGCCGATGGTGACCTCCGGGCTGCGCATCGGCACCCCGGCGCTGGCCACCCGCGGTTTCACCGCGGAGGACTTCACCGAGGTCGCCGACGTGATCGCCGAGACGCTGAAGCCGTCGTACGACGCCGCGGCGCTCAAGGCCCGGGTGAAGGCGCTCGCCGACAAGCACCCGCTCTACGCCGGTCTGAACAAGTAGGACCGTCGTCCCTTTCCCGGGGCGTCCCGCACACTCGAAGGTGCGGGGCCCCCGGGGAGGGTCCAGGCACCACCCCGCACCACCCGCACCGAGGAGTTTCCGTGGCCATATCGGTCTTCGACCTGTTCTCGATCGGCATCGGCCCGTCCAGCTCCCACACGGTGGGCCCGATGCGGGCGGCCCGTATGTTCGCGCGCCGGCTGCGCAACGAGGGCCTGCTGGAGTCCGCCACCGCCGTCCGGGCCGAGCTGTACGGCTCGCTGGGCGCCACCGGGCACGGGCACGGCACCCCGAAGGCCGTGCTGCTCGGCCTGGAGGGCGACTCGCCGCGCACGGTGGACGTCGAGTCCGCCGACCAGCGCGTGGAGTCGATCAGGGAGTCGGGCCGGCTGCGGCTGCTCGGCGAGCGGGAGATCGCGTTCTCCTTCGACGACGACCTGGTCCTGCACCGCCGCAAGGCCCTGCCGTACCACGCGAACGGCATGACCCTGTGGGCGTACGACGCCCAGGGCGCCGAGCTGCTGACGAAGACGTACTACTCGGTGGGCGGCGGTTTCGTCGTCGACGAGGACGCGGTCGGCGAGGACCGGATCAAGCTCGACGACACCGTCCTGAAGTACCCCTTCCGCACGGGCGACGAGCTGCTGCGCCTGACCCGTGAGACGGGCCTGTCGATCTCGGCGCTGATGCTGGAGAACGAGCGGGCCTGGCGCACCGAGGAGGAGATCCGCGAGGGCCTGCTGGAGATCTGGCGGGTGATGCGGGAGTGCGTGTCGCGGGGCATGTCCCGCGAGGGCATCCTGCCGGGCGGTCTGAAGGTGCGGCGCCGGGCCGCGAACACCGCGCGCAAGCTGCGTTCCGAGGGGGACGCGAAGGCGCTGGCCATGGAGTGGATCACGCTCTACGCGATGGCCGTGAACGAGGAGAACGCCGCCGGCGGCCGGGTGGTCACCGCCCCGACGAACGGCGCGGCCGGCATCATCCCGGCCGTCCTGCACTACTACATCAACTTCGTGCCGGGCGCCGACGAGGAGGGCGTGGTCCGCTTCCTGCTCGCCGCGGGCGCGATCGGCATGCTCTTCAAGGAGAACGCCTCGATCTCCGGCGCGGAGGTCGGCTGTCAGGGCGAGGTCGGCTCGGCCTGCTCGATGGCGGCGGGCGCGCTGGCGGAGGTGCTGGGCGGCTCCCCGGAGCAGGTGGAGAACGCCGCCGAGATCGGCATGGAGCACAACCTGGGCCTCACCTGCGACCCGGTCGGCGGCCTCGTGCAGATCCCCTGCATCGAGCGCAACGGCATGGCGGCCGTGAAGGCGGTCACGGCGGCCCGGATGGCGATGCGCGGCGACGGCTCGCACAAGGTGTCCCTGGACAAGGTCATCAAGACCATGAAGGACACGGGCGCCGACATGTCCGTCAAGTACAAGGAGACGGCGCGCGGCGGGCTCGCCGTGAACATCATCGAATGTTGACGATTCCACGTCGATGACGCGTCAGCCGTGCCACGGTGGGCATAAGCCAGGTCAACTCCTGTCCCCCCAAGGCACCTCAGGGAGTCCCCCCATGCTGCGCGGCATCGACGTGAGCGCGTACCAGTCCTCCTCCTACGACACCGACGGCCTCTCCTTCGTCTTCGTCAAGGCGACGGAGGGCCGTTCGTACGTCAACCCGAAGCTCTCCGCCCAGACCAAGCACGGCCGTGACGCGGGCCTGGTCGTCGGCTACTACCACTTCCTGTGGCCCGGGAACCTGACCGCCCAGGCCGACTACTTCCTCAAGCACGCGCCGGAGAAGGCGGGTGACATCCTCGCCGTCGACTGGGAGACCACCGGCGAGGGCACGCACGCGAGCAACGCGGAGAAGGACAGGTTCATCCGCCTGCTGAAGGAGAAGCGGCCGGACAACCGGGTGGTCCTGTACTGCAACCGCCACTACTGGCTGAACGTCGACACCACGTCGTACGCCGGGGACGGCCTGTGGATCGCGGACTACGTCACCAAGGGCAAGCCGCGGATCAAGGCGAAGTGGCGCTTCCACCAGTACACCGACGACCCGCTCGACAAGAACGTCGCGGATTTCTCCAGCAAGGCGGCGTTGCGGGACTGGGCCGAGGACGCCTGAAGGGGCGCCTTCCGCGGGAGGAGGGCGCCCCTTCGGGGAGGTCCTACTTGTTCAGGAAGGCCCAGAACTCGTCGAAGGACAGCACCTTGTCGCCGTTGAGGTCGCGGCTCTTGATGATGGCCTCGGCGACGGACTCGGTGACGTTCCAGTCGCCGCCCTGGGCGAGGGCGGTCTTGAACTCGGCGGCGGTGATGGTGCCGTCGCCGTCCGCATCGATGCGCTCGAACTGCTTGCGTGCTTCCTCGATGTCGATGTGCGCCACCGGTCCGCCCCTCTTGTCGCGTGTACTCGCGTCACGTCGTGTCGTGCTGGCTTTGTGCCGCAGGTCAGATTATCCGTTCGCGGAGGCGGGGCGGCCCTCAGCGTTCGGTGACCCTCATCTCGAACCAGGTGGTCTTGCCGCGGGGCAGCAGATCCACGCCCCAGCGGTCGGCGAGCTTGTCGACGAGGAAGAGCCCCCGGCCGCTGACGTCCATCTCCTGGACCGGCATCAGACAGGGCAGACCGCGGGAGGGGTCGCGGACCTCGATCCGGATCCAGCCGCGCCGGCGGCGCATCCGTAAGCCGAACACCCGGGCGCCGGTGTGACGGACGGCGTTGCCGACGAGTTCGGAGACGAGGAGCACGGCGTCCTCAGCCATCCTGGGGCCTAGGGCCCACTGCCGCAGGACCACCGTCTGGGTCAGCCGGCGTGCGGTGGCGGCGGACTCGGGGCGGGACGGCAGCGGAACTTCGGCCTCCGTGGGATCGCCGAACAACTCCAGCGCCTTCGCGGCAGTTTCGTCCTCGACCGCCGGCGACCAGCGCGCCGCGGCCGCACGGCTGTGTCCCCGCGGCTGTTCGATACCCTCCAGCCCCGCCATGCCCCCATCATGGCCGTCCGCGGGCCTCCGCGTGGCCGTTCCCGAGGAATACACCCCCCGGAAGCGGTCATTCCGCCGCAGCCGATCGGCATATGCCACGGGCAGTTCGGAGCCGTCCACAGCCCCGCTGAGCTGCGGCGGAAGCCCCTCCGACGGCCTTTGACCGGCTCCCTCGACAAGGTGCGCTTAAGGCTGCCTTAAGGCTCCCATAAAGTGCCCCATCGAGGGATCCGGGTCAGACACGGTGTCAATTGCAAGGGGTCCGGCGGACTTTCACGGACCGCGCGGACGCGTCAGAGGAACTTCGCCTTGCCGGGGCCCTCCTCGACGAAGCTGCGCATCCCGCGTTCGCGATCTTCGGTCGCGAACAGGCCCGCGAACCAGTTCCGCTCGACGGCGAGGCCCGTCTCGATGTCGGTCTCCAGGCCGGTGTCGATGGACTCCTTGGCCGCGCGCAGCGCGATCGCCGGCCCCTGGGCCAGCTTCGCCGCCCAGGCGTGCGCCTCGGCGTAGACCTGGTCGGCGGCCACCACGCGGTCCACCAGGCCGAGTTCACGGGCCTCCTCGGCCTTGACCATCCGGCCCGTGAAGATCAGGTCCTTGGCCTTCGACGGGCCGACCAGACGGGCCAGCCGCTGGGTGCCGCCCGCGCCCGGGATGAGGCCGAGCAGGATCTCGGGCTGGCCCAGCTTGGCGTTGTCCGCGGCGATGCGGAAGTCGGCGCACAGCGCCAGCTCGCAGCCGCCGCCGAGCGCGTAGCCGGTCACGGCGGCCACCACGGGCTTGGGGATGCGGGCCACCGCCGTGAAGGACTCCTGCAGGGCGCGGGCCCGCACGACCATCGCCGCGTGGTCCATGGCCTGCATCTCCTTGATGTCCGCGCCGGCCGCGAACACCTTCTCCCCGCCGTAGATCACCACGGCCCGCACGTCGTCACGACGGCCGGCCTCCTCGGCGAGCTCCTTGAGCCGGTCCTGGGTGGCGACGTCCAGCGCGTTCATCGGCGGCCGGTCGAGACGGAGGGTACCGACGCCTTCGGCGACTTCGAGATTCACGGTCATGCGAGCAGGTTAACGGGGGCTAACCCGGGCCGGAGAGGTGCGGTCGGTCACATCCCGCGCCGGAGAACGCGAACGGCCCCGGCGCGGGTGCGCACCGGGGCCGTCGGGCCGTCACAGGCGGGCGTTACGCCTTCCACTTCTCCCAGGACATGTTCCAGCCGTTCAGGCCGTTGTCCGGGGCCACCGTGGCGTCGGCGGAGTTCTTCACGACGACGACGTCGCCGATCATCGAGCGGTTGTAGAACCAGGCGGCCGGGGCGTTCTTGTCCCAGGCGCCCTTGACGTCGCGCAGGCCCACGCAGCCGTGGCTGGCGTTGGTGTTGCCGAAGGCGCCGCCCGCCCAGTAGTTGCCGTGGATGAAGGTGCCGGAGTCGGTCAGGCGGATGGCGTGCGGCACGTCCTTGATGTCGTACTCGCCGGCGTAGCCGACCGTGTCGCCGTTCATCCGGGTCTGGACGAACTTCTCGGTCATGACCATCTGGCCGTTCCAGGTCTCGTAGCCGGGCGCGCCCGTGGTGACCGGGATGGTTTTGATGGTCTTGCCGTCGCGGGTGACCTTCATCTTCTTGGTCTTCACGTCGACGTAGGAGACCTGGCTGCGGCCGATGGTGAAGGTGATCTTCTTGTCCTGCTTGCCGTAGACGCCGTCGCGGCCCTCGACGCCGTCGAGGTCGAGGTCGACGGTGACCTTGGTGCCGGCCTTCCAGTACTTCTCGGGCCGGAAGTCCAGGCGGTCGTTGCCGAACCAGTGACCGGCGACCTCGACGGCCGGTTCGGTCTTGATGGTGATGGCCTTCTCGACGTCCTCCGGGTTGGTGATGCCCCGGTCGAAACGGAGGGAGAACGGCATGCCGACCCCGACCGTGGAGCCGTCCTCGGGGGTGAACCTGCCGAGGAAGGTGGCCTTCGGGGTGAGCGTGGTGAAGCCGGAGTCCTGCGTGGTCTCGACACCCTCGGTGTCCTTGGCGACCGCGTGCACGGTGTACTTCGTGGAGGCGGCGAGATGCCGGGACGGCGTCCAGGTGGCGCCGTCGCCGGATATCTCGCCGTCGACCGCGTTGCCCTTGGCGTCCTTGACCTCGACGGCGGTCAGCTTGCCCTTGGCCGCGGTGACCTTCAGCGCGCCGCTGGTGTCGACGGACTTCGCCCCGTCCTTCGGGACTATCGTCACCTCCGCGCTGGACTTGCGGACCTCGGCCTGCGAGGAGTCGCCGCCCTTGCCCGCGTCCGCGCCCTTGCCCGATCCGCCGCCGCCCCCGCACGCGGTGACCGCCAGCAGCAGCACTCCGGCCAGTGCCGCCATGCCCTTGCGTCCGCGCCGCGCGCGTGCGTCAACCGACGCCCCCGATATCGGCCGCACGTTCAATTCCGTGTCCCTCCCCCGGGCCTCAGCGGGCCCAATCCCCCGCGCGTCCACCGCGCTCACCGGCGCATATTAACCACAAGGTCAGGTCGCCGACGTCGGTGCGTCTGTCACCGTTTCGTTCCAACATCGCCGGGCGGGCGGGACGGCCCCCCGCCGCCCCATCCGGCCCCGCCCGCCGCCTACTTCACGGCGCTCCCCGCCTTCCAGTCCTTCCAGCCCATGTTCCATCCGCCGAGGCCGTTGTCCGGGGCGACCTGCTTGTCGTTGCTGTGCACGACCTCGACGACGTCCCCGATGAGACTGCGGTCGAAGAACCAGCCCGCGGGGGTGTCGGAGCCGCCGCCCTTGACGTCCCGCAGACCCACGCACCCGTGGCTGACGTTGCTGTTCCCGAACACGGAGGCGTCCGCCCAGTAGTTGCCGTGCAGGAACGTGCCCGAGCGGGTCAGGCGCATGGCGTGCGGGACGTCGGGGATGTCGTACTCGCCCTTGCCGTCGGCCTTCGTGAAGCCGACGGTGGCGCCGTTCATCCGGGTCAGCTCCAGCATCTCGGTGACCACCATCTTGCCGTTGTAGGTGGTCGTCGCGGGGGCGCCCGCGGTCACCGGCACCGTCGTCAGCAGGGCGCCGTCGCGCCGCACCTCCATGGTGTGCCGGGCCGCGTCCACGACGGAGACCTGGTGGCGGCCGACGGTGAAGGAGAACGTCTTGCGCTGCAGGCCGTACACGTCCGGCGCCCCCTCGACGTCCCGCAGGTCCAGCGCGACGGTGACCCGGGTGCCGGGCTTCCAGTAGTGCTCGGGGCGGAAGTCCAGGCGGGTCGCGCCGAACCAGTGCGGGCGGATCTCCACGGCCGGTTCGGCGGTGACGCGGACGGCGCGCTCCACGGCGGCCCGGTGGGCGATCGCGCGGTTGAACTCCAGGGAGACGATCATCCCGGTGCCGACCGTCGCCCGGTCCTCGGGGGTGACGTAGCCGATGAACCGCTTCTCGGGGACGTACGTGGTGAAGGTCGTGTGCCGTGCGCTGCGGCGTCCGTGGCCGTCGAGGGCCACCGCGTCGACCGTGTACCGGGCGGCCAGCGCGAGCCGGGGCTCGTCCGGCTCCCAGCGCAGGCCGTCCTTGGAGAGGTGCCCGGGCACCGGGGTCTCCTCGGCGTCCTGCGACTTCACCACCCGCACCGACTCCAGGCGCCCGCTGCGCACCCGGACCAGCAGCCGGTCGTCCGGGGACGCGCCCTTGGTGCCGTCCTCCGGTGTCACCCGGATGACGTCCTCGGGCGCGGGTGCCTTGTTCAGCACCTGGCCGAGCCCGGCCGCGTCGCCGTCCTCGGTGCAGCCGGCCACTCCGGCCAGCAGTCCCGCCCATGTCAGTACGGCGGCCACCACGGCCACCGCGCGCCGCGCGCGCCCTTGTACGTGCCTCACGAAGACCCCAACGACGGGGGCGGCCCTGGGGAAACGTGAGTGCGAGCCACGCGATGGGCAGAACAGTGGGGAGACGACGCGACGGGGAGCCGCGGTACGGGACGCCCGCGGCCCCCTTCCCTTACGCGTGTGGTCCCTGAGCCGTGGGAGGCCGTCAGGTGTCGAGCGCAGCCGAGCAGGAGGCGGTGGCCGGGGCGGTCGCCGCCGAGGAGGGGCGCCCGGCCACCGCGGTGAACGGGGCACGCGGCAGGGCGCCGGGGGTGCCCGTGTGGCCGGGGACGCCGGTGCCGCTCGGCGCCCGCTTCCGGGTGGGCCCGGACGGGGTGGCGGGCACCAACTTCGCGCTGTGGGCGGGTGGGGCGGAGGCCGTGGAGCTGTGTCTGTTCGACGAGCGGGGCAAGGAGACCCGCGCCCGGCTGACCGAGCTGACGCACGAGATCTGGCACGGCTTCGTGCCCGGGGTGATGCCCGGGCAGCGCTACGGCTACCGGGTGCACGGCCGCTGGGACCCGTGGACCGGCGCCCGCTGGAACCCTGCGAAGCTGCTCCTCGACCCGTACGCGCGCGCGGTGGACGGCGACTTCGGCCTGCCGCCCGAGGTGTACGGCCATGTCCGGGACTGGCCCCAGCAGCATGTCGCGGACACCGTGCGCGACGAGCGGGACTCGGCGCCGTACGTCCCCAAGGGCGTGGTCGTGCACGACGACGCCCCCGACGACGAGTGGCGGGACGACCGCCGCCCGAAGACGCCCTGGGCCGACTCGGTGATCTACGAGCTGCATGTGCGCGGCTTCACCCGGCTGCACCCCGGCATCCCGGAGGAGCTGCGCGGCACCTACGCCGGGCTGGCGCACCCGGCGGCGATCGAGCATCTGGTGAGGCTGGGGGTGACGGCGGTGGAGCTGCTGCCGGTGCACCAGTTCGCGCACGAGGACCATCTGCTGCGGCGGGGTCTGCGCAACTACTGGGGCTACAACTCCATCGGCTACTTCGCCCCGCACGCCGGGTACGCCGCCTCGGGGACGACCGGCCAGCAGGTCGGCGAGTTCAAGCGGATGGTGCGCGCCCTGCACGCGGCCGGGATCGAGGTCATCCTCGACGTCGTCTACAACCACACGGCGGAGGCGGGCGAGCTGGGGCCGACGCTGTCGCTGAAGGGCATCGACAACCGCGGCTACTACCGCCTCCAGCACGACGCCCGCCGCTACGCCGACTACACGGGCTGCGGGAACACCCTGCACGTCGTCCAGCCGCACGTGCTGCGGCTCATCACCGACTCGCTGCGGTACTGGGTGACGGAGATGGGGGTGGACGGCTTCCGGTTCGACCTGGCCGCCGCGCTGGCCCGTTCGATGCACGACGTCGACATGCTGTCGCCGTTCCTCGCGGTGATCGCGCAGGACCCCGTGCTGCGCCGGGTGAAGCTGATCGCCGAGCCGTGGGACGTCGGCTCGGGCGGCTACCAGGTGGGCGCCTTCCCCCCGCTGTGGACGGAGTGGAACGACCGCTACCGGGACGCCGTGCGGGACTTCTGGCGCGGTGCCCTGCCGGACGTACGGGACCTCGGGTACCGCCTGTCGGGGTCGAGCGACCTGTACGCGTGGGGAGGGCGCAGGCCGTACGCCTCGGTGAACTTCGTGACCGCGCACGACGGTTTCACGCTGCGGGACATGGTGTCCTACGAGCACAAGCACAACGAGGCGAACGGCGAGGGCAACCGGGACGGCTCCCACGACAACCGGTCCTGGAACTGCGGCGCCGAGGGCGAGACGGACGACGCGGAGGTCCTCGCGCTGCGGCGGCGCCAGCTGCGGAACCTGCTGACCACGCTGCTGCTGTCGACGGGTGTGCCGATGCTGGTCGCGGGCGACGAGATGGGGCGCACCCAGCGCGGCAACAACAACGCCTACTGCCAGGACAACGAGATCAGCTGGCTGGACTGGGGGCTGCTGGAGGAGCCGGGCTGGAAGGCGCTGTCCGACCTGACGGCGCGGCTGATCGCGCTGCGCCACCGGCATCCGGTGCTGCGCCGCCGGGCGTTCTTCTCGGGCCGGGCGCACTCGGCGGACGGGCTGCGCGACCTGGCCTGGTTCACCGCGCGCGGCACGGAGATGACGGAGGCCGACTGGTACGCGCCGGCCGCCACGCTCGGCATGTATCTGTCCGGGCGGGACATCCCGGGCCGGGACGAGCGGGGGGCGCCCGTCCTCGACGACAGCTTCCTCGTGGTGCTGCACGCCGGGCACCGGCCGGTGCGGTTCGTCCTGCCGGGGACGCCGTGGGCGCGGCGCTACGAGGTGGTGGTCGACACCTCGCGGGAGGAGCAGGACGGGGCGCCGGGCGTGGAGCACCGGGCGGGGACGGAGATCACCGTGCCGGAGCGGGCCGTGCTGCTGCTGCGGGTGGCCGGCTGATCAGCCGAGGATGCCCCGCTCGTAGGCGGTGGCGACGGCGGCCGCGCGGTCGTTGACGCCGAGCTTGGCGTACAGATGCGTGAGGTGCGTCTTCACGGTGGCCTCGCTGATGAACAGCTCGCGGGCGATCTCCCGGTTGGAGGTGCCCCGGGCGACCAGCGCGAGGACCTCGCGCTCGCGTGCCGACAGCGGTTCGTCGCGCTCGTTCCTCGGGGTGCGCACGGCGGAGACCAGCCGGGAGGCGACGGCCGGCGAGAGGACCGTACGGCCCTCGGCGGCGGCCCGGACCGCGGTGAACAGCTCGTCGCGCGGGGCGTCCTTGAGGAGATAGCCGGTGGCGCCCGCCTCGATGGCGGGCAGGGTGTCGGTGTCGGTGTCGTAGGTGGTCAGGACGAGGACCCGGGCGCGGGCGCCGGTGCGGGTGAGGTGGGCGATGGCCGCGACCCCGCCGCCGCCCGGCATGCGCAGGTCCATGAGGATCACGTCCGGGTCGAGGGCGGCGGCCCGTTCCACGGCCTCCTCGCCGCTCGCGGCCTCGCCGAGCACGGTGAAGCCGGGCGCGGACTCGAACATGCCGCGCAGTCCGTCCCGGACGACGGGGTGGTCGTCGGCGATCAGCAGGGTGATGGGGGACGTGTCAGGGCTCATGGCGCACCAACGGTACGCGAGCCGACAGGGCGGTGCCGCGGCCCGGTTCGGACTCCACGGCGAGGCAGCCGGCGATGCGTTCGGCGCGGGCCCGCATCCCGGCGAGCCCGAAGCCGCCGGCGCGGCTGCGTTCGGGCAGGGTGTCCGGGTCGAAGCCGCGGCCGTCGTCGCGGATGTCGAGGATGACCTCGTCGCCGAGGAAGGTGAGGGTGACGCCCACCCGGGTCGCGTCCGCGTGCCGGGCCGTGTTGGACAGGGCCTCCTGGGCGATGCGGAGCAGGGTCGCCGACAGCTCGTCGTGGAGGTGCTCGGTGGTGCCGGTGACGGTGAAGTCGGCGCGGGTTCCGGTGCGTTCGGACCACTCGGCGACCGTGCCCTTCAGTGCCTGCGGCAGGCCGTCGTGCTCCAGGGCGACGGGGGCGAGGTTGTGCACCGAGCGGCGGGCCTCGCCGAGGCTGTGCCGGGCGAGCGCGGAGGCGCGGTCGAGGTGGGTGCGGGCGGTGGCCAGGTCGGGGGCGCCTGCGACGACCTGGAGCTGGGCGATGATGCCGGTCAGGCCCTGCGCGATGGTGTCGTGGATCTCGGCGGCGAGCCGGCGGCGCTCGTCGGCGACGCCCGCCTCCCGGGCCTGGACGAGCAACTGGCTGTGCAGGGCGGCGTTCTCGGCGAGGGCCTGATGCAACGCCGTGTTGGCGCGCTCCAGTTCGGTGATGGTCTCGGCGCGGGCGCGGGAGCGTTCCTCCTGCTGGGCGGTGAGACGGCCGACGACGATCAGGAGGGCGCTGTTGACCAGCACCAGGCCGGCGAACATCGTCCATTGCAGGGGCCGGTGGAACGGCAGCCCGCCGGCCTGCGAGCCGGAGACGGTGATCGCGCAGGCGAACGGTCCCGCCCAGCGCAGCCGCCGCCCCCGCATCAGTTCCTCGGCGTCGAAGTAGCCGGCGGCCGCGTAGAACGCGAAGAACGGGTTGAGCCAGGTCAGCGCGAAGCCGAGGGCCCAGCGCACCGCGTAGTACACGGTCCCGGCCTTGGACGGGCCGGGCCGGGTGCGGCTCCAGCGCCCCCACCACAGCTGCCACCCGAAACCGGCGGCGACGAGCGCGCCGATCGCCGCCCGCTCCCCCGCGGCGGGCGTCAGCTCGGCGGTGGCCAGCGCCAGCAGCGTGGCGACGGCGAGCAGGACGTACGGCCCCCTGGCGCGGATCACCTGCCAGCGCCGCTCGATGTCCCGGTCCGACAGGGTCATGGCACCAGTCTGCACGGCGGGCCGCCTACTCCCAGCGGAACCAGCGGGCGGCCGCCCCGGACAGCAGCACCGCCCAGCCGGCCATCACGCCCAGGTCGGCCCAGCGGGGCCAGTCGCCGGCGGTGGCGTCCCCGAGGGCGCGGGCGGCGGCCCCGAACGGGGTGAGGACCACGATGTCCGCCATGAGGTCCGGCATCGACGGCACCGGCAGCCAGACGCCCGCGCAGAACAGCATCGGGAAGAAGACCACCGTGCCGACCGCGCCCGCCACCTTCACCGTGGGGGACACCGCCGAGATCAGCGAGCCGAGCGCGAGGGCGGCGAGGACCGCGAGGAGCAGTGCGAGCAGATAGGCGAACGGCTGCCGGGGCAGGTGGACGTCGCAGAGGACCCGGCCGACGGTGAGCGTCAGCAGCGCGGAGAGCACGGCGGCGACGGCGTGCACCAGCATCTGCGCGGACAGCAGGGCCGACGGGCGGACCGGTGTGGTGGCCATCCGGCGCAGGATGCCGTGCTCCCGGTAGCCGGTGAGCCCGGCCGGCATGGCCTGCACCCCGGCGACGATCAGGCCGACGAGCACGGTGACGGGGACGTAGGTGTCGACGACGCGCAGCCCGCCGAGCGCGTCCTGGGGTTCGCGGAACGCGGGGACGGCCCCGAGGATCACCAGCAGCAGCGGCGGGAAGGCGAGGATCCAGAACAGGCTGCCCGGTTCGCGGGCGAGCAGCCGGGCCTCGGTGCGCAGGACGGCGGTGTTCATGAGGTGGTCTCCGTGAGGTCCAGGTAGGCGTCGTCCAGGGTGGCGTCGCCGACGCGCAGGTGGTGGGCGGTGACGCGGTTCCGGGCGAGCAGGCTGATGACGGCGTTCACCGTCTCGTCGCCGCCGGCGAGGGTGATCCGGCCGTCCTTGTGGCTGACGGAGGCGAGTCCGGGCAGCGCGTTCAGCTCCCGTTCGTCCAGCGGGGCGGACGGCGTGAAGGTGATGACGGTGGCGCCGGCGGAGCGGCGGATGAGCCCGGCGGGCGTGTCGAGGGCGGCGACGCGGCCGTGGTCGATGACGGCGACGCGGTCGCAGAGCCGCTGCGCCTCCTCCATGAAGTGGGTGACGAGCAGGACGGTCACCCCGCTGTCCCGGACCTCCTCGACGAGTCGCCAGGTGTCGCGGCGGGCTCGCGGGTCGAGACCGGTGGTCAGTTCGTCGAGGACGACCACGCGCGGGTCGCCGACGAGGGCGAGCGCGATGAACAGGCGCTGCTTCTGCCCGCCGGACAGCTTGCCGAAGCGGGTGTCCAGCCGGGCGGTCAGGCCCAGGCGTTCGGCGAGCGGACGCCAGTCGGCGGGCGCCGGGTGCAGGGCCGCGTACAGGCGCAGCGCCTCGCCCACGGTGAGCTTCTCCTGGAGGCGCCCCTCCTGGAGCTGGGCGCCGAGGACGCGGGTGAGGCGGTCGTGGTCGGCGACGGGGTCGAGGCCGGCGACCCGCACCCGGCCGGCGTCGGGGACGCGGAGACCCTCGACGCATTCGACGGTGGTGGTCTTCCCGGCCCCGTTCGGGCCGAGGATGCCGAAGATCTCGCCCTCCTCGACGGTGAAGGACACGCCGTCGACGACGGTCCGGCCGCCGTAGGACTTGCGCAGATCGGTGACTTCGATGACGGGCATGCCCTCAGCCTCGCGGCGCGGGGCCGCCGGCGGCATCGGCCGTCCCGCTCGGAAACGCATCCCCCGATCGGATGATGGCCGGGGTACGACCTCGCCCCATTTCGTCGTACGGCCGCTCGAACACGCAGGTCGTAGGACCAGCGGCGGACCGGGGTCGGGTCAAAACTCGGTGGGAAGTGTCAGTGGCGAACCGTAGGCTCGCTGCTGATGGCCACTACACAGGAAACCCCGGGGAGCAGGACCGACCGATCCGCCGTGCGCACGCTGCTGCGCCTGTGGCCGTACGTGCGGCCGGTGCGGGCACGGTGGTTCACCGCCGCCGCCGTGGCCGTGGTCGCCTCCTGTCTGGCGCTCGTCATCCCGCTGGTCCTGAAGTGGATGGTGGACGGCCCGATCACCGACCGCGACCCGGCGGGCGTGTGGCTCGGCGCGCTGTTCCTGCTGCTCCTCGGCATAGGGGAGGCCCTGCTGTTCGGGCTGCGGCGCTGGCTGGTGGCGCGTCCGCTGGCCGGGGTCGAGGCGTCGATGCGCGCGGAGCTGTACCGGCATCTGCAGCGCCTGCCGGTGGCGTTCCACGACCGGTGGGCGTCGGGGCAGCTGCTGTCGCGCGGCACCACCGATCTGATGCTGGTCCGGATGTTCCTGGCGTTCCCGCTGACGTTCCTGCTGGTCAACAGCGTGACGATCCTGGTGGGCGTCGTCATCATGCTGGTCCAGGACGTCACGCTCGGGCTGGTGATCCTGGTGCCGGCGGTGCCCGTGATGGTCATGTGCGTCGTCTTCGAGAAGCGGTACGCGCTGGTGGCGCGGCGCGCGCAGGACCAGGTCGGCGATCTGACGACGCTCGTCGAGGAGAGCGTGCTCGGCATCCGGATCGTCAAGGGGTTCGGGCGGCACCGCAGCCAGGCCCGGGCGTTCCGGGAGATGGCGCGGACGCTGCGCGGCACGGAGTTGCACAAGGCCCGGCTGCTGGCGACGATCTGGGCCGTCATCATCACGCTCCCCGAGCTGGCGATCGGCGCGGCCCTCGTGCTGGGCACGGTGCGGGTCGCCGACGGCGACCTGTCGGCGGGCACCCTGGTGGCGTTCCTGTCGACGGCGCTGGCGCTGCGCTGGCCCGTGGACTCGATCGGCTTCCTGCTGGCGATGAGCCAGGAGGCGGCCACGGCCACCGACCGGTACTTCGAGGTGATGGACGCGGTCCCCGAGAGCCGCGAGGTGGCGCGGGCCCGGGAGGACGAGGCCGGCCGGGGGCTGCGCTTCGAGGGCGTGCGGTTCCGCTATCCGGACGCCCCCGAGGGCTCGCCGCCCGTCCTGGACGGCGTCGACCTGCACATCCGGCCCGGTGAGTCCCTGGCGCTCGTCGGCGCGACCGGCAGCGGCAAGACGACGCTGACCGCGCTGGTGCCGCGGCTGTACGAGCTGACGGCGGGCCGCATCACCCTGGACGGACGGGACATCGCGGCGATGCCGCGCGAGGAGCTGCGCTCTTTGGTGGCCGTCGCGTTCGAGGAGCCCACCCTGTTCTCCGCGAGCGTCGCGGACAACGTTCTCATGGGGACCGCCGCGGACGCCGGGGAGCCGGAGCTGGAGCGGGCCCTGGCGGTCGCGCAGGCCCGCTTCGCGCACGACCTGCCGCAGGGCACCGCGACCCAGGTCGGCGAGCAGGGGCTCAGCCTGTCCGGCGGGCAGCGCCAGCGTCTCGCGCTCGCCCGGGCCGTGGTGGGCCGCCCCCGCTTCCTCGTGCTGGACGACCCGCTGTCCGCCCTGGACGTGCACACCGAGGCGCTGGTCGAGGCGGCCCTGCGGGACGTCCTCGCGCAGACCACCGCCCTGATCGTGGCGCACCGCCCGTCGACGGTCCTGCTCGCGGACCGCGTGGCCCTCCTCTCCGGGGGCCGGATCGCCGCGGTCGGCACCCATCACGAACTGCTGCGGGACAACGCCGAGTACGCGCATCTCATGGCCGGAGCCGAGGAGGCAGCCCGATGACGGCGACGACCGCCACCCCGCCGGGCACGGACCGGCCCGACGGGCGCGCCGCCGCCCCCGACGACGCGTTCGACCACGACACCCTGCCCTCGCCGCCGGGGGCCACGGCCGCGCTGCTGCGGTCCCTGCTGGCCCCCATGAAGGCCCGGGTGGCGCTGACCACGCTGTTGCTGCTGCTCCAGCAGGCGGCCGTGCAGGCGGGGCCGCTGCTCGTGGCGTACGCCATCGACTCGGCGGTGCCGGCGTTCCGGCGGGACGACCTGGGGCCGCTGATCGCGGTCGCGGCCGGCTATCTGCTGTGCGCGGCGGCCTCCGGCGGTCTGCAGTACGCGTTCTTCCGCACGTCCGCCCGGGTGAACCAGGACGTGCTGCTCGACCTGCGGGGCCGTATCTTCCGGCACGCGCAGGCGCTGAGCGTCGACTTCCACGAGCGGTACACCTCGGGCCGGCTGATCTCCCGCTCCACCACGGACGTCGAGTCGCTGCGCGAACTGCTCGACGAGGGCCTGCAGGAACTCGTCACCGTCATCCTGTCGTTCGTCTACATCTCGGCGATGCTGCTGTGGCTGGACCTCGGGCTGGGCGCGGTGGCCGTGGCCTCCCTCGTGCCGCTGTACCTGCTCGTGCGCTCCTACGGGCGGCGGGCCGCGCGCGTGTACACCCAGCGGTCCACGGCGATCGCGGCCGTCATCGTGAAGTTCGTGGAGACGATGAACGGTATCCGTCCGGTGCGCGCGTTCCGCCGCGAGCGCGCCAACGACGACGACTTCCGGGTCCTCAACCACCGGCACGAGCGCACCAACGGCGACGCCCTGCTGGAGATGGCCCGGTACGTCGTGGGGTCCCGGCTGGTCGCCAACACGGCGGTCGCGGGGATGGTGCTGTGGGGCGCCTACCGGGTCGCGGGCGGCACGCTGGCGCTCGGGGTGCTGGCGGCGGCCGTGCTGTATCTGCGGCGGCTGTACGACCCCATCGACCGGCTCGGCATGTTCCTGAACTCGTACCAGTCGGCGGCGGCCTCCCTGGAGAAGATCGCCGGTCTGCTGGCGCAGACGCCGTCCGTGCCGGAACCGGCCGCGCCGAGGGAGCTTCCGGCCCTGGCGGGCGAGCATCCCGGGCGCGAGGTCGTCTTCGACGGCGTCCGGTTCGCCTACCGCACCGGCGGCGAGGTCCTGCCCCGCTTCGACCTGACCCTCCCGGCCGGGCAGACCGTGGCGGTCGTCGGCTCCACGGGCGCGGGCAAGTCGACGCTGGCCAAGCTGCTCGCCCGGTTCTACGACCCGTCCGAGGGGCGGGTCCTGCTGGACGGCGTGGACCTGCGCGACCTGGCGGTGCCCGAGCTGCGGCGCGGGGTGGTGATGGTGACGCAGGAGGCGTTCCTGTTCTCCGGGACGGTCGCGGAGAACATCGCGATCGGGCGGCCGGACGCGACCCGCGAGGAGATCGAGCGGGCGGCGAAGGCCATCGGGGCGCACGACTTCATCACCGCGCTGCCCGACGGCTACGACACCGACGTCCGCAAGCGGGGCGGCCGTATCTCGGCGGGCCAGCGGCAACTCGTGGCGTTCGCGCGCGCGTTGCTCGCCGACCCGGCGGTGCTGATCCTCGACGAGGCGACCAGCTCGCTGGACATCCCCGGGGAGCGGGCCGTGCAGCGCGCGATGGCGACGGTCCTGCGGGGCCGCACGGCGGTCGTCATCGCCCACCGGCTGTCCACGGTGGAGATCGCCGACCGGGTGCTGGTGATGGAGCACGGCAGGATCGTCGAGGACGGCACACCGGCCGACCTGGTGGCGGGCACGGGCCGCTTCGCGGACCTGCACCGGGCGTGGCGGGACAGCCTGGCGTGAGGCGCCGGGGAGGTCGTCACCATCGGGGTGGGCGACGTGCAGACCATCAGCACGTCCCTGACCGTCGTGGGTCCCGGGGTGGGCGCGGTCGTCGCCTATCTGGTGGTGGCCGGGCTGCTGGTGTCGGTGTCGGTGCCCATCGCGGTCGTGGTGCTGCTCGGGATGCCGCTGATCGGCGTGCTGGTCGGGCCGCTGCTGGGGCGGCTCCAGGGCACGGAGACGGAGTACCGCGAGCTGCAGGGGGTGCTGACCGCGCGGATCACCGATCTGGCGGGCGGGCTCCGCGTCCTCAACGGCCTCGGCGGCAAGGGCCTCGTCGCGGACGCCTTCCGGCGTGACTCGCAGCGGCTGCGGGCGCAGGGCTACCGGGTGGGCGCGGTCACCAGCTGGGTGCAGGCGCTCGGTGTGGGACTGCCGACGCTGTTCCTGGCGGTGGTGACCTGGCTGGCGGCCCGGCTCGCCGCCCAGGGCGCGATCACGGTCGGCGAACTGGTGTCGGTCTACGGCTATGTCGCGGTGCTGGTGGGGCCGGTGGCGTTCTTCATCGAGTGCGGCTACCAGGTCAGCCGGGGCGTGGTGGCGGCCCGGCGGGTCGTGCGGTTCCTGCGGCTGGAGCCGATGGAGGACACCGGCACCCGGGACGCGCCCGCCGAGCCGGCGCCGCTGTACGACCCCGAGTCGGGGGTGCGGGTCCTGCCGGGCCGGCTGACGGCGCTGGCCGGGGCGCGGCCCGCCGACGCGGCGGCCGTCGTCGACCGCCTCGGCCGGTTCACGCCGTCGGCGGCGACCTGGGGCGGTGTCCCGCTCGCCGACATCCCGGCGGCGCGGGTCCGGGAGCGCGTCCTGGTGGCCGACCACGAGGCGGACCTGTTCGCGGGCCCGCTGCGGGAGTTGGTGTCCGGGCACGCCGACCGGGACGAGACGGGGATCGGCCGGGCTCTGCGCACGGCGGTCGCGGAGGACATCGTGCGGGGTCTGCCGGACGGCCTGGACTCCCCGGTCGACGCGCAGGGCCGCAACCTGTCCGGTGGTCAGCGCCAGCGGGTCCGTCTGGTGCGCGCGCTGCTGGCCGACCCGGAGGTGCTGCTGGCCGTCGAGCCGACGTCGGCGCTGGACGCGCACACGGAGGCGCGGGTGGCCGAGCGGCTGCGCGCCGACCGCGCGGGGCGCACCACCGTCGTCACGACGACGTCCCCGCTCGTCCTGGACCGCGCGGACGTCGTGCACTACCTGGTCGACGGCAAGGTGGCGGCCACCGGGACGCACCGCGGCCTGCTGGACGACGAGCCCGGCTACCGGTCCCTGGTGGCGCGGGACGACGACGCGGAGGACGCCGAGGAGGTCGTGCGGTGACGGACGGACAACACGCCGAGGAGACCCCGCGCGGGGCGCTTCCGGTGGCCGGGCCCCAGGAGGTCCGCCGGGCCACCGCCCGCCTGGTGCGCGCGGACCCCCGCGCCTTCACGGCCGTGCTCGCCCTGAACGCGGCCGCGGCGCTCGCCGGTCTGGCCGCGCCCTGGCTGCTCGGCCGGATCGTCGACGAGGTCCGGGCCGGCTCCGGGGTGTCGGCCGTGGACCGGCTGGCCCTGGCCATCCTGGTGGCGGCGCTGACGCAGCTGCTCCTGGCCCGCTGGGCCCGCTACGTCGGCCACCGTTTCGGCGAGCGCACCCTCGCCCGGGTCCGCGAGGAGTACGTCCGCCGTACGCTCGCGCTGCCCGCGTCGGTCGTGGAGCGGGCCGGCACCGGCGACCTGACGGCGCGCGGCACCACGGACGTGACCGCCGTCGGCACCACCCTGCGGGACGCCGGGCCCGAACTGCTCATCAACGGCGTGCAGGTGCTGTTCCTGCTGGTCGCCGTGTTCGTGCTCGACCCCCTGTTCGGCGCCTGCGGGCTGCTCGGCCTGGTCGTGCTGTGGCCGGTGCTGCGCTGGTACCTGCGCCGGGCCCGGGCCGGCTACCTGGCGGAGGGCGCGGCCAACTCGGACGTCTCCGAGATACTGGCGGCCACCGCGTCCGGCGCCCGTACCGTCGAGGCGCTGCGGCTGGAGCGGCGGCGGGTGGCGGCGAGCCGGGACGCACTGGACGTCTCGCGCCGCGCCCGGCTGCACACGCTGTTCCTGCGCACGGTGTTCTTCCCGGCGGTCGAGATCGCCTATCTGGTGCCGGTGGTGACGGTCCTGCTGGTCGGCGGGGCCCTGCACGCGCGCGGCGCGATCAGCCTGGGCACGGTGGTCGCGGCGGCGCTGTACCTCCAGCAGATGGTCAACCCGCTGGACGAGATCCTGATGCGGGTGGAGCAACTGCAGAGCAGCGGCGCCTCGTTCGCCCGCGTGGAGGGGCTGGCCGGCGCCCCGCAGGCGACGGACGCGGACGGCCCGTCCCCCGACGGCGACCGCATCGACGTGACGGGTGTGCGCTACGCCTACGACCGGGGCGGCGAGGTCCTCGGCGGGGTCGATCTGGCGGTGCGGCCCGGCGAACGGCTCGCGGTCGTCGGCCCGTCGGGCGCCGGGAAGTCGACGCTGAGCCGGCTCCTCGCCGGCGTGGACGCGCCGACCGCCGGCGCGGTGACGGTCGGCGGGGTGCCGGTGGCCGGACTCGGCCCGGAGCAGCTGCGCCGGCAGGTCGTCCTGGTCACCCAGGAACACCATGTCTTCCTCGGCACCGTCCGCGACAACCTGCGGATCGCCGAGCCGTCCGCGCCGGACGACGCGCTGTGGGCGGCGCTCACGGCGGTCGGCGCCGACGGCTGGGTGCGGGAGCTTCCCGCCGGCCTGGACACCCGGCTCGGCGACGGCGGCAGCCCCACGGACGGCTCGCAGGCGCAGCAGCTCGCGCTGGCGCGGGTGGTGCTGGCCGACCCGCACACCCTGATCCTCGACGAGGCGACGGCCCTGCTCGACCCGACGACCGCCCGGCACACCGAGCGGGCGCTGGCAGCCGTGCTGCGGGGCCGTACGGTCATCGCCGTCGCCCACCGGCTGCACACCGCGCACGACGCGGACCGGGTGGCCGTGATGGAGGGCGGGCTGCTCACCGAGCTGGGCACGCACGAGGAGCTGGTCGCGGCCGGCGGGGCGTACGCGGCGCTGTGGGGGTCCTGGCACGGGGAGCGGCCCGCCTGAGGCCGGGGACCTGAATCCGTGCCCGAATGATCGGAAGATCTATGCTCGACGGGGTACCAGGGAGACACCCTTGGAGGCCTGACACGCCCCCAGAGGCCCGCCACACCGAGGAACGTCCAGCAGAAAGCACGGTCCATTGAACTTCTGGTCGATCTACCAGCACGGCTTCGCGCGGGTGGCCGCGTGCACGGGCCACACCGTCGTCGCCGACCCGCGGGCCAACGCGGAGGCCGCCCTGCGGCAGGCCCGGCGGTGCGCCGAGGAGGGCGTGGCGGTCGCCGTCTTCCCCGAGCTGGGGCTGACCGGCTACTCCATCGAGGACCTGCTGCTCCAGGACGTGGTGCTGGACGACGTGGAGCGGGCGCTGGACACGGTCGTCGCCGGGTCGGCGGACCTGCTGACGGTCCTCGTGGTGGGCGCCCCGCTGCGCCACCGGAACCGGGTCTACAACTGCGCGGTCGTGGTGCACCGGGGCCGGATCCTCGGGGTGGCGCCGAAGTCGTACCCGCCGAACTACCGCGAGTTCTACGAGAAGCGGCAGATCGCGTCCGGTGACGACGAGCGCGGCGGCACCATCCGGATCGGCGGCGAGGAGGTCCCGTTCGGCGTGGACCTGCTCTTCGAGGCGCGGGACGTGCCGGGACTGGTGCTGCACGCGGAGATCTGCGAGGACATGTGGGTGCCGGTGCCGCCGAGCGCGGAGGCGGCGCTCGCGGGTGCGACGGTGCTCGCGAACCTGTCGGGCAGCCCGATCACCGTGGGCCGGGCCGAGGACCGGCGGCTGCTGTGCCGTTCGGCGTCCTCGCGCTGCCTGGCGGCGTACGTGTACTCGGCGGCCGGGCTGGGCGAGTCGACGACGGACCTGTCCTGGGACGGGCAGACGATGATCTACGAGAACGGTGTGCTCCTCGCGGAGACGGACCGTTTCTCCGCCGACGACCAGTTCGCGGTGGCCGACGTCGACCTGGACCTGCTGCGCCAGGAGCGCCTGCGGATGGGCACGTTCGACGACAACCGGCGCACCCACGCCGGGCGCACCGGCGACTTCCGGCGGATCGCGTTCCTGCTGGACCCGCCGGCCGGCGACCTGGGCCTGCGGCGCCGGCTCGAGCGGTTCCCGTTCGTGCCCGCGGACGCCGACCGTCTCGCGCTGGACTGCTACGAGGCGTACAACATCCAGGTCGCGGGGCTCCAGCAGCGGCTGGCCGCGATCGGGAACCCGAAGGTCGTCATCGGGGTGTCCGGCGGTCTGGACTCCACGCACGCGCTGATCGTCGCGGCCCGCGCGATGGACCGGGCGGGCCGGCCGCGCAGCGACATCCTGGCGTTCACGCTGCCGGGCTTCGCCACCAGCGACCACACCAAGGACAACGCCCACAAGCTGATGAACTCGCTGGGCGTCACCGCGGCGGAGCTGGACATCACGCCGACCGCGCGGCTGATGCTGGAGGAGATGGGCCACCCGTTCGCGTCCGGCGAGCCGGTGTACGACGTCACCTTCGAGAACGTGCAGGCCGGTCTGCGCACCGACTACCTGTTCCGGCTGGCGAACCAGCGCGGCGGGATCGTGCTGGGCACGGGCGACCTGTCGGAGCTGGCGCTGGGCTGGTCGACGTACGGCGTCGGCGACCAGATGAGCCACTACAACGTCAACGGCGGGGTGCCGAAGACACTCATCCAGCATCTGATCCGCTGGGTCGTCGCCTCCGGCCAGTTCGACGAGGAGACCGGCCGCACGCTGACCGCGATCCTGGACACCGAGATCAGCCCGGAGCTGGTGCCGGGCGAGGAGATGCAGTCGACGGAGTCGAAGATCGGGCCGTACGCGCTGCACGACTTCACGCTGTTCCATGTGCTGCGGTACGGCTTCCGGCCGTCGAAGATCGCCTTCCTGGCGTGGCACGCCTGGCACGACGCCGAGGCCGGCGCCTGGCCGCCCGGCTTCCCCGAGGCCAAGCGGGTGGCGTACGACCTGGCGGAGATCAGGCGCTGGCTGGAGGTCTTCTGCCGTCGCTTCTTCGCGTTCGCACAGTTCAAGCGCTCCGCGATGCCCAACGGACCGAAGGTGTCGGCCGGCGGCTCGCTCTCCCCGCGCGGCGACTGGCGGGCGCCCTCCGACGGCAACGCGGCGGCGTGGCTGCGCGATCTGGAGCGCATCGACGTCTGAGGCGGTCGGGGCGCCCCGAGGCATCCGGGGCGCCCGAGGCGTCCGGTCCGTTTATCGAACGTGAACTCCCGGACAACGAACGATTTCCGGCCAAGTTCCTGACGCGCCCCTGACAGAAACCGCAATCACCTGCCACTCTTCCCACGGCCGCGACTCAGCAACCCCACAGCACCGCCGCACGGCGGTGGCCGCGGCCGAGCTCCGCACGCACGTCGTTCTGCGTACCACCCCGATCTGCCCGGACGGCCCACCCGCCGACCGGTCTCCCCTGGTCGCGTGATCCGCGGCCGCGCAGAAGGAGTCAGTGTTGAGAGACAGGTCCTCCCACAGACGCACCCCCCACACCCCCCGCCGCCGGGCCGCCGCCGTGGCCCTCGTCGGCGTCGCCGCGCTCGTCGCGGCAGCCGTCCAGACGGGCGCCGCGACCGCGGCCCCGCCCCGGGCCCCCCAGACCGCCGGCCAGGTGCTCCCGGGCGCCGAGTCGGTCAAGCTCACCCCCGCCCAGCGCGCCGAACTCATACGCGAGGCCAACGCCACCAAGGCGGACACCGCGAAGGACCTGGGCCTCGGCGCCAAGGAGAAGCTGGTCGTCCGTGACGTCGTCAAGGACGGCGACGGCACGGTCCACACCCGCTACGAGCGCACCTACGACGGACTGCCCGTCCTCGGCGGCGACCTGGTCGTGGAGACCTCGAAGTCCGGCGCCACCAAGGACGTCGTGAAGGCGACCCGCGCCGCGATCAAGCCGGCCACCACCACCGCCGCCGTCCCCGCCGCGAAGGCCGAGAAGCAGGCGCTGGCCGCGGCGAAGGCCGACGACGCCAGGACCGCGGACGTCGACAAGGCGCCGCGCAAGGTGATCTGGGCGGCGAACGGCAAGCCGACCCTCGCGTACGAGACGGTCGTGGGCGGCCTCCAGGAGGACGGCACCCCGAACGAGCTGCACGTCATCACCGACGCGGCCACCGGCGAGAAGCTCTACGAGTACCAGGGCATCGAGACCGGCACCGGCAACACGATGTACAGCGGCACGGTGACGCTCGGCACCACGCAGTCGGGGTCGACGTACAACCTGACCGACGGCGCGCGCGGCGGCCACAAGACGTACAACCTCAACCGCGGCACCTCGGGCACCGGGACGCTGTTCTCCGGCTCCGACGACGTGTGGGGCAACGGCTCGGCGTCCAACGCGGAGACGGCGGCGGCCGACGCCCACTACGGCGCCGCGCTGACGTGGGACTACTACAAGAACGTGCACGGCCGCAGCGGCATCCGGGGCGACGGCGTCGGCGCCTACTCCCGCGTGCACTACGGCAACAACTACGTGAACGCGTTCTGGTCCGACAGCTGCTTCTGCATGACGTACGGCGACGGCTCGGGCAACACGCACCCGCTCACCGCCATCGACGTGGCCGGCCACGAGATGACCCACGGCGTCACCTCCAACACCGCGGGCCTGGTCTACAGCGGCGAGTCCGGCGGCCTGAACGAGGCGACCTCCGACATCTTCGGCTCGACCGTCGAGTTCTACGCCAACAACTCCTCCGACGTGGGCGACTACCTCATCGGCGAGGAGATCGACATCAACGGCGACGGCTCGCCGCTGCGGTACATGGACAAGCCGAGCAAGGACGGCGCGTCCAAGGACTCCTGGTACTCGGGCATCGGCTCGGTCGACGTGCACTACTCGTCCGGCCCGGCGAACCACTTCTTCTACCTGCTGAGCGAGGGCAGCGGCACCAAGACCATCAACGGTGTCACCTACAACTCGCCCACCTCGGACGGCCTTCCGGTCACCGGTATCGGCCGCGCCAAGGCGGAGAAGATCTGGTTCCGCGCGCTGACCACGAAGTTCACCTCGAACACCAACTACGCGGCCGCCCGCACCGGCACCCTGGCCGCGACCGGTGAGCTGTACGGCACCACCAGCGCCGAGTACAAGGCGGTCCAGGACGCCTGGGCGGGCGTCAACGTCGGTACCCGCTCCGACGGGGGCGGCGGCGGTGGCGGCACCACCTTCGAGAACACGACCGACGTCGCCATCCCGGACCGGGGTTCGGCGGTCACCTCGTCGATCACCGTCTCGGGGCGGACCGGCAACGCGCCCTCCAACCTCCAGGTCGGCGTGAACATCGTCCACACCTACATCGGTGACCTGAAGGTGGACCTCATCGCTCCGGACGGCAGCGTGTACGTCCTGAAGAACTACGGCACCGGCGGCAGCGCGGACAACATCGACACGACGTACACCGTGAACGCCTCCTCCGAGGCCGCCAACGGTGTCTGGAAACTGCGGGTCCAGGACAACGCGTCGCTCGACACCGGCTACATCAACAGCTGGAAGCTGACCTTCCCGTAGGCCGCACGCACGCGGTGCTTCCCGGTACGGGGCGCCGTCCCGGTGGGTTCAACTCCCGCCGGGGCGGCGCCCGTTCATTTATCAGAAACATTTGGTGAATGGTCAAGTTCAGGTCAACATCATCTCGGGCTCATGACATGTACGCGACTTAGATGCCACTCTTCCCTCAACCGCCGCACAGAACTCCCCGTCCTTCCCCCACCAAGGAGCCCGTGTGACCCCCCTCTACGCGCGTCGCAAGCGCACCACCCTGGCCATATCCACCGCCGTCGCGGCCGGGGCCCTCCTCACCACCGCCCTCACCGCCGGGACGTCGTCCGCGGCCCCCGCCGGCGGCGCCGAGGCCGCACCGCTCGCCGTCCCGGTCGCCCTGGCGCCCGCGGCGCGCACCGCCCTGATCCAGGACCAGCAGGCCCAGGCCGCCGCGACCGCCGAGGACCTCGGCCTCGGCGCCCAGGAGAAGCTGGTCGTCAGAGACGTCGTCAAGGACGCCGACGGCTCCGTCCACACCCGCTACGAGCGCACCTACGCCGGGCTCCCCGTCCTCGGCGGCGACCTCGTCGTCCACGAGTCGGCGTCCGGGGCGCGCAAGGGCGTCACCAAGGCGACGAAGGCCGCCATCAAGGTGTCCTCGCTGAAGCCGGCGATCAGCGCCTCGAAGGCCGAGGGCCAGGCCCTGAAGCGGGCCGAGGCGGCCGGCGCCGAGAAGGCCGACGCCGACGGCGCCCGCAAGGTGATCTGGGCGGCCGACGGCAAGCCGACCCTCGCGTACGAGACGGTCGTGGGCGGCCTCCAGGAGGACGGCACCCCGAACGAGCTGCACGTCATCACCGACGCGGCCACCGGCGCCAAGCTCTACGAGTTCCAGGGCATCGAGACCGGCAGCGGCAAGAGCCTGTACTCGGGCACCGTCACCCTCGGCACCACCAAGTCCGGTTCGACGTACCAGCTGTACGACACCTCCCGCGGCGGCCACAAGACGTACAACAAGGCGCGCAGCACCAGCTCGGCCACGGGCACCCTGTTCACCGACGCGGACGACGTCTGGGGCACCGGCAGCGCCTCCAGCTCGACCAGCGACCAGACGGCCGCCGTGGACGCCGCCTACGGCGCCCAGGTCACCTGGGACTTCTACAAGAACACCTTCGGCCGCAACGGCATCAAGAACAACGGCCAGGCCGCCTACTCCCGTGTGCACTACGGGAACGCCTACGTCAACGCGTTCTGGTCCGACAGCTGCTTCTGCATGACCTACGGCGACGGCACGGGCAACACCCACCCGCTGACCTCGCTGGACGTGGCCGGCCACGAGATGACCCACGGCGTCACCTCCAACACCGCGGGCCTGAACTACTCGGGCGAGTCCGGCGGCCTGAACGAGGCCACCTCGGACATCCTCGGCACGGCGGTGGAGTTCTACGCGGGCAACTCCTCCGACGCCGGCGACTACCTCATCGGCGAGAAGATCAACATCAACGGCGACGGCACGCCGCTGCGCTACATGGACAAGCCCAGCAAGGACGGCGCGTCCGCCGACAACTGGTCGTCGAGCCTGAAGAACCTCGACGTGCACTACTCGTCGGGCCCCGCGAACCACTTCTTCTTCCTCCTCGCGGAGGGCAGCGGCGCCCGGACGATCAACGGGGTGAGCTACAACTCCCCGACGTCCAACGGCTCGACGGTCACCGGCATCGGCCGCGCCAAGGCCGTGCAGATCTGGTACAAGGCGCTGACGTCCTACATGACGTCGACGACGAACTACGCCGGCGCCCGCACGGCGACGCTGAACGCGGCGTCCGCCCTGTACGGCTCCAGCAGCACCGAGTACAAGGCGGTGGCCGCCGCCTGGGCCGCGGTCAACGTGAGCTGACCCGGTCCTGACCGGCGGGCGGCACCCGGGACGACCACGTCCCCGGGTGCCGCCCTACTCTTGGTGCCCATGTCCTTCACGTACGACCACGTCGGCGCGACCCGGGAGACCGGTTTCTGCCCGCCCGGCTTCCACCCCCTCCACGTGCGCACCCGCATAGGCGAGGGCGAGGACGTCTTCCGCAGAGCCGCCGAGGCGGTGATGACCTGGGAGATGCACCGCGCGATGGGCGTCGGCGTCGACGCCTCGGCCGACCGCGCGGCCACCGGCGTCGACGTCACGGTCACCCTCGCCGGCGTGATCAAGGCCCCCTGCCGGGTCGTGTGGACGGTGGAGGAGTACCGCAGGACCGGCTGGGCCTACGGCACCCTCACCGGCCACCCCGAGTGCGGCGAGGAGGCCTTCGTCGTGGAGCGCACCGGCGACGGCACGGTCTGGCTGACCGTGAACGCCTTCAGCCGCCCGGCCAAGTGGTACTCCCGCGCGGGCGGCCCGGCCACCCGCGGCCTCCAGCACGCCTACGCCCGGCGGTGCGGAGCGGTGCTGCGCAGGCTGTGCGCGCCCGCGTCCGAGTTCTGACGCCCGGCCGGCGGACCGGCCGGGCGCACGGTCACCGCAGGAGCACCCCGCCCCCCTCCCCCGTCTCCTGGGAGGGCACCGCCAGCAGGCCGAGTTCGGCGCTCGAGGCCAGGAGGCGGTGGGAGGGGAGGATGCGGACCGTGTAGCCGTAGGGGCCGGTGCGGTCCAGGGAGAGCGGGCCCTCGTAGACCCAGCGGCCGTCCGCGTCGGGGCTGCCCACCGGTTTGAGCGGCACGGTCGAGGCGTCCGCGATCCGGTCCTCGCCGTCGACGCGGCCCGAGACGGCCTGCACCTCCACGTCCTCCGGGCCCAGCTCGCCGAGGCCGACCCGGACGCGCAGGCTCAGCGTCGAGCCGAGTTCCGCGGTCGGTTCCGCGGCCGACGTCTCGACGTGGTCGACGGTGACGGCGTGCCACGCGGCGCGCACCCGGGCCTTCCAGCCCGCCAGCTCACGTGCCGCGTCCGGGGTCATCGCGCGGTGGGCGTGCGCGGCGGGCGTGTAGAGGCGGTCGACGTACTCGCGGACCATCCGGCCGGCCAGCACCTTCGGGCCGAGGAGGGTCAGGGTCCGGCGGACCATCTCGATCCAGCGGTCCGGCAGGCCGTCGCGTCCGCGTTCGTAGAAGCGGGGCGTGATCCTCTGCTCCAGCAGGTCGTACAGCGCCGCGGCCTCTATGTCGTCCCGGTGGTCGGGGTCGGTGCCGGTGCCGTCGGCCGTGGGGATCGACCAGCCGAAGTCGGGCTGGAACCACTCGTCCCACCAGCCGTCCAGGACGGACAGGTTGAGGCAGCCGTTCAGCGCGGCCTTCATGCCGGAGGTGCCGCAGGCCTCCAGGGGCCGCAGCGGGTTGTTCAGCCAGATGTCGCAGCCGGGGTAGAGCTTCTTGGCCATCGCCATGCCGTAGTCCGGCAGGAAGACGATGCGGTGGCGCACCCGCGGGTCGTCCGCGAACCGCACCAGTTCCTGCACGAGCCGCTTGCCGCCGTCGTCCGCCGGGTGCGCCTTGCCGGCGACCACGATCTGCACGGGCCGTTCCGGGTGCAGCAGCAGGCCCATGAGCCGGTCGGGGTCCCGCAGCATCAGCGTCAGCCGCTTGTACGAGGGGACGCGGCGGGCGAAGCCGATGGTGAGGACGTCGGGGTCGAGGACCCCGTCGACCCAGCCGAGTTCGGCGGTCCCGGCGCCCCGCTGCCGCCACGAGGCGCGCAGCCGCTCGCGCACCTCCTGCACCAGCTGCTCGCGCAGCACCCGGCGCAGCTCCCAGACGTCCTGGTCGGGGATGTCGGCGACGGCGTCCCAGCGGTCGGAGCCGCCCACGGTGAGCGCGTCCTCCATGCGCCGGGCGCCGATCCGGTCGGCGCCGAGCCGGAACACCTCGGGGGCGACCCAGGTCGGGGCGTGCACGCCGTTGGTGACGGAGGTGATCGGGACCTCGTCGGGGTCGAAGCCCGGCCACAGCCCGGAGAACATCTCGCGGCTGACGTTGCCGTGCAGCAGGGACACCCCGTTGGCCCGCTGGCCCAGGCGCAGCCCCATCACGGCCATGTTGAACAGGTTGGCCTCGCCGCCGGGGTAGGTCTCCATGCCGAGCTGGAGGATGCGGGCCACGTCGAGGCCGGGCAGCTCGGCGTCGGGCCCGAAGTGACGGGCGACCAGTTCGCGGTCGAAGCGGTCGATGCCGGCCGGGACGGGGGTGTGCGTGGTGAACACCGTGCCCGCCCGGACGGCCTCCAGCGCCGCGTCGAAGTCGAGGTCCCGCGCGCACAGTTCGGCGATGCGCTCCAGGCCGAGGAAGCCGGCGTGCCCCTCGTTGGTGTGGAAGACCTCCGGCGCGGGGTGCCCGGTGAGCCGGCAGTACGTCCGCACGGCCCGCACCCCTCCTATGCCGAGGAGCATCTCCTGCAGGAGCCGGTGCTCGCTGCCGCCGCCGTAGAGCCGGTCGGTGACGCCGCGTTCGCCGAGGTCGTTCTCCTCGACGTCGGAGTCGAGCAGCAGCAGCGGGACCCGGCCGACCTGGGCGAGCCAGACGCGGGCGTGCAGCGAGCGGCCGCCGGGCAGCGCCAGCCGGATTCTGGCGGGCGTGTCGTCGGCCTCCTTCAGCAGGGCGAGCGGCAGCTCGTTGGGGTCGAGCACCGGGTAGTGCTCCTGCTGCCAGCCGTCCCGGGACAGGCTCTGGCGGAAGTAGCCGTGCCGGTACAGCAGGCCGACGCCGATCAGGGGGACGCCGAGGTCGCTGGCCGCCTTCAGGTGGTCGCCGGCGAGGATCCCGAGGCCGCCGGAGTACTGCGGCAGGGCGGCCGTGATGCCGAACTCGGGCGAGAAGTAGGCGACGGCCGCGGGGAGCCCGTCGGGCTGCCGCTGGTACCAGCGGTCGCCGGTGACGTAGTCGTCGAGGTCGCGGGCCGCGGCGGCCAGCCGCTCCAGGAAGGGCGCGTCCGCGGCCAGCTCGGCGAGCCGGGCGGGCGGGACGCTGCCCAGGAGGCGTACGGGGTCGTCGCCCGAGGCGGCCCAGCGCCCGGGGTCGACGGAGCGGAAGAGTTCGCGGGTCTGCGCGTGCCAGGACCAGCGCAGATTGCGCGCCAGGTCGCTGAGGGGCCGCAGGGGTTCGGGGAGGACAGGACGGACGGTGAACCGACGGATCGCCTTCACTTTCCACCTCGGGCAGCACGTGGCAGGGGACACACGGCGGTGTGGGTCCCGTCAACGCCCCCGACGGTATCGGTATGCGGGGCTTCGTCACCAGCGTGCGTTTTGCGCAGCCCGGGCGCGTCGTACGACGGATGTCCGTCCGAAAGTGGACGCAACCTTTATGGATCCGGCCATGGCGGATATGGCCGATTCCACCCCCGTAGGCGTTCTTGTGGCGACTTCTCGCATCAGGAGAGGGTGACCGGGTGGCGCGCCGGCCCCCACCCGGGTGCAGCGGGTGTTCCAGGGCCGCCGTGCGCCGACTCGAGGAGGGGAAGCCACACCATGGCACGGACGCGTACACGGCGTCTGCGCTGGGCGTCCGGCCTGACCGCGGTGACCTGTGTCGCCGCGCTCTCGGCCGTCGGCGCGCCCGCGCACGCCGCACCGGAGGGGCGGATACGGGGGGCCGGGCTGCCCGGCGCCGTCGGCGGCAGCTATGTGGTGACCCTCAGACAGGGCACGCCGGCCCTGTCGGCGGCCGGAAAGAGCCTCGCCGCGCGGTACGGGGTGAGAATCAGCCATACGTACGGCACGGTCCTCAACGGCTGGGCCGTCCGCGCGGACGCGAGACAGGCCAGGCGGCTCGCGGCCGACCCCCGGGTCGCCTCGGTCACGCAGGACACCCGGGTGATGTTGGAGGACACGCAGAAGAATCCTCCGTCCTGGGGACTCGACCGCGTCGATCAGGCCAATCTCCCGCTGGACACCAGCTACCGGTGGCCGGCGTCCGCGGGCGCCGGTGTCACGGTGTACGTCATCGACACCGGCGTGCGCGTCTCGCACCGGGACTTCGGCGGCCGGGCGGCGTACGGCTGGGACTTCGTGGACGGCGACCGGACCGCCGGCGACGGCAACGGCCACGGCACGCACGTCGCCGGCACGATCGCGGGCACCCGGTACGGCATCGCCAAGAAGGCGCAGGTCGTGTCGGTGCGCGTACTGGACGACACGGGCGGCGGCAGCACCGCCGACGTCATCGCCGGCATCGACTGGGTGACCCGGCACGCGAGGAAGCCGGCCGTCGCGAACGTCAGTCTGGGCGGGCCCCGCAACAGCCAGCTGGACGCCGCCGTACGCAACTCCGTGGCGTCCGGCGTCACCTACACGGTGGCGGCCGGCAACGCCGGGCGGTCCGCCGCGCTGTACTCCCCCGCCGGGGTGTCCCAGGCGCTCACCGTGGGCGCCACCGACCACACCGACCGCCGGGCCGCCTTCTCCAACCACGGCCCCGCCCTGGACCTGTTCGCCCCGGGCGTGTCGATCACCTCGGCGTCGTACGCGAGTGACACGGCGAAGGCCACCTACTCGGGCACGTCGATGGCGTCGCCGCACGTCGCGGGCGCCGCCGCGCTCTATCTGGCCGGGCATCGCAAGGCGACGCCCGCGGAGGTGTCCAAGGCGCTCGTGGCGCGGGCCGTGTCCGGCAGGATCTCCGGCCGCGGGGCCGGGTCGCCGGACGAACTCCTGCGCGTTCCGCGGCCGTAGCGGACGGGTCGCGGCGGAGTACGGGGACCGGTCCCGTCCGTCCGGAACGGGGCCGGTCTTGTGCGTAGACATACGCGTGAGTAGTTAACAAAGTGCCGGATTGCCCACCCGAATAGGGTGGGAAGGCTCCTCCGGTACACCCCACCCGTGCGCTCCCGGGCGCACACCCCCACGGGGTGCAGCCGACAGCGACACCGTCACACCGCAGGACCCACCTCCCCATTGCCATCCGCCCACCAACGTTGACGCGGACAGGAGCGGTCATGCCCGCCAAGCACCACCAGTCGTCCTCACCCCCGACGTCCCGCGCCGCCGACCCGGCGTCCCGTGCCACGGCCCCGCCCGTCCGGGGCGCCGCCACCGCCGACCCGGGACCCCCGGCGCCCGCCCCGGCCGGCGCGGCGGACGGGGTCGGGCGCATACCGGTCCTCGACGTCCGTCCGGTCGTGCAGCACGGGCGCCGGCCCGCCAAGGCCGTGACCGGCGAGTCCTTCATGGTCACGGCGACCGTGTTCCGGGAGGGCCATGACGCGGTGGCCGCCAACGTGGTCCTGACCGGTCCGGAGGGCCGCCCGGGTCCCTGGACGCCGATGCGGGAACTCGCGCCGGGCACCGACCGCTGGGGCGCCACCGTCACCCCGGACGCGCCCGGCCACTGGACGTACCGGGTGGAGGCATGGGGCGACCCGGTCACCACCTGGCGGCACACCGCCCAGATCAAGATCCCGGCCGGCATCGACACCGACCTGGTGCTGGAGGAGGGCGCGCGGCTGCACGAACGCGCCGCCGCCGGGGTGCCCGAGGGCCCCGCGCGGGCGGTGGTCCTGCGGGCGGCCGAGGCGCTCCGGGACGAGTCCCGCCCGGCGGCCTGGCGGCTGTCGGCCGCGCTGACCCCCGAGGTCGACGAGGTCCTGGCCCGCTATCCGGTGCGGGATCTGGTGACGGCGTCGGAGCCGCTGCCGCTGCTGGTCGAGCGTGAACGGGCCCTGTACGGGGCCTGGTACGAGTTCTTCCCACGGTCGGAGGGCACTCCCGAGCGGCCGCACGGCACGTTCGAGACGGCGGCGCGCCGCCTGCCGGCGATCGCCGCGATGGGCTTCGACGTGGTGTACCTGCCGCCGATCCACCCGATCGGCACGACGTTCCGCAAGGGCCCCAACAACACCCTCTCGGCCGGGCCGGAGGATGTGGGGGTGCCGTGGGCGATCGGCTCGCCGGAGGGCGGGCACGACGCCGTGCACCCGGACCTGGGCACGATCGAGGACTTCGACCGGTTCGTGACGTGGGCGAAGGAGCTGGGGCTGGAGATCGCGCTGGACTTCGCCCTGCAGTGCTCGCCGGACCATCCGTGGGTGTCGAAGCACCCGGAGTGGTTCCACCACCGCCCCGACGGCACCATCGCCTACGCCGAGAACCCGCCGAAGAAGTACCAGGACATCTACCCGATCGCGTTCGACGCCGACATGGACGGCCTGGTCACCGAGACGCTGCGGATCCTGCGGCACTGGATGGGCCACGGCGTGCGCATCTTCCGCGTCGACAACCCCCACACCAAGCCGGTGGTGTTCTGGCAGCGGGTCATCGCCGACATCAACCGCACCGACCCCGACGTCATCTTCCTGGCCGAGGCGTTCACCCGGCCCGCGATGATGCACACGCTGGCCCAGATCGGCTTCCAGCAGTCCTACACGTACTTCACCTGGCGTACGGAGAAGCAGGAACTCACCGAGTACCTGACCGAGCTGTCGGGGGAGGCGGCCGCCTACATGCGGCCCAACTTCTTCGTGAACACCCCCGACATCCTGCACGCCTACCTCCAGCACGGACACCGTCCCGCCTTCGAGGTCCGCGCGGTCCTCGCCGCGACCCTCTCCCCCACCTGGGGCGTCTACAGCGGCTACGAACTGTGCGAGAACACCCCCCTGCGCGACGGCAGCGAGGAGTACCTCGACAGCGAGAAGTACCAGCTGCGTCGACGGGACTGGGAGACCGCCGAAGCCGAGGGCCGCACCATCACCCCCCTCATCACCCGGCTGAACGCGGTCCGGCGGGCGAATCCGGCCCTCCAGCAGCTACGTGACCTGCACTTCCACCACGCTGACAAGGAGGTGGTGATCGCCTACTCGAAGCGCAGCGGTTCGAACACGGTTCTGGTGGTCGCCAACCTCGACCCTCACCACACCCAGGAGGCCACGGTCTCGTTGGACATGCCGCAACTCGGCCTGGACTGGCACGAGTCGGTGCCGGTGCGCGACGAGCTCACCGGCGAGACCTATCACTGGGGCAGAGCGAACTATGTGCGTCTCCTGCCCGGCGGCGCGCATGTGCTCGTCGTCGGCCGGGAGCCCGGGGGGCGTCCCCGGGATGCGCGCGGCCAGGCTCTGCGACCGTCCACCCCGCAGATCGGAGGGTCACCCGCCACATGATCGTCAACGAGCCCGTCCCGGACACCTTCGAGGACACCCCCGCGAACGACCGTGATCCCGACTGGTTCAAGCGCGCCGTCTTCTACGAGGTCCTGGTCCGCTCCTTCCAGGACAGCAACGGCGACGGCGTCGGCGACCTCAAGGGCCTGACCGCGAAACTCGACTACCTGCAATGGCTGGGTGTCGACTGCCTGTGGCTGCCGCCCTTCTTCAAGTCGCCGCTGCGCGACGGCGGTTACGACGTCTCCGACTACACCTCCGTGCTCCCCGAGTTCGGCGACCTCGCGGACTTCGTGGAGTTCGTGGACGCGGCCCACCAGCGGGGCATGCGGGTCATCATCGACTTCGTCATGAACCACACGAGCGATCAGCACCCGTGGTTCCAGGAGTCCCGCAAGGACCCCGAGGGCCCCTACGGCGACTACTACATGTGGGCCGACGACGACAAGGCCTACCCCGACGCCCGGATCATCTTCGTGGACACCGAGGCGTCCAACTGGACCTTCGACCCGGTCCGCAAGCAGTACTACTTCCACCGCTTCTTCTCCCACCAGCCCGACCTCAACTACGAGAACCCGGCCGTGCAGGAGGAGATCCTCTCCGCGCTGAAGTTCTGGCTCGACCTCGGCATCGACGGCTTCCGCCTCGACGCCGTCCCCTACCTCTACGCCGAGGAGGGCACCAACTGCGAGAACCTGCCGGCGACCCATGAGTTCCTGAAGCGGGTGCGCAAGGAGATCGACGCGCACTACCCGGACACGGTGCTGCTGGCCGAGGCGAACCAGTGGCCGGAGGACGTCGTCGACTACTTCGGCGACTACTCCTCCGGCGGCGACGAGTGCCACATGGCGTTCCACTTCCCCGTCATGCCGCGCATCTTCATGGCCGTGCGCCGCGAGTCCCGCTACCCCGTCTCCGAGATCCTGGCGAAGACCCCGGCCATCCCGTCGGGCTGCCAGTGGGGCATCTTCCTGCGCAACCACGACGAGCTGACCCTGGAGATGGTCACCGACGAGGAACGCGACTACATGTGGGCCGAGTACGCGAAAGACCCGCGTATGCGCGCCAACATCGGCATCCGGCGCAGGCTGGCCCCCCTGCTGGACAACGACCGCAACCAGATCGAACTGTTCACGGCCCTGCTGCTGTCCCTGCCGGGCTCGCCGATCCTCTACTACGGCGACGAGATCGGCATGGGCGACAACATCTGGCTCGGTGACCGCGACGCCGTGCGCACGCCGATGCAGTGGACGCCGGACCGCAACGCCGGTTTCTCGTCGAGCGACCCCGGGCGGCTGTTCCTGCCGACGATCATGGATCCGGTCTACGGCTACCAGGTCACGAACGTCGAGGCGTCGATGTCCTCGCCGTCGTCGCTGCTGCACTGGACCCGGCGCATGATCGAGATCCGCAAGCAGAACCCCGCCTTCGGACTCGGCTCCTACACCGAACTCCAGTCGTCGAACCCGGCGGTCATCGCGTTCCTGCGGGAGTACGAGGACGACCTCGTGCTCTGCGTGAACAACTTCTCGCGGTTCGCGCAGCCCACGGAACTCGACCTCAGCCCGTTCACCGGCCGCCATCCGGTCGAGCTGTTCGGCGGGGTGCGATTCCCGGCCATCGGTGATCTGCCGTACTTGCTGACGCTCGGGGGCCACGGCTTCTACTGGTTCCGGCTGCGCAAGGACGCCGCCTGAGAGCCCGCGCGCGGGGCGGTTTCCACCGCCCCGCCCGGGGCACGCAGAAGTATCACCCCGACCGTCCGGGGAAAGGACGCGACGTCATGTCGGAAGCCGTCACCCGAAGCACCCTCAGCACTCCGCCCGGCCTCCTCGCGTCACTGGACCCCCTGCTCAGGGACTGGCTGCCACGGCAGCGCTGGTTCGCCGGCAAGGGGCGTCCGGTCACGGGCTTCTCGCTGGTCGCGGCGACCGAACTGCTGCCGCACGGAGGCAAGCGCGGCCTCCACCACCTGCTGGTGCGCGCCCACCAGCCGCTCACACCGGCGCCGGGCGCGCCCGAACAGCCCGCCGACTGCTACCAGTTGCTCGTCGGGGACCGTGAGGCGCTGCCGCCCCGGCTGGCACCCGCGCTGATCGGGCATGTCACCGAGGGCCCCCTCGCGGGGCGCACCGTGTACGACGCGCTGTACGACCCCCGCCCCTGCGAACTGCTGCTGGAGGCCCTGCGCACCGGGGCGCGCGTCGGCGCCCTCCGCTTCGAGCGGGACCCCGGCGCCGAGATCCGGTCGGGCCTGGTGCCCCGCCTGGTCACCTCGGAGCAGTCCAACTCGTCGGTCGTCTACGGCGATACGTTCATCCTGAAGCTGCTGCGCCGGGTCGTGCCCGGCGTCAACCCGGACCTGGAGCTGCCGCTGGCGCTGGCCCGCGAGGGCTGCGACCGGGTGCCCGCGCCGACGGCGTGGATGCGGGCGGAGCTGTCCGGCGAGCCGTATGTGCTGGGGGTGCTCCAGCCGTTCGTGCAGGGCGCGGCGGACGGCTGGGACCTGGCGCTGCGCGGGCTCGCCAAGGGCGAGGAGTTCGCCTCCGCGGCCCGGGCCCTCGGGCGCGCGACCGCCGAGGTGCACATGGCGCTGGCCCGCGCCCTGCCGACCGTCACGCTCGGGCACACCCAGGTGCGGCAGCAGGTCGAGGGCATGGCCGCACGGCTCGACGCGGCCGCCCAGGCGGTGCCCGCCTTACGGCCGTACGCCCCCGCCCTGCGCTCGGCGTTCGACGCGCTGGCCGATCTCGCCGCCGAGGGGCGCACCTGGACGGCGCAGCGCGTCCACGGCGATCTGCACCTCGGGCAGTGCCTGCGCTCGCCCGACGGGCGGTGGTGGCTGATCGACTTCGAGGGCGAGCCGTCGAAACCGCTCGCGGAACGGCGGATGCCACAGCCGCCGGCCCGGGACGTGGCGGGCATGCTGCGCTCCTTCGACTACGCCGCCCACTCCGCCGAGCACCCGGCGCCCGGCTGGGCGGACGCCTGCCGGGCCGCCTACTGCTCCGGGTACGCCGAGGCGGGCGGCGCCGACCCGCGGACCGATCCGGTGCTGCTGCGGGCGTACGAGACCGACAAGGCGATCTACGAGGTCGTCTACGAGGCCCGGCACCGGCCCGACTGGCTGCCGGTGCCGATGGCGGCGATACGCCGCCTCGCCGCCGACGCCCCGCCCGCACCTCCCTCCACCCCCGTTTCCCCCCCCTTCGCCGAGGAGGCCCCGCCCGTGACCCCCCGCACCACTCCCTCCAGCGACCCGGACCCGCAGACACCGGCCGAGTCCACGCAGACCGGGTCCACGCCGGCAGGGTCCACGCCGGCCGTGAAGAAGGCGACGGCGAAGAAGGCCGCACCGGCCGGGAAGTCCACGCCCGCGAGGGCCGTCGAGAAGGCCGTGGAGTCGATGCGGAGGGGGGCGGCGAAGAAGGCCGCACCGGGTGCGGAGGCGGCTGAGACGGTTGCGAAGAAGACGGCCGCGAAGAAGGCTCCGGTGAAGGCGGCCGCAAAGAAGACGGCTGCGAAGGGGGCCGCGGCGGAGAAGGCCGTCACGAAGAAGGCCGTGACGAAGGCCGTGGCCAAGAAGGCTCCGGCCCAGGCGGCCGAGACGCCCGCGCCGAGGAAGACCACCGCGAAGAAGGCCCCGGCCGAGAAGACCGTGGCCAAGAAGGCAGTCGTGAAGAAGACGGCCGCCAAGAAGGCAGTCGCGAAGAAGGCGGCCGTCAAGAAGACCGCGGCCGAGAAGCCCGCCGCCAAGAAGACGGCCACCACCGAGGCCGCCGCCAGGAAGACCGCCGCGAAGAAGACCGTGGCCCGGCAGGCCACCGCGCGGACGCCCGCCAAGGCCGCCTCCGGCAAGGGGGCCGCTCCCGCGACCCCGTCGGCCGGGGGCGCGGCCGGCGAGAAGGCCGGGGCCCGGAAGATCCCCGCCCAGCAGGCCGCGCAGAAGAAGATCCCGGCCCAGCAGGCGGCCGGGGGCACGCCCGGACCCGGCGCCCCCGTGACGGTCGCGGGCTCGGCCGCGCTGGACGCCGCCGACCGCGACCGGCTGCTGTCCGGCACGCACCACGACCCGCACTCCGTGCTCGGGGCGCACCCCGTCCCCGGCGGTGTCGCCTTCCGCGCCTTCCGGCCGTACGCCCTGTCGGTGACGGTCGCCGCCGGAGCCGTACGGGCCGAACTCCACGACGACGGCGACGGGTTCTTCACCGGGCTGCTCCCGCTGCGGGACGTCCCGCGGGACTACCGGCTCCTCGTGGCGTACGAGGGGTCGGTGCACGAGACCGAGGACGCCTACCGCTTCCTGCCCGCGCTCGGCGAGCTCGACCTGCATCTGATCGGTGAGGGCCGGCACGAGGAGCTGTGGAAGGCGCTCGGCGCCCAGCCGATGACCCACCAGGGCGTCACCGGCACCCGCTTCACCGTGTGGGCGCCGAACGCGCGCGGTGTCTCCCTCGCCGGCACCTTCAACTACTGGGACGGCACCGGCTTCCCGCTGCGCTCGCTCGGCGGCACCGGGGTGTGGGAGCTGTTCGTGCCCGGCATCGGCGAGGGCGAGCTGTACAAGTTCGAGATCACCCGGCCCGACGGTTCGAAGACGCTGCGCGCCGACCCGATGGCCCGCCGCACCGAGGCACCGCCGGACACGTCGTCCATCGTGTGCGCCTCGGCGTACGAGTGGGGCGACGCGGAGTGGCTGGAGCGGCGCGGCACACCGGCCCCGCACGAGGCGCCGTTCTCGGTGTACGAGGTGCACCTGGCGTCCTGGCGGCCGGGGCTGACGTACCGGCAGCTCGCCGAGCAGCTGCCCGCCTACGTCAAGGACCTCGGCTTCACGCACGTGGAGCTGATGCCGGTCGCCGAGCACCCGTTCGGTGGCTCGTGGGGCTACCAGGTCACCGGCTTCTACGCGCCCACGGCCCGGCTCGGCACGCCCGACGACTTCAGGTACCTCGTGGACCGGCTGCACCAGGCCGGGATCGGGGTGCTGATGGACTGGGTGCCGGCGCACTTCCCGCGCGACGACTGGGCGCTGGCCGAGTTCGACGGGCGTCCGCTGTACGAGCACGAGGACCCGCTGCGCTCCGCCCACCCCGACTGGGGCACCCTGGAGTTCGACTTCGGGCGGCGCGAGGTGCGCAACTTCCTGGTCGCCAACGCGGTGTACTGGTGCGAGGAGTTCCACATCGACGGGCTGCGGGTGGACGCCGTCGCCTCGATGCTCTACCTGGACTACTCGCGTGAGCCCGGACAGTGGGTGCCGAACGAGCACGGCGGCCGGGAGAACCTGGACGCGGTGGCCTTCCTCCAGGAGATGAACGCGACCGTGTACCGGCGCAACCCGGGGATCGTCACCATCGCCGAGGAGTCGACCGCCTGGGACGGGGTGACCCGGCCGACGCACGTGACCGGGCCGGGCGGCTTCGGCGGGCTGGGCTTCGGGCTGAAGTGGAACATGGGCTGGATGCACGACTCGCTGGAGTACATGACGAAGGAGCCGGTGCACCGCAGGTACCACCACGACGAGATGACGTTCTCGATGGTGTACGCGTACAGCGAGAACTACGTCCTGCCGATCTCGCACGACGAGGTGGTGCACGGCAAGCGGTCCCTGGTGTCGAAGATGCCCGGGGACTGGTGGCAGCAGCGGGCGAACCTGCGGGCGTATCTGGGCTTCATGTGGGCGCACCCCGGCAAGCAGCTGCTCTTCATGGGGCAGGAGTTCGCGCAGGGCGCGGAGTGGTCGGAGGCGCACGGGCCGGACTGGTGGCTGCTGGATCCGGCGTACGGGGCGGAGGCGGACCACCGGGGGGTGCGCGATCTGGTGCGTGATCTGAACACGGTGTACCGGCACACGCCGGCGCTGTGGCAGCGCGACACCGATCCGTCCGGGTTCCGGTGGGTGGTGGCGGACGCGGCCGACGACAACGTGTTCGCGTTCCTGCGGTACGACGCGGAGGGGGTGCCGCTGCTGGCGGTGTCGAACATGTCGCCGGTCGTGCGGGAGGGGTATCGGCTGGGGGTGCCGGAGGAGGTGCCGGCGTGGCATGAGGTGGTGAACACGGATGCGGCGCGGTACGGGGGTGGTGACGTGGTCAACCCCGAGCCGGTGAAGCCGGAGCCGCAGAGCTGGCACGGGTGCCCGGCGAGCATCCGGCTGACGCTGCCGCCCCTGGCCACGGTCTGGCTGCGCCCGGCCTAGGTTTCCTCGTCCTCAAACGCCGGACGGGCTGATTTCAGCCCCTCCGGCGTTTGAGGAGCGGGGTCTGGGGCGGAGCCCCAGAAGGATGGGACGGGAAGGGGCGGCGGGGGCGAAGGAAGTCAGTTCTCGGACAGGGCCTTGGGGAGGCGGCCCGTGTGGAGGACTCCCAGGCGTTGCGTCGCACGCGTCAGGGCCACGTACAAGTCGCTCGTGCCGTACAGCCCCGGCTCCACCACCAGCACCGAGTCGAACTCCAACCCCTTGGCCTGACGGGGGTCGAGGAGCACGACGGTACGCGTGAGATCGGGCTGCTCCCCCGCCGTCACCCCGTCCAGCCGAGCGGCCAGCCGCCGGTGCAGATGGCGGGGGGCGATGACCGCGAGCCGCCCCTCGGCCGGGGTCAGCTCCTTCACCGCCGAGGCCACGGCCTCGGGCAGATCGTCGGTGGCCCGGATCCAGGGCCGCTCCCCCGTCGACCGAACGGAGCTCGGCGGTTCGAAGTCCGGGTTCTCCGCCCGGACGACGGCCGCCGCCAGCTCCATGATCTCGGCGGGCGTGCGGTAGTTGACGCCGAGCCGGGTGTGCTCCCAGCGGTCCTCGACGTACGGCTGGAGGATGTCCTCCCAGGAGCCGACGCCCGCCGGTTCCGCCGTCTGCGCCGGGTCGCCGACCAGGGTCATCGAGCGGGTGGGGACGCGCCGCATGAGCAGCCGCCAGGCCATCGGGGACAGTTCCTGCGCCTCGTCGACGATGATGTGCCCGAACGCCCAGGTGCGGTCGGCCGCCGCCCGCTCGGCGGCGCTGCGGTGGTCGTCCTCCTCGTGGCGTTCGGCGAACCGCTCGGCGTCGATGATGTCGTGCGCGGAGAGGACCTCGCTGTCCTCCTCGTCCTTGTCCTCGAACTCGTAGGTCCGGGACGCGTACGACACGTCCAGCACGCCCTGCGCGTAGGCGATCTGCGTCTCGCGCTCGCGTTCGGCCCGGGCCCGGGCGATACGGTCGTCCTCGCCGAGCAGTTCGGCGGCCTCGTCGAGCAGCGGTACGTCCGCCACGGTCCACGCCCGGGTCACGGGCCGCCGGATCGCGGCCGCGTCCTCGTCGGGGAGGTAGCCGACGGGGTCGGCGAGGAAGTCGGCGACCAGGCGCTGCGGGGTGAGCCGCGGCCAGAGCTGGTCGACGGCCGCCCACACCTCGGGGTTCTCGGCGATCTCGTCGCGGATCTGGGTGATGTCGCTGGGGTCGAGGAGGCTCGTGCCGTCGAAGGGGTCGGTGCCGACCCGCTCGGCGTACAGCTCGGTGAGGGTGTTGAGGATGTGCCCCTCGAAGTGCTCGCGGGCCGCGTTGTGCGGCAGCCGGGCGGCACGGGTCTTCTCGCGGGCGACCTTGACCAGTCCGTCGTCGAGCATGAGGACCTCGCGGTCGTGCTCGATGGCGATCACCGGGTCGGGCAGCGCCTGCCAGTCGCGGACGACCTCGGCGAGGACGTCGGCCATGTCGGCGCGGCCCTTCACGGCCGCCGCCTCGCGGGTGTCGGTCGCGGTCGCCTTCACGCCGGGGAAGAGTTCGCCGACGGTGGCCAGGAGGACGCCGGTCTCGCCGAGGGAGGGCAGGACCTCGCCGATGTAGCCGAGGAAGGCGGGGTTGGGGCCGACGATCAGGACGGCCCGCTTGGCGAGCAGCTCGCGGTGCTCGTAGAGGAGGTAGGCGGCGCGGTGCAGGGCGACGGCGGTCTTGCCGGTGCCGGGGCCGCCCTCGACGACGAGGACACCGCGGTGCGGTGCCCGGATGATCTCGTCCTGCTCGGCCTGGATGGTCTGCACGATGTCGTGCATGCGGCCGGTGCGGGCGGCGTCGAGCGCGGCGAGCAGGACGGCGTCGCCGGTGGGGTCCTCGTGGCCGGTGCGTTCGCGGTCGCCGAGGTCGAGGATCTCGTCGTGCAGGGCGGTGACGGTCCGCCCCTCGGTGGTGATGTGCCGCCGGCGCCGCAGCCCCATCGGGGTGTGGCCGGTGGCCAGGTAGAAGGGGCGGGCGACGTCGGCTCGCCAGTCGATGAGGATCGGGGTGCGCTCGGTGTCGTCGGCGCGCAGGCCGATCCGGCCGATGTGGTGGGCCGCGCCGGAGGAGAGGTCGATCCGGCCGAAGCACAGGGAGCCGTCCACCGCGTTGAGCGCGGCGAGCAGCCCCGAGCGTTCGGCGACGAGGATGTCCCGCTCCAGGCGGGCCTGCATGGGCTTGTCGCCCTGGGCGAGCGCGTCCGAGACTCCGGCCTCGGTGTCGCCGCGCAGGGCGTCGACGCGTGCGTACAGGCCGTCGATGAATTCCTGCTCGCGTCGCAATTCACCGTCTTGGAATTCGGTGTTTGACAATTCCGCTCCCGCCCGGATATACTGTGCTCACTGAACTTCTCCGCGCCTTCTTCATTCGAAGTCGCGAACCATTCAATATACGCGAAGAAATCCCCCGGGCACAATTGCCCGGGGGATTTCCGCTGTGCGTGGCGCGGTGGTCGCGGGGTGCTCAGAGCACGTCGGCCAGTTCCTCCAGCAGCCGCCGCTTGGCCCGTGCGCCGACCATCGCCTTCACCGGCTCACCGCCGCGGAACACGATGAAGGTCGGCATGGACAGCACCTTGTAGGCGTTGGTCGTCAGCGGATTGGTGTCCACGTCGAGCTGGACCACCTTCAGCCGCTCCCCCTCCTGGGCGGCCAGCGCGCCGAGCACCGGCCCCATCTGCCGGCACGGCGGGCACCAGTCGGCGGTGAACTCCACCAGCACCGGCAGCTCCGCCCCGATCACCTCCGCCGCGAAGTCCGCGTCCGTCACCTCGGTCACGCCTGCCGCCTTGATCACAGGTCCCGCCCTCCCAGTTCGCACAACGGTGGTTCGCCCTCGGCCAGCGCCAGCCGCAGCCCGATTTTGGCGCGCACGGCCCGCAGCTCGCCGATCAGCGCGTCCAGCTCGTCCAGCTTGCGCCGGTACACCGCGAGCGAGGCCGGACAGGTGTCGCCGTCCGGGTGCCCGGCCCGCAGGCACTCCACGAACGGCCGCGTCTCCTCCAGGTCGAACCCGAAGTCCTGCAGCGTCCTGATCTGCCGCAGCAACCGCAGATCGCCCTCGTCGTACACCCGGTGCCCGTTGGCGCCGCGCCGGGCGGGCAGCAGCCCGCGCGACTCGTAGTAGCGCAGGGTGCGCGTCGTGGTCCCGGCCCGTGCGGCCAGCTCGCCGATTCGCATGCGGTCGAACGTAGTCCTTGACGCCGACGTCAGGGCAAGGGCCGCGGACAACCGGACGCCCGGCCCCGGTTCAGGCGGGGTCGGGCGTCCGGTGCGAAGGGGGCCGGTCAGGGCGGTCACGCCTTCGCGAGCTCCTTCTCGCCGTCCTGTCCCGGCGCCCCGGCCGCCGCGGGCTCGCCCTCGGTGCCGTGGTCGTCGAGCAGAGTCTTCTCGTCGAACGGGATGGCACCGGCGAGGACCTGGTCGACCCGCTCGCGGTCGATCTCCTTCGTCCAGGTGCCGATGAGCACCGTGGCGACGGCGTTGCCCGCGAAGTTCGTCAGGGCGCGGGCCTCGCTCATGAAGCGGTCGATGCCGACGATCAGGCCGATGCCGTCCACGAGGGCCGGCTTGTGGGACTGCAGACCGCCCGCCAGGGTGGCGAGCCCGGCGCCCGTGACACCGGCGGCGCCCTTGGAGGCGACCAGCAGGAACAGCAGCAGCGGGATCTGCTCGCCGATCGACATCGGGGTGCCCATGGCGTCCGCGATGAACAGGGACGCCATGGTCATGTAGATCATGGTGCCGTCGAGGTTGAAGGAGTAGCCGGTCGGGACGGTGATGCCGACGACGGGCTTGCTGACGCCGAGGTGCTCCATCTTGGCGATGAGGCGCGGCAGGGCGGACTCCGAGGACGAAGTCGACAGGATCAGCAGGAACTCACGGCCCAGGTACTTGCAGAGCGTGAAGATGTTGAGACCGGCGACGATCCGCAGCAGCGCGCCGAGCACGATGAAGATGAACAGGAAGCAGGTCACGTAGAAACCGAGCATCAGCACGGCGAGGCTCTTGAGCGCGTCCACTCCGGCGGATCCGGTGACGGCGGCAATGGCGCCGAAGGCACCGATCGGCGCGGCCCACATCACCATGGCGAGGATGCGGAAGACGAGCCGCTGGATGTGCTGCACCCCGCGCAGGACCGGCTCCCCGGCCGAGCCCATGGCCTGCAGGGCGAAACCGGCGAGCAGCGCGATCAGCAGGGTCTGCAGGACCGACTCGGAGGTGAAGGCGGAGACGATCGTGGTGGGGATGATGCCGAGCAGGAACTCGGTGGTGTCCTTCGCCTCGGCGTCGACCTGCGCCTGGCCGACGTCCTTGACGGCGTCGGTGACCGCGAGGCCGGAGCCCGGCTCCAGGATGTTGCCGACGACGAGCCCGATGGCGAGGGCGACCAGCGACATCACCAGGAAGTAGCCGAGCGCGATGCCGCCGACCGCGCCGACCTTGGCGGCCTTCCGCACGGAGCCGATGCCCAGCACGATCGTGCAGAAGATGATCGGCGAGATCATCATCTTGATCAGCGCGACGAAGCCCGTCCCGATGGGCTTCAGCTCGACGGCGAAGTCCGGCGCGGCCAGGCCCACGGTGATGCCGAGGGCCACCGCGATGATCACCGCGATGTAGAGGTAGTGCGTGCGGTCCCGTCTGGCGACGGGTGCGGCAGGTGCCGTATCGGGGGAACTGGCGGCGGCCACGGCTGCCCTCCTTGACGTCTTCGTCGGTGGTCACCGGCGTGCGGCTCACGTCCGGGGTGGGGGTTCGCTGGCGGACGGGCGCGCCCCTGGGGACGGGGGGTCGTGTGCAGCGATGCGGCGACTATCTCCCGCCCTGTGAGGGCGGTCACCCTTCCGTTCATTTAGTTCACCGGGAAACGTGCGGGCAGACTGGGCGGCATGCGTATCCCCGTCCCCCGACCGCGCAGCCTGGCGGGGCAGCTGTTCGCCATGCAGGCCGTGCTGATCGCGGTGCTGTTCTCCGGGTACGCGGTCTTCACCTACCTCAGCGACCGCGGGCAGGCCGAGGACGCGGCGGGCCGGCAGGCCGCGGCGGTGGCGCAGTCCATCGCCGACGCCCCGTCCACGCGGGACGCCCTGCGCACCGGGGATCCGACGGCCACGCTCCAGCCGTACGCGCTGCGGGTGCAGCGGGACGCCGAGGTCGACTTCGTCACGATCATGAATCCGCGCGGGATCCGCTGGACCCACCCCGACGAGCGGCAGATAGGGCAGCACTTCCGGGGGCACACCGAGCGCGCGCTGCGCGGGGAGCCGTTCACGGAGACCTACACCGGCACCCTCGGCCCGTCGGTGCGGGCGGTGGTGCCGATCTACGACGGCGGCACCGGCCGCGAGCACATCGTGGGCCTGGTCAGCGCGGGCATCCGGGTCGAGGAGATCAGCAAGCGGGTGCAGGAGCAGCTGACCGCCCTGATCGGCGGGGCGGCGGGCGCGCTGACGCTGGGCGCGGTCGGCACGTACGTGATCAACGCCCGGCTGCGCCGGCACACCCACGGGATGAACGCGGCCGAGCTGAGCCGGATGCACGACTACCATCAGGCCGCCCTGCACGCGGTGCGGGAGGGGCTGCTGATGCTGGACGGGCAGTTCCGGGTGGCGCTGATCAACGACGGCGGCCGGGAGCTGCTGGGGGTGGGTGACGTGGTGGGCCGGTCGGTCGCGGAGCTGGGGCTGCCGGCGCCGCTGACGGGGGCGCTGCTCGCGTCCGAGCCCCGGGTGGACGAGGTGCACCTGACCGAGGAGCGGGTGCTGGTGGTGAACACCTCGCCGGTCTCCGGCGGTGAGCGGCGCGGCACGGTGGTGACGCTGCGCGATGTGACGGAGCTGCAGTCGGTGATGGGCGAGCTGGACTCTGAGCGGGGTTTCACGCAGGCGCTGCGCTCGCAGGCGCACGAGGCGGCGAACCGGCTGCACACGGTGGTGTCGCTGATCGAGCTGGGGCGGGCCGAGGAGGCGGTGGAGTTCGCCACGGCCGAGCTGGAGCTGGCGCAGGCGCTGACGGATCAGGTGGTCGCGGCGGTGAGCGAGCCGGTGCTGGCGGCGCTGCTGCTCGGCAAGACGGCGCAGGCGAACGAGCGGGGCGTGGAACTCGTCGTGTCGGAGGACAGCCGGCTCGACGACGGGCTGCTGAGCGACGCGCTGCCCGCCCGGGATCTGGTGACGGTGCTGGGCAATCTGATCGACAACGCCGTGGACGCGGCGCAGGGAAGTGCGGGGGCGCGGGTGACGGTGACGGCGTACGCCGGGGACGGCGAGCTGGTCCTGCGGGTGACGGACACCGGCACCGGGGTGGACCCCGCCCACGCCGAGGCGGTGTTCCGGCGCGGGTTCACCACGAAACCGGCCGGTCCGGGCGGCCGGGGCCTGGGCCTGGCGCTGGTCCGGCAGGTCGTGACCCGGCACCAGGGCGCGCTGTCGGTGACGCGGGCCGAGGACGGCGGGGCGGTCTTCGAGGTGCGGCTGCGCCTGGCGGACGAGGGCGCCGGGGCGGCCGTGCCCGCGCATGGCGCTTCCGTCGAGGACGCGGTGGCCGTGCGAGGTGACGTATGACGGCGGATGCCGGGCAGCCGATCCGGGTGCTGGTGGTGGAGGACGACCCGGTCGCCGCGGACGCGCACGTGATGTACGTCGGCCGGGTGCCGGGGTTCGTCGCCGTCGGTCAGGCGCGCACGGGCACGGAGGCGCGCCGAGCGCTGGAGCGCACGCCGGTTGATCTGCTGCTGCTGGATCTGCATCTGCCGGATGTGCACGGGCTGCAGCTGGCCAGGTCGCTGCGGGCCGCCGGGCATCACGCGGACGTGATCGCGGTGACGTCGGCCCGGGATCTGGCGGTGGTGCGCGAGGGCGTGTCGCTGGGCGTGGTGCAGTACGTGCTGAAGCCGTTCACCTTCGCGACGCTGCGGGACCGGCTGGTGCGGTACGCGGAGTTCCACGCGGCGGTCGGCGAGGCGAGCGGGCAGGACGAGGTGGACCGGGCGCTCGCCGCGCTGCGGGCACCGGGCCCGGCCGCGCTCCCGAAGGGCCTGAGCGGTCCGACGCTGGAGCGGGTGACCGGCGCGGTGCGGGACGCGGACGGCGGGCTGACGGCGGCCGGGGTCGCCGAGGCCGTCGGGATCTCCCGGATCACGGCCCGCCGCTATCTGGAGCACCTGGTGGACGCGGGCCGCGCCGAACGCAAGCCGGTGTACGGGCAGGTGGGGCGGCCGGAGCTGGTGTACTGGTGGGTCCCGGGGCCGGGGACGAGCCGGTAGCGGGCGCCCCTCACGATCTCCTCAAGCGCTTTCCCGCACATGCATTGACCTGACTAGACCACTCCTCTTAGGTTCACCGGGCAGCCGTCCAGCGCCACAACGTCGTGCGCCCGCAGGAGGTCATGCCCGTGCGCCCCACCGCCGCCCTCCCCCCACTCCTCGCCGCGGCCCTCGCCGCCGCCACGCTCACCGCGTGCGGCGGCGGTTCCGGCAGCGACCCGGACACCGTGAAGGTCTCCTTCAAGCAGTCCACGGACAACTCCGTGAAGGTGATGGACACCTATCTCGCGGACATCAAGAAGCAGTTCGAGAAGGCGAACCCCGGCAAGAAGGTCGAGCTCGTCCCCATCAAGGCCCCGGACTCGGAGTACTACACCAAGCTCCAGCAGATGCTCCGCTCCCCCAAGACCGCCCCCGACCTGGTCTACGAGGACACCTTCCTCATCAACTCGGACATCACCAGCGGGTACTTGAAGCCGCTCGACCCGTATCTCGCGAAGTGGCGGGACTGGGACCGGTTCATCGACACCGCGAAGGCCGCCGCCCGGGGTGAGGACGGCAAGACGTACGGCGTCCCCGACGGCACCGACACCCGGGGGCTCTGGTTCGACAAGGGGATCTTCGCCAAGGCGGGCCTCCCCGCCGACTGGCGGCCGAGGACCTGGGACGACGTCCTCGACGCGGCCCGCGCCATCAAGGAGAAGGTCCCCGGCGTCACGCCCCTCAACGTCTACACCGGCAAGCCCGCCGGTGAGGCCGCCACCATGCAGGGCTTCGAGATGCTGCTGTACGGCACCGGCGACGGCACCTCGGACCCGCTCTACGACAAGGCGTCCAAGAAGTGGATCGCCGGTGGAAAGGGCTTCCGTGACGCCCTCGCGTTCGTGGAGACCGTCTACCGGGAGAAGCTGGGGCCGGACGTCTCGGACGCCCTCGACCCCAACATCGGTACCCGGGTCCGCGGTGAGCTGCTGCCCGAGGGCAGGCTCGGCATCGACCTCGACGGCTCCTGGCTGCCGCAGGACTGGCTGGAGGGCAGCGGCCACGAGTGGCCGGAGTGGTCGAAGAAGCTGGGCCTCGCCCCCATGCCCACACAGAACGGGCAGGCGCCCGGCAAGGTGAGCATGTCCGGCGGCTGGACATGGGCGATCCCCGCCAAGGCGGGCAACCCCGACCTCGCGTTCGAGTTCGTGAAGACCATGCAGAGCAAGGCGAACGCGCAGAAGTGGTACATCGCCAACTCGGGGATCGCGGTCCGCGAGGACGTCGCCGCCGACCCCGCGTACGTCAAAGCCCAGCCCGGCATCAAGTTCTTCACCGACCTCGTGGCGTCCACGCACTACCGGCCCGCCTACCCGGCGTACCCGAAGGTCTCCACCGCGATCCAGGAGGCCATGGAGGGCGTGACGACGGGTGACGTGTCGGTGGAGGACGCGGCGAAGGCGTACGACGAGGAGCTGAAGTCGGCGACGGACGGCCAGGTGATCGAGAAGTGAGCCCCCGCTCATGAAGACCGCCACCGACCCCGGCCTCGCGAAGGGGCCGGGTCCGGCCGCCGTGCCGCCGCGCCCGGCCGCCCGGTCCCGCCGCGTCCCGCTGCTGCGGGTCCTGCCGCTGACCCCGGCGGTCGTCCTGCTGCTGCTGTTCCTGGCCGGCCCGATCGCGTACTGCGCCTACATCGCGTTCACCGACCTCCAGCTCACCGGGCAGGCCGAGGACTCGTTCGTCGGGTTCGAGAACTTCACCAGCGCGTTCGGCGACGACGCGTTCCTGAACGCCGTCTGGCTCACCCTCGTCTTCACGGTGCTCTCGGCGCTGGTCGGCCAGAACACCCTGGGGCTGGCGCTGGCGGCGCTGATGCGGCGCGCCTCGAAGCCGGTGCGCACGCTGGTCGGCGGCATCGTCATCACGGCGTGGGTGCTGCCGGAGGTCGTCGCCGGCTTCCTGCTGTACGCCTTCTTCCGCCGCGAGGGCACCCTGAACGCGGTGCTGGACTGGCTGCATCTGCCCACCCAGAACTGGCTGTTCACCCTGCCGATCCTGGCGGTGTCCTTCGCGAACGTCTGGCGGGGCACGGCGTTCTCGATGCTGGTGTACTCGGCGGCCCTGAACGAGATCCCGCAGGAGGTCACCGAGGCCGCGGAGGTCGACGGGGCGGGGGGCTGGCGCCGGATGTGGCACATCACGCTGCCGATGATCCGGCGTTCCATCGGCACGAACCTGATGCTGATCACCCTCCAGACGCTGTCCGTGTTCGGGCTGATCTGGGTGATGACCCGGGGCGGTCCGGGCGGCCGCAGCCAGACGCTGCCGCTGTTCATGTACGAGGAGGCGTTCCAGAAGAGCATGATCGGCTACGGCACCGCGGTCGCCCTGCTGCTGCTCGTGGTGGGCTCGCTGTTCTCGGTGGTCTATCTGCGTCTGCTGCGCACGGAGGTCTGAGCCATGCCCCGCACGCTCTCGTCCCGCAGGGCCTCCAACCGGCTGGCCGCCGACGCCGGACTGCTGGTGGTGGCCGCCGCGTTCGTGCTCCCGCTGGCCTGGGTGGTGCTGTCCGCCCTGGACCCGCACGCCGATCTGCGGGTGAAGCTCCCGGACGGCCTCACCCTGGACAACTTCGACGCCGTCATGACCCCGGAGATCACGTTCACCCCGCTGCTGAACAGCCTGCTGCTGTGCGGCGGCGGGACGCTGCTGACGGTGGCGTGCGCGGCGCTGGCCGCCTATCCGCTGTCGCGGTTCCGGTCCCGCTTCAACCGGCCGTTCCTGCTGACGGTCCTGTTCGCGACGAGCCTGCCGATCACCGCGATCATGGTGCCGGTGTACGCGCTCTTCGTCCAGGTGAACCTGATCGACACCGTGGAAGGGACGATCTTCTTCTTCGCCGCGTCCCAACTCCCGTTCGCCATCTGGCTGATGAAGAACTTCATGGACGGGGTGCCGAAGGAGCTGGAGGAGGCGGCCTGGACGGACGGGGCGTCGTCGCTGCAGTCCCTGGTGCGGATCGTGCTGCCGCTGATGGGGCCGGGTGTGGCGGTGGTGACCGTGTTCTCGTTCGTGATGATGTGGGGGAACTTCTTCGTCCCGTTCATGCTGCTGCTCACCCCGGACCAGATGCCGGCGGCGGTCAGCATCAACGAGTTCTTCGGCAACCGGGGCACGGTGGTCTACGGGCAGCTGGCCGCGTTCTCGATCCTGTATTCGACGCCGGTGATCCTGCTGTACGTGCTGGTGGCGCGCCGGCTGGGCGGCGGGTTCGCGCTGGGCGGGGCGGTCAAGGGGTAGCGGGCGGGTCCCTCAGGGGGGCGGTATGCGGGCGGGCGTCGGATTCGAGCCGCCGCCGCGGGTGCCGGGAGCGGTCCGCCGCACCGGGGCGGGCCGCACTCCTCTTCGAGTTCCGGGTGCGCGCGCGAGCGGGGCAGGGGCCCGCCGGTTCCGGGATCCGGGCCGCACACGGGAGCGAATATGCCGCCTACGCTTGCCGTTCGCCCGGTGCGGGCACCCCTGGGGCCGTGCGGGGCCCGGCCGTACGGCGCCCCACCGGGGGCGGCGCCGTCACCCTCCAGGGTTCGAACCCGCCGGTAGCCGTATCTTCGTACGATCCGTGATCCTGGCCGAACAGACCGTAGTCACCGTATTCCGGCCGTCCTACGGTGTGGGCCGTGCGCCGACCGCAAGCTCAGCCGAACCAGCCCTCCCGTCGCTCCAGCCTCCGCAACCCGCCCACCCCGCCGTTCGACGCCCCGGCCGCCCGCCGCCTGAGAGCCGGCCTGAACATGGGGCCCGAGCACGTCGCCTACGGCATACGGGTCTCCTACGGCCTCCCCCATGTCACCGGGGACCTCGTCCTCGCGTGGGAACGCGAACTCGTCGCGCCGGACGACGGCGAACTCACCGCCCTCGCGGGCGTCCTGTGGTGCTCGCCGGGCGAACTGCTCGGCAAGCCGCGGACGTTGCGCGAGCACCGCGTCGCCCGGGGCCTCGCGCCCGAGGACGTGGCCCGTGCCGTCGGGCACGACCTGCGCGCCTATCTGCGCATGGAGGAGCACGACGACTGGCGGGGCACGGACCGCCAGTCCGCCGCGCTCGCCGAGGTGCTCGGACTGTCGCTCCCGGACTTCATCACCGTGACGGGCCGCGACGGGCGCCTGGCCGACCTGCTGCGCAGCGCCGTCACGACGCGCTGGCAGGCGTACGTCCGCCCGGTGGCGGCGATGGCACCGCTGGACCGGCGGCTGATCCAGGACGCGCTGCGGGAGCTGCACCAGGAGTACCAGGGGCAGATGACCGCGACCCTCAGCTGGGGCGCGGGCAGCGGGGACCACAGCGCGACGGGCCGCGCGTTCCTCGACGGGATCGTGGAGCGCTTCTGGACGGCGGTCCAGGGCGGGGCGCCCTGACTCCGCCGCACGGCGTCTCCCGGACGTCTCCTAGAAGACCGACTCCGCCTCGTCCATGCGGTCCTTGGGGACCGTCTTGAGCTCGGTGACGGCCTCCGCGAGCGGGACCATCACGATGTCCGTGCCGCGCAGGGCCGTCATCCTGCCGAACTCGCCGCGGTGCGCGGCCTCCACGGCGTGCCAGCCGAAGCGGGTGGCGAGGACACGGTCGTAGGCGGTGGGGACGCCGCCGCGCTGGACGTGGCCTAGGATGACGGGCTTGGCCTCCTTGCCGAGGCGGCGCTCCAGCTCGAAGGCGAGGGCGGTGCCGATGCCCTGGAAGCGCTCGTGGCCGTACTGGTCGATCTCGCCCTTGCCGTAGTCCATGCTGCCGTCGGCGGGGTGGGCGCCCTCGGCCACGCAGATCACGGCGAACTTCTTGCCGCGGGCGAAGCGCTCCTCGACCATCTTGACGAGGTCGGCGGGGTCGAACGGGCGCTCCGGGAGGCAGATGCCGTGCGCGCCGGCCGCCATGCCGGACTCCAGGGCGATCCAGCCCGCGTGCCGGCCCATGACCTCGACGACCATGACGCGCTGGTGCGACTCGGCGGTGGTCTTCAGGCGGTCCATGGCCTCGGTGGCGACGCCGACGGCGGTGTCGAAGCCGAAGGTGCGGTCCGTCGAGGAGATGTCGTTGTCGATCGTCTTGGGGACGCCGACCACGGGCAGGCCCGCGTCCGACAGCATGCGGGCGGCCGTCAGCGTGCCCTCGCCGCCGATCGGGATGAGCGCGTCGATGCCGAAGTCACGGGCGATGTCCGGGGCGTTCTCGCAGGCCTCGCGCAGCCGCGCGCGCTCCAGCCGGGAGGAGCCGAGGATGGTGCCGCCGCGGGCGAGGATGCCGCTGACCGCGTCGAGGTCGAGGGTGCGGTAGTGGCCGTCGAGCAGGCCCGCGAAGCCGTCCTCGAAGCCGATCACCTCGTCGCCGTACTGGGTCACGGCCCGGTGCACGACCGACCGGATCACGGCGTTCAGGCCGGGGCAGTCGCCGCCTGCGGTGAGAACTCCGATGCGCATCGTGCTGTGTCTCCTGCTCGCTGTCGTGATACCGGTGAGCCGATCCGATTGTTTCACGTCCCCGAGGGGCCTGTCGCTTGCGTCCGGTCCGTCCCGTTCCGCCCTGTTCCGGACCGCGCCGGGGGCTCCCAGGCCCCGCGCGTACCCCCTGCCGGGCCCCCCGTCCTGGCGGGCGCCCTAACGACGGCCAAGGGTAGTGTCAAGAGGGTTTCACTCCTCTCACCGGGTGATGTCGCGGCCCGTTGTGGGACCCGGGGACGGGCGACGGACGAGACGGCGACAGAGGAACGGAGATCACGCGTGACGCGCAGCGTGTACGTGACCGGCATCGACCGGGGCGACGGCCGCCAGGTCGTCGAGCTGGGGGTGATGGAGCTCCTGACCCGCCAGGTCGACCGGGTCGGGGTGTTCCGGCCGCTGGTCCACCACTCGCCCGACCGCCTGTTCGAACTGCTGCGCGCCCGGTACCGCCTCTCCCAGGACCCGGCGACGGTCTACGGCATGGACTACCACGAGGCGTCCGCCCTGCAGGCCGAGCGCGGCACCGACGAGCTGGTCTCCACGCTCGTCGACCGCTTCCACGCGGTCACCCGCGACTACGACGTCGTCCTGGTGCTCGGCACCGACTTCGCCGACACCCAGCTCCCGGACGAGCTGTCGCTCAACGCCCGGCTCGCCAACGAGTTCGGCGCCTCCGTGATCCCGGTCGTCGGCGGGCGCGGGCAGAACACCGAGTCGGTGCTCGCCGAGACGCGCAACGCCTACCGGGCGTACGAGAACCTGGGCTGCGACGTGCTCGCCGTGGTGACCAACCGGGTGGCCCGCGAGGACCGGGACGAGATCGCCGAGCGGCTGGGCTCCCGGCTGCCCGTGCCCTGCTACGTCGTCCCCGACGAACCCGCCCTGTCGGCGCCGACGGTCGCGCAGATCGTGCAGGCCCTGGACGCGAAGGTGCTGCTCGGCGACGACGCGGGGCTCGCGCGCGACGCCCTGGACTTCGTGTTCGGCGGCGCGATGCTGCCGAACTTCCTGACCGCCCTGACCCCGGGCTGCCTGGTCGTCACCCCGGGCGACCGGGCCGACCTGGTCGTCGGTTCGCTGGCCGCGCACAGCGCGGGCACCCCGCCGATCGCCGGGGTGCTGCTCACCCTCGACGAGCGGCCCGGCGACGAGATCCTCACCCTGGCCGCGCGCCTCGCGCCCGGCACCCCGGTGCTGTCCGTGCCCGGGTACAGCTTCGCCACCGCCGAGCGGCTGTCGTCGCTGGAGGGCAAACTGAGCGCGGCCACCCCGCGCAAGGCGGAGGTCGCGCTCGGTCTGTTCGAGCGGTACGTCGACACCGGGGACCTGCTGGGGCGGGTCTCGGCGCCGAGCTCCGACCGGGTGACGCCGATGATGTTCGAGCACAAGCTGCTGGAGCAGGCCCGCTCCGACATCCGGCGGATCGTGCTGCCGGAGGGCACCGAGCCGCGCGTGCTCCAGGCCGCCGAGGTGCTGCTGCGGCGCGGCGTCTGCGACCTCACCCTCCTCGGTCCACCCGACCGGATCCGCAAGACCGCCGCCGACCTCGGTATCGACCTCGGCGACACCCAGCTGATCGACCCGGCGACCAGCGAGCTGCGCGACTCGTTCGCCGAGAAGTACGCGCGGCTGCGGGCCCACAAGGGGGTCACCGTCGAGCTGGCGTACGACGTGGTCAGCGACGTCAACTACTTCGGGACGCTGATGGTGCAGGAGGGGCTCGCCGACGGCATGGTGTCCGGTTCGGTGCACTCCACGGCGGCGACCATCCGGCCCGGCTTCGAGATCATCAAGACGCAGCCGGACGCCTCCATCGTCTCCTCGGTGTTCTTCATGTGCCTCGCCGACAAGGTCCTCGTCTACGGCGACTGCGCGGTGAACCCGGACCCGGACGCCGAGCAGCTGGCCGACATCGCCGTGCAGTCGGCGGCCACGGCCGCGCGGTTCGGGGTGGAGCCGCGGATCGCGATGCTGTCGTACTCCACGGGCACGTCCGGCTCGGGCGCCGACGTCGACAAGGTGCGCGCGGCGACCGAGCTGGTGCGCGCGCGCCGCCCCGACCTGCGGATCGAGGGCCCCATCCAGTACGACGCCGCCGTGGAGCCGTCGGTCGCCGCGACCAAGCTGCCGGAGTCCGACGTGGCCGGGCAGGCGACCGTGCTGATCTTCCCGGACCTCAACACGGGCAACAACACCTACAAGGCCGTCCAGCGTTCGGCCGGCGCGATCGCCGTCGGCCCGGTCCTGCAGGGCCTGCGCAAGCCGGTCAACGACCTGTCCCGGGGCGCCCTCGTCTCGGACATCGTCAACACCGTCGCCATCACGGCGATCCAGTCCCAGTCCCCCGCCCCGTCCTCCGAGCGGAAGGCCGCCGCCCCGTGACCGCCACCCGCGTCCTCGTCCTCAACTCCGGCTCGTCGTCGCTGAAGTACCAGCTGCTCGACATGCGCGAGCGCGCCCGGCTCGCCACGGGGCTCGTCGAGCGCATCGGCGAGCGGACCTCCCGGCTGAAGCACACCCCGCTGACGGGCGGCGGCGAGAGCCGTGAGCGCGGCGGCCAGATCGCCGACCACGACGCGGCCCTCAAGGCGGTCGCGGCGGAGCTCGCGCAGGACGGCCTCGGGCTGGACTCGCCGGAGCTGGCCGCGATCGGGCACCGCGTGGTGCACGGCGGCAAGCGGTTCACCGAGCCGACGATCGTGGACGAGGCGGTGCTCGCCGAGATCGAGCGGCTCATCCCGGTGGCACCCCTGCACAACCCGGCCAACCTCACCGGTATCCGCACGGCCCGCTCGCTGCGCCCGGACCTGCCGCAGGTCGCCGTCTTCGACACGGCGTTCCACACCACGATGCCGGAGTCGGCCGCCCGCTACGCCATCGACGTCGAGACCGCCGACCGGCACCGCGTCCGCCGCTACGGCTTCCACGGCACCTCGCACGCGTACGTGTCCCGGGCCGCCGCCGAGCTGCTGGGCAAGGCACCCGAAGAGGTGAACGTCATCGTGCTGCACCTCGGCAACGGCGCCTCGGCGTCCGCTGTGCGGGGCGGCCGGTGCGTGGACACCTCCATGGGGCTGACGCCCTTGGAGGGACTCGTGATGGGTACGCGATCGGGTGACACCGATCCCGCCGTCATCTTCCATTTGACGCGGGTCGCCGGAATGTCCATCGCGGAAATCGACGACCTGCTCAACAAGAAGAGCGGATTGGTCGGGCTCTGCGGCGACAACGACATGCGGGAGATCCGGCGCCGGATCGACGAGGGCGACGAGCGCGCGCAATTGGCCTTCGACATCTACATTCACCGGTTGAAGAAGTACATAGGCGCCTATTACGCGGTGCTCGGCCGGGTCGACGCCGTGGTGTTCACGGCCGGGGTCGGGGAGAACGCGGCCCCGGTCCGCGAGGCCGCTCTGGCGGACCTGGACCAGCTGGGCCTCGCCGTGGACCCGGAGCTGAACGCGGCGCGCGGCGGCGGGGCGCGCCTGATCTCACCGGCGGGCGCGCGGGTCGCGGTCGCGGTGGTGCCGACGGACGAGGAACTGGAGATCGCGACGCAGACCTACGCTCTGGTCGGCGGGGGCGGCGACTGAGCGACGGCAACGGAGGTAAACGGCCCGGTAACACGGCTGAGCAAAGCACAGCTCATTTGTACTTTCCACCAGACGGAATATTCCGCGGCGAAACAAACCGATAGGATCGTCCCATGCGCCGTTCGAAAATCGTTTGTACTCTCGGCCCCGCGGTCGACTCCCATGAACAGCTCGTGTCGCTGATCGAAGCCGGCATGAACGTGGCCCGCTTCAACTTCAGCCACGGCACCCACGAGGACCACCAGGGGCGGTACGAGCGCCTGCGGGCCGCCGCCGAGGAGACCGGCCGCGCCATCGGCGTGCTGGCCGACCTCCAGGGACCGAAGATCCGTCTGGAGACCTTCGCCGAGGGCCCGGTCGAGCTGGAGCGCGGTGACGAGTTCGTCATCACCACCGAGGACGTCCCGGGCGACAAGTCCATCTGCGGGACGACCTACAAGGGCCTCCCCGGCGACGTCGCCAAGGGCGACCAGATCCTCATCAACGACGGCAACGTCGAGCTGAAGGTCGTCGAGGTCGAGGGCCCCCGGGTGCGGACCATCGTCATCGAGGGCGGCGTCGTCTCCGACCACAAGGGGATCAACCTCCCGGGCGCGGCGGTGAACGTGCCGGCGCTGTCCGAGAAGGACGTCGAGGACCTGCGCTTCGCGCTGCGCATGGGCTGCGACCTGGTCGCCCTGTCCTTCGTGCGGGACGCGAACGACGTGCAGGACGTGCACAAGGTCATGGACGAGGTCGGCCGCCGCGTCCCGGTCATCGCCAAGGTGGAGAAGCCGCAGGCGGTCGCCAACATGGAGGACGTCGTGCTGGCGTTCGACGGCGTGATGGTCGCGCGTGGCGACCTGGCCGTCGAGTACCCGCTCGAGAAGGTCCCGATGGTGCAGAAGCGCCTCATCGAGCTGTGCCGGCGCAACGCGAAGCCGGTGATCGTGGCGACCCAGATGATGGAGTCGATGATCACCAACTCCCGTCCGACCCGCGCCGAGGCGTCCGACGTGGCCAACGCGATCCTGGACGGCGCGGACGCGGTCATGCTGTCGGCGGAGTCCTCGGTCGGCGCGTACCCGATCGAGACGGTCCGGACGATGTCGAAGATCGTCACCGTCGCCGAGCAGGAACTGCTCTCCAAGGGCCTCCAGCCGCTGGTGCCGGGCAAGAAGCCGCGCACCCAGGGCGGTTCGGTCGCCCGCGCGGCCTGCGAGATCGCCGACTTCCTCGGCGGCAAGGGCCTGGTCGCCTTCACCCAGTCCGGCGACACCGCCCGCCGTCTGAGCCGCTACCGGGCGGCGCAGCAGATCATCGCGTTCACGACGGACGAGTCCACGCGCAACCAGATGACCCTCAGCTGGGGCGTCGAGCCGCACGTGGTGCCGTTCGTGAACAGCACCGACGAGATGGTCGACCTGGTCGACCAGGAGATCGTCAAGCTGGGCCTGTTCCACGAGGGCGACATCGTGGTCATCACGGCGGGCTCCCCGCCCGGCGTGCCGGGCACGACGAACATGGTCCGGGTGCACCACCTGGGCGGCCAGGGCCGCGACTGACGGCACCACGTGACGAAGGGCGCCCCTTGCCTTGCGGCGGGGGGCGCCCTCGTCCGTGTTCGCTCAACGGCTCACGCCGGCGAAGCGCTCAATGGGGCCGGAGAGCATCCATGGCAGCTCGCCTGATCCTCTTGGTCCGGCCCTTTCTCGCGACCACATGCAGGACGTCCTGGTCGGTCGTCACACCGACCACTCTCCCTTGCAGCCAGTCGGACCAGCCGTCGATGGCGTCCTCGACAGCGGCTGACGGCATGACGCCCTGCTCGAGCGATTCCAGGACTCCGAGTTCCCGCGCCCGGCGTGCCGAGAAGTCACGTACCGCGGGCGGGAGGAGCTGTACCCATCGCTCACGCTCGTCCGCCGGAACGCGTTCCAGAACATCGCCCACCACGCCGGATGCCAGCGGGCCGTCCGGCTCCAGGGACACCGCTTCGAACAGGAGCGGCAGTGCGGCGGGGGTGTCCGACGCGACCTTGTAGAGGGACCAGCGGTCGTGGCCGTCGGCGAACGACGCTTCGTCCGCGGGCCGGCCGACGGCCTGGGCGAGCTGCCGCAGCAACCCGCCCAGAGCCGAAGAGGGATCAGCAGCCACGCGCCTTGTGCCTTTCCATGGCGACTCGGATGTTCTCCCTGATCGTACGGATGTTCTCAGTGACCACGGCCAACTGCTGCCTGGACAGTTCCTTGTCGCCCGCCAGCGGCTTGCCGTTCTGGCCGATGCGGACCTCGTCGCCCTTGCCCTTCACGTGCGCGTGCGCGGGCGCGTGGTCGTTCGAGTAGATCTGGATCCGCACCCCGTCCTGGCTGACGATCGTACCGACGCCCGGGTACTCCGCGCCCGCGGCGGCCGGTGCGGAAGCGGCCCTCGCTGCCGGCGTTCTGCCGGACGCCGCCGCGACGGCCTTGGGCTTCGCCGGACAGCCCTTCACCTTCCCCTCGCGCAGATCATCGACGAGCTTGCGCATCTTCTCGAGCGTCCGCTTCGCCGTCACCGACTTCTCCAGGAAGGAGGGGACGCCCGTGGCCACGCGTACGACGGCCTTCGCCACCGCGGGGAACTTCAAGACGGGAATCGCCACGCCCACGGCGCCCACGAGCGTCCACAGGCAGCTCTCGACATCGCCCTCGGTGAAGCACCGCTTGATGTCGTTCACGCCGATGTACTCAAGGAGGATCTCGGCGCCGTTGGCCTTGATCCAGTCCACCACGTCCTGCCCGGCGAGTGCCCTGGCCTCCCGGAACTCCTCGACGCACTCCGGTCCGCAGCCGTCCAGGAGCAGCGACTCGTCATCGGCCGAGAGATCGGAGCCGGCGCCGGAGCCGTTCTCCTCCAACCAAGCCTGGGCGGCCTTCCGTTCCCGCTCCCGCTCTTCCTTCTCGGCACGAGTGGCCGCCGCGTCGGCCTCCTTCGCCGAGCTGTCGGCGTTGGACGCCGCCTTCTCGGCCTTGACCGCGTCAGCCTCGGCCTGGGTGGCAGTCCGGTCCGCCGCGGCTGCGTCGGACTCGGCCGCCGTGGCCGCAGAGCGGGCGCTCGTCGCATCCTTCTCTGCCTCCGTGGCGTCGCGGTCGGCCTGAGCAGCCGCCGATTCGGCCTCTTTCGCGGCGAAGTTGGCGTAGAAGGCGTCGGTGCCCGCCTGCTGGTCGTACTTCTGGGCGTTCGCGTCGGCCTTCTTCGCCGCCGCCGCGTCGGTCGCCGCCGCCGTGGCGGAGGCGTTGGCCGCAGCGGCCGAGGCGACCGCTTGTACGGCGTAGTCCGCGGCGTCGGCCGCCGCCTGCAGCGCGATCTTCGCGTCGCCGGCCGCCTTCTCGGCGAGCGCCTTGGCCTGCGCCGCCGCCTTCTTCGCCTCGTCCGACTTGGCCTTGGCGGCGCTGGCCTGCTGTTCGGCCATCGACTTGGCGGTCTGCCCGATCAGTACCGCGTACGCCGCCGACGCATCGCTCTCGCGGTACGGGGAGCCGATGGTGACCGCCTCGTCACCCGCCTTGGTCGCGGCGTTCGCGGCGTCCCGGGCGGCCTGCGCGTACCCGGCCGTGGCCAGCGCGTACCCGGCGGTCTTGGCCGCCCACGCGGCCGTCTTGGCGGCCTCGGCCACTGCCGCGGTGGCCTCCTTGCGCGCGGTGATCGCCGCGGCCTGGGCCTCCTTCGCCTTGGCGTCCGCCTTCTTCGCCTTGTCCCTGGCGGAGTCGGCCGCGTCGATCGCCTCGGCCGCCGCGGCGTGCGCAGTGGCCGCTGCCGCCTGCGTCTTGGCGTACGCCGCCTGGGCCGACTCCGCGGCCGACCGGGAACGCTCGGCCGCGCCCTGTGCACGGGTCGCCGCGGCTCGGGCGTTCACAGCCGCCGTGCCGGCCTCGTTCGCGGCAGTGCGAGCCCGCGTAGCCGCGCCGGCTGCTTCGGAGGCGGCGGCACGTGCCTCCTTGGCCGCCTGCCTGGTCTCACCAGCGGCCTCCGTGCCCTCCGCCGCGGCAGCGGCGGACTCCAGCGCAGCCGCACGGGACGCAGTGGCGTTCTTCTCCTGCTCCGCCTTGACGGCTGCGTTGCGCGCCTTGAACGCACGCAGTTCGGCTTCTTCCGCCGCGGCCAGCTTCTCTGCCGCCGTGGAGCCGGCGGCATCCGCGTCCGACCGAGCCGACTTGGCCTTGGCCTGCTCACCCTTCGCCCGCTGCTCGGCCGCGTCGGCCTTCTTGCGTTCGCTCGCCGCGGTGTCGCGCTCGCGCTCGGCCGTGGCCTTCTCAGCCTCCGCGATACCGCGCTGGCGCTTCGCCTCGGCGGCCTGGTCCTTGGCCGTCTGCTCCGCCTTCTCGGCGGTCGCCCGGGCCTTCTTCGCGGTGGCGGCGTCGGCCGCGGCCCCGGCGGCCAGCTTGGCGGCGGATTCGGCGGCCGCCTTCGCCTGGGCCTTGGCCTCCAGCGCCGCCGCCTTGCGGAACTCCGTGTTCAGCGCGTGCGTCTGGGTCTTCGCGAGCGCCAGCAGCGTCTGCGAGTCGGCCACGGTGGCCTTCGCCGCGTTGGACGCCGTCAACGTCGCCTTGGCCGCGGCCTGGGCCGCCGCGGACGACGCCTTGGCGACCTGTACGGACTGCTGCGCGTACAGCAGACCCCGCCCGCGCGGCAGCTTGGCGGCGTCGGCGATGGCCCACGCCTTCGTCTGCTCGGCGCCCGCGGTGTCCGCCGCCGTCTTGGCCCGGCCGGCCGCCGCGTTCGCCACGGCCACCTGCGCGGCGGCCTTGCTCTTCGCGGCGTTGAGGTCCGTCGTGGCCTTGGTGAACTGAGCCTTCGTCGGGTAGTTGACGGAGTCCTTGTGCGCGGCCCAGTACTTCTGCCAGTACAGGATCTGGTCCGCCTGCCAGGCCTGCCGGACCGCCTCGATCATCGCGCCGGTGGCGACCCGGGTCTCCTTCGACGCGGTGGACTCGGCGGCGACGATCGCCTTGCGCTGATCGGCCTGGCCGGCGTACTCCGACTCCCACTCCGTGTACGCCTGCGTGACCGGGCCGGTCAGCACCCGGTAGTGGTCGATGGGGTTGTTGCTGTCGCAGGACGCCCAGGCCGCCTTGAGCGCCTCGACCTCGTTGCGGAACTCCAGCGAGTCGGGCTCGGGGGCCTTGGTGGGGAAACCGCCGAACCGCAGGAAGGTGGCTACGTCGTTGGCGGAGGAGTAGCCCAGGTTGGTCGTGTCGAGCAGTTCCCGTCCGGCGACGTCCTTGTAGGCGCCGGCCCACGCGTCGTCGCCGGTGTCGAACGCGTCGAGCACCTTCCGGGCCTGGTCCAGCGACGCCGTGCCGGGCCTCGGGGTCGGGTTCTCCCAGGTCTTGTCGTACAGGTCGCGCTGGCTGCCCAGGGTGAAGGCGACGATGTCCTTGCCGAAGTCGGGCGCGTGGTAGTCCCGTCCGCCCGAGGAGTTCACCGACGCGTAGGGCTTGTTGACCGTGTTCAGCGTGTCCTGGCGGTCTCGGTACGTCTTCCAGTCCGCCAGGCCCGCGTCCAGGTCCCGCCGATGGGCGTCACCCAGTTCGCCCAGGGTCCAGTTGGCCACGACCGGACGCAGTCCGGTGTCCGGGCCGGCGAGCTTGCCCGCCGCGTACGTCTTCATCTCGGGCCCGCCGAAGTGCACCGCCCGCGCCACCTGGCAGCGGTCCATACGGGCCTGCGCACCCAGGCTGATCCGGAGGGTGCGCTCGTACGGGTTGGTCGGATTGTCGCCCGGTTCCTCGGCGAACGCGGGGGCGGCGCCGACGAGTCCGCCGAGCACGGCGGTGGCGGTCGCGAGGGCGACGGCCGAGAATCCCCTGCGCACGCCCAGCGCTCGGGATCTTCTGAGTGGTCTTCGTGTTGTTCGCACGTCGATTCCTGCCTGGATGGTCAGTCCGATGGTCGGTCTCGTCCGCACGGGAAAAAGGCACGACGAATCGTCGGCGGGCCTGTTGATGGTCGGTCAGATGGCGCGCCGCGCGAGAAAGGCAGGAACAGGAAAGTGGAAGAGAGATCCCCGTCTGTACCGCGTGCGGTCGACACGCGTCCCCCCGCGCCCCCCTCCCCAGGGGACACGATCATCATGGCAGGGGGAGAAGCGCTATGGAACCCTTGATTCGATTTCAGGTTCGATTTGCGCCATGCGTGCCACCGGGCGCCCGAAAAGAATGTGCCCCACCGCGCAGGTGCACGGTGGGGCACATTCCTTGGCGGCTCCCGGAAGGAACGCGGCGAGGCGGCGGGTCAGCCGCTCACGCCGTCCCGTCGGTGGTGAACTGGTGCAGTCCCGGCACGGTCAGCGTCCCGCCGAACTGACCGGCCTGCACGACGCTCACCTTCGTGAAGTAGATGAACGGGATGTTCAGCGGCGGCGGGTGCTCCGGATCGAAGGTGACCGGTATCAGCCCGAGCAGGTTTCCCGAGATGCTCTCGGTGTACATCACGGTCTTGCCGTCGCGGATCGTGGACGTCGAGCCCTTGGCAGCCTGCACGTGGTAGGTCTTGCCGGCCTGCTTGTCCTTCACGATCTGGTGCAGGTCCCCGATGTCCGTGCCGTCGGAGATCACGTACTTCAGCACCTTCTTCTTGGTGCCGTTGGCCGTCCTGACCTCGACGATGCCCTGGTAGTCGGCGCCCTTCAGGGTCAGGGAGCTGGCCTCCAGGTACCAGGGGTCGTCCGCCACGGGCTTCTTGTTGTCGACTCCGCCCTCGTCGTCGGTGGCGGCGGGACAGTCGTCCGGGTCGACGCCGGCGCTCTCGGACGGGCTCGGCGTGGCGGTGACCTCGTCGGCCGCCTCCTTCACCGCGTCGGAGGTGTCCTTCGCCGCGTCGGACGCCTTCTCACCGGCGTCCTCGACGGCCTTCCCCGCCGTGGCGGTGACCTTGTCGGTGGTCTCCTTCACCGGGTCGGACGCCGCGGAGGACTCCTTGGCGGAGGGCTCCTCGCCGGACGACGGCTCCTCGGTGGCGCTCGCCGAGGGCGACGGGGTGGGGCTCGCGCTCTCGTCGCCCTTCGCACCGCCGGTGAAGATGCCCTCGATGGCGTCGCCGATGTTCTCCAGCAGGTTGCCGCCGCTCTGGGAGGGCGACGGGGACGGCGTGACCGTCTCGGCGGACGGGGCCTCCCCGGTCTTGCTCTCCGACGGCTTCGGCGCGGGCTCGGCGTCGTCGGAACCTGAATCCGACGAGGACGAACCACCCGCGGACTGCGAGGAGTCCGAGGAGCCCGACGGCTTCGAGGAGTCGGCGGAGTCCGAGGGGTCCGGCTTGGCCGTCTCCTTCTCGTCGGCCGACGCGCTGGCGCTCGGGGACGGGGACGCCGAGGCTTCGGCGTCGTCCTCCAGCGCGGCCACGCAGTCCTTGTACTCGTCGGCCGTCAGGCTGTTGGCCGTGGGCTTGGTGGCGTTGTCGCTGTCGGCCTGCGCGAGCGTGGGCGTGAAGCCCATGCCCATCAGGACCGCCGTCGGCATCGCCGCCAGGGCTATCGCCTTGCCCGCGGGCATGTGGAATCTCGTGAACAGCGGCTTCTTGGGCGCCGCGTGACGCGGCCCGGTTCTCACACGGGATGCTTCCACATCAGTCCCGTGGGTCACCTCGTCAGCCGGCACTGTGCCTCCCGTTCGCCCCGTTCGCCGGGCTCGTTCCTGACAGATCGTTCGGCACGCTCGTTCCGTCCCCCACAGGCTCGAAGGCCTCCGTGTCCGGGTCCGCGTCCGTGCCCTGGGAGGCAGCGGCCGTGCCGGGCGTGCCCTCCGCCGGTTCCGGCTCACCGGGCGCCCACGCCACAGCCATGGCGCCGCCGATCAGCGAGAACAGGAACCCGACGACGAAGCCGCCGAAGTTGGACACGGGGATGGACACCAGGCCCAGCAGAATCGCCGCGACGCCCGCGAAGGTTCGGATGTGCTTCTGGAACCAGAGGCTGATCCCCAGCACGACGAGCAGCACACCGATGATCAGGGAGCCCGCGCCCGCGGTGGTGGACATCGCGAGGGTCAGGTGCCCGATCTGGAGATGCGCGTACGGGAAGTACATGATCGGAACACCACCGATCATGATGAACAGGCCGGCCCAGAACGGCCGTGTGCCCCGCCAGGCGCGGAACTGCAGCCTCCGGCGGGTCAACTGGCCGGGCGCAGCAGAGGTCTCGGCGCTCATGGAAAACAGCTCCCTGGTGCGGCGTTGCTGTGGTGAGGGTGGTACTGCGATGAAAGTGTCCGGGCCGGGTGAAGAGTCCGGCTGTAGACGGAAGGGCGGGGGTGCCGACGGCTCCCCCGCCCGTCACGGAGTGCTCAGTAGCACTCGACGCCGGCGCCCTTGCCCTTGTGCAGGGACATGTGCAGGCCGCTGAGCTTGAAGGTTCCGGCCGTGGTCGCCCACGCCGTCTGCTTCACGTTGCGCAGCGTCGCAGACTCCGCCTGCTGGCCGAAGCCGTAGGGGTTCGCCTGCTCCTTGCCGCCCTTCATGCCGGGGCCGGGGCCGTTCTTCATGTCACCGGCGGCCACACCGATGTCGATGTTGCGGAACTCGGCGTCAGCCGAGAGGTCCTCGACGTCGATGTACAGGTTCTTGGCGTAGACCTGCTTCTTCTGGTCCGCGCTGTCACCCGCCTCGAGCCTCAGGGTGACGTCCCCGAGGAACGGGACGCTCGGGGTGACGACGGACTGGCACATCTTCTGGATGTAGGCCGAGTCGAACGCCGAGACCGCGACGGCGTGCGCCGTCTTCTCACCGGAGAGGGTCGTCCCCGGATCGACGGCACCGTACTGCGAGAAGCCCGTACCGTTGAGCTCCTTCGCCGTCACCTTGAACGACTGACCCGAAACGCTGAACGACGCTGCCAGAGCGCCCTGCGCGAGGGCGACACCTATCGCTGCCGTGGCGGCGACGCTGGGCACCATGACCACAGCGAACCGCTTCCATCTGGTCCCGCCACGCACCTGGGACTCCATATTTCCTCCTTCTCGGACGTACATCTCCGGCCCTGGCTGCCACTGTCGGCTCGACGGCTCAGCCGGGCAGGGATGGGAGAAGTGCTACGTCCTCGGGAAGGAGAGCGCCCGCGCTCGGTGGCGCGAGAACCGCGCCCGAATCACCGGCGATCACCCCCGAGCGACAACCACTGGTCGCGCCTGACACGCATCACGCACAACCTTGCTGGACAGGCTTCACCAGAGGCGAAGACCCCCCTGTCCAAGAGCCGGCGCCACTGCCGCCGGCTCTGCTCGGTGGGGACCCAGGAACTCCCGCGACCCGACTGGCGGTCGGGCGAAGGGAACAGGACCGAGCGTGGCCGATCGTGGTGCATTCTCGCCGCCCGCACAAGGGGCCTCGTTACTCGGTAGTAACGGCGCGATAACCGAAGAACGACCCGCCGGTCTCGGTCGGCGACTCAGGGTGGCCCTGGGCGACCGGAAAAATCCACGAATGGACAGACGAAAACCGACAGAACGACGCCTGCGACTTACCCGCAGTAACGGCGGCCGCGATTACCAAGATTTGGTAAAGCGCGGCCGCCTCGATGCCCTGTCGGCCAATCCCTTCACAGCCGCAACACAGGGCGGGCGGACCGAACCGGCCCCTCGCCCCGTGCGCGGGACCCCTCAGAACAGGGCGCGCGCCAGCGCCCTGCGGGCCGCCGCGACCCGCGGGTCGTCGGCGCCCACGACCTCGAACAGCTCCAGCAGCCGCAGCCGTACGGCGTCCCGGTCGTCGCCCGCCGTGCGGGCCACCGTCTCGATGAGCCGGCCGAAGGCGTCCTCGACGTGCCCGCCCACCAGGTCCAGGTCGGCGGCGGCGATCTGCGCCTGCACATCGGTGGGCCGGTCCGCGGCGTCCTTGCGGACCTGCTGCGGGTCGAGGCCCTGCACCCGCTGGAGCAACTCGGCCTGCGCGAGGCCCAGCTTGGCCTCGCTGTTCGCCGGGTCGTCGGCCAGGACGTTCTTGTACGCCTGGACGGCGCCGGCCAGATCGCCAGCGTCCAGCGCCTGCACGGCGGACTCCAGCAGGGCGTCGTACGGTCCCTCGGGCACCGCGGGAGCGGTCTGCGCGCCGCCGGGCTCGGCGTCGGGGTCGACGGTGAGGCCGGTGAGCCCGAAGCGCTGCTCGGCCACCGCGACGAGCTGGTCCAGCGTCTGGCGGATCTGCGCCTCGCCGGCCGCGCCCTGGAAGAGGGGCAGCGCCTGGCCGGCGACGACCGCGAAGACGGCCGGGATGCCCTGCACGCCGAACTGCTGCATCAGCATCTGGTTGGCGTCGACATCGATCTTGGCGAGGAGGAGTCGGCCGTTGTACTCGACGGTGAGGCGCTCCAGCAGCGGGCTCAGCTGCTTGCACGGCTCGCACCACTCGGCCCAGAAGTCGATGACGACCGGTACCTCGGCGGAGCGCTGGAGGACGTCGCGCTCGAAGCCCGCCTCGTCCACGTCGATGACGAGGTCGGCGGGTGACACGACTCCGGGCCCGCCGCCCTGCCGGGCGGCCTCGGCTCGCGCCTGCTCCGCCTTCGCCTTGGCCTCCTGGGCCGCCTTCACCGCGGCGAGGTCGACGACCCCGCTCATGGACATGTTCCGTGGCTGCATGCGTCTATCCTCCCCCGTTCGGCGCGCGCTGTGAAAAGCGGTGTGAAAACCGGCTGAAGCCGGTGTGGTTGCGACGCCGGGTCCCCACCCGCGTCAGCGTGGTCATGCATGGTCAAGCGTGGTCATCGCTTTCGCTACGAGTCGTAGCGTAATGGCAAGGGAGACCTCCGGGACACCCCCCGCCCGTGATCTCCCTCACCAGCCGCACGACATGCGCACGGATAGGGTCGAACCATGCAGAGCCACCCCGTTCCCGCACGCCCCGGACGCCCCCGCAGCGCCGCCGCGGACGCCGCGATCCTGGCGGCCACCCGGGAGGCACTGGTCGAGCTGGGCTGGTCGAAGCTCACCCTGGGGGACGTGGCCACCCGGGCCGGGGTCGCGAAGACGACGCTCTACCGGCGCTGGGCCGGCAAGCACGAACTGGTGGTGGACGCGGTCGCCGAGCTGTTCGACGCCCTGCGCCTGCCCGACCGGGGCAGCCTGGCCGCCGACATCGAGGGCGTCGTGCTCCAGTTCGCGGCGATCCTGGCCCGGCCGGAGGCGAGGAGCGGCCTGATGGCGGTCGTGGCGGAGTCCACCCGTGACGAGGCGCTGCGCGACCGTATCCGCACGTCGATCGTCGACCGGCAGAAGCGGCTGGTGCTGGAGGGCCGGGCGCGGGCCCAGGGCCGCGGGGAGCTGCCGCCGCAGTCCGACCCGGCGGAGTCGGAGCGTACGGCCGACCTCATCTTCGACATGGTGGCGGGAGCCGTGGTGCACCGGACGCTGGTGAGCGGGCATCCGGCGGACGAGGAGTGGGTGCGCGGCTTCACCCAGGTGCTGCTGCTGGGGCTGGCGGGCGCCGGGGCGGCCGCGGCCGGTGACTGAGCGGCGGGGAGGGCGGAACCCGGTCCGCCCTCCCCTAGGTGCTCAGAAGCCCGCCTAGGTGCTCAGAAGCCCGCCGGCTCGGTGTAGACGCCCCACTCGTCGCGCAGGGCGTCGCAGATCTCGCCCAGGGTCGCCTCGGCGCGTACGGCGTCCAGCATCGGCTCGATCATGTTGGCGCCGCTGCGGGCGGCGTCCAGCATGGCGTCCAGCGCGGTGCGCACGGCGGCGTCGTCGCGGGCGGCCTTGCGGTCGGCCAGCACCCGCACCTGCTCGCGCTCCACCTCGTGGCTGACCCGGAGGATCTCCAGGTCGCCGGTGACGGAGCCGGTGTGCACGTTGACGCCGACGACCTTCTTGTCGCCCTTCTCCAGGGAGCGCTGGTACTGGAAGGCGGACTCGGCGATCTCGCCGGTGAACCAGCCGTCCTCGATCCCGCGCAGGATGCCGGAGGTGATCGGCCCGATGGGGTGCCTGCCGTCGGGGTGGGCGCGCAGGCCCCGCTCCTTGATCTGCTCGAAGATCTTCTCGGCGTCGGCCTCGATCCGGTCGGTGAGCTGCTCGACGTACCAGGAGCCGCCCAGCGGGTCGGCGACGTTGCCGACGCCGGTCTCCTCCATGAGGACCTGCTGGGTGCGCAGCGCGATCTCGGCGGCCTGCTCGGAGGGCAGGGCGAGGGTCTCGTCGAGGGCGTTGGTGTGCAGCGAGTTGGTCCCGCCGAGCACGGCGGCCAGCGCCTCCACGGCGGTGCGCACGACGTTGTTGTACGGCTGCTGCGCGGTCAGCGAGACACCGGCGGTCTGGGTGTGGAAGCGCAGCCACTGGGCCTTGTCGGTCCGGGCGCCGTACACGTCCCGCATCCAGCGCGCCCAGATGCGGCGGGCGGCGCGGAACTTGGCGATCTCCTCGAAGAAGTCGACGTGCGCGTCGAAGAAGAAGGACAGGCCCGGCGCGAAGACGTCCACGTCCAGGCCGCGGCTGAGGCCCAGCTCGACGTAGCCGAAGCCGTCGGCGAGGGTGTACGCCAGCTCCTGCGCGGCCGTGGCCCCGGCCTCGCGGATGTGGTAGCCGGAGACGGACAGCGGCTTGTAGGCGGGGATGCCGGCCGCGCAGTGCTCCATCAGGTCGCCGATGAGGCGCAGGTGCGGCTCGGGCTGGAAGAGCCACTCCTTCTGCGCGATGTACTCCTTGAAGATGTCGGTCTGCAGGGTGCCGTTGAGCACGGCCGGGTCGACGCCCTGGCGCTCGGCGGCCACGAGGTACATGCAGAAGACGGGCACGGCGGGCCCGCTGATGGTCATGGACGTGGTCACGTCGCCCAGCGGGATGTCCTTGAAGAGGACCTCCATGTCGGCGGCCGAGTCGATGGCGACGCCGCAGTGCCCGACCTCGCCGAGCGAGCGCGGGTCGTCGGAGTCGCGGCCCATGAGGGTCGGCATGTCGAAGGCGACGGAGAGGCCGCCTCCGCCGTTGCCGAGGATCATCTTGTAGCGCTCGTTGGTCTGCTCGGCGTTGCCGAACCCGGCGAACTGCCGGATGGTCCACGTCCGCCCTCGGTAGCCGGTCGGGTACAGCCCGCGGGTGAAGGGGTACTCCCCGGGCCAGCCGATCCGCTCGAAGCCCTCGTACCGGTCTCCCGGCCGGGGCCCGTACACCGGCTCCACGGGGTCCCCGGAGAGCGTGGTGAAGTCTGCGTCGCGCTTGCGCGCGGCGTCGTACCGGGCCTGCCAGCGACGGCGGCCCTCCTCGATGGCGTCAGCGTCCATACCCACGAATTTACTAGGACGTCCAAGTAAATGTCGATGGGAGAACCGCCGCACCCGGGGCGCGGCGGTCGTCTCAGGCCTTGGCGGCGGCCGGCTCCACGCCGCTGACCAGCGGTTCCACCTCGCGCGTGACCGTGCGCTCGACGAAGAAGGCGGCGAGCGGGATCGTGCCGGCGAGGAGCACCCAGAGCAGCTTGCCGAACGGCCACTTCGCCTTGGACCCGAGGTCGAACGCGAAGATCAGGTACACGATGTACAGGAAGCCGTGGACCTGGGAGACGGCGAAGGTGACGTCCTCGCCCATGTCGAAGCCGTACTTGAACACCATGCAGGTGCACAGCACGAGCAGCATGACGGCGGTGACGTAGGCCATCACCCGGTAGCGGGTCAGGACGCTCTTCTTCATGGGGAAGAGCGTAACCACCCGTTCCGGGAGATCTTGGCGGGGGTCAGCCGTCCTCGAAGTCGTGTGCCGCGACCCGCAGCGGGCGCAGCATCGCGAAGATCTCCGCGCACTCCTCGGCGTCGTACACGCCGAGACCGAAGTCCATCGCCATCAGGTCGCGGGTGGCCGCGTCGACGACCTCGCGGCCCTTGTCGGTGATGGAGGCGAGGGTGCCGCGGCCGTCGTTGGGGTTGGGGCGCTTGGCCACCAGGCCGGACCGGACCAGCCGGTCCACGGTGTTCGTCACCGACGTGGGGTGCACCATCAGCCGCTCGCCGATCTTGGACATCGGCAGCTCGCCGGCCTTGGAGAAGTTCAGCAGGACCAGGGCCTCGTAGCGGGCGAAGGTCAGCCCGTAGGGCTTGACCACCGCGTCGACCTCGGCGAGCAGGATCTGCTGGGCGCGCATGATCGAGGTGATGGCGGCCATGGACGGCACACTGCCCCAGCGCTGCTTCCAGAGCTCGTCGGCGCGGGCGATGGGGTCGAAGGGAAGACTGAGCGGCTTCGGCACGCGCACGACCTTACCGGCCGGTCATATGCTGGTCAGCCCCGTCTCGCCCTTCGGTCGCACTCCCCGGCGCCCGCGCCGGCCGCTCACGCGGACGTGGTCTGCCTGACCTCGAACACCGACGTCCAGCGGTCGTCGTGCAGACAGGCGTTCATCCGCTCGACCAGGGCCCGGTGCGCGGAACCGGTCCGCCACGCCCGTACCGCCTCGAAGCTGTCCCACTCGCTGGTGAGCAGCCACTGGGCGGGGTCGTCCAGGGAGCGGCACAGCTGTTCCCCGAGGTGCCCGGGGACGGCCGTCGAGCCCCGGCGGACCTCGTCGTACGAGGTGACGAAGTCCGCCTCCATCCCGTCGCGCACGCGCAGCAGCCGCACCACGCGCACGCGGCCCGGGGCACCGCCCGTCATGACGGGTCGAGGACGACGGGCAGTTCGGCCAGACCGCGGAAGGCGGGGAACGGCACGGTCATCCAGCGCGCGTCCTCGGGCTTCTGGGCGAGGGCCACCTTCGGGTGCCGCGCGAAGAGCGTGCCCAGGGCGATCTGCATCTCCAGCCGGGCGAGCGGGGCGCCGACGCAGTAGTGCGGGCCGTAGCCGAAGGCGAGGTGCGACGCCTGGACGTTCGGGCGCCGGACGTCCATCTCGTCGGGGGCGGGGAACATCTCCGGGTCGCGGTGGGCGCCGGTGATGGAGATCTGGACCAGGGCGCCCTTGGGGATCAGGGTGTCCCGGACGACCACGTCCTCCCTGGCGTAGCGGAACGTGGAGTTCTCCACGGAGGTCTCGAACCGGAAGACCTCCTCGATGGCCGCGGCCAGCGTGCTCGCGTCCTTCAGCGCCAGCTCCTTCTGGTCCGGCCGGCTGAGCAGGTGGTAGACCGCGTTCCCGATCTGGTACGCCGTCGACTTGTGCCCGGCGAAGAGCAGCACCCAGGCCGTGGAGACGAGTTCGCCGTCGGTGAGGGCGCCCTCCTGGTCCTGGGCGGTGACGAGGGCGCTGAGCAGACCGCCGTCCGGCTCCCTGCGCTTGCGCGCGCAGAGGTCCACGAGATAGTCGCGGAGATTTCCCTCGGCGATCTCCAGTTTCGCGCGCGCCTCCGGACCGAATCCGGTCTGGGCGACCGTCGCGGACCATTCCTGCGCCTGCTTCCGCTCGTTCTCCGGAACGCCGAGGAGTTCACAGATGACCTGCAGCGGAAGGGGGAAGCAGAATTCCGGCAGAAGATTCACCGGCTCGTTCGTCGGGCAGGCGTCGAGCAGTTCGTCGGTGATCTGCTGGACCCGGGCCCGCAGGGATTCCACGCGCTTCGGGGTGAAGGTGTTGCCGACGATGCGCCGCAGCCGCGTGTGCTTCGGCGGGTCGGAGAAGAGCATGTTGTCGTCGAGGGCGATCGACGAGTCGCCGAAGATCCGGTGGTAGGCGTCGATGGCGCCGTACATGTCCTTGCTGAACCGGGGGTCGGCGAGGGCGGCGCGGGCGTCGTCATAACGCGTGATGAGGTACGTCTGCACGCCGTGCGGCGGGGACAGCGGGCAGACCGGCGCCGACTCCCTGAGGGCGGCGTACACGGGGTGCGGGTTTGCGCGGAACTCCCGGCTGCACGACGACGCCGCGGCGGCCGCCTCCTGTGCCGACAGTGCCTCGGATTCCTCGGATGCGAACGCTTGCGTCATGACTGATTCCCCGGGGGTTGGCGTGAATGACCGTGGTGTGAAGCCACAGTTGCCCGGGGCGCGGGACGCCGCAAACGGCGCTGCGCCATACGGGTTCGCCTGAGGAAGCACGTGTGGCTCGTGGGCCGTCACGGTAAACATCGTCGACGTGAGCGGACACGAAGCGGAATCTGTACCAGTTCTCGTCGTCGGCGGTTCCCTGGTGGGTCTTTCCACTTCGGTCTTCCTGGGACGCCTCGGAATTCAGCACCTCCTCGTGGAACGGCATACCGGGACGTCCACGCACCCGCGCGGCCGGGGCAACAACGTGCGCACGATGGAGATCTACCGGACCGCCGGCGTGGAGCCGCGGATCCGTGAGGCGGCGCGCGTGCTGTCCGGCAACGACGGCATCCTCCAGGTGGACACCCTCACCGGGACGCGGCGCCGCTGGATCATCGGGGACATCTCCGGCGGCATGGACATCACCACGGTGAGCTCGTCGGACTGGTGCCTGTGCAGCCAGAACGACCTGGAGCCCGTACTGCTGGAGTACGCGCGGGAGTTGGGCGCCGACGTCCGCTTCGGCTCCGAGGTGCTGTCCTTCACCCAGGACGGCGAGGGCGTACGGGCCGAGATCCTGGACCGGGCGTCCGGCCTGACCCGGGTGGTGCACGCCGACTACCTGGTCGCGGCCGACGGCCCGCGCAGCCCGGTGCGCACCCGCCTGGAGATCGGCCAGTCGGGACCGGGCGAGCTGTTCCACAACGTCAGCGTCACCTTCCGCAGCCGGAAGCTGAAGGACCACGTCGGCGAGAAACGATTCGTCGTCTGCTACGTGACCGACCCCGACGGCGAGGGCGCGCTGCTCCCGGTCGACAACGAGGAACGCTGGGTCATCCACGTCCCCTGGTACCCGGCCCGCGGCGAGACCCTCGAGGACTTCACCGACGAACGGCTCGCCGCGCACATCCGCGCCGCGGCCGGCGTCCAGGACATCGACGTCGAGATCACCGGCCGGGCGCCCTGGCACGCCTCGAAGCGCGTCGCCGACGCCTACGGCCAGGGCCGTGTCCTGCTCGCCGGCGACTCCGCCCACGAGATGCCGCCCACCGGCGCGTTCGGCTCCAACACCGGCATCCAGGACGCCCACAACCTGGCCTGGAAGCTGGCGGCCGTGCTGCGCGGCTGGGCGGGACCGGCGCTGCTGGACACCTACGAGCTCGAACGGCGCCCGGTCGCGCTGGCCACCGGCACCCGCGCCTGCCTCCAGGCCGCCGACGAACAGCACCCCGGCTTCAGCCCCGCCACGGAACGCACCGACGATCCGGCGGACATGATGACCGTCGCCCTGTGCTACCGCTACGCCTCCCGGGCCGTCGTGGACGCCCCCGCGCACCGCCCGGTCGTGCCGGACGCCTTCGAGCTCGGCGGTGAGCCGGGGAGCCGCGCGCCCCACCTGTGGGTCACCCGGGACGGCGTCCGGATCTCCACCCTGGACCTGTACGAGCGCTCCTTCGTGCTGCTCGCCGGGTCGGGCGGGCAGAAGTGGCGGACCGCCGTGCAGCAGGCGTCGGCGAACCTGGGCGTGCCCGTCGAGGCGTACCTCGTGGGCACCGGACCCGACCACGACCTGGCCCCGGAGGCGGGCGCCGACTGGGCCGAGCTGCACGGCACGGCCGAGGACGGCGCGGTGCTGGTGCGCCCCGACGGCTTCGTCGCCTGGCGGGCCGACGCGGCCATGCCGGACGCCGACCGGGTCCTGACGAACGTGCTGCGGAGCGTGCTCTGCCGCGACTGACCCGCCCCGCCACCCCGCATCACCGCACCCCGCATCACCGCGCCCCTCATCACTGTCACCCCTCATCGAGCACCGAGGACGGTGTGCCATGCCCCCTCTCTCCGGACGCATCGACGTCCACCACCACTTCACCGCCCCGGCCTGGCTGGACTGGGCGGAACAGCACGGCGTCGTCGACCGGCAGAGGCTGCCCTGGTGGACCCGCTGGGACCGCGACGCGGCCCTGGAGATCATGGACAAGACGGGCATCGGCACCGCCGTGATGACCGTGGCCATGCTCGGCCGGTTCCAGGACCGGACCGCGCGTCAGGAGAGCGCCCGGGTCGCGCTGCGCGCGGCGGCCGACGTCGTCGAGGCCGACCCGGAGCGCTTCGCCTTCTTCACCCCGGTCTTCCTGGACGACCTGGAGCTGTCGTCCTGGAGCGTGCGGCACGGCCTGGACGAGCTCGGCGCGGTCGGGGTGAGCACCCGGACCAGCATGGGCGGCGTCTTCCTCGGCGACCCGGCGCACGACCGGCTGCTGCGGGAGCTGGACGAGCGGTCCGCGGTCGTCAGCACGCACCCCATGGAGGTGCCGGCCGGCAAGGACGGCGCCGGCGGGCTGCCGGGGATGCCGCCCTTCGTGTGCGACTTCCTGATGGACACGACCCGCGCGGCCGTGAACCTCATCCGCAACGGCACCCTGGACCGCTACCCGAACCTGAGCTTCGTCCTGCCGCACGGCGGTGGCTTCCTCCCCTACATGGCCACCCGCCTGGAGCTGTTCGGCGGCTCGGTGGAGCCGGGCATCGAGCCCGAGCGGGTCCGCGACTATCTGCACCGCTTCTACTTCGACACGGCCGGGCCGATGTCGCCGTCCGCGACGCCGACGCTGATGGCCACCGTGGACCCGGACCGCATCCTCTTCGGCACGGACTGGCCGCCGACGCCCGCGCACGTCATCGCCGACCGGGTGACGCCGGCCCTGGACAGCGACCCGTTCCTGTCCGAGGAGCAGCTCCAGCGCATCAACCGGGACAACGCGCTGCGTCTGATGCCGGCGCTCGACCGGTCGTAGCCGGACCCCCGGCGCGTACGAGAAGGCCGCCGCCCGCACTCGATGGGTGCGGGCGGCGGCCTTCGTCGTGCGGGTCCGTCAGTCCTTGCGCCACTGGTAGAAGCAGCGGGCCATGGCGTCCTTCGGGCTCCGCCAGGTCTGCGGGTCGTAGGGGCTGACGAACGCCTCGAGGCGGCGGCTGATGCCGACGAACTCGGGGTGCCCGGCCACCTTCGCGATGGCGGGGCCCGGGTCCTGCTCGGCCTCGATGAAGTGCATGTAGACGTCGCCGAACTGGAACAGCGAGCGCTGGGTGACGCCCACGAGGTGGGGCAGTTCGCCGCGGTCGGACTCGGCGAAGACGCCGGCGATGTCCTTGGCGGCGCCCGGCTCCATGCGGGCGACGATCAGTGCGTGGTGCATGCCGCCTCCACTCGGTCGCGGATGAGGCGCATCTGGATGGGCGAGTTGCGGTTGATGATCTCCGTCATCCCGGCGTCGTCCACGGGCGCGTCGGGCTTCATCTCGAAGTCCTGCGTCCAGTGCATGCGGGTGCCGTCCGGGGTCTCCTCGTACTCCCACACGATGTTCATGTAGGCGAAGGGGCCGGTCTCGCTGCGGCGGGCGCGCACGACGAGCTTCTCGCGGTCGGCGACGCGCTCGGAGACCCAGCTCCACACCTTGCCGTTCTCGTCGGGGTGCATGGTGAGGCGGAACGTCACCGCGTCGCCCTCGCGGGACAGCACCTCGCAGGAGGCGTACTCGCTGAACAGCTCGGGCCAGCGCTCCAGGTCGTTCGTCATGTCCCAGACGAGGTCGACAGGGGCGGCGATGGTGATCTCGTTCTCCGTGTGTCCGGCCATGTCAGGCTCCCGTCGCGAGCGAGCCGTTGACCAGGTCGAGGAAGGCGCGCGGGCTCTTGCAGCGCTCCGCGTCGGTGGGCAGCGCCCGGCCGTGGCGGTTCTCCAGCTCGCCCACGATACCGAGCAGGCCGAGCGAGTCGAGGCCGAACTCGGCGAACGGGGTGTCCGCGCGGCCCTCCAGGTCGTGCGGGTCGACGGTCACACCGGCGGCCTGCTTCATCAGCGTCGCCAGCTCGGTGATGGTCACCTGGGTCACTTGCGTGGTCATACACGTTCTCCTTGTCGTTCTATACGGCGGACGCGTCGCCCCGGCGCAGGACGAGCGCCGCGTTGGAGCCCATGAGTCCCCGGCTGAGGACGAGGGCGGTGCGCAGGTCGGCCGGGCGGGCCGAGGACGTCACGAGGTCGATGTCGTGGCAGACGTCGAAGACGCCGGGCGTCGGCGGGATCAGCCCGTGTTCCATGGCCTGCACCGCGGCCACGACGTCGAGCATCGGGGCGCCGCAGTAGGAGCGCCCGATACCGGTCTTGGGGGCGGTGACCGGCACACGGGTGCCGTGCGGGCCGAGGGCGTCGGCGAGGGCGAGCGCCTCGGCGCGGTCGGCCTCGGGGACGCCCAGCGCGTCGGCGAAGACCACGTCGATCTCCTCCGGTGCGCAGCCGGCCTCGTCGAGGGCGCCGCGGATGGCCTGCGCGAGCCCGTCCCGCGAGCGGTCCCAGCGGGAGGCGCCGGTGAAGGTCGCCGCGTGCCCGGCGACGGTGGCCCGTACGTCCGCGTTCCGGCGGCGCGCCCGGTCCAGGTTCTCCACGACGAGGACGGCACCGCCCTCGGCGGGCACGAATCCGCAGGCCGCGGAGGTGAAGGGGCGGTAGGCGCGGGTGGGGTCGGCCTCGGTGCTGAGCTCGGGGTAGCCGAGCTGGCAGACGCCCGAGTAGGGGGCGAGGGGTGCCTCGGCCGCCCCGACCACGATGACGTCGGTGCCGCGGTGCACGGCCCGGGAGGCGTGCGCGACGGCGTCGAGGCCGCCCGCCTCGTCGGCGGCCACCACCGAGCAGGGGCCCTTGAAGCCCTTGCGGATGGAGATCTGGCCGGTGCTGGCCGCGTAGAACCAGGCGATGGACTGGTAGGGCCCGACGAACCGGGATCCCTTGCCCCACAGTTTCTGCAGTTCGCGCTGGCCGAACTCGCCGCCGCCCGATCCGGCGGCGGTGACGACGCCGACGGAGTACGGCGCCTCGGCCCAGGCGGCCTGGCTCAGCCCGGCGTCCTGGAGCGCGGCGTCGGCGGCCGCGAGCGCGAAGTGGGTGAACTTGTCGGTCTGGACGAGGAAGGTCTCCTCGATCAGGGCGGAGGCGTCGAAGCCGCGGACCTCTCCGGCGACCCGGAGCGGCAGGTGCTCGCAGCCCTCGCGGGTGACCCGGTCGAGGACGCTGGTGCCGTCCTTGACGTTCTTCCAGTACGTCTCGGCGTGCAGGCCGTTGGGCGCGACCACGCCGATGCCGGTGACGGCCGTCCGCCGGGTGGTTCGACCACTCATCGTCGTCTCCTCCCCTGGGGGCCCGTCAGGAGCACCGCGGACTGGAACCCGCCGAAGCCGCTGCCCACGGACAGGACGTTGTCCAGCCGGCGGGGGCGTGCGGTGCGCGGGACGTAGTCCAGGTCGCACTCGGGGTCCGGGGTCTCGTAGTTGGCCGTCGGCGGCACCACCTGGCGGGCCAGCGCGAGGACGCAGGCGACGACCTCGATCGCGCCGATCGCGCCGAGCGAGTGGCCCACCATGGACTTGATGGAGCTCATGGGGGTGTCGTAGGCGTGGGAGCCCAGCGACTTCTTGACGGCGGCGGTCTCGTGCCGGTCGTTCTGGCGGGTGCCGGAGCCGTGCGCGTTGACGTAGTCGATCTCCGTGGGGTTGACCCGCGCGTGGTCGAGCGTCTCGTCGATGGCGCGGGCCATCTCCAGGCCCTCACTGGTCAGACCGGTCATGTGGTAGGCGTTGCCGAAGGTGGCGTAGCCGCCGATCTCGCAGTAGACGTGCGCTCCGCGGGCCCGGGCGTGCTCCAGTTCCTCCAGGACGAGGACGGCGGCGCCCTCGCCCATGACGAAGCCGTCGCGGTGGGCGTCGAAGGGCCGTGAGGCGTGGGCCGGGTCGTCGTTGTTCGGCGAGGTGGCCTTGATGGCGTCGAAGCACGCCATGGTGATCGGGGAGATCGGGGAGTCCGAGGCGCCGGCGAGGCAGATGTCGGCGCGGCCCTCCTCGATGGTGTGGAAGGCGTAGCCGACGGCGTCGAGGCCGGAGGTGCAGCCGGTGGACACGGTCTGCACCGGCCCCTGGGCGCCGAAGCGTTCGGCGACGTCGGCGGCGAGCGTGCTGGGCGAGAACGCCCGGTGCAGCTGGGGCTCGGCGGCCCGGTGGTCGACGTCCCAGCGCTCGCCGTGCGCGCTGACGAGGACGTAGTCGTGTTCCAGGCGGGTGGTGCCGCCGACCGCGCTGCCGAGGGAGACGGCCACGCGCCAGGGGTTCTCGGCGGCGAGGTCGACCCCGCTGTCGGTCACGGCCTCCTGGGCGGCGACCAGGGCGAACTGGATGTAGCGGTCCGCGCGTTCGCCGATGGCGGGGTCGAGGCCGTGCTCGGCGGGGTCGAAGTCGCACTCGGCGGCTATGCGGGAGCGCAGCCCCTCGGGGTCGAACAGGGTGATCCCGCGGGTCGCCGTGCGGCCGCTGGAGAGCAGGTCCCAGAAGGCGGGGACGCCTATGCCGCCGGGGGCGACCACGCCTATGCCGGTCACCGCCACGCGCCGGGTCATGACAACACCCCGGGCCGGGCGGGGCTCGCTCCCTCTTCCTGGACGAGCGGGTAGGGCTTGAGGTCGTCGCTGATCTCCGGGGCCTCGGTGTCGACGTGACCGAGGCTCGGCTTGGGGGCCAGCGGGCCGAGGTGGAAGACCATCCGGGCCTCCTCGTCACCGACGTTGCGGAAGCGGTGCCGCATGTCGATGGGGATCATGAGTCCCTGGTCGGCCCGGAGGGAAAACGTTTCTCCGTCCAGGTCCACCTCCAGCCGGCCCTCCACGACGTACACGAACTCCTCCGAGTACGGGTGGTAGTGCTCACTGATGCGTTCGCCGGGCCGCATGATGGCCAGGCCCATGAAACCGCTGGTGGCGCCCACCGTGACGGGGGTGAGCAGGGTCCGCAGGTCGCCGCCGCGCTTGCGGTTCGGCTCGACGTCGTTGAGGTCCACGACGCGCGGGCGCATCTTGTCCATGGTCTGTCTCCAGGTCGTTCGTGAGGTGTCGGTCCCCGCGCCGTCAGGACTGCGCGGCCCTGCGGTCGGTGATGAGCGCCATGCCGGCGTGGGCGAGGAGGCGGTGCGCCTCGCGCTCGCCCGGGAGCGGTCCCGGCACGCCGAGCGCCTCGCCGTCGAGGAGGCGGGCGAGGACGGCGGCCTTGCGCGGGCCGTGGAGGCCGAGCGTCCTGACCGGGTCGGTCTCGGGGTCGCCCCGGACGTCGACCAGGCGGACGACGATGTCCTCGCGCTGGAAGACGGTGCTGCGGTGGACGGGGGACGCCGGGTCGGCGGCGGCCGCCTCGTCCTGACGGGCCAGCAGTTCCGCGAGCGCCAGTCCGCAGCCCGGCCGTGCCGGGTAGTAGAGGGCGTGCCGCGTGATGCCGTCGGGCTCCGGGCCGCCGCGCGCCACGTGGTGGACGGGCGGCATCGCGGCGCGGATGAAGAAGGTGCGGGCCGACTCGGGGTCGGCGAGGTCCCGGTCCTGCTCCAGATGCGGGTTCAGGGCCTCTTCGACGGCCCGGATCTCGGGCTGGCGGGAGACGTGGCGCAGCGCCTTGGTCAGGTCGCCCTCCACCTCCACCGTGCGCACGACGCGGTTGCCGTGCATGAAGAGGGTGGTGCGGCGCAGCCGGGTCGTGTCGTCGACGCGGGCCTCGGGCGGGGTGTAACCGGCGAGGATCTCCGCGACCTTGGACTCGGAGCCGGGCTTGACGGTGAAGGTGAGGGCGTGTCGGATCACGCCGTCGCCCGTCCGCGGGGCCGTCTGGAGCCCTCCGGTGGGGCGCTGGTGTCCGCCGGTCTCGCGGACGACGCCGAAGCGCGTCGAGCGGAGTTCACGGACGCAGTTCTGCAGCGGCCGGACCGTCTCGATGTGGTCCTCGCTGTTGACCCAGGCGAGGTAGGGCGGGGCCGTGGCCCACTCACTGGTGATGATCCACTGGGAGGGGTTCTCCACGGACTGGCAGAGCTGGTCACCGAGGTGACCGGGTATCGACGCGACGCGGTCGCGCATCTGCTCGTAGGCGTCCAGGAACTCCTGCTGCGCGCCTTCCTTGAGGTCGACGAACAGGAGGACGCGCATCCTGGAGCCGTCGAACGCCGACTGCGACGTAACGGGCGAAGTGGTCATCCGGCGGACCCTTCCTTCGCGGGAGCAAGCGGCGGCCGTACCCTCGTCCACCAGCGCGAACGCGGATCCCGGCCCTGAGCCTTCATCGTGGGTCAGGGCCTTTCGGACCGCGAGCCGCGCGGGCCATCCGAGGGACCGGCCCGCGCCCCGGGACGCCGCGAGGCGCCCCCGCCGCCGGGGGCGCCTCAAAGTCCCCCTGCCGGCAGGGGGGTTGTGCGTTGCCGGGGGCTACCGGCGGCCGGTCATCCGGCCAGGTACCGCTCCACGGTCTCCACCTTGGAGGTGAGTCCGTCGGTCACGCCGGGCCGGATGTCCGCCTTCAGCACGAGCGACACGCGGGGCGCCCGCGCCTCGACGGCCGCGACGGCACGCTTCACGACGTCCATGACCTCGTCCCAGCTCTCGCCCTCGACGGAGGTGAACATCGCGTCGGTGCGGTGCGGCAGCCCCGACTCGCGGACCACCCGGACGGCGTCGGCGACGTACTCCCCCACGTCCTCGCCGACACCGAGCGGGGTCACGGAGAACGCGACGATCATGCGTTCACGATCCCTTCCTGACGGGCGCGGGACGCGATCACCGCGTCCTCGGCCTCCCGCTTGAGCCGGCGGTCCGCGAAGAAGCCGCCGGTCGGCAGGACGGACAGGACGAGGTAGAGGGCGGCGGTGCCCAGCGGCCACTTGGCGCGGTTCCAGGCGTCCGCCCAGAAGACCAGGTACAGGACGAACAGGACTCCGTGGACCGCGCCCATGACGGGCACCGCGTTGAAGTCCGTGGTCCGCTTCAGCACCGAGCAGACGAGCAGGAGCAGGAACGACACCGCCTCGGGGGTCGAGACGAGACGGAGGCGGCGCAGCGCGCCGGCGGTCTTGAGGTCCACGGGTCACCTTCGGGGTGGGGTGGTCGGCGGGAGGGAGGGCGACCGGCCGTGATCAGCTTGTGAACGCAAGCACAATCGCCCTCGGTCATTGTGGCAAACGCGCGGGACGCCCGGGGCGCGGGGGTCGGCGGCCACCCGCGGGGGCGCCCACCCGCCCGCCCCAGGGTCCCGTCAGGGGTGAAGTCCGTCGCAGGTCTCTGTCCGCCGGGGGCGCCTGCGGTTACCTTCGCTGCGTGGCGATGTTCCGACTCCAGGGCAGCAAGGTGCTCGCCGTCGACATGACCGGGGACGCCGTGAAGGCGAAGAACGGCTCGATGGTCGCGTACGACGGGCAGATGGCCTTCAAGAAGATGAGCGGCGGCGGTGAGGGCATCCGGGGCATGGTGACCCGGCGCCTCACCGGTGAGCAGATGACGGTGATGGAGGTGAAGGGGCACGGGACGTGCTGGTTCGCGGACCGGGCCTCCGAGATCAACCTGGTGAACCTCCAGGGCGACAAGCTCTACGTCGAGTCCAGCAACCTGCTCGCGACGGACGCGGCGCTGCGGACCGGCACGACCTTCACGGGCCTGCGCGGCGCCTCCCAGGGCAACGGGCTGTTCACGACGACCGTCGAGGGGCACGGCCAGGCGGCGATCATGTCGGACGGCCCGGCGGTGGTGCTGCGGGTCAGCGCGCAGTACCCGCTGACCGTCGACCCGGGCGCCTATGTGGCCCACCAGGGGAACCTGCGGCAGTCCCTCCAGTCCGGTGTGACGTTCCGCACGCTCATGGGCGAGGGCGGCGGGGAGGCCTTCCAGATCCGCTTCGAGGGGGACGGGCTGGTGTACGTACAGCCGAGTGAGCGCAACACGATCGCGGGGGACCTCTGAGATGGCCTTCCGTGAGATCAACTCCAAGATGATCGAGGCGACCGTCCTGCCGGGGCAGCGTCTGTTCAGTCAGCGCGGCGCGATGCTCGCCTACAAGGGCGAGGTCTCCTTCACCCCGAACCTGACCGGCGGCCAGGGCGGGTTCATGTCGATGATCGGGCGCCGGGTGGCGAACGAGGACACCCCGCTGATGAGCGTCGAGGGCAGCGGCACGGTGCTGTTCGGGCACGGCGGCCACCACATCCAGGTGATCAACCTCGCCGGGGACACGCTGTACGTCGAGGCGGACCGGCTGCTCGCCTTCGAGGGCACCCTCCAGCAGGGCACGATGTTCCTCGGCTCGCAGGGCGGCGTGATGGGCATGGTGCGCGGCCAGGTCAGCGGCCAGGGCCTGTTCACGACCACCTTGAAGGGGCACGGGTCGGTGGCGGTCATGGCGCACGGCGGGGTCTTCGAGGTCCCGATCACCCCGCAGCGCCCGGTCCACGTCGACCCGCAGGCGTACGTCGCCCACCACGGCGACGTACGGAACAAGCTGTCGACGGCGCTGGGCTGGCGGGACATGGTGGGCCGGGGCTCCGGCGAGGCGTTCCAGCTGGAGCTCAGCGGCAGCGGTGCGGTGTACGTGCAGGCCTCGGAGGAAAAACTGTGAGCCACTACCCGGGCGCGGGTCCCACCGTGTACGACCCGATGACGCTGCCCAGCGACGACAACGTCGACTCGTACACCTTCTGCGTGGAGCTCAAGGGGAACCAGTGGTTCCTGCAGAAGGGCAAGATGATCGCCTACTACGGCTCGATGGAGTTCAACGGCATCGGGCACGGCCGTCTGGACCGTCTCGTCCGTACGTCCTTCCATTCGCCACTGCACGCGAGCGACTGGGTCGTGGCGGAGGGCTCGGGCAAGATGCTGCTGGCCGACCGGGCTTTCGACGTCAATTCGTACGACCTCGACGACGGCAACCTGACCATTCGCTCGGGCAACCTGCTCGCTTTTCAGCCAAGTCTCGCCCTCAAGCAATCGATCGTGCCGGGTTTTCTGACACTGATCGGAACCGGGAAGTTCGTGGCCGCATCTAACGGGCCGGTGGTGTTCATGGAACCCCCGATCCGGGTGGACCCGCAGGCGCTCGTCGGCTGGGCCGACTGCCCGTCGCCGTGCCACCACTACGACCACGGCTACATGAGCGGCGTGATGGGCGGTCTACGTGCACTGACGGGCATCGGAGGGGCCTCCGGGGAGGAGCATCAGTTCGAGTTCGTCGGGGCCGGCACGGTGCTGCTCCAGTCGAGCGAGACCCTCATGGCGGAGCAGGCCACGGGGGTGCTGCCGCCGGACGCCGGAGTCCCCGGTTCCGGTGGGGCGCACACAGGGCCTTCACAAGCGGGCGGGGGACCGCGCCTTCCCGGACAGCTGGGGGACCTCCAGCGTCGCTTCGGGCTGTGAGCGGTAGTCTGCGGAGTGTGACATCGAACGTGTGCGCACACGGGTGACACGTCACACGCCACCCCTCACTAGTTCGCCTTTCAACATTTTAGGTAGACTTCATTCATGGAGACCGAGACGGCCACCCGCTGGCTGACCAATGCGGAGCAGTGCGCCTGGCGCACCCACCTGGAGGTCAACAGGCTGTTGACGTACCAGCTCGAGAAGGACCTCCAGCCGTTCGGCCTGACAATGAACGACTACGAGATCCTGGTGAACCTGTCGGAGTCGGAGGACGTACGGATGCGGATGAGCGACCTCGCGTCGGCCACCCTCCAGTCCAAGAGCCGGCTCTCCCACCAGATCACCCGGATGGAGAACGCCGACCTGGTCCGGCGCGAGAACTGCGAATCCGACCGGCGCGGCCTCTACGCGGTCCTGACCGAGCACGGCATGGAGACGATGAACAAGGTCGCGCCGCATCACGTGGCGTCCGTGCGCAGGCACTTCATCGACCTGCTCTCCCCCGAGGCCCTGACCGAGCTCGACAAGGCCCTCAAGCCGATCGCCGAGCACCTGCGCAGCCAGCGCGGGCGCCCCTGACCCGGACGGCGCACCCCCTAGCGGGCCCGCGGCAGGCGGAGCTCGAACAGAGCTCCGCCCGCGGGCGCCCGGCCCACGGTCAGCGTCCCCCCGTGCCGTACGGCGACATCGCGGGCGATGGCCAGGCCGAGCCCGGCGCCTCCGTCGTCCCGGCTGCGCGCCTCGTCCAGCCGGACGAACCGCTCGAAGATCCGCTCCCGGTCGGCCTCCGGCACCCCGTCCCCGTCGTCGGCGACGGACACGACCGCCCACTCCCCCTCCGCCCGCACGCCCACGGTGACCGCCGAACGGGCGTGCCGCAGCGCGTTGTCCAGCAGGTTGGTGAGCACCCGCCCCACCTGCGCCCGCGACCCGGCCACCGGCACGGCGGCCGCCGTCACCGCCACCCCGGCCCGCCCCTCGGCGTGCTCGCGGACCAGCGCGCCCAGGTCGAAGCGCGCGTCCCCCGGCCGCTCCCCCGCGTCCAGCCGGGCGAGCAGCAGCAGATCGGCGGCGAGCGTCTGCAGCCGTACGGTATCCGCCACCGCCCCCTCCAGATCGAGCAGAGCGGGGTGCGCGGCGCCCACCTCCAGCTGGGTGCGCAACGAGGCGATGGGGCTGCGCAGCTCGTGCGAGGCGTCCGCGACGAAGCGGCGCTGGCGCTCCACTGAGCTCTCCAGCGCGGCCAGCGTCTCGTTGGTCGTCAGGGCCAGCCGGGCCACCTCGTCGTGGGTGGACGGGACCGGGACGCGGCGCGCCAGGTCCTCGCTGGCGGTGATGGCCGCCATCTCGCGCCGGATGCCCTCGACCGGGTTCAGCGCGCGCCGGGTGACCAGCCAGGTGGCGCCCGCGACGACGGCGAGCAGCAGCGGGAAGCCGATCAGCAGGGCGGTGGTCGCCGTGCCGACGGCGCTGCGCTCCGCGGCGAGCGGCGCCCCGGCGTGCACGGTGAGGGTGCCCCGGTCCTCGAACTCGACCTCGACGGAGGCGAACCGGTAGTCCGCGGTGGTGCCGTCGACGGTCGCCGTGCCGGTGCTGAAGTCGGTCTCGGAGTCGACCTCGCCGGTCCGGGCCTCACGGTCGTCGTCCGGGCCGCCGGAGCCGTGGCCGGAGTCGTCGTCGCCGTCGTCGTCCTCGCCGCCCCGGCCGCCCCCGTCCTCCCCCGGCCGTACGGCGTCGACGCCGGTGCCGGTGATGCGCTCCAGGTCGTCGCTGACCGCGACCACCCGGTCCCGCTCATCGACGATCTGGACGGGCCGGTCGTCCTCGTCGAGGCCGGTCAGCTTGTCGTAGGGCCGGCCGTCGGACAGTTCGACGGCGACGGCCCGCGCCGCGTTCGCCGCCTCGGTCTCCGCCTGCCCGGTCAGGTCGGACCGCAGCGACAGCAGGACGGCCGCCCCGGCGGCGATCAGGGCCACCGCGACCACGAGCGTGGCGGCGAGCGTCGCCCGGGAGCGGACGGAACCGAACAGACGGCGCGTCACGGCGCCGGCTCCTGCCGCTCGAGCCGGTACCCGGCGCCCCGGACGGTCCGGATCAGCTCCGGCCGCAGCTTGCGCCGCAGCGCGCTGACGTAGACCTCGACGATGTTCGGGTCGCCGTCGTAGGCGAAGTCCCAGACGTGCTCCAGGATCCGCGCCTTGGACACGACCTCGCCGGGCCGTGTCACGAGCGTCTCCAGCACCGAGAACTCCCGCGTGGTCAGCGGCACCTCGTCGGCGCCGAGGAAGACCCGGCGGGCGGCCGTGTCGACCCGGAGGTCGCCGAGGACGAGCACGGGTGAGGCGCCCGCGCCCTGCCGGCCGCGCCGCAGCAGGGCCTTCACTCGGGCGACCAGGACGACGTACGAGAACGGCTTGGTGAGGTAGTCGTCGGCGCCGGTGTCCAGGCCCTCGGCCTCGTCGTACTCGCCGTCCTTGGCGGTGAGCATGAGGATCGGCACGTCGTGGCCGGCGGCGCGCAGGGCGGCGCAGACGCGGTAGCCGTTCATGCCGGGCAGCATGATGTCGAGGATCACGAGGTCGTAGGTCCCCTCGCCGGCCAGGCGCAGCCCTTCGAGGCCGTCGTGGACGACGTCCACGGCGTAGCCCTCGGCGGTCAGGCCCCGGGCGAGGGACCGGGCCAGGCGTCTTTCGTCCTCCACGATCAGCAGGCGCATGCGTACAGCGTGGCAAAGCGCACCTGAAGACGTCTTCAGGGTCCTTCAGCTTCCTCTCAGCATCGGCCGGGCACATTGGGTCCCGTCGAAAGGCACGAGCCGGAATGTTCGGCAGGAAACGGGAGGAACACCATGAAGCGCAATCTCGTCCTCGCCACCGTCGCCGCGGCGGCCCTGATCGGCGGCGGCACGGTCGCGGCCTACGCGGGCGGCGGTGACGACGGAGCGTCGCGGTCGGACGTCCGGGTCGCCGACGACCGCGACGACACGCGGAAGGACGACGACCGGGACGACACCCGTGACGACCGCGAGGAGGCCGCTTCGCAGGCGCGGGGCGCCGAGGTCACCGCCGCCGACGCGATCGCGGCCGCGCTGGAGCGGACCCCGGGCACGGCCGTCTCCGCCGAACTGGACGACGACGGCTCCCGCGTCTGGGAGGTCACCGTCGTCCAGGGCGACGGCACCGAGCACGACGTGCGGGTCTCCGCGGGCGACGGCAAGGTGCTGAGCGACCGGCGCGACGACGATGACGAGCGCGAGGGCCGGGCGGACCTCGCCGCGCTGAAGGGCGCGTCGGTCGACGCCCGCGAGGCAGCCGAGGCGGCGGCCGCCAAGGGCGTGGTCGTGGAGATCGACCTCGACGACGACGGCCCGGCCGCCTGGAAGGCCGAGACCACCAAGGGCGAATGGAACGTCGACCTGAAGAGCGGCGCGGTGACCCCGCACCACGACGACGACGGCCGGGACGACCACCACGGCGGCCGCGGCCACGACGACCGCGACGACGACTGACGTCAGGGCGTCGCCGTCACACGATCCCCGTCCCCACGGGCCGAGGGGCGCCACGCCGGGTGGCGCCCCTCACCGCCGTCCCCGCCACGAGCAGCGTCGCCGCGCCGGTCGCGGCCAGGCACCAGCCCGTCGGGAGCAGTCCGGCCAGCACCCCGGCGGCGGCCGTACCGGCCGTACTCCCCGCGTTGACCGCCGTGTTGACCCAGGCGCCCGCCCGCACCCGGGCGCCGGACGGTGCCGACTCGTCGGCGAGGAGGTAGGCCGTGGTGAGGGCCGGCGACACGAAGAACCCGGCGGCCGCCATGACCGCCGTGAGCGTGCCGAGCCCGGTCGCCAGGCCCGCGAGGAGCACGGCGAGCCCGAGCCCGGCCGTCAGCGGCGGCAGCCGTACGCCCGCGGGCTTCCGCCAGGACACCGCCCCGTGGAGCAGTCCGCCGACGGCGCTCCCGGCGGACAGGGCGGCCAGCGGCCAGGCCGCTCCGGCGCCGCCCGGACCGTGCTCCTCGGCGAACGCGACGACGAGCAGGTCGGCGGCGCCCAGCGCGAGCCCGACGCCGAGCGCGGCGAGCACGGGTTGCCGGATCGCTGCCAGGACCCCGCCGCGAGCACCGTCGCGGGCCGTGCTCCCCACCCGCTCGGGCCGTACCGACCGCACCACGGGGGACATCACGAAGCCGGCCGCGCCGGCCGCGATCAGCACCGCCCCGGCCGCGATGCCGGCGGCCGGCGGGGCGACCGCCACCAGGGCGCCGACCAGCAACGGGCCGGAGACGAACAGCAGTTCCTCGGCGACGGCGTCCAGGCTGTAGGCGCGCCGCAGCAGGTCCGGGTCGGGGGCGATCCCGCCCCACACGGCCCGCATGGCCGGACCGAGCGGCGGGGTGCAGGCGCCCGCGGCGGCGGCCACCGCGCCGAGGACCAGCGGCGAGGCGGCGCCCGGCTGCCGGACGACGGCCGTGAGGAGCCCGAGCAGCCCGGCGTAGGCGGCGGTCATCGGCACGAGGGCCCGGCGCGGACCGTGCCGGTCGATCAGGGCGGCCCGCGCGGGCGAGAGGAAGACGCTCGTCGCGGAGAACAGCGCCATCACGGCGCCGGCCACCGTGTAGGACCCGCTGGTCCGGGTCACGGCGAGCATCAGGGACAGGGGGACGATCCCGTACGACAGCCGGCCCAGCAGGGCGGCGGCGAAGGTCGTACGGGCATGGGGCAGGCGCAGCACGTGCGCGTAGGAGGCGGGCATGGCGAGTCCTCGCGATGGCGTGGAGAAGGGGGACACCGAGGAGCCGCGGGAGCCGGGAGGGCTCGGACCGCGGCCCGGTGTGCGCCTACGCCAAGGAGAGGAACATGCGGATCAAGCTAGCAGCCGGGACAGCCCTTAGGTGCGCGTCAGTCCCGCCACCAGTTCGTCCGCCGCGCGGTACGGGTCGAGTTCGCCGGCGGTGATCCGCTCCGCGAGGGCGCCGAGGCGGCGGTCGCCGTGCAGGTCGGCGATGCGTTCGCGCAGCGCGGTGACGGCGATGGTCTCGACCTCGCGGGCGGCGCGGGCGCGCCGGCGCTCGGCCAGGACGTCCCGCTCCTCCATCCAGGCCCGGTGCTTCTCCAGGGCCTCCACGACCTCGTCGACGCCCTCGCCGCGGGCGGCGACCGTCTTGACGATGGGCGGGCGCCAGTCGCCGGGGCCGCGGGACTCGCCGAGGCCGAGCATGTGGTTGAGCTCGCGGGCGGTGGCGTCGGCGCCGTCGCGGTCCGCCTTGTTGACGACGTAGACGTCGCCGATCTCCAGGATGCCCGCCTTGGCGGCCTGGATGCCGTCGCCCATGCCGGGGGCGAGGAGGACGACGGAGGTGTCTGCCTGGGAGGCGATCTCCACCTCCGACTGGCCCACGCCGACGGTCTCCACCAGGATCACGTCGCAGCCGGCCGCGTCCAGGACGCGGATGGCCTGCGGGGCGGCCCAGGCGAGGCCGCCGAGATGCCCGCGGGTCGCCATGGACCGGATGTAGACGCCGGGGTCGGAGGCGTGGTCCGACATGCGGACCCGGTCGCCGAGCAGGGCGCCTCCGGAGAAGGGCGAGGACGGGTCGACGGCCAGGACGCCGACCCGCTTCCCCTGCTTGCGGTAGGCCGTCACCAGCGCCGAGGTGGACGTCGACTTGCCCACGCCGGGCGAGCCGGTCAGTCCGACGACGTAGGCGTTGCCGGTGAGCGGCGCCAGCGCCGCCATGACCTCCCGCAGCTGCGGGGACGCCCCCTCCACGAGGGAGATCAGCCGGGCCACGGCCCGCGGCCGGCCTTCCCTGGCCTGGGCCACCAGGGTGGAGACGTCCTGCATCACAGCTCCGTTCACAGATCGTTCGCTACTGCGTCCTTACGGAAAGGACCTCAGGCCTTCGGTACCCGCACGATCAGCGCGTCACCCTGACCGCCGCCACCGCACAGCGCGGCCGCGCCGACGCCGCCGCCGCGCCGCTTCAGCTCCAGGGCGAGGTGCAGCACGAGACGGGCGCCGGACATGCCGATCGGGTGGCCCAGGGCGATGGCACCACCGTTGACGTTCACCTTTTCCGATGACACGCCGAGGTCCTTCATTGACTGCACCGCGACGGCGGCGAAGGCCTCGTTGATCTCGATGAGGTCGAGGTCGGAGACCTCCAGGCCCTCCTTCTTCAGGGCGTGCAGGATGGCGTTCGACGGCTGCGACTGCAACGAGTTGTCGGGGCCGGCGACATTGCCGTGGGCGCCGATCTCGGCGATCCAGTCCAGGCCGAGCTCCTGGGCCTTGGCCTTGCTCATGACGACGACCGCGGCGGCGCCGTCGGAGATCTGGGAGCTGGAGCCGGCCGTGATCGTGCCGTCCTTGGCGAACGCCGGGCGCAGCTTGCCCAGCGACTCGGCGGTGGTGTCGCCGCGGATGCCCTCGTCCTTGCTGAAGAGGACCGGGTCGCCCTTGCGCTGCGGGATCTCGACCGGGGTGATCTCGGCCTCGAAGACGCCGTTCTTCTGGGCGGCGGCGGCGCGCTGGTGGGACAGGGCGGCGATCTCGTCCTGCTCGGGGCGGGCGATGCCGAGGCGGGTGTTGTGCTTCTCCGTGGACTCGCCCATGGCGATGTTCTCGAAGGCGTCGGTCAGGCCGTCGTGGGCCATCGCGTCCAGGACCTGCACGGCGCCGTACTTGTAGCCCTCGCGGGACTTCGGCAGCAGGTGGGGCGCGTTGGTCATGGACTCCTGACCACCGGCGACGATCACGTCGAACTCGCCGGCGCGGATCAGCTGGTCCGCGAGGGCGATGGCGTCGAGGCCGGAGAGGCACACCTTGTTGATGGTGAGCGCGGGGACGTTCATGGGGATGCCGGCCTTGACCGCGGCCTGGCGCGCCGGGATCTGCCCCGCCCCGGCCTGGAGCACCTGGCCCATGATCACGTACTGGACCTGGTCGCCACCGATCCCCGCACGGTCGAGGGCGGCCTTGATCGCGAAGCCGCCGAGGTCGGCTCCGGAGAACGACTTCAGCGAGCCCAGCAGCCGTCCCATCGGGGTGCGGGCACCCGCGACGATGACGGACGTCGTGCCGTTTGCAGAAGACATGAGGTGAGATCCCCTTCCAGCCTGCACAGCCGAGGAGTGAACGAGGGTTTACTTCGAATGTACTGAGTGGCACTCCGTGCCGTCACCGGGCCGTCGGTGTGATCGCGCGCACGTTGCGTAACCACCCCGTGGGCGCTCCACTGAATCCATGCTGACGCGAATCGACCACATCGGAATCGCCTGCTTCGATCTCGACAAGACCGTCGAGTTCTACCGGGCCACCTACGGCTTCGAGGTCTTCCACTCCGAGGTCAACGAGGAGCAGGGCGTCCGCGAGGCCATGCTCAAGATCAACGACACCTCGGACGGCGGCGCCTCCTACCTGCAGCTTCTCGAGCCGACCCGCCCCGACTCCACCGTGGCGAAGTGGCTCGACAAGAACGGCGAGGGCGTCCACCACATCGCCTTCGGCACCGCCGACGTGGACGGCGACGCCGCCGCGATCAAGGACAAGGGCGTGCGCGTGCTCTACGAAGAGCCGCGGATCGGCTCCATGGGGTCACGTATCACGTTCCTGCACCCCAAGGATTGTCATGGTGTTCTGACAGAACTGGTCACTTCGGCGCCTGTTGAGTCACCTGAGCACTGACCCTCGTACATAGGGGCCGGTAGGGTTGGGGGCGGTCGCTCTCTGAACCGAGGTGACCGCATGCCGGGGTCCGGGTATCGGGGGGCGAGCGTCGGGGCGGCAGCCCATGCTCCGCCGTTGATCTGACACCATTCCCCGGGGGCACCGTCCGTTCGGACGGACGGGGCTCATGGCCAGGGATGCGACCAGGGGACGGATGGGACCGCGCAGTGCGGGGCTACGAACGCCAGGAGCGAGAGCCGGCGGCTGACGTCGACCACCTCTCTCGGTTCGAGGCCGAGATGGATCGGCTGAAGACCGAGCGGGAGAAGGCGATCCAGCACGCCGAGGACCTCGGCTACCAGGTCGAGGTGCTGCGCGCCAAGCTTCACGAGGCGCGCCGCACCATCATGTCCCGGCCCGCCTTCGACGGCGGTGACATCGGATACCAGGCCGAGCAGTTGCTGCGCAACGCCCAGGTGCAGGCGGACCAGCTGCGCCAGGAGGCCGAGCGCGAGCTGAGCCAGGCCCGCGCGCAGACGCAGCGCATCCTCCAGGAGCACGCCGAGCAAGCCGCCCGGCTCCAGGCCGAACTGCACCAGGAGGCGGTCACCCGCCGCCAGCAGCTGGACCAGGAGCTGGCCGAGCGCCGGCAGACCGTCGAGTCGCACGTCAACGAGAACGTGGCGTGGGCGGAGCAGCTGCGCGCCCGCACCGAGCAGCAGGCCCGGCGTCTGCTGGACGAGTCGCGCGCCGAGGCCGAGCAGGCCCTGTCGGCCGCGCGCGCCGAGGCCGAGCGGCTGGCCGGCGAGGCCCGCCGCCGGCTGACGGACGCCGCCGAGGAGGCCCGTACCGAGGCGGAGCAGATCCTGCGCCGGGCGCGGACCGACGCCGAGCGCCTGCTGAACGCCGCCTCCACCCAGGCCCAGGAGGCCACCGACCACGCCGAGCAGCTGCGCAGCTCCACGGTCAACGAGTCGGACGCCGCCCGCCGCCAGGCCACCGAGCTGAGCCGCGCCGCCGAGCAGCGCATGGCCGAGGCCGAGGAGGCGCTGCGCAAGGCGCAGTCCGAGGCGGAGAAGCTGGTCACCGAGGCCAAGGCGGCCGCCGAGAAGACGCTGTCCGGGGCCGAGTCGGCCAACGAGCAGCGCATGCGCACGGCCAAGGAGCAGGTCGCCCGGCTGGTCGAGGAGGCCACCAAGGAGGCCGAGAACACCAAGGCCGACGCCGAGCAGGTCATCGCCGACGCCCGCGCGGAGGCCGAGAAGGTCCTCGCCGAGGCCGCCGAGAAGGCCCGCACGCTCACCGCCGAGGAGAGCGCGACCCAGCTGTCCAAGGCCGCCAAGACCGCCGAGGACGTGCTCAACAAGGCGCAGCAGGAGGCGCAGAACACCACCAAGGCCGCCGTCGAGGAGGCCGAGCGGATCCGCCGGGAGGCGGAGACCGAGGCGGACCGGCTGCGCGCCGAGGCGCACGACATCGCCGAGCAGCTCAAGGGCGCGGCGAAGGACGACACCAAGGAGTACCGGGCCAAGACGGTCGAGCTGCAGGAGGAGGCCCGCCGGCTGCGCGGCGAGGCCGAGCAGCTGCGCTCGGAGGCCGTCGCCGAGGGCGAGAAGATCCGCGCGGAGGCCCGCAAGGAGGCCGTCCAGCAGATCGAGGAGGCGGCCAAGACCGCCGAGGAGCTGCTGGCGAAGGCCAAGCAGGACGCGGACGACCTGCGCCAGAAGGCCACGACGGACAGCGAGAAGGTCCGCACCGAGGCCATCGAGCGGGCGACCACGCTGCGCCGGCAGGCCGAGGAGACGCTGCAGCGCACCCGCCAGGAGGCCGAGCGGCACCGCGAGGAGGTCGTGGAGCAGGCCGAGGGCATCAAGGCCGACGCCGAGCGGGCCGCCCAGGAGCTGCGCGAGGAGACCGAGCGCGGCGTCGAGGCGCGCCGCGCGGAGGCCGCCGAGGAGCTGACGCGCCTTCAGACCGAGGCCGAGCAGCGGCTCGCGGCGGCCGAGGAGGCCCTCTCCGACGCCCGCGAGGAGGCCGCCCGCATCCGCCGGGAGGCCGCCGAGGAGACCGACCGGCTGCGCACCGAGGCCGCCGAGCGGATCCGCACGCTCCAGCAGCAGGCCGAGGAGGACGCCGACCGGCTGCGCACCGAGGCCGCGTCGGACGCGTCGGCGTCCCGCGCCGAGGGCGAGGCCGTCGCCGTACGGCTGCGGTCGGAGGCCGCGGCCGAGGCCGAGCGGCTGAGGTCGGAGGCCCAGGAGACCGCCGACCGGGTGCGTGCCGAGGCGCAGGCCGCCGCCGAGCGGCTGGCCACGGAGGCGTCGGAGACGCTGGCCGCCGCCCAGGAGGAGGCCGGCCGGCGCCGGCGCGAGGCCGAGGAGCTGCTCGGTTCGGCGCGTCAGGAGGCCGACCAGGAGCGTGAGCGGGCCCGCGAGCAGAGCGAGGAGCTGCTGGCCTCCGCCCGCAACCGGGTCGAGGAGGCGCAGGCCGAGGCCGAGCGCCTGGTCGAGGAGGCCGACCGGCGCGCCACCGAGATGGTGTCGGCGGCCGAGCAGCACGCCCAGCAGGTCCGCGACTCCGTCACCGGGCTGCACGAGCAGGCCCAGGAGGAGATCGCCGGGCTGCGCAGCGCCGCCGAGCACGCGGCGGAGCGCACGCGCCGGGAGGCCGAGGAGGAGGCGGACCGGGTCCGTACCGACGCCTACGCCGAGCGGGAGCGGGCCGGCGAGGACGCCGGGCGGCTGCGGCGCGAGGCCAAGGAGGAGGCGGAGGCCGCCAAGTCGCTGGCCGAGCGCACGGTCGGGGAGGCCATCGCCGAGGCGGACCGGCTGCGCGCGGAGGCCACCGAGCACGCCCAGCGGCTGCGCACCGAGGCGTCCGACCGGATCGCGGAGGCGGACCAGGCGGCGTCCCGGACCCGGGCGGACGCCCGCGAGGACGCCAACCGCATCCGCTCGGACGCGGCGGAGCAGGCCGACACCCTCATCACCGAGGCCCGTTCCGAGGCGGAGCGGCTGCAGTCGGAGACGATCGCCGAGGCCGACCGGATGCTGGCCGACGCGCTCGCCAAGGCGGAGAAGCTGGTCGGTGACGCCACGTCGGACGCGGAGCGGCTGCGCGCCGAGGCCGCGGACGCGGTCGGCTCGGCGCAGCAGCACGCGGAGCGGGTCCGCGGGGAGTCGGAGCGCGTCCGCGCCGAGGCGGCCGCGGAGGCCGAGCGTCTGGTGGCCACGGCCCGCGAGGAGGCCGAGCGCACCCTGGACGAGGCCCGCAAGGACGCCAACAAGCGGCGTTCGGAGGCGGCGGAGCAGGTCGACACGCTCATCACGGAGACGACCGCCGAGGCGGACAAGCTGCTCACCGAGGCGCAGCAGCAGGCGCTGAAGACGACCGCGGACGCGGAGGCGCAGGCCGACACGATGGTCGGCGCGGCCCGCAAGGAGGCGGAGCGGCTGGTCGCCGAGGCGACGGTCGAGGGCAACACCACGGTGGAGAAGGCCCGTACGGACGCCGACGAGCTGCTGGTCGGGGCCCGCCGGGACGCCACCGCGATCCGGGAGCGGGCGGAGGAGCTGCGCGACCGCATCACGAGCGAGATCGAGGACCTGCACGAGCGCGCCCGGCGCGAGGCCGCCGAGACGATGAAGACGACCGGCGACCGCTGCGACGCGCTGATCAAGGCGTCCGAGGAGCAGCTGGCCAAGGCGCAGGCGAAGGCCAAGGAGCTGGTGTCGGAGGCCAACTCGGAGGCCGGCAAGGTCCGTATCGCCGCGGTGAAGAAGGCCGAGGGGCTGCTCAAGGAGGCCGAGCAGAAGCGGGCGCAGCTGATCCGCGAGGCCGAGGAGCTGAAGGCGGAGGCGATCCGCGAGGCCAAGGCCACGGTCGAGGAGGGCAAGCGCGAGCTGGAGGTCCTCGTCCGGCGCCGCGAGGACATCAACGCCGAGATCTCCCGGGTGCAGGACGTCCTGGAGGCGCTGGAGTCCTTCGAGGCTCCCGGCGGGGCCAAGGACGGCGGGGTCAAGGCGGGGGCGACCGTGGGCGCTCCCCGATCGGGTGGCAAGTCGTCAGACGGCTAGCGCCCGGCGCGGGTTCCGGTGACACCTGGGGGCTTTGACCGGGTTTTTGGCAAGCCGTCCGACGGTTAGCCACTCAAAAGGGGTCTCATTCTCCAGATCAAACACGTATCCGCTCGATGACACACCGCTTCGGCCCCTAGGATTCCACTTATCACCTCACCGGTCTCATTCGACAGGAACCCCATGAGCGACACTTCCCCCTACGGCTTCGAGCTTGTGCGGCGTGGGTACGACCGCGCTCAGGTGGACGAACGGATCTCGAAGCTCGTCTCCGACCGTGACAGCGCTCTCACCCGTATCACCGCCCTGGAGAAGCGCATCGAGGAGCTCCACCTCGAGACGCAGAACGCCCAGGCGCAGGTGACCGACGCCGAGCCGTCGTACGCGGGCCTCGGCGCGCGCGTCGAGAAGATCCTCCGCCTCGCCGAGGAGGAGGCCAAGGATCTGCGCGAGGAGGCGCGCCGCGCGGCGGAGCAGCACCGCGAGCTCGCCGAGTCGGCGGCCCAGCAGGTACGCAACGACGCAGAATCGTTCGCTGCGGAGCGCAAGGCCAAGGCCGAGGACGAGGGCGTCCGCATCGTCGAGAAGGCGAAGAGCGACGCCTCGCAGCTGCGGTCCGAGGCCCAGAAGGACGCTCAGTCCAAGCGTGAGGAGGCCGACGCCCTCTTCGAGGAGACCCGCGCCAAGGCCGCGCAGGCCGCCGCCGACTTCGAGACGAACCTCGCCAAGCGCCGGGAGCAGTCCGAGCGCGACCTGGCCTCGCGTCAGGCCAAGGCCGAGAAGCGCCTCGCCGAGATCGAGCACCGCGCCGAGCAGCTGCGCCTGGAGGCCGAGAAGCTGCGCACCGACGCCGAGCGCCGTGCCCGCCAGACGGTGGAGACCGCGCAGCGCCAGGCCGAGGACATCGTGGCCGACGCGAACGCCAAGGCCGACCGGATCCGTTCGGAATCCGAGCGCGAGCTGGCCGCCCTCACCAACCGCCGCGACAGCATCAACGCCCAGCTGACGAACGTCCGCGAGATGCTCGCGACGCTCACGGGCGCCGCGGTGGCCGCCGCCGGCACGCCGGCCGAGGACGAGCCGATCTCCCGCGGGGTCCCGGCGCAGCAGACCCGGTGACCGGCTGACGCCGTAGGACGACGACCGAGGCCCGTGCCCCCTGAGGGGTGCGGGCCTCGGCCGTTTCCTGGGGCTGTTCGCGCCGTCCGGGTGGCATCGGCCCAACGGTCCCCCTAGCGTGGCCGCATGATCGAGCTCTCGGGGCTGACCAAGCGGTACGGCGACAAGGTGGCGGTGAACAACCTCTCCTTCACCGTCAGACCCGGCATCGTCACGGGCTTCCTCGGGCCGAACGGCGCGGGCAAGTCGACGACGATGCGGATGGTGCTGGGCCTGGACCACCCGACGGCCGGTGACGTCCGGATCGACGGCAGGCACTACGAGGAGCTGAAGGACCCGCTGACGTACATCGGCGCCCTGCTGGAGGCGAAGGCCTGGCACGGCGGCCGCAGCGCCTACAACCACCTGCTGTGCCTGGCGCAGAGCAACGGCATCCCGGCGAGCCGGGTCCGCGAGGTGCTGGAGACGGTCGGTCTGACGGCGGTCGCCCGCAAGAAGACCAAGGGCTTCTCGATGGGCATGGGGCAGCGCCTCGGCATCGCGGCCGCGCTGCTCGGCGACCCCCGCATCCTGATGTTCGACGAGCCGGTCAACGGCCTCGACCCCGAGGGCATCCACTGGATCCGCACGCTGATGAAGTCGCTGGCGGCCGAGGGACGTACCGTCTTCGTCTCCTCCCACCTGATGAGCGAGATGGCGCTGACCGCCGACCACCTCGTCGTCATCGGGCAGGGCCGGCTGCTCGCCGACACCTCCATGGCCGACTTCATCGCCCGCAACTCCCGGGCGTTCGTCCGGGTCCGCAGCCCTCAGCGGGAGCAGTTGCTCGACGTGCTGCGCGCGGAGGGCGTCACCCCGGTGGAGGCGGGCGACGGCGCGCTGGAGATCGACGGCGGCACGGCCGCGCGGATCGGCGAGCTCGCGGCCCACCACGGGATCGTGCTGCACGAGCTGAGCACACAGCAGGCGTCCCTGGAGGAGGCCTTCATGCAGCTGACCGCGGAGTCGGTCGAGTACCACGCGCACACCGGGCGGGCCCCGGCCCCGCCGCCGCCGCCGCAGCAGCAGCAGCAACAACAGCAGGCGTGGGGCGAGGGCTGGAGGAGGAGCTGACATGGCGACGACGCAGGTGCTCCGCTCGGAGTGGACCAAGATCCGCTCGGTGGCGTCCACCGTGTGGACGCTCTCCCTGGCGCTGGTCGTGACCGTGGCCCTGGGGATGCTGATCTCGGCGCTGTCGAACAACGAGTTCGACAACATGAGCGAACGGGACCGGGTGGACTTCGACCCGACCTTCATCAGCTTCGCGGGGATGAGCCTCGGTCAGCTCGCGATGATCGTGTTCGGCGTGCTCGTCGTCTCGAACGAGTACAGCACCGGGATGATCCGCGTCTCGCTGGCCGCCGTGCCGCGCCGCGGCACCTTCCTGTTCAGCAAGATCGCGGTGGCGACCGGGCTGGCGCTGGCCGTCGGGCTGGCGACCAGCTTCCTCACCTTCTTCCTCGGGCAGGCGATGCTCGGCGACCACCGGGCGTCGATCGGCGACCCGGGGGTGCTGCGGGCGGTGTTCGGCGGCGGGCTGTACATGATGCTCATCGCGATGTTCTCGATGGGGATCGCGGCGATGCTGCGCTCGCCCATGCTGTCGCTGGGCATCCTGATGCCGTTCTTCTTCCTGGTCTCCAACATCCTCGGGAACGTCTCCGCCACCGAGAAGGTCGGCCGCTACCTGCCCGACCAGGCCGGCAGCGCCATCCTCCAGGTGGTCACCCCGGTCGACGACGACCGCCCCTACGGCCCCTGGGGCGGGCTCGGCATCATGGCGCTGTGGGTGATCGCGGCCGTGGCCGGCGGCTACCTCACCCTGCGCAAGCGGGACGCCTAGGAGGGGCCCCGGGGGGGCCGGCGCGGCGAAGTTTTACTCGCCCTTGAGTGGAACCGTCAGCGCCCCTATATCCTCCTAACCCTTACGGGGGGCGTGCGCCCCGCTGTCCTGAACCTTTCGATGGGTGCGGAGCATGATCGAGGCAGTCGGCCTGACCAAGCGCTACGGCGACAAGACCGCTGTGTACAACCTGTCCTTCCAGGTGCGGCCCGGTGCCGTCACCGGCTTCCTGGGCCCCAACGGCTCCGGCAAGTCGACGACGATGCGGATGATCCTCGGTCTGGACAACCCGACCGCGGGCCACGTCACCATCGGCGGCTATCCGTACCGCAGACTGCCGAACGCGCCCCGCCAGGTCGGCGCGCTGCTCGACGCCAAGGCCGTCCACGGCGGCCGCTCGGCCCGCAACCACCTGCTGAGCCTCGCGCAGCTCGCCGGCATCCCGGCCCGCCGCGTGGACGAGGTGCTGGGCGTGGTCGGCCTCCAGGACGTGGCCGGGCGCCGCTCCAAGGGCTTCTCGCTCGGCATGGGCCAGCGCCTGGGCATCGCCGCCGCCCTGCTCGGCGACCCGCAGGTGCTCCTGTTCGACGAGCCGGTCAACGGCCTCGACCCCGAGGGCATCCACTGGGTCCGGAACCTGATGAAGTCGCTGGCGGCCGAGGGACGTACCGTCTTCGTCTCCTCCCACCTGATGAGCGAGATGGCGCTGACCGCCGACCACCTCATCGTGATCGGGCGCGGCCAGCTGCTCGCCGACATGAGCGTGAGGGACTTCATCGCGGCGAACTCCGCCGGGTTCGCCCGGGTCCGCACCCCCGACACCGAGCCGCAGCTGCGCGAGAAGCTGGCGGGCGCGCTCACCGAGGCGGGCGGGCACGTGCTGCCCGAGCAGGACGGCGCGCTGCGGGTGACCGGGCTGCCGCTCCCCCGCATCAGCGACGTCGCCCACGCCTCCGACGTACGGCTGTGGGAGCTGTCGCCGCACCAGGCGTCGCTGGAGGAGGCGTACATGCGGATGACGCAGGGCGCCGTCGACTACCGCTCGACCGACGACCAGAAGGCCGGGCTGCAGCAGCCGCTCCCGCCGGGCGCGCAGCCGCCGATGCCGGTGCCCGGTCAGGGCCAGCCCGGCTGGTACGCCCCGCCGCCGCCCCAGCAGGGCGCTCCCGGCCCGTACGGCGCGCCCGGGGACCCGGGCGCCGTCCCGGCCAACCCGTACGCCCAGCCGGCCGCCCAGGCGCCGCAGGACGCGCCCGCGAGCCAGGCGCCCGCGCCGCAGCCCGCCGCCGCGCCCGCGCCCCCGCAGGCGCCCGCCCAGCCGCCCGCCCAGCCGCCCGCGCCGGCCGCCGCGCCCCAGGACGCCGCCCCCGCCGCCCCGACCAAGCCCGAGGAAGCCCGATGAGCACGCCCCAGCCCCCGATGCCGCAGACCGCCGCACCGACCTGGCAGGCGGCTCCCGGTCAGCCGTACCCCACGTACACCTCGCCGATCCCGGTGGTGCGCACGCACCTCGGGCACGCGCTCGCCTCGGAGTGGACGAAGATCCGCTCGGTGCGCTCCACGATGTGGACGCTCGGGGTGTTCGTCGTGCTCGTGGTCGGCATCGGCCTGGCGGTCGCCGCGCTGATCGCCGCCAACGCCGCGGAGGAGAGCCTGGCGGGCGAGAGCCCCCTGTCGTTCGGCTTCTTCGGGCTGCTGCTCGGCACGATCTGCGTGATCACGCTGGGCGTGCTGACGACCGCGTCGGAGTACGGCACCGGCATGATCCGCACCACGATGACGGCCTGCCCGACCCGCGGCCGGGTGCTGGCGGCCAAGGCGATCGTGTTCTTCGCGGTGGCCTTCACGGTGACGCTGGTGTCGGCCCTGCTGGTCGCCCTCGCGGACGTGGCCATGCTCGACGGCGCCCGCGAGCCGTCCACCGAGGAGTGGCTGAAGGGCACGGTCGGCATCTCGCTCTACATCGCGCTGCTCGGGCTGCTCTCGCTCGTCGTCGGCTCGGTCATCCGGCACTCGGCGGGCGCGATCACGATCATGATCGGCCTGCTGCTGGCGCCGCTGGTGATCGCCCTGTTCATGTTCTCGGAGAGCCTGCAGGACCTGCAGCAGGCGCTGTTCGAGTACTCCATCCCCAACCAGCTGAGCGTCTTCTACGCGCAGTCCCTGTCGGAGTCCGGCCCGCACGGCTGGGACCCGCTGTGGATCATGCTCGGGGTGACGGCCGCCGCGTTCGCGGGCGCCTGGGCGCTCCTGGAGCGGCGCGACGTGTAGCGCTCAGAACCTCGGCGCGTTACGGGACCGCTGCACCCGCGTGGTGCGGCGGTCCTTCGCGTTCCAGCACGCCTTGTGCCAGTGCCGGCGGTCGTCGACGCCCGCGTGGTCCGGCCAGGCGACGACGTGCGGGACGCCGTCCGGGATCATCTGGTCGCAGCCCGGGCAGCGGTACGTCTTGCCCTGCGCGCTGGCGCCCGCCACGTGCCGTACGTTCCAGTCCTCGCCCTGCCAGGTCTCCGAGGACTGCCAGCCGCCGTAGCGGCCGGAGCGGTCCTCCCCGGCACCGCGGCCGGACGGACCGGCGCCCTTGGATCGGTTGCGACGCGGGGACACGGGACACCTCACGGAGCTATACAGGACGGGGGCCGTCTCCAGCCTACGCGGCACGGACGGGGGTATCCGTACGGAACCAACCCCCACAAGTCCCCCACGCGGACCCGTGATTCTGCAGACAATCCGCAAATCCCCCCGCCAGGCCGTGTCCTCGGCACGTGTCAGACGGTTATGCCCGCTGGGGGAGCTCCGCGTCGGAGCCAAGGAAGCAGGAAAACAGCGATGCGCGTAGGTAGTTTCGTGTTGGCGGCCCGGTTCCCGGGCCAGGGCGACGGGGAGGCGCTGCACCGGGCGGTCCGCTCCGCGGAGGTCGCCGAGGAGGCGGGCCTCGACTCGGTCTGGCTCGCCGAGCACCACTTCGTGCCGTACGGCACCTGTCCGTCCGCGGTCACCCTGGCCGCCCTGCTGCTCGGCCGCACCCGCCGGCTGCGCGTGGGCACGGCGGTCAGCGTGCTGCCGACCGCGCACCCGGTGGCCCTGGGCGAGCAGGCCGCCCTGCTGCACATCACCTCCGGCGGGCGGTTCTCGCTGGGCGTCGGGCGCGGCGGGCCCTGGGTCGACCTGGAGGTGTTCGGCTCGGGTCTGGCCGCCTACGAGGAGGGCTTCCCGGAATCACTCGATCTGCTGCTGCGCTGGCTGCGCGAGCCGGCGGTCGGGGCCTCGGGCGAGCGGTTCGGCTTCCGCGAGGTGCCGGTGGTGCCCCGCCCCTCGGAGTGCCTGACCGAGACGGAGGGCCCCGAGGTGGTCGTCGCGTGCACCTCGCCGCGCAGTGTGCGCCTCGCGGCCGAGCGCGGGCTGCCGATGCTGCTCGGCATGCACGTGGGCGACGAGGAGAAGGCCGAGATGGTCGCCCTGTGGCGGGAGCAGGCGCGCGCGGCCGGGCGCGGCGAGGACGAGATCCGCGCGGCCGCCCATGTCTCCGCCGGGGTGTGCCAGATCGCCGACCGGCGCACGGACGCCGTGGAGACGCTCACGAAGGCGATGCCCGGGTGGCTTCGGCAGGGTCTGGAGGCCCATGTGACGGTGGACGGCCGCGCGCGGGCCATGCGCGACCCGCTCGCCTACACCGAACTGCTCTGCGGGCTGCACCCGGTGGGCACCCCGCGTCTCGCCGCCGACCGGCTCGCGGCGACCAGCGAGCGCACCGGGATCTCCCGTTTCGCCCTGCTGGTCGAGGGCTCGGGCGACCTGGCGGCCACCGAGGAGAACGTACGGCGGCTGGGCGCCGAAGTCCTCCCGCAGCTCGGCTGAATCGCGCGCGCGGGAGGTTCCCCGCCGGTGGGCTTGCCGCCCCGGTACTGATGCACCTCCCGCGTACGGAGCGGCAAGCGAGCGGCTCGCGTCAGCAGTCCCTGAACTCCGGGGACTGGTTGAGCACCTGACTGCGGACCGAGGTGAAGCGGGCCAATGACTCGTCGACCGAGGAGTCGACCGGGAACACCGCCACCCGGTGGCAGTTCTGGAAGGCCAGCCGCACCCCGAAGTGCCGCTGCAGGGCGCCGCGTATCGCGTCGCTCGCAAGGGCACGCAGCAACTGTCCCCGTGCCTGCTCGTCCGGCGGGGGCGTCTGGTTGTCGGCGAACTGACCGCCGTCGACCTTCAGCTGAGCCACCAGGGAGCTGATCATCTCCCATGCATAGGGCAGGGAGGTCCGGACGCAGTCGACGAATTCGGCTTCGTCGACCTCGCCTCGCTCGGCCTTCTCGAGTAGGGCCGGTGAGACGTCGAGCGACATGGGTTCTCCTCTCGCACCCCCGCCGGTGGCAGGGGTTGCCGGACAGATGAGGGAGTCCGCGCGACCGGACACGCTGTGTACACACCCCGCGACCTCCCGTTTAATACGGTAGGCAACAGACCGTGACGGCACCAGGAGAATGCGTACATGAGCCAGTCCCTTTAGGCTCACAATCGGCCAGAAACGAACAGGGGCAGTCCGGGGTCTAACGGACTCTCCCAGGGCGGATCGCGTCGACCCTGGCCCGTCGAGTAGCGTTGCGGACCATGCGTCTCGTCATTGCCCGATGCTCCGTGGACTACGCGGGCCGGCTCACCGCCCACCTGCCCTCGGCCCCCCGTCTGATCCTGGTCAAGGCGGACGGCAGCGTCTCGATCCACGCGGACGACCGGGCCTACAAACCCCTGAACTGGATGTCGCCGCCCTGCACGCTGAAGGAGGGCGACGGCGAGCAGAAGGACGTCTGGACGGTCGTCAACAAAGCGGGCGAGAAGCTGATCATCACGATGGAGGAGATCCTCCACGACTCCTCGCACGAACTGGGCGTGGACCCCGGCCTGATCAAGGACGGCGTGGAGGCGCACCTCCAGGAACTGCTCGCGGACCGCATCGAGACGCTCGGCGAGGGCTACACGCTGATCCGGCGCGAGTACATGACGGCCATCGGCCCGGTGGACATCCTGTGCCGGGACGCCGAGGGGCAGACGGTCGCGGTCGAGATCAAGCGGCGCGGTGAGATCGACGGCGTGGAGCAGCTGACCCGCTATCTGGAGCTGCTGAACCGCGATCCCCATCTCGCCCCGGTGCGCGGCGTCTTCGCCGCCCAGGAGATCAAGCCGCAGGCCCGGGTCCTCGCGACGGACCGCGGGATCGGCTGCCAGGTGCTGGACTACGACGCGCTGCGGGGCATCGAGGACGACAAGCTCCGGCTGTTCTGACGCACCACGCGACGGCAAAAGGGCCGGTTCCGCTTGGCGGAACCGGCCCTTTGGTCGTGATCGGGCCGTCAGATGACGGTGTCCGTGCCGTCGCTCTGCGAGGCGCTCGCCGTACCGCTCGCGGGCGCGCTGGACGCCGGTCCGCTCGCCGAGTCCGAGGACTGCGGCTCGGACGGCGGCGGCTCGCTGGTGGGCGGCTCGGTCGTCGGGGTCTCGCTGGTGGGCGGTTCCGAGGTCGGCGGCTTCGTGGACGTCGGGGGCTTGGTCGTCGGCGGCTTCGTCGAGGACGGCGGCTTCGTGTTCGACGGCGGCTTCGTCGTCGCGTCGGAGTCGCCGCCACCCGGCTTGTGCGTGCCGCTCGGCTCGTCCGACGGCTTCCCCGAGGTGGTCGGCGTCGGATCGTCCGAGGTGCCGAGCGTGCCGTCGGGACCGGGGTCCGTCGGCCGGCTGGTCGCCGGACCGGTGTCGCCGGAGTCCTTGCCGTCCGTGCCCGCCGCCTCGTCGGCGCCGAGGCTGTCGTCGCCGGGGCCCTGGCTCGCGGACGGGTTGACGCCGACCCGCGTGGACGGGCCCTCGGGGTCACCGTCGGAGGTGGCGCCGAGCGTCACGACCGTGCCGAGCACGGCCACCAGGAGCGCGCCCGCGCCGGCCGCGACGAGGTTGCGCTTGGCGAAGCTGCGGACACCGCCCCGGCCCTTGTGGGTGGGCACCGGGTCCGCGGGCGCGAACGAGCGGTGGGTGACCAGCGTCGAGGTGTCGACGACGGGCGGGAAGGGGGCCGGCACTCCCCCGGGCGGCGACTGGGACTCCTCGTACCGGGCGTCCGGCACCTCCTCGCCCGCCGTGGCGGTGAGGGCGGCGAGTCCCGGCGCGGTGCCGGTGCGGTCGGCGACCAGGGCGAGTGCCCTGCGGCCCGCCACAGTGCCGCGCTTGTCGGCGAGGGCGCCGCGCAGGCCGATCGCGGTCTCCAGCTCGGTGCGGGCCCGGTCCAGGCGGCCGTCGCACAGGGCGAGGACGCCCAACTCGTGGTGGAAGTAGGCCTGTTCCGTGACGTCACCGGCCGCCCGGGCCGCCTCGGCGCCCGCGCGCAGCGCGCGCTCCCAGGCGCTCCAGTGCAGCCCGGCCGCGAACGCGGGCGCCGCGGCGCGGGCCAGCTGGACGGCGGGGTCGGTCTCGTCCTCGTCGGTGCCGGAGGAGCCGCCGGCCGGGGCCGGGGAGGCCACGAGCACACCGAGCGCGGCGAGCAGGGCGTCCGCCTCGGCGCTGACGCGCTCGGGGGTGACCGAGGGGTGCCCGGCCCACCAGGTGTAGTGCTGGGCGGCGCTGAGGGCGGTCTCCTCGACGTCGTCGGCGTAGCCGGCGGCCTCCAGCTGGATCTGCACGCCGGCGGCGAGCCGGTAGCGGGCGCCGATCGGCGAGACGAGTCCGCAGTCGGTCAGTTCGCCGAGGGCGGCGTCCGCGTGGGTGTCGCCGACGAGGGCGGGCAGATGCGCCTGGTGCGGCATCTCGCCGCCGAGGGCGACGGCGAACCGCAGGGCGGCGCGGGCGGAGGGGCTGAGCCGTGAGGCGAGCAGCCGGGCCGGTGCGGCCGCCTCCCCGAGGGACGGCAGCGGTACCTCGTCGCGGTCGCGGACGTTCTCCGTCTCGACGGCGTCGGCGGGCGGGGCGTCCTCGAAGACGCCGTACTCGTCGACCGCCTCGGCCTCGGCCCGCAGCCGGTCGCGCTGCCGCAACAGGGCACCCGCCTGGACGAACCGCAGCGGCAGGCCCTCCGACTCGAACCAGAGGTCGCCCGCCCAGTTCCGCTCGTCCTCGGTGAGGTCGCGGCCGACGACGTGCTCCAGCAGTTCCATGGAGGCGGCGCGGTCGAGGCCGCCGAGGACGACCTCCTCGACGTCGGACTCGGCGGACGGGGCGGGCACGTCGGGGGTGGCGCCGAGCAGGAAGGCGCACTCGGGGGTGGCGTCGAGGAGCTCGTCGAGGGCGGTGCCGCCGAACTCGATGTCGTCCAGGACGACGACCGCTCCGATGTCCCGTACGCACGCGAGCAGTTCGTCCTGTTCCGGACGGTGCAGCGGGGCGTCGTACACCGCGCGGAAGAGGTCCCGCAGAAGGTCGTCCGGGGTGCGGTGGAAGCCGGTGAGCCGGACCACGCCGTCGGGCGCGAGGTCCGCGCAGTCGTCGGCGACGAGGTCGAGGAGGCTGGTGCGGCCGGCGCCGCGGGGGCCGACCAGGCGCACGGAGCGGCCGCGCGCGAGCAGCCGGACCAGTTGCTCACGGTCGTCCTGACGGGCCAGCAGGGGCGGGGCGGGGCGCGTCGGCCCGGGCGGCACGGGCGGCTTCGCGGCCCGGTCGGCCTCGGCGCGGTCGGCCGTGGAGAGCTTCTCGGGGCGGGACGGCCGCTCGGCGGGCGGGCAGGGTTCTATCTCGCTGCCGTCGACCGGGTTGACGGTGAGCAGGAGGTCGCCCGAGACGAGCTGGACGGTACGGGCGAGTGTCGGCGCGTGCTGTCCGAAGTCGGGTGTGAGGGGATCCCTGGGCGGGCGCGGACGCGACGACTGCTCGTCCGCGTCATGGCCGTACCCCTCGGGTCCCCGGGTGTTCGGGTCCATAGGTTCCTAGCCCCCCAAAAGCGTCGTGTGCGTATGCCAAGCCCCTCCCGGCCTTGCTGCACACCGCGCTGTCGCTTCTGGTCCGGGCCCGCTCGAAGGGAAACGTCGAGCCAGCGGGCAGCCGAACCCTAAACCTTGGCACAGTATCTACGACAGCCCGGGGTACCGCGCCGTCCGAGACATCACAGTCTCGTGAGGATTGTGCGCGGTGCGCCGTTCGCAGACGGAACGCCCGACTGTCGCGCCCCACCCGTGCCGGGGTGTCACACGCGGGGCAGGGACTCCACCCCGATGCCGCCCTCGATCGCCAGGATGCGGTGCAGCCGGGTGGCCACCAGCAGACGCTGCATCTGCAGCGGCACGCCGCGCAGCACCAGGCGCCGGCCGCAGCGGCCGGCCCGCCGGTGGGCCCCCATGATCACCCCGAGTCCGGTGGCGTCCCAGGAGTCCAGCTCGGACAGGTCGAGCACCAGATCGCCGACTCCGTCGTCGACGGCCGAGTGCAGGACCGTACGGGCGTCCGCCGCGCTGCGGACGTCGAGGCGGCCCCCGACGACCAGTTCGGCGTGGTCGCCCCTGATGTGCATAGCGCTCCCCTAAGCGTGCGTTCGTGCTCCGCGGTGTGTGGTCTGCGTAGGTGCGTGGGTCTGTCTTTGCTACGAGTCTTCGCAGTGGCCGGTGATGCAACCTCTGACTGCGTTCAGCGGCCAGAGGTTGCCGCCTGTGAGCGAACCGATACCGAATTCACCCCATCGCGTGACTCGTGCGGGGGCTGTGCGGTGGTGTACGAAACCTCAGTAGCTGTAAAAGCCTTGCCCGCTCTTGCGGCCGATGTCACCCGCGTCCACCATCCGGCGCATCAGCTCCGGCGGCGCGAACTTCTCGTCCTGGGACTCGGTGTAGATGTTCGAGGTGGCGTGCAGCAGGATGTCGACGCCGGTCAGGTCGGCCGTGGCGAGGGGGCCCATGGCGTGGCCGAAGCCCAGCTTGCAGGCGAGGTCGATGTCCTCGGCGGTGGCGACGCCCGACTCGTACAGCTTGGTCGCCTCGACGACGAGCGCGGAGATCAGCCGGGTGGTGACGAAGCCGGCGACGTCGCGGTTGACGACGATGCAGGTCTTGCCGACGGACTCGGCGAACTCACGGGCGGTGGCGAGGGTTTCGTCGCTGGTCTTGTAGCCGCGCACCAGCTCGACGAGCTGCATCATCGGCACCGGCGAGAAGAAGTGCACGCCGACGACCCGCTCGGGGTGCTCGGTGGCCGCCGCGATCTTGGTGATGGGGATGGCGGAGGTGTTGGAGGCGAGCACGGCGTCCGGGCGGACGATCTTGTCGAGGGCCCGGAAGATCTCGTGCTTGACCTCCAGCTTCTCGAAGACCGCCTCGACGACGACGTCCGCGTCGGCGGCGGCGTCCAGATCGGTGGTCGCGGTGATCCGGGCCAGGGCGGCGTCGGCGTCGTGCGCCTCCATCCTGCCCTTGCTCACGAACTTGTCGTACGAGGCCTTGATGCCGTCGGTACCGCGCTTGAGCGCCTCGTCCGTGACGTCCCGCAGGACGACGTCCCAGCCCGCCTGCGCGGAGACCTGGGCGATCCCGGAACCCATCAAGCCGGCGCCGATGACGGCAAGCTTCCGTGCCACTGTTGCGACTCCCCTTAGAAACGCCTTACACCCTGTTGAGGTTGCTCTTCGGCGGACCTTAGCGGCAGCGGGGCACTGTGTGACCGGTTAGTAACGCGAGTCACGTCTCATCTGACGGACATCACACCGGCACGGCTCATTGCGCGCCCCGGACGGCGTAGTTGAGCACCTTCTCGCTCAACAGCTCCTCGATGTCGTCGAGAAGCGCCAGCGCCTCACGGGACACTTCGCCCGGTTTGCGCCCCTTGACCATCTCCCGGCCGACGGCCTCGAAGACGCTCTGGTGGATCCAGGCGAGCTGACCCGCGATCAGCCCCGGCAGCGGATCGCCGGGGGCGGCGCCGGCCTCCTCGCGCAGGGTCGTCTCCAGGTCGTCGTGGATCTCCTGCCGGAGGCTCCAGAGCCGCGAGCGCAGCGGCGGCGCGTCCTGGATGCAGCGCATGAAGCGGTCGTAGCCCTCCATGAGCCCGAGGCGGGGCGAGACCGCCTCGATCTCGGCGCGCAGCTCCCGCAGCACGGCGCGGGCGGCCGACTCCCCCCGCGGCCGGCCGCGCACCCAGCGGGACAGCTGGTCGACGACCCCGGCGGAGCGGTCGAAGAACAGGTCCTCCTTGGCCGGGAAGTAGTTGTAGACGGTGTTCACCGAGACGTCGGCGGCCTCCGCGACCTCGGCGACGGTCACGGTCACGAAGCCGTGCTCCAGGAACAGCCCGGTGGCGATGTCGGAGATCCGCTGCCGCGTCTCGCGCTTCTTGCGCTCCCTGAGCCCTTCCGTCATGCCCTCATCCTAACTTCGATGGGGCCTCTTGAATTTTGGGGCCGTTGCAAAATTTCAGTGACTCTGTTTTCCTGTGCCCATGCCTGTCATCAGCGCGGCCGGACTGGCCCGCACCTTCCAGACCAGGCGCGGCCCCGTGGAGGCCGTGCGCTCCGTCGACCTGACCGTCCGGGAGGGCGAGATCCTCGGCCTCCTCGGCCCGAACGGCGCCGGCAAGACGACGACCCTGCGGATGCTGACGACCCTGCTGGCACCCACCGGCGGCGCGGCCACCGTCGCGGGCCACGACCTCGCGACCGACCCCGCCGGGGTGCGCCGCGCCAGCGGTTACGTGGCCCAGTCGGGCGGCGTGGACCCGCAGATCACCGTGCGGGAGGAGCTGGTGACCCAGGGCCGGCTGTACCGCCTGTCCAGGGCGCGGGCCGTCGAGCGCGCCGGGGAACTGGCCCACGACCTCGGTCTGACCGAGCTGCTCGACCGCAAGGCGGGCGCCCTCTCCGGCGGCCAGCGCAGGCGCCTGGACATCGCGATGGCGCTCACCCACCACCCGAAGGTGCTGTTCCTCGACGAGCCGACGACCGGCCTCGACCCCGGCAGCCGGGCGGACCTGTGGGACCTGGTGCGGCGCCTGCGCGACGAGCAGGGCACCACCGTCGTCCTCACCACCCACTACCTGGACGAGGCCGACGCCCTCGCCGACCGTCTGGTGATCGTCGACGGCGGCACCGTCGTCGCGGAGGGCACGCCGAGCGCGCTGAAGCTGCGGTACGGCGGCTCGATCGACGCGACCCTCCAGGACACCTTCGTCGCCCTCACCGGCCGCGGCCCGGCCCCGGCCGACGCCGCCCCCGTCGCCGTATAGGACCCCTCATGCTGATCCAGGACACGGCCCTCATCTACGGCCGCTATCTCCGCCAGTCCCTGCGCTCCCGGTTCGCGCTGCTCTTCGGCGTGCTGATGCCGCTGCTGTACCTGCTGTTCTTCGGCCCGCTGCTCACGGACCTCCCGCTCGGCGGGAAGGGGTCCTCCTGGCAGGTCCTCGTGCCCGGCCTGCTGCTCCAACTCGGCCTGTTCGGAGCGTCGTTCGCGGGCTTCGCGGTCATCATCGAACAGAGCCAGGGCGTGGTCGACCGGATGCGGGTGACGCCCGTCAGCCGGCTCGCCCTCCTCCTCGGGCGGGTGCTGCGGGAGGCCACGGTGTTCGTCTTCCAGGCAGTGCTGCTGGTGCTGGCGGCGCTCGCGATGGGCCTGCGGGCCCCGCTGCCCGGCGTGCTGATCGGGTTCGCCTTCGTGGGCCTGCTCACGGTGTCGCTGGCCTCCCTGTCGTACGCGCTGGCGCTGAAGGTCCGCACCCCGCAGGAGTTCGGCCCCGCGGTCAACGCCCTGACGATGCCGATGATGCTGCTGTCCGGCCTGATGCTGCCGATGACACTGGGGCCGCGCTGGCTGGACGTCCTGTCCCACTTCGTCCCCTTCCGCTATCTGGTGGACGCGGTCCGGGACGCCTACGTCGGCGCGTACGCCACGGAGCACATGCTGTACGGCACGGTCGTGGCCGTCCTGTTCGCCGTGCTCGCCGTGACAGTGGGCACACGCGTGTACCGCACCGCCGGAGCGTAACTAGGCTGGTCACATGGTCAATCTGACGCGCATCTACACCCGGACCGGCGACCAGGGCACCACCGCCCTCGGCGACATGAGCCGGACCTCCAAGACCGATCTGCGGATCTCGGCGTACGCCGACTCCAACGAGGCGAACGCCGTCATCGGCACCGCCATCGCCCTCGGCGGGCTGGACGAGGAGGTCGTCGAGGTCCTCACCCGTGTGCAGAACGACCTGTTCGACGTGGGCGCCGACCTGTCGACGCCGGTCGTGGAGAACCCCGAGTACCCGCCGCTGCGCGTGGAGCAGTTCTACGTCGACCGGCTGGAGGCGGACTGCGACCGCTTCAACGAGCGGCTGGAGAAGCTGCGGTCCTTCATCCTGCCCGGCGGCACCCCCGGCGCGGCCCTGCTGCACCAGGCGTGCACGGTCGTCCGGCGCGCGGAGCGCTCGACGTGGGCCGCGCTGGAGGTGCACGGCGAGACGATGAACCCGCTCACCGCGACCTACCTCAACCGCCTCTCCGACCTCCTGTTCATCCTCGCCAGGACGGCGAACAAGGAGGTCGGGGACGTGCTGTGGGTGCCGGGCGGGGAGCGCTAGCCGGGGCGGACGGTCACCGGACCACGGTCTCCCGCTCCGGTTCCCGGCCGGGCGCGCCCTTGGGCCGCTTCGGCCACAGCAGGTAGGTCAGGGCGATCAGCCCGTGGATGCCGGCGGCCCGCAGCGCCACCCACTGGAAGGACCGCAGCGACGAGGTGTCGCCGTCCCCGACGTACCAGACGGCGGCCTGCAGCAGGGCCAGCGCGACCGCCGCCCCGAGAAGCGTCCGCAGCCAGAGGGCGCCCTCGTGGCGGGCCCGCGCCATCCCGTACCGCGGCGGGCGCGGGGGGCGGGGCGCCCCGGCCAGGCGGTGCGCGGCGTGGCCGTCCAGCCAGCGGATCGTGTAGTGGCCGTAGGCCACCGTGTAGCCGATGTAGAGCGCCGCCAGGCCGTGCTCCCAGCCGGGCTCCGCGCCGTTCCTCAGGTCCACCGCCGTGGCGGCGAACAGGACCAGCTCCAGCACCGGCTCGCACAGCAGCAGCACCACGCTCGTGCGGCGCCACTTCAGCAGGTAGCGCACGGCCAGCCCCAGGGCCAGCAGCACCCAGAAGCCGGCCTCGCAGGCGACGATGAGGGCGACGATCACGACGGACTCCCTTCGTTCACCCTTCCAGGCTTCCGTGCGTTCCGGCCCGCCGCGTCGTCGCGGCCGACGAATCCGCGGTACATCGAAAGATGCAGTCCGGGACCGGTCTCGGGGATCAGGCGCACGCCATGCGCACCGTGTTGGATGGGATGCATGGCCGTACGACCCCTCCGCCCTCCCCGCTTCGACGTGGCCGCCGCGCTCGCCGGGCTGCTCGGCGGGCTGCTGCTGTGGGCGTTCGGGCTGGGCGTGCGGTCGGGCGACGACCCGATGGTGCTCTTCGACGGCCGGTGGGCGCTGCTGGTGCCGCTCGCTGTGACGGCGTGCTGCGAGCTGCTGCGCCGCACCGCCCCGCGCACCGCGCTCGCCGTCGGCACGCTGGCGCTGGCCGCGGACACCGTGACGCAGGGCAGCATCGCGACGATCGTGATGTACACCGACCTGATGTACGCCGCCGTGGTCTACGGCACCCCCGCGACCGCCCGCCGGCTGCCGTGGATCACCGGGGTGCTGACACTGGCCGGGATGCTGGTGCCGTACGCCGTGCTGCGGGTGCCCGAGGCGCTGCTGATCGGTCTGGTGGTCGGCGCGGTGACCTTCGCGCCCGCGTCGACCGGTCTGATCGTGCGCAACCACCGCGACGCCGCCGACGCGGCCCGGCTGCGGGCCGAGCAGACGGCACTGCTCGCCGAGATGGACCGCGTCCAGGCCGTGTCCTCGGAGCGCGCCCGCATGGCCCGTGAGCTGCACGACCTGGTGGCCAACCACCTCTCCGCCATCGCCATCCACTCCACCGCCGCGCTCTCCCTCGATGACCCGGCGACCTCCCGGGACGCCCTGTCCGTGATCCGGGAGAACAGCGTGGCGGGGCTCGCCGAGATGCGCCGGCTCATCGGCATCCTGCGCGACGCGGCCCACGACACGGCACCGGCGCCCGCGCCGACGCTGGACAGCCTCGACGCGCTGGCGGACAGCGCCCGCGCCAACGGCCTGGACGTCCGTCTCGACGCCGACCCGGGCGCGGTCCCGGCCCCGGTCGAGCTGGCCGCCTACCGGATCGTCCAGGAGTCGCTCACCAACGCCCTCAAGCACGCGGCGCCGGGCCGGGTCCTGGTCTCCGTCGTCCGCCGGGACCTGTGTCTGGCCGTCACCGTGACCAGCCCGTACGGGGACCGGGAGGGGCCGCGCGCGCCCGGCTCGGGCGCCGGTCTGGTCGGGATGCGGGAGCGGGTCGCGCTGCTCGGCGGCACGTTCGAGGCGGGCCCCACCCGTGACCCGGACTCCGCGGACGGCAGGATCTGGGCCGTACGCGCCCTGCTTCCGCTGACCGAAGGAGACTCCGCATGATCCGTGTCCTGGTCGCCGAGGACCAGTCCGCGGTCCGCGCCGGCCTCGTCCTCATCCTGCGCAGCGCGCCCGACGTCGAGGTCGTCGGCGAGGCGGCGGACGGCGAGCAGGCGGTGGCGCTCGCCCGGGAGCTGCGCCCCGACCTGGTGCTGATGGACCTTCAGATGCCGCGCCTCGACGGGGTGTCCGCCACCCGGCAGGTGGTGGCCGAGCGGCTCGCGGACGTGCTCGTGCTGACCACCTTCGACCTGGACGAGTACGTCTTCGGGGCGCTGCGCGCGGGGGCGTCCGGTTTCCTGCTGAAGAACACCGAGGCGAAGGACCTGATCGAGGCGGTCCGCACGGTGGCGCGGGGCGAGGGTCTGATCGCACCGGCCGTCACCCGGCGTCTGATCGCCGCGTTCGGGGCGAAGCCGGCGCGGGAGAAGGCGCCCGATCCGTCCGTGCTGGACGCGCTCACCCGGCGCGAACGCGAAGTGCTGTCCTGTCTCGGCCAGGGACTGTCCAACGCGGAGATCGCGGCCCGGCTGGATATGGCCGAGGCGACGGCGAAGACGCACGTCAGCCGTCTGCTGGGAAAGCTGGAACTGCGCAGCCGGGTCCAAGCGGCCGTACTGGCGCAGGAGTTGGGTATCTAGATCACGGGCGGGGGAAGCCCATCGCGCGTGAAACGTCAAGTGGTCCAGACCTATTGACCTGTGGTCCAGACCTTTCTATTCTCACCGCACCATGAGTGGGCGTGAGGCTCAGTCACGCCCCAGGACTCCCCCAAGGAGGCGCGACATGCGCTTCAGACACAGAGCCGCGGCAGGATTCGCGACGCTGTTGCTCCCACTGGCCGGTCTGGTCGGCCTCGCGAGCCCGGCCGAGGCGGCGACCTCCGCCACCGCCACCTACTCCAAGCCCCAGGACTGGGGCACCGGCTTCGAGGGCAAGTGGACGGTGAAGAACACCGGCACCACCACGCTCTCCTCATGGACCGTCGAGTGGGACTTCCCCTCCGGCACCTCGGTCACCTCCGCGTGGGACGCCGACGTCACCTCCTCCGGCACCCACTGGACCGCCAAGAACAAGTCCTGGAACGGCAGCCTCGCCCCCGGCGCCTCCGTCAGCTTCGGCTTCAACGGCACCGGCTCCGGCTCCCCCTCCAACTGCAAGCTCAACGGCGGCGGCTGCGACGGCGGCACCACCAACCCCGGTGACAACCCGCCCAGCGCCCCCGGCACCCCGACCGCGTCGGACATCACCAACACCTCGGTGAAGCTGTCCTGGAGCGCGGCCACCGACGACAAGGGCGTCAAGAACTACGACGTCCTGCGCGACGGCACCAAGGTCGCCACCGTGACGGCCACCTCGTACACGGACACCGGCCTGAGCGCCGGCACCGACTACTCGTACACCGTCAAGGCCCGGGACACCGCCGACCAGGTCGGGCCGGCCAGCGGCGCCCGCGCGGTGCGCACCACCGGCGGCGGCACCACCGACCCGCCCCCCGGCGACAAGGTCAAGCTCGGCTACTTCACCGAGTGGGGCGTCTACGGCCGCAACTACCACGTCAAGAACCTGGTGACGTCGGGCACGGCCTCGAAGATCACCCACATCAACTACGCGTTCGGCAACGTCAAGAACGGTCAGTGCACCGTCGACGACACCTACGCCGCCTACGACAAGGCGTACACCGCCGACCAGTCCGTCAGCGGCCAGGCCGACACCTGGGACCAGCCGCTGCGCGGCAACTTCAACCAGCTGCGCCAGCTGAAGGCGAAGTACCCGCACATCAAGGTGCTGTACTCGTTCGGCGGCTGGACCTACTCGGGCGGCTTCGGCCAGGCGGCGCAGAACGCGGCCGCGTTCGCCAAGTCCTGCAAGGCCGTCGTGGAGGACCCGCGCTGGGCCGACGTCTTCGACGGCATCGACATCGACTGGGAGTACCCGAACGCCTGCGGTCTCACCTGTGACTCGTCCGGCCCCGCGGCCATCAAGACGCTGGTGCAGGCGCTGCGCGCCGAGTTCGGCTCCAACTACCTGGTCACCGCGGCCATCACCGCCGACGGCTCCAACGGCGGCAAGATCGACGCGGCCGACTACGGCGGCGCCTCGCAGTACCTCGACTGGTACAACGTGATGACGTACGACTACTTCGGCGCCTTCAACGCGCAGGGCCCGACGGCCCCGCACTCGCCGCTGACGTCGTACTCCGGCATCCCGCAGGCGGGCTTCAACTCGGCCGACGCGATCGCCAAGTTGAAGTCGAAGGGCGTGCCGTCCAAGAAGCTGCTGCTCGGCATCGGCTTCTACGGACGCGGCTGGACCGGCGTCACCCAGGCCGCCCCCGGCGGCTCGGCGACCGGCGCGGCCCCCGGCACCTACGAGGCGGGCATCGAGGACTACAAGGCCCTGAAGAACTCCTGCCCGGCCACCGGCACCATCGCCGGCACCGCCTACGCCTACTGCGGCAACAACTGGTGGTCGTACGACACCCCGTCGACCATCGCCGGGAAGATGAGCTGGGCCAAGAACCAGGGCCTCGGCGGCGCCTTCTTCTGGGAGTTCAGCGGCGACACCGGCAACGGCGAGCTGGTGAGCGCCATCAACAGCGGTCTGCAGTAACCCGTACGACAGCGGTAACCCGTACGACAGCACCACCCCGCCACGGACAGGCCACGAGCCTGTCCGTGGCTCTTTTTTCGTCCCGCGCTCGTCGTCGGGCAGCAGAACGCGCCGATACCCCAGCAGCGGCCGGTGTGTCCGACGGTGTGAGGAGCGGCGCGTGGTCCGGGGGTCCCGGTGGCCTCAGGCGACGTTGACGCGCTGGCCGGGCGGGGCCGCCTCCAGCCAGGCCAGGAAGCCGGTCAGGGCGTCCTCGGTCATGGCCAGTTCGAGGCGGGTGCCCCGGTGCAGACAGGTGAGGATGACGGCGTCGGACAGGAGCGCCAGTTCCTCCTCGCCGTCGGGGACGCGGCGGCCGGCCACCTCGATGGCGGAGCGCTCCAGGACGCGGCGCGGACGGTAGGCGTAGGAGAAGACGCGGTACCACGCGATGCGGTCGCCGTTGTAGCGGGCGACGCCGTAACTCCAGCCCTTGCCGTTGGTGTCCGGTTTCTCCGGCACGTCCCAGCGCAGCGAACAGTCGAAGGTGCCGCCCGAGCGCTGGATGAGTCTGCGGCGCAGGCCGAAGACGAACAACCCCAGCACCACAAGGGCGACGACGGCTCCGCACACAGTCAGAGCGAGGACCATCGACACCGACCTCCTCGTCTCCTAGGTAACGGAACGGAAAAAACATCCGTATCTGCCTCAGCCGCGACCGGCACCGGATCGCTCCGGTCCCAGCCGCGGCTGAGTGACGTCAATCGCGAGCGCTCCCCCTGAGCCTAAAGGGCCCGGGAGGCGACCCGGGGGGTCAGCGCGCCGTCGCCGCCCGCAGGCGGACCTCCGCGCGCCGGCTGGCGGACGCGTCGTCCGCCGACTTCGCGCGCTCGAGCGCCCGCTCCGCGCGCTGGACGTCGATCTCCTCGGACAGTTCGGCGATCTCCGCCAGCAGCGACAGCTTGTCGTCCGCGAACGAGATGAAACCGCCGTGCACCGCGGCGATGACGGTCCCACCATCACTCGTACGGATGGTCACCGGGCCCGACTCCAGCACACCGAGCAGCGGCTGGTGACCGGGCATGACGCCGATGTCGCCGGACGTGGTGCGCGCGACGACCAGGGTGGCCTGGCCCGACCAGACCTCACGGTCGGCGGCGACCAGCGCGACGTGCAGCTCAGCAGCCAAGATGGCTCCTCGGGTCACCACCCGGCGGTTCTGCCGGGTGTTGGTTACAAGTCTAATAGGCATGAATGAGGGGGCGGGACGTGCCCCGCCCCCTCATCACGAGCTCAATGGCTCACGAAGACCGATGCGTCAGGAGACGCCCAGCTCCTTCGCGTTCTTCTTCAGGTCCTCGAGACCACCGCACATGAAGAACGCCTGCTCCGGGAAGTGGTCGAACTCACCGTCGCAGATGGCGTTGAACGCGGTGATCGACTCGTCCAGCGGCACGTCCGAGCCGTCCACACCGGTGAACTGCTTGGCGACGTGCGTGTTCTGGGACAGGAAGCGCTCGACGCGGCGGGCACGCTGGACGACCAGCTTGTCCTCCTCGCTGAGCTCGTCGATACCGAGGATCGCGATGATGTCCTGGAGGTCCTTGTACTTCTGCAGGATCCCCTTGACGCGCATCGCGGTGTTGTAGTGGTCCTGCGCGATGTAGCGCGGGTCCAGGATGCGGGACGTGGAGTCCAGCGGGTCCACGGCCGGGTAGATGCCCTTCTCGGAGATCGGACGGGACAGAACCGTCGTCGCGTCGAGGTGGGCGAACGTGGTGGCCGGGGCCGGGTCGGTCAGGTCGTCCGCGGGGACGTAGATCGCCTGCATCGAGGTGATCGAGTGACCACGGGTCGAGGTGATGCGCTCCTGGAGGAGACCCATCTCGTCGGCCAGGTTCGGCTGGTAGCCCACCGCGGAGGGCATACGGCCGAGCAGGGTCGACACCTCGGAACCGGCCTGCGTGAAGCGGAAGATGTTGTCGATGAAGAACAGCACGTCCTGCTTCTGCACATCGCGGAAGTACTCCGCCATGGTCAGACCGGCCAGGGCCACGCGCAGACGGGTGCCCGGGGGCTCGTCCATCTGGCCGAAGACCAGCGCGGTCTTGTCGATGACGCCCGACTCGCTCATCTCGTCGATGAGGTCGTTGCCCTCACGGGTGCGCTCACCGACACCGGCGAACACCGACACACCGTCGTGGTTGTTGGCGACGCGGTAGATCATCTCCTGGATGAGCACCGTCTTGCCGACGCCGGCACCACCGAACAGACCGATCTTTCCACCCTTGACGTACGGGGTGAGAAGGTCGATGACCTTGACGCCGGTCTCGAACATCTCGGTCTTCGACTCGAGCTCGTCGAAGTTCGGCGCCTTGCGGTGGATGGACCAGCGCTCGCCGGTGTACTGCTCGTCGACGTTCAGCACCTCACCGAGGGTGTTGAACACCTTGCCCTTGGTGAAGTCGCCGACGGGGACGGTGATGCCCGTGCCCGTGTCGGTGACGGCGGCCTGGCGGACGAGGCCGTCGGTGGGCTGCATGGAGATGGTGCGGACCAGGCCGTCACCCAGGTGCTGGGCGACCTCCAGGGTCAGCGTCTTCTTCTCGCCGGCGTTGGCCGGGTCGGCCACCTCGACGTGAAGGGCGTTGTAGATCTCCGGCATCGCGTCGACGGGGAACTCCACGTCGACGACCGGGCCGATGACCCGGGCGACGCGGCCCGTAGCCGTCGCGGTCTCAACAGTGGTGGTCATTTATCGGTCACTCCCCGCGGTCGCGTCGGCCAGGGCGCTGGCGCCACCGACGATCTCGCTGATTTCCTGGGTGATTTCGGCCTGGCGGGCCGCGTTGGCAAGACGGGAGAGCGTGTTGATCAGCTCGCCCGCGTTGTCGGTGGCCGACTTCATCGCGCGCCGCGTGGCGGCGTGCTTCGAAGCGGCCGACTGGAGCAGCGCGTTGTAGATCCGGCTCTCGACGTACCGCGGCAGCAGGGCGTCGAGGACGTCCTCCGCCGAGGGCTCGAAGTCGAACAGCGGGAGGATCTCGTCCTTGGACGGAGCCTCCTGCGCGACCTCGTCGAGGCGCAGCGGCAGGAGCTGGGCGCCCAGCGCCTGCTGCGTCATCATCGAGACGAACTCGGTGTAGACGATGTGGATCTCGTCCACGCCGCCCTCCGCCGTGTCCTTCTCGATGGCCTCGATCAGCGGGGCCGCGACCTTCTTGGCGTCCGCGTACGTGGGCTCGTCGGTGAAGCCGCTCCACGACTCCGCGATCTTGCGCTCGCGGAAGTTGTAGTGCGCCACACCGCGCCGGCCCACGATGTACGTGTCGACCTGCCTGCCCTCGCGCTCGAGGCGCTCGGTCAGCTGCTCCGCGGCCTTGATGGCGTTGGAGTTGAAGGCGCCGGCGAGACCACGGTCGCTCGTGAGGAGCAGCACCGCGGACCGCGTGACCGTCTCGGCCTGCGTGGTCAGCGGGTGCTTGGTGTTCGAACCGGTGCCGACCGCCGTGACCGCGCGGGTGAGCTCGGTCGCGTACGGCGTGGAGGCCGCCACCTTGCGCTGCGCCTTGACGACGCGCGAGGCGGCGATCATCTCCATCGCCTTCGTGATCTTCTTGGTCGCGGTGACGGATCGGATGCGACGCTTGTAGACCCGGAGCTGAGCTCCCATGAGTCAGGTCCCTTCCTTACGTCACTTGGCGGCAGCGGCCGGAGCGTCCTCGCCGAGCAGCTTGCCGTCCGAGGTCTCGAACTGCTTCTTGAACTCCGCGATGGCGTCGGCGACGGCCGTGAGGGTGTCGTCCGACATCTTGCCGCCCTCCTTGATGGAGGTCATGAGGCCCTGCTCCTTGCGGTGCAGGTACTCCAGGAGCTCCTTCTCGAAGCGGCGGATGTCGGCGACCGGGACGTCGTCCATCTTGCCGGTGGTGCCGGCCCACACGGAGACGACCTGGTCCTCGGTGGACATGGGCTCGTACTGGGCCTGCTTCAACAGCTCGACCATGCGCTGGCCACGCTCCAGCTGCGCCTTCGACGCGGCGTCCAGGTCGGAACCGAAGGCGGCGAACGCCTCGAGCTCACGGAACTGGGCGAGGTCCACGCGCAGACGGCCGGAGACCTGCTTCATCGCCTTGTGCTGCGCGGAACCACCGACTCGGGAGACGGAGATACCGACGTTCAGCGCGGGGCGCTGACCGGCGTTGAACAGGTCCGACTCCAGGAAGCACTGGCCGTCGGTGATGGAGATGACGTTGGTCGGGATGAACGCCGAGACGTCGTTGGCCTTCGTCTCGACGATCGGCAGACCGGTCATCGAGCCGGCACCCATCTCGTCGGAGAGCTTCGCGCAGCGCTCCAGCAGACGGGAGTGCAGGTAGAAGACGTCACCCGGGTAGGCCTCGCGGCCCGGCGGGCGGCGCAGCAGCAGGGACACGGCGCGGTAGGCGTCGGCCTGCTTCGAGAGGTCGTCGAAGATGATGAGGACGTGCTTGCCCTCGTACATCCACTGCTGGCCGATGGCCGAACCGGTGTACGGCGCCAGGTACTTGAAGCCGGCCGGGTCGGACGCCGGGGCGGCGACGATGGTCGTGTACTCCAGCGCGCCGTTCTCCTCCAGCGCGCGGCGGACCGACGCGATGGTCGAGCCCTTCTGGCCGATGGCGACGTAGATGCAGCGGACCTGCTTGTTCACGTCGCCCGAGCGCCAGTTGTCGCGCTGGTTGATGATCGTGTCGACGGCCAGGGCGGTCTTGCCGGTCTGGCGGTCACCAATGATCAGCTGGCGCTGGCCGCGGCCGATCGGGGTCATCGCGTCGACGGCCTTGTAGCCGGTCTCCATCGGCTCGTGCACCGACTTGCGCTGCATGACCGTGGGGGCCTGCAGCTCGAGGGCACGACGACCGCTGGTCTCGATCTCGCCGAGGCCGTCGATCGGGTTGCCGAGCGGGTCGACGACGCGGCCGAGGTAGCCCTCGCCGACGGCCACGGAGAGCACCTCACCGGTGCGCTGCACCGGCTGACCCTCCTCGATGCCGCTGAACTCACCGAGGACGATGGCGCCGATCTCGCGCTCTTCCAGGTTGAGCGCGAGGCCGAGGGTGCCGTCCTCGAACTTCAGCAGTTCGTTGGCCATGGCCGAGGGGAGGCCCTCGACCTTCGCGATGCCGTCGCCGGCAAGGGTGACCGTACCGACCTCCTCGCGCGAGGCCGCGTCCGGCTTGTACGACTGGACAAAGTTCTCCAGCGCGTCCCGGATCTCCTCCGGCCGGATCGTGAGCTCCGCCATCTGGGTTCCCTGCTCTCCTTGTTGGGCCCGAAGTTTCACTTTGGGGGGATGGGGACTCCCCCCTGAACGAGGTGAATCCTCTGTACGACCCAACTGGGCCGTCGTAAGTACGTACTGCGTATTGAGTTGCTGCTAGCCCGCCAGGCGGCGGCCGGCGTCCTCGATGCGGTCCGCGATCGCGCCGTTGATGACCTCGTCGCCGACCTTGACCCGGATGCCTCCGACGACCTCGGGGTCCACGTCGAGATTGAGGTGCATCTGACGGCCGTAGACCTTGGCGAGGGCGGCGCCCAGGCGCTGCTTCTGCCGGTCGCTCAGCGGCACCGCCGAGGTGACGACGGCGACCATGCGCTCCCGGCGGTCGGCGGCGAGCTTGGACAGGGACTCCAGTCCCGACTCCAGGCTACGTCCACGCGGCGCGGTGACGAGGCGCGTCACCAGACGCTCGGTGGTCGCCTTGGCCCGGCCGCCGAGGAGGCTGCGGAGCAGCTCGCTCTTGGCCGAGGCGGTGGCGGCGCGGTCGGTGAGCGCGGCACGCAGCTCCGTGTTGGAGGAGACGATCCGGCCGAACCGGAACAGCTCGTCCTCGACGTCGTCGAGCGTGCCCGCCTTCTGGGCGGCCGTGAGGTCGGCGATGTTCGCCAGCTCCTCCAGCGCGTCCACCAGGTCGCGGGACTGCGACCAGCGCGAGCGCACCATGCCGCCCAGCAGGTCGGCGGTCTCGCCGCCGACCTGGTTGCCGAGCAGACGCCGGGCCAGGTCGGCCTTGGCCTCGCCGGCCTGCGCCGGGTCGGTGAGGACCCGACGCAGCGACACCTCGCGGTCGAGCAGCGCGGTGACGGCGGCCAGCTCGTCGGCGAGCCGTCCGGCGTCGACGGAGGTGTTGTCCGTCAGCGCGTCGAGTCGCTCACGTGCGGCTGCCAGGGCCTCGCGGCTCGCTCCGTTCATCGTCCGGCCTCGGCCTTCTCCTCGAGCTCGTCGAGGAAGCGGTCGATGACGCGGCTCTGCCGGGCGTGGTCCTCGAGGGACTCGCCGACGAGCTTGCCGGCCAGTTCGGTGGCGAGCTTGCCGACGTCCTGGCGCAGCGCGGACGCGGCGGCCTTGCGGTCGGCCTCGATCTGGGCGTGACCGGCGGCGACGATCTCCTCACGCTGCCGCTGGCCTTCCGCGCGCATCTCGGCGATGAGCGTGGCGCCCTGCTCCTGCGCCTCCTGGCGCAGACGCGCGGCCTCGTGCCGGGCCTCGGCGAGCTGAGCCTTGTACTGCTCAAGAACGCTCTGGGCCTCGGTCTGCGCGGCCTCGGCCTTCTCGATACCGCCCTCGATGGCCTCGCGACGCTGCTCCAGAACCTTGTTGATGTTCGGGAGGAGCTTCCAGGCGAGGAAGCCGAAGACGATGACGAAGGCGATGAGGCCGATGACGAGCTCGGGGACCGGCGGGACGAGGGGGTTTTCCATCTCCTCGGCCGCCACAATGAGCAGCTGGCTCATGTCAGTGCCTTTCGTCTAGTCGGCTGGTCGTGGATCGTCAGATCACTTGCCGTAGACGAACGGCATGACCAGACCGATGAGGGCGAGCGCCTCACAGAAGGCGAAGCCGAGGATCTGGTTGGCGCGGATCAGGCCGGCGGCCTCGGGCTGACGGGCGAGGGCCTGGGTGCCGTTACCGAAGATGATGCCGACGCCGACGCCGGGGCCGATGGCAGCGAGGCCGTAACCGATGGAGCCGAGCGAGCCGGAAACAGCGGCAAGGGTCTGGGACATGCCAGTTCTTCCTTTTCTTTACGGACCGGTGGGGGTTGGCCACCGGACGACTTGGGATCGAGGGGGGAAGGGCTCAGTGGTGCTCGGCGAGCGCGCCCTGGATGTAGGTGCACGTCAGGAGCACGAAGACGTACGCCTGAAGGGCCTGGATGAAGAGCTCGAAGGCCGTCATCACCACGGTCATGATGAACGAGACACCGGCGTAGGCGATCCCGATGCCGTTCAGCAGATACCAGCTGGCGATCGTGAAGAGAAGCAGCAGGGTGTGGCCGGCGAACATGTTCGCGAAGAGTCGGACGGCGTGGGTGAAGGGCCGCACCAGCAGGTTCGAGAAGAACTCGATGAGCATGGCGAGCGGAAGCACCGCGCCGAGCGACTTGTCGTAGCCCGTGACGTTCTTGAAGAAGCCGACGAATCCGTGGCGCTTGAACGTCAGCGAGACCCACAGGACGTAGACGATCAGTGCCAGCACCGCGGGGTAGGCGATGATCGCCGTCACCGGGAACTGAGCGACCGGGATGACCGACCAGAGGTTCATCATCCAGATGAAGAAGAACAGCGAGACGATGAGAGGAACGTACTTCTCGCCCTCCTTCTTGCCGATCGTCTCGTAGACGACACCGCGCCGGATGAAGTCGTACCCGGCCTCGGCGACCATCTGCAGCTTGCCCGGAACGACCTGCGGCTTGCGGAACGCGGCCCAGAAGAAGCCGATGATGACGATCGAGCCGAGCAGCGCGAGCAGCATCGTCTTGTTGAAGTAGACGTTGCTGTCCGCGTCGCCCCACAGAGGCTCGAACAGGAACGAGTGCAGGCCGGGAGCCGGGAAGCCACAGCCGTCGAAGATGTGGCAGTCGGTCTCGAAGGCGAGCACCTGCGTCGGGTCAGCACTCACCGCGGGCTCCTTCAGCGTGGCGCATAGGTACGGCAACCTCGTTGTGTCGGCGCGGCGCGAGGCCGCGGGTCGGCACGGGACTGGTGTTACGGATATGGGGGCGGCTGGGGGGCATCTCGCCTCGCGATTGAGCAGGCGTCAGCTCAGATGCCCGCGCCCGCGATGCCGCAGTTGGCACCGGACGATAGCAGGACTTCTCGAGCGCCTTTATCCCGCCCCTACCCCTCACGACGAATGCCCCGTCTTTTCGGACTTGCCGTCCTTGGAGGAGGCGTCCGAATCGGGTTCCACGTAGAGGATCTTGGCCTTCATGTGGGCCCGGGTCTGCGCGGCGATCCACACGAGCGTGGTCGCGAGCAGGGTGATGGCGAAGGCCCGCGGGTTGAACAGCGTGGTGTTCTTGAACGCGGCCATGAAGATGAAGAGCAGCAGGATCTGCGCGGCGTACAGCATCAGACCCATGGCCTGGAACAGATGCGGAAGCGATTTGGCAGTGCGCTGCAGGATGTAGAGGCCCAGCCCCATGAAGAGGAGCACGACCAGCGTCGCGACGACGGCCCCGATCGCGCCCTTGCCACCGGCGACCACACCGCTGACGACAGCGGCTACGGCGCCGGCGCCGGCTGTGGGCACACCGGCCTGGAGCAGGGTGCGGGCGTCATTGGACGGCATGGCGGCAACTCCGCTTTCACGGTGGGGGCAGGGTGTCGTCATGGACGAGCGTAGTCCCGGGTGGAGAGAGAACCTCACGCCGGTGGACCGTCGCACTGCGGCCCTACGGCTCTGTCCGGGGGGTTCTCGTGAACCGTATCACAAACTATTTGATGAGGTCTTTACCTGGGAGTGTGCCTACTGTCACACATGAGGGTGATGGCGCGCGTCTGTGCAGTTCACGGGGTGCCTTGTCTGGTATTGGGACACTTCGTTCCCCCATGACTTGGCAATGCTCTCGTCAGATTCTTACCTTGAGGCGCTTCTCACCTGGTGCGCGAACGCGACCCGAGCGCCGTCGCGCCGTTGGCGGCGGTGGCTCCCGCAGCGACCGGAGTGCGGAGTTCCGGGTCCTCGGTCAGGGCCGGCGGCGGGGTGGTCGCGTCCGCGGAACGGCTCACGGACCGGCGCCTGCGGTAGCGCGGCGGCACGAAGTGTTCCGCCCAGCGCGGGGTGCGCGGGGTGAAGCGTGGGAGGAGCAGGAGGACCAGGCCGATGGCGCTGAGGAAGACCACGCCGAGGACGATCCACATGGACGCCGAGTTGACCGAGTAGGCGAGCGCGCCGAAGGCGATCAGGGCCGACCAGAAGTACATGATCAGCACCGCGCGGCTGTGGGAGTGGCCGATCTCCAGCAGCCGGTGGTGCAGATGCCCCCGGTCCGCGGCGAACGGCGACTGGCCGCGCCAGGTGCGGCGCACGATCGCCAGGATCAGGTCGGCGGCCGGGATCGCGATGATCGTGAGCGGCATCAGCAGCGGGATGTACAGGGGCACCATCTGGTGCACCGCGCTGCGCTCGGACCCGCCGAAGAGGTTGTCCGGGTCGACCTGGCCGGTGACGGAGATGGCGCCAGCCGCCAGGACGAGCCCGATCAGCATCGAGCCCGAGTCGCCCATGAAGATCCGCGCCGGGTGCATGTTGTGCGGCAGGAAGCCCAGGCACATGCCCATGAGGATGGCCGAGAAGAGCGTCGCGGGCGCCGCCGCCTCGATGCCGTACGAGTACCAGATGCGGTAGGCGTACATGAAGAACGCCGCCGCCGCGATGCACACCATGCCGGCCGCGAGTCCGTCGAGGCCGTCCACGAAGTTGACCGCGTTGATGGTGATTACGACCAGCGCGACCGTCAGCAGCGTGCCCTGCCACTGGGTCAGCGCGACCGTGCCGACCTTGGGGATGGGCAGCCACAGGATGGTCAGACCCTGCATGACCATCACACCCGCGGCGATCACCTGGCCGCCCAGCTTGATCAGGGCGTCGATCTCGAACTTGTCGTCCAGGACGCCGATCAGCCAGATCAGCGCCGCCCCGGAGAGCAGCGCCCGGGGCTCGTTGGACTTCTCGAAGACCGCGCTGAGGTTCGTGAGATGGTCCGCGACCAGCAGTCCGGCGCACAGGCCGAAGAACATCGCGATCCCGCCGAGCCGCGGAGTGGGTTCCCGGTGCACGTCGCGCGCCCGGATCTCCGGCATCGCCCCCGCCACGATCGCGAACTTCCGCACCGGCCCTGTCAGCAGATACGTCACCGCGGCCGTGACACAGAGCGTCAGCAGGTATTCACGCACGGGCTTCCCCACAAATCTCGCCGGCCATCTCAGCCCCACACCCTAGCGACGGAGGCGTACGCGACGCATATGTGAGGGGACTCCCGGGTAACGACGATGGTTGCACGTCTCGCTGTGTGCCCGGCGCGGGTACCCCGTCTCACCGGGGATAGGGCGGGAATCCGGCGGTCAGCTCCCGGACCTCCTCACGCGCCGTGTGACGTTCGTCGTCCCCGCGCAGCACGCCCGCGATCAGCGCCGCCACCCGCGTCATCTCCCGCTCGCCCATGCCCTGCGTCGTGACGGCCGCCGTGCCGAGGCGCAGGCCCCGGACGTCGCCGTGCGGCAGCGCGCAGCAGTCCAGGACCACGCCGGCCGCCGCGAGCCGGGAGCGGGCCTCGCGGCCGTCGACGCCGAGGGGGGTCGGGTCGGCGGTGATGAGGTGCGTGTCCGTACCGCCCGTGGTGACCACCAGCCCCTGCGCGGCCAGGCCGGCGGCGAGCGTGCGCGCGTTGGCGACGACCTGGTGCGCGTACGCGGCGAACGCCGGGGTGGCGGCCTCCCCGAACGCCACGGCCTTCGCGGCGACGGTGTGCATCTGGGCGCCGCCCTGCGTGAACGGGAACACCGCCCGGTCGACGCGCTCGGCGAGGTCCGCCCCGCACAGGAGCATGCCGCCGCGCGGGCCCCGCAGCACCTTGTGGGTCGTCGCGCACACGATGTCGGCGTACGGCACCGGGCTGGGCGCCGCTCCCCCGGCCACCAGCCCGATGGGGTGGGCGGCGTCGGCGATGAGGTACGCCCCGACCTCGTCGGCGACCTCGCGGAAGAAGGCGTGGTCGATGTGGCGGGGGTAGGCGATGGAGCCGCACACGATCGCCTTGGGCCGGTGGGTGCGGGCGAGCGTGCGCACCTGGTCGTGGTCGATGAGCCCGGTCTCCGCGTCGACGCCGTACGGGACGAAGTCGAACCAGCGGCCGGAGAAGTTGGCGGGCGAGCCGTGCGTGAGGTGCCCGCCGTACGGCAGGCCGAGCGCGAGGACGGTGTCGCCGGGCCGCAGCAGGACCGCGTAGGCGGCGAGCACGGCGGAGGACCCGGAGTGCGGCTGCACGTTGGCGTGCTCGGCGCCGAAGAGGTCCTTGGCGCGCTCCACGGCGAGCCGCTCGGCCACGTCGGCCATCTCGCACCCGCCGTGGTACCGGCTGCCCGGATACCCCTCCGCGTACTTGTTGGCCAGAGGTGAGCCGAGGGCCGCCAGCACGGCCGGGGACGTGAAGTTCTCGGCGGCGATCAGCTGGAGCGTCGTGGACTGCCGGTCGAGCTCGCCGTGCAGGATGTCGGCGAGCTGGGGGTCCTGCCGCCGCAGGACATCGGCCTCGAGGGTGTGGGTGACCGACATGGTGGGCTCCGGACGTGCGTCGACGATGACGTGAGTCCAATGTAGGCCCGGCACGCCACGTCCGCCCTGCGCTGTTAGGCCCTCGCGGGCACCCCCGTCAGCGCGGTCACCACCGGATCCAGCGCCTCGTGTATCTCCTCGCCCACCGAGCGGAAGAACGTCAGCGGTGCCCCGTACGGGTCGTACACCTCGTCCGCCTCCGCCGTCGGTGCCAGCAGCCACCCGCGTAGAGCCGCCGCGGCGCGCACCAGGGCACGCGCGCGCTGGACCACGCCGTCCTCCAGCGGGGGCAGCGTGGCCGGGTCTATGGCGCGGACCAGGCGGGTGAACTCCTTCAGCGTGAAGGTGCGCAGGCCCGCCGAGTGGCCCATGGAGATGACCTGGGCGCGGTGGTCGCGGGTCGCCGTCAGGACCAGGTCGGCCCTGATGACGTGCTCGTCGAGGAGCTCCCGGCCGGTGAAGCCGTGGGCGTCCGCGCCGAAGTCGGCCAGGACCGTCTCGGCGTTGGCCTCCATGGGCGCGCCCTCGTGGCCCCAGGTGCCGGCGCTCTCCACGACGAGGGAGCGGCCCAGCACGCCGAGCCGCTGCTGCACGAAATGACGGGTCAGCCGCTCGGTGATCGGTGAGCGGCACACGTTGCCGGTGCTGACGTGGAGGATGCGGAAGCTGTCACGCGGCAGACCCACGAAGGTCGTCGTGATCTCCGCCGCGCTCTCCCCGTTGCCTATGCCACGCATGGGGGTCCCCCCTGCTCGAGCGCAGCCGGGAGCTCGGGGGACTCGGGGGCTGTCAATTGGCCACCTCGAGGTCGGGTACGACCTTCCGCAGCTCCTCCGCCGAGATGGCGCCCGCGCGGAGCAGCAGCGGCACCTCACGGGTGACGTCGACGATGGAGGACGGCACGTTGCCCGGGGTGGGGCCGCCGTCGAGGTAGACGGAGACCGAGTCGCCGAGCATGTCCTGCGCGGCGTCGCAGTTCTCCGGCGCCGGGTGCCCGGTGAGGTTCGCGGAGGACACGGCCATGGGGCCGACCTCGGTCAGCAGCTCGATGGCGACGGGGTGCAGCGGCATGCGCACGGCGACCGTGCCCCGGGTGTCACCGAGGTCCCACTGCAGGGACGGCTGGTGCCGGGCGACGAGCGTCAGCGCGCCCGGCCAGAACGCGTCGACCAGCTCCCAGGCCAGCTCGGAGAAGTCGGTGACGAGGCCGTGGAGCGTGTTCGGGGAGCCGATCAGGACGGGGGTCGGCATGTTCCGGCCGCGCCCCTTGGCCTCCAGCAGGTCGCCGACGGCCTCCTTGGTGAACGCGTCGGCGCCGATGCCGTACACCGTGTCGGTCGGGAGGACCACGAGCTCGCCTCGGCGGACAGCGGACGCGGCCTCACGCAGACCCGTCGTACGGTCGGTCGCGTCGTTGGTGTCGTATCGCCGTGCCATGTCTAGCGGGCCTCCTCGTACACGTACTTCCGGACAAGAGCTCGGGGGGTGGTCACGGCAGCGCCTTGCGGGCCGTCGCGAACCGGGGGCGGTTGTTCAGGTCGGGGTGGTCGGCCGCGTCGGCCCAGCCCCGCTCCTCGGTGAAGATCCACGGCACCTGGCCGCCCTGGGTGTCGGCGTGCTCGATGACGACGACGCCGCCGGGCCGCAGCAGGCGGTGCGCGGTGCGCTCGATGCCCCGGATGAGGTCCAGGCCGTCCTCACCGGAGAACAGGGCGAGCTCGGGGTCGTAGTCCCGGGCCTCGGGGGCGACGTACTCCCACTCGGTGAGCGGGATGTACGGCGGGTTGGAGATGACGAGGTCCACCTGGCCGTCGAGGTCGCGGAAGGCGTCCAGGGCGTCGCCCTGCCGCAGCTCGACCCTGGACCCCTCGACGTTCTTCCGGGTCCAGCGCAGGGCGTCCTCGGACAGTTCCACGGCGTGCACGCGGGAGCGCGGGACCTCCTGGGCGAGGGCGAGCGCGATGGCGCCGGAGCCGGTGCACAGGTCGACGATGCAGGGCTCGACGACGTCCATCGCGCGGACCGCGTCTATGGCCCAGCCGACGACGGACTCGGTCTCGGGCCGGGGCACGAACACCCCGGGCCCGACGTGGAGTTCGAGGTAGCGGAAGTAGGCCCGTCCGGTGATGTGCTGGAGCGGCTCACGCTGCTCGCGCCGGGCGATGACCTCCCAGTAGCGGGCGTCGAAGTCGGCGTCCTTCACGGAGTGCAGCTCGCCGCGCTTCACGCCGTGCACGAACGCGGCGAGCTCCTCGGCGTCGTTGCGCGGCGAGGGCACGCCGGCGTCGGCCAGCCGCTGGGTGGCCTGGGCCACCTCCGCGAGCAGCACGCTGCGGGGGCTCGAGGGTCGCCCCCCAAAAGATTGCTGCACGCAAGTCCTCCGTGTCGTACTCGTCCGTGCCTGGGTCCCTGGCGTCCTTACGCGGCTGCCAGCTTGGCCGCCGAGTCCGCGTCGACGCAGGCCTGGATCACGGCGTCGAGGTCGCCGTCCAGGACCTGGTCCAGGTTGTAGGCCTTGAAGCCCACCCGGTGGTCCGAGATGCGGTTCTCCGGGAAGTTGTAGGTGCGGATCTTCTCGGAGCGGTCGACGGTGCGCACCTGGCTGCGGCGCGCGTCGGCGGCCTCCTTCTCGGCCTCCTCCTGCGCCGCGGCGAGCAGCCTGGAGCGCAGGATACGCATCGCCTGCTCCTTGTTCTGCAGCTGGCTCTTCTCGTTCTGGCAGGAGGCCACGACTCCGGTCGGCAGGTGCGTGATGCGCACCGCGGAGTCGGTGGTGTTGACCGACTGGCCGCCGGGGCCGGACGACCGGTAGACGTCGATGCGCAGATCGTTGGGGTTGATCTCGACGTCGATCTCCTCGGCCTCGGGCGTGACCAGCACACCGGCCGCGGAGGTGTGGATACGGCCCTGGGACTCGGTCGCCGGCACACGCTGCACGCGGTGCACGCCGCCCTCGTACTTCAGCCGGGCCCAGACACCCTGGCCGGGCTCGGTGGCGCCCTGGCCGCCCTTGGTCTTCACCGCGACCTGGACGTCCTTGTAGCCGCCGAGCTCGGACTCGGTGGCGTCGATGATCTCGGTCTTCCAGCCGACGCGCTCGGCGTAGCGCAGGTACATGCGCAGCAGGTCGCCCGCGAAGAGCGCGGACTCGTCGCCGCCGGCGCCCGCCTTGATCTCCAGGATGACGTCCTTGTCGTCGCTCGGGTCGCGGGGGACGAGCAGCAGGCGGAGCTTCTCGGTGAGCTCCTCGCGCCGCTGTTCCAGTTCCTTGACCTCGGCGGCGAACTCGGGGTCCTCCGCGGCGAGTTCGCGGGCCGTCCCGATGTCGTCGCCCGTCTGCCGCCAGGACCGGTACGTGGCGACGATCGGGGTGAGCTCGGCGTAGCGCTTGTTCAGCTTGCGCGCGTTCGCCTGGTCGGAGTGGACCGAGGGGTCGGCGAGCCTCGTCTCCAGGTCGGCGTGCTCAGCGACCAGTTCCTCGACGGCCTCGAACATCTTGGGGCTCCTGAAATGCGTACGGAAGGGAAGGGCGGGCGACCAAAAACGCCGGTCCCGGCGCGCCTGGTGGGGGCGCGGCCGTGGACCGGCGAATCGGTGCTCGCTACTTCTTGGAGCCGGCGGCAGCCTTGCCGAAGCGGGCCTCGAAGCGGGCCACACGGCCACCGGTGTCGAGGATCTTCTGCTTGCCCGTGTAGAACGGGTGGCACTCGGAGCAGACCTCGGCGCGGATGGTGCCGCTGGAGATCGTGCTGCGGGTGGTGAACGAGGCGCCACAGGTGCAGCTGACCTGCGTCTCGACGTACTCGGGGTGGATCTCGCGCTTCAAGGTGTCTCCTAGAGTTCCGGGAGGGCGCCGGGTCGCCGCCGCGGGATGCGGGAGCGTGAACCGGGGCCGACGTACCAGTCTGCCAGGACTGGGGCCATCCCCCAAAACCGGGGGGCTCGGTGATCTATTCCGCGCCGGTCACGACGCCGTTCGCGTCGCCGGTGGCGGTGCCCTCGGTGGCCGCCTTCGGGATCGGCTTGTCGTGCTTGAGGGCCGTGAACACCTGCTTCGCCTTGGCCTCGGCGACGACCACCCGGTTCGGGTCGGCCGGGTCGTAGCGGACGGGCAGGGTCACCATGGTCATGTTCTTCGAGCTGATGCCCTTCAGGCCGTTCGCGAAGGACATGAGCCGGTTGACCGAGCCGAGGTGGGAGTCGGTCGTCACGGTCTTGGTGGCGGTGTCGGCGAGGTCGAGCAGCCGCTTGGGGTTGCCGAACAGGTCGATGCTCTTGGCCTGCTCGATCAGCGCCTTCATGAACGCCTGCTGGAGCTGGATGCGGCCGAGGTCGGAGCCGTCGCCGACGCCGTGCCGGGTGCGGACCAGGCCGAGGGCCTGCTCGCCGTCGAGCCGGTGCGTGCCGGCGGTGAGCTTGAGATGGCTGTCGGGGTCGTCGATGGCCTTGGTGGTGGTGACCTCGACGCCGCCGAGCCGGTCGATCAGCTTCTGGAAGCCGGAGAAGTCGACCTCCAGGTAGTGGTCCATGCGGACGCCGGTCAGGGACTCGACGGTCTTCACCGCGCAGGGCGCGCCGCCGGTGCTGTACGCGGAGTTGAACATGACGCCGGGGGCCGCCGGGTGGGCCGTGCCGTCGGTGTCGGTGCAGCGGGGCCGGTCGATGATCGTGTCGCGGGGCACGGAGACCACACTGGCCTTCTTGTGGCCCTTGTAGACGTGCAGGATCATCGCGGTGTCCGAGCGGGCGCTGCCGTCGTCGGCGCCGCCGCCGAGCTTCTTGTTGCCGCCCGAGCGGGAGTCGGAGCCGAGGACGAGGATGTTCTCGGAGCCGTTGCCGGTCTTCTCCGGCCGGTCGGTGCCGAGGGCCTGGTCGATGTCGACGCTCTGCAGGTTGCCGTTGAGCTTGAAGTACAGGTATCCGGCGCCGGTGCCGCCCAGGACCACGATGCCCGCGGCCGTCCAGGCCGCGATCAGCAGCCCCTTGCGTCTCTGACGGGGCTTGCGGCGGCGTCCCTTGCCGCGCGGGCGGGGCGTCTGGGAGCCGGGTCCGCCCGGTATGCCGGGCTCCGGCGTGCTCTCGGCTGACACTGCGCTCCTCGGTTGCTCGTCCGGTCGTCTCCCCCTTGCGGTCAGGGATGGGGCTGGTACATATGCACCCTTACCGCACTATCGTCACCCCGTCCGGTCAGGCGGGGAAACCCGGACGAGGGTTGCACAGACGACGGTGCCCACCGCCGGAGCGACGGTGGGCACGGGGCACTGCGGGTGAGGCGGGCGGAACCCGCTCCCACCTGGGACGTCAGCCGAAGATGTCGTACTGCTTGAAGTCGGTCGCGACGGAGATCCTTGTGGCGAAGATCTCGCTCGTGGCCTTGCCGGTGCCCTTGTACAGGTAGAGCGTGCCGGCGGAGGTGCGGGCCAGGAAGTCGGCCTTGCCGTCGCCGGTGACGTCACCGACGGCGTCGAAGGCGTTGTACGTCCAGTGGCTGCGGACCTTGATCCGGGACGAGAACGCCTCGGAGCCGGTCTTGCCGGTGCCCTTGTACAGGTAGATGTCGCCCGTACTGGCCTGCCGGACGATCAGGTCGGCCTTGCCGTCGCCGGTGAAGTCGCCGTGGCCGCGCACGGAGTTGTACTGGTTCCAGCCGGTGCGGACGGAGAAGCGGGAGCCGAAGGTGCCGTTCCCCTTGCCCGGGTAGACGTACAGCGTGCCGCCCGAGTCGACCGAGATCAGGTCGGGCAGGTAGTCCCCGGTGACGTCACCGGGGGTGACGATCCGGGTACGGCTCTTCCAGTTGTCCGCGATCTTCTTGGTGGACCAGCTCTGGCTGGACTCCACGTAGTGCGTCCAGAAGACGTCGCCGTCGCTGCTGCGGCGGTACACCAGGTCCTGGTAGCCGTCGCGGTCGAGGTCGGTCTGCAGGACGACGTTCACGCCGTTCCAGTTGCCCCAGGACTCGCGGGCCGCGAACGAGCTCCCCTTGGAATCCTTGGAGTAGCCGGTCTTCGTGGAGGACTTGCGCACCCACAGGTCGGCCTTGTGGTCACCGCTGATGTTGGTGTCCTCGACCCGCGGGTAGGCGGCGCCGACGTAGGTGCTGACCTTCGAGAAGACGCTGTAGGCGCCCTTGGCGACGCAGTTCTCCACGCCCCAGGAGACGACGCCGACGATACGGCCCTTCACCACGAGCGGCCCGCCGGAGTCGCCGTTGCAGGCGGAGACGGTGCCGGTGTCGCTGCCGGTGGCCGGGTTGCCCGCGCACACCATGTGGCCCTTGACGAAGTCCGCGCCGAAGTAGCGGGCGCAGGTGCTGTCGGACTGCACGGGCAGCGTGGCCGACTGCAGCGACTGCGAGATGTCCTCGCTGGTGGAGCTGGTGCGGCCCCAGCCGTAGACCTTGGCGCTGGTGCCGGAGGCGTACGAGGCGGTGTCGCCGGACGTCGTCATGCGGATCGGCGTCGCCTTGACCTTGCTGCCCAGCGTGATGACGGCGATGTCGTTGTCGATCTTCGTCGCGCTGTACGACGGGTGGTACCACTGCCGGTACGGCAGCGAGACGGTGCCGCCGTGCAGGTCGCTGCCGCCGGAGCCGTCGGAGGTGGGCAGCTGGTTGGTGCCGGTGACGATGGCGCCGTAGTTGTACCAGTCGTAGCCCTTGACGCAGTGCGCGGCGGTGAGGATCTTCGTCGGCGCGACGACGGCACCGCCGCAGAAGAAGCCCAGGTCGTCGGAGTCGGTGGCGGTGCCCCGGTCGTCGTAGTACCAGAGCTGCGCCATCCAGGGCGCCGTGGTGATGCTGGTCGTGGTGCCGCCGATCACCATGGGGTTCACGGTGGAGTCGTCGGTGCGCGCGGCGTACGACGACTTCTTCGCCGGCTCGCCCGCTTTGTCGTCGCCGGCGAGCGCGCCGGTCACACGGCGCTCCAGCTCGGCCGACGGCACCGAGGCCGTGGCGGGCTTCACGGTGGGCTGCGGCGCGGCCGTGGCGGCTCCCGCGGTGGACGTGAGCAGCGCGGCGGCGACGGCCGCGGCGACACCGGCGGCGGCGACGGGCAGCCCGAAGCGGATCCGGCGTCTGTGACGACCGCTGCCGGATTGGGTGGTGGTCAAGAAGGTCCCCCCAGGACACAAGAGTAGGAAGGGGCGCCTGTGGCACCCGTCCCTTTCAGCGCCACAAGGCCGCCCCACGTCACTCGCGTGACGTGGGGCGGCCTTGTGAGACGCGTACGGCTCAGTCGCCGTTGCCGGGGGTCGGCGTCGTCTTCTGGATCTGCATCAGGAACTCGACGTTCGACTTGGTCTGCTTCATCTTGTCGAGGAGCAGCTCGATGGCCTGCTGCTGGTCCAGTGCGTGCAGGACGCGGCGCAGCTTCCAGACGACCGCCAGCTCCTCGTTGCCGAGCAGGATCTCTTCCTTACGGGTGCCGGACGCGTCGACGTCCACCGCGGGGAAGATGCGCTTGTCGGCGAGCTTCCGGTCGAGCTTGAGCTCCATGTTGCCGGTGCCCTTGAACTCCTCGAAGATCACCTCGTCCATGCGGGACCCGGTGTCCACCAGCGCGGTGGCGAGGATGGTCAGCGAACCGCCGTCCTCGATGTTGCGGGCCGCGCCGAAGAAGCGCTTCGGCGGGTACAGGGCGGTCGAGTCGACACCACCGGACAGGATGCGGCCGGAGGCCGGGGCGGCGAGGTTGTACGCACGGCCCAGACGCGTGATCGAGTCGAGCAGCACGACGACGTCGTGACCCAGCTCCACCAGGCGCTTGGCGCGCTCGATGGCGAGCTCGGCGACCGTGGTGTGGTCCTCGGCGGGGCGGTCGAAGGTCGAGGAGATGACCTCGCCCTTCACCGACCGCTGCATGTCGGTGACCTCTTCCGGACGCTCGTCGACGAGGACGACCATCAGGTGGCACTCGGGGTTGTTGTGGGTGATCGCGTTGGCGATCGCCTGCATGATCATGGTCTTGCCGGTCTTCGGCGGGGCCACGATCAGACCGCGCTGGCCCTTGCCGATCGGCGACACGAGGTCGATGATCCGCGTGGTCAGCACGCCCGGGTCGGTCTCCAGACGGAGCCGGTCCTGCGGGTACAGCGGGGTCAGCTTGTTGAACTCCGGGCGGCCGCGGCCGTGTTCGGGCGCCATGCCGTTGACGGAGTCGAGGCGGACCAGCGCGTTGAACTTCTCGCGGCGCTCGCCCTCCTTGGGCTGACGGACGGCACCGGTGATGTGGTCGCCCTTGCGCAGGCCGTTCTTGCGGACCTGGGCGAGAGAGACGTACACGTCGTTCGGGCCCGGCAGGTAGCCGGAGGTGCGGATGAACGCGTAGTTGTCGAGGATGTCGAGGATGCCCGCGACGGGGATCAGGACGTCGTCCTCGGCGATCTGCGGCTCCTGCACGTCGTCGCGGCCACGACGCCCACGGCGGTCGCGGTAGCGGCCGCGACGGCCACGCCGGCCGCCCTCGAAGTCGTCGTCGTCCTGCGGGCCGTTGTCACGCTGGCGGTCCTGACGGCCGCCGCCCTGCTGCTGGCCCTGCTGACGGTCCTGACGGCCGCCGCCCTGCTGGTCGTCGCCCTTGCGGCGGTCCCCGCGGTCACGGTCACGGCCACGGTCGCGGTCACGGCGGTCACGGCGGCGGCCCTCGCCGCCCTCACCGGCGTCGCCCTTGGCGTCGTTGCCCTGCTGGCCCTGCGACTGCGCGGGCGTCTCGGCCTTCGGCTCGTTCTTCGCCTCGGCGGCGACCGTCTCGGGCGCTCCGGCCTCGGCGGTCGCGCGACGGCGGCGGCGCTCGCCCGGCGCGTCGTCTCCCCCGCGCTCACCGTCGGCGCCGCGCTCCGCGTTGCCGCGGGAGGGGCCGCCGGCCGGCTGGCCGGGGATCTCGATCTGCTGCTGGGCCGCCGCCTGTTCGGCGGGGGCCTCCGCCTTCGCCTTCTTGTCGGCGTCCTCGCCGGTGCGCGCCTTGGACGTGGCACGGCGCTTGGGCTTGGTCTCGGTGGCGGCGTCGGCCTTCGGAGCCGCGGCACCTCCTCCCCCAGAGGGGGTACCCCCAGCCTGCGCCTCCTTGATGACCTCGATCAGCTGGCTCTTGCGCATCCGCGCGGTGCCCCTGATGCCGAGGCCGGAGGCGACCTGCTGCAGCTCGGCCAGCACCATGCCCTCGAGGCCGGTACCGCGGCGCCGCCGGGAGCCGGCACCGCTGGCAGGCGCGGAGGCGTCCGTGGCGGGCGCGGCAGCGGTCTCCTCGACACGTGCGCCCATCAGATCGGTGGTGTCGCTCACGAAGGGTCCTTCCCTGGAGCGGACGTCGGCCTGTCTGGCTCGGCGACCGGTTGTGCTGTCCGGCCTAGGTCCTTGGTGTGTGGACCGGGCCGGGGCGGTGGTCCGCCAAAGGCGGCGGAGGAATATCTGGAGATGGCGGTTCCCTGAGCCGTGGCACTGGATGTCGGTGTCACGCGGCTCGGTCGCGCCGGTTCCGGAGCGTGCCCGGCGAGTCGCTCAGCGCTCGTGTACGAGGTACTGCCCGCATACGTCGTACGGAACACAGTGCGACTTGGGAGGCTCCCGGAAGAATGTCTGTCCCGGACGGGGACACGAAGCACCTCGCCATGGTGGGGTCGGGTGCAGACTTGAGGTTAACACTACCGGATCCAACAAACATTCCCCCTCTCGAAATCCGGCAACCGCACGGTTCAGATGTCACCGGACGGCGCGAGCGGCAGTACGCACGCGCCTTGAGCGTCGAGGTCGAGCCGGTTCGCGGCCCACCCCTCGCCTGCCAGATGGGCGACCTTGTCGGCACTGGCCTCGTCGGCCAGCGCGAGCACGGTCGGGCCGGCGCCCGAGATCACCGCGGGCACCCCGTCGGCCCGCAGCCGCTCCACCAGCGCGGCGCTCTCCGGCATGGCGGGCGCGCGGTACTCCTGGTGGAGGCGGTCCTCGGTGGCGGGCAGCAGCAGCTCGGGGCGCCGGGTCAGGGCCTCGACGAGCAGGGCGGCACGGCCCGCGTTTGCGGCGGCGTCGACGTGCGGGACGGTGCGCGGGAGCAGTCCGCGCGCGGTCTCGGTGAGGACCGGCTTCCCGGGGACGAAAACCACCGGAACGATGGAATCGGCGGGATCCATCCTGATGGCGCGGGCGGCGCCGGCCTCCATCCAGGAGAGGGTGAACCCGCCGAGCAGACAGGCGGCGACGTTGTCGGGGTGGCCCTCGATCTCGGTGGCGAGCTCCAGCAGGGCGTCGTCGTCGAGCCTGGTCTCGCCGCCTATGGTCACCGCCCGGGCGGCGACGATGCCGGCGCAGATGGCGGCGGAGGAGGAGCCGAGGCCGCGGCCGTGCGGGATGCGGTTGGCGCAGACGATCTCGAGGCCGCGCGGCTGGCCGCCCAGCAGGTCGAAGGCGGTGCGCAGGGACCGTACGAGCAGGTGCTTCTCGTCGCGGGGCAGTGTCTCGCTGCCCTCGCCCGCGATGTCGATGTGCAGCCCGGAGTCGGCCACCCGGACGACGACGTCGTCGTAGAGCCCCAGCGACAGGCCGAGGGCGTCGAAGCCCGGGCCGAGATTGGCGCTGGTGGCGGGGACGCGCACCCGGACGGCGGCGGCGCGGAACGCTGGACCGGCCATCGCTCGATGACTCTCCTTGAGCTGCGTGATTGTCGAAGACACTTCGATGCCGTACGAGAACCCAGGGGCCGCGTCCGGGCCGCGGAGACGGCGCGGCACCGCGCCCCTGCGGAGGCATATGCGGCGGGCGGGTTCAGTACAGCCTATCGAAGACAGGTTCTGTGGCGACATAGGGCGCACGGGAGGCGCACGATGCGTGTCGTATGCCCCCTGTGCACCCCCTACCCAGGAACTTCCCCAGGTGGGCGCTTCCTGAAGCGCCACGCGAAACCCTGCGACGGAGTGGGGCGCCGCTGCTCCGGCGGTGACGCCCCACACCCGTCCGGCGGCGCCTACGCCAGGCCGAGCCGCTCGGCCGCCGTGGCCGCGTCGACCGGGACGGTGACCGGCTGCGGGGCGCCGGCGACGGCCCAGTCGGGGTCCTTCAGGCCGTTGCCGGTGACTGTGCAGACGATCCGCTGGCCCGGGTCGACCTTGCCCTGCTCGGCCGCCTTCAGCAGACCGGCGACCGACGCGGCGGACGCGGGCTCCACGAAGACACCCTCCTGCGCGGCCAACAGCCGGTAGGCGCGCAGGATCTCACGGTCCGTCACCTCGTCGATGAAGCCGCCCGACTCGTCGCGCGCGTCGAGGGCGTACTGCCAGGAGGCCGGGTTGCCGATGCGGATGGCGGTGGCGATGGTCGAGGGGTCCTTGACGACCTCGCCGCGCACGATGGGCGCGGAGCCGGACGCCTGGAAGCCCCACATGCGGGGGGTGCGGGTGGACGGGCCGTCGGCGGCGTACTCCTTGTACCCCTTCCAGTAGGCCGTGATGTTGCCCGCGTTGCCCACCGGCAGGACGTGGATGTCGGGAGCGTCACCCAGCATGTCCACGATCTCGAAGGCGGCCGTCTTCTGCCCCTCGATCCGCACCGGGTTCACCGAATTCACCAGCGAGACCGGGTAGTTGTCGCTGAGGTCGCGCGCGAGCGTGAGGCAGTCGTCGAAGTTGCCGTCGACCTGGAGGATCTTCGCTCCGTGCACGAGGGCCTGGCCCATCTTGCCGAGCGCGATCTTGCCCTGCGGCACGAGCACGGCGGACACCATGCCGGCGCGCACCGCGTAGGCGGCGGCCGAGGCGGAGGTGTTGCCGGTGGAGGCGCAGATGACCGCCTTGGCGCCCTCCTCCTTGGCCCGCGTGATGGCCATGGTCATGCCGCGGTCCTTGAAGGACCCGGTCGGGTTCGCGCCCTCCACCTTGAGGTGGACCTCGCAGCCCGTGCGCTCGGAGAGCACCTGCGCGGGCACGAGCGGCGTGCCGCCCTCACGGAGCGTCACGACCGGCGTGGTGTCGGAGACGGGCAGCCGGTCCCGGTACTCCTCGATGATTCCGCGCCACTGGTGGGTCATTGCTGGTTACTCTCCTTCAACCCGCATGATGCTGGCGACACCCCGCACGGTGTCGAGCTTGCGCAACGCCTCGACGGTCCCGACGAGGGCCGCGTCGGACGCACGGTGGGTGACGACGACGAGGGAGGCCTCGCCGTCCTTGCCCTGCTGGCGGACGGTGTCGATGGACACGCCGTGCTCCGCGAACACGGTCGCGACCTGGGCGAGAACGCCCGGCTTGTCCGCCACGTCAAGGCTGATGTGGTACCGCGTGACGACCTCGCCCATCCCGGAGACGGGAAGGGCCGCGTACGCGGATTCGCCGGGACCGGTCGCGCCGTTGAGCCGGTTGCGGCAGACGGCGACGAGGTCGCCGAGCACGGCGGACGCGGTCGGGGAGCCGCCCGCGCCGGGGCCGTAGAACATCAGCTGGCCGCTGGCGTCGGACTCCACGAACACCGCGTTGTACGCGCCGCGCACGGAGGCCAGCGGATGGGTCAGCGGGATCATCGCGGGGTGCACGCGCGCGGTGACGGACCCGCCGTCCGCGGCCCGCTCGCAGATGGCGAGCAGCTTGATGGTGCAGCCCATCTCCTTGGCGGAGGCGAAGTCGGCCGCGGTCACCTCGGTCATGCCCTCGCGGTAGACGTCGTCGAGACGCACGCGCGTGTGGAAGGCGATGCCGGCGAGGATGGCCGCCTTGGCGGCCGCGTCGAACCCCTCGACGTCGGCGGTCGGGTCGGCCTCCGCGTACCCCAGGGCGGTGGCCTCGTCGAGGGCCTCCTGGTACCCGGCCCCCGTCGAGTCCATCTTGTCGAGGATGAAGTTCGTCGTCCCGTTGACGATCCCGAGCACCCGGTTGACCTTGTCGCCGGCGAGGGACTCGCGCAGCGGGCGGATCAGCGGGATGGCGCCGGCGACGGCGGCCTCGTAGTAGAGGTCCTTGCCGTGCTTCTCGGCGGCGGCGTGCAGGGCGGCGCCGTCCTGGGCGAGGAGCGCCTTGTTGGCGGAGACGACGGAGGCGCCGTGCTCGAAGGCGGTGGTGATGAGCGTCCGGGCGGGCTCGATGCCCCCGATGACCTCGACGACGACGTCGATGTCGCCGCGTTTGACGAGGGCGGTGGCATCGGTGGTGACCAGCGCGGGGTCGATGCCCTCACGGACCTTGGCGGGACGCCGTACGGCCACGCCCGCGAGCTCCACCGGGGCGCCGATGCGGGCGGCGAGGTCGTCGGCGTGCGTCGTCATGATGCGCGCCACCTCTGAGCCGACCACTCCACAGCCCAGCAGCGCCACCTTCAGCGGACGCGTACGCATCATCCGACCTCGTTTCCTCATACCGTCTACGGTTGCACCAGTCTCACTCACC